>NZ_JAAOMP010000099.1 GCF_018853815.1 Acidithiobacillus sulfurivorans | reverse complement strand
TTTTTGGCATAACGACGATTGGGTGATTCATCGCGGCGGATACCTTGCCAGGAAACCACATGCAAGCCTTGTTCAATGAGTTGTAGCTGATAGGCTACGGCCATATTTCTCTTCAGTTCCTCGGTGCAAAATTGTGCCTTTCTTGAAGGAAAACGGCCTTTCCACAAGCACAAATCCAAAAATGGATTACCAGTAGGATG
>NZ_JAAOMP010000098.1 GCF_018853815.1 Acidithiobacillus sulfurivorans | reverse complement strand
ACCGACCGACGAATCGGCTTATGCGCATTTTTACGGCGGGCAGACGCGTCATGGACAACATGGACAACACGGAGAGGATCCGCGTGATTGGGTCTGGTTTTCGATCGTGCAACACGATCCCAGAAAGATCAAGAAAATGGATACCCATACACACGGCGGGTTGTCGGCGCCTATGCGTGCCAATAAGGGGCGAAAAGTCTGTCAGCAGTCTTACCCCTTGCACATGCTGCCCGAAGTCGTTTCTGCTATTGATCCCCGCCTGAACAGCTACATCTCGCAATCCGAATTCACACAACCCAACCGCCGGATCGTCAATCTCTGGCGGTTGGGCGTGATCTGGTTGGATATGGACACCTACAAGACCCCCTGGGGTCAAGGGCGCAACCTGGACGCGCAAGTGCGTGACCTGCTCTGGATCCTCGAAGATAAAGGCTATCCAGAGCCTTCCCTCGTCATGAGCTCCGGACGGGGCTTGTACGTTAAATGGTTCCACGATGGACTCCCCCGTGCCGCCCTGCCCCGCTGGAATGCCGTCATGCGACAGATTACGCAGGAAATGCTGCCCTGGGGAAGTGATGCGGGCGCAAAGGATGCCTCCCGGGTGTTACGCATTGCAGGAACCATCAACTCACGATCGGGTGAGGCTGCACACGTGCTGCATATTAACCCGGATGCACAAGGCCATCCGACCCGGTACGACTTTAACCTGCTGGCCGAATATTTCCTCCCTTTATCCCGCGAACAAGTCCGGGAAAAACGTCTGGCCGCCATCGCCCGTCATGAAGCTTACCAGAATCGGCAGGCCGCCTTTGGCCAGCGATCCAGAACCAATCAGGACTATCCCAATCTCCGTCCGTTCTCCGCGCAACAGCTTGCCTGGGATCGCGTGGAAGATCTGCGCCGACTGGTGCAAATCCGTAAAGACACCGGTGCAGGACTGGTCGGCGCGCGTGAGCTCATGCTGTTCTGGCAAATGAATCATCTGTTGCTCTCGCAGCAGGTGGATTTACGGACGTTCTGGCAAGAATCCCGCACCCTCGCCACGGAACTGGATCCCGAATGGGCCAGAGGAGAAGGACGAAACACCCTGGGTTCCCTGTTCACCAAAGC
>NZ_JAAOMP010000097.1 GCF_018853815.1 Acidithiobacillus sulfurivorans | reverse complement strand
TTCTCAATACAGCGCGGATCAGTACCGGCAATAACCGGCTCTCCAGCGTGGCTGATTTCACGCCAAAAGACAGGCGACTTTTGTTCGAGTTGCTCCGTGACCAGCACGGCACCCCATTCGAGACCATCTATTTTCGGTATCGCTTCGTTGCCCCTATTTTTGTATTGCGCCAATGGGTCAAGCATCGCATTTCGAGTTGGAACGAGTTTTCCATGCGGTACCGGTCGCCCATTGACGCTTTCTACCTCCCTGAACCAGCCGCCACACAGGTCGATGGGTTTCCTGTCCTGGACGAAGATGACCTGGAAAGCTATGAAAAACTGATGCGCGCTGTTTTGGACTGGCAGTCTGAGCGGTATACAAAGACTTGCCGCCGCATTGACGAGGCACGGGAACGCGGTGATTTGCCGCCGAAAACACCGGGCCGGGATCCTTATCGCGGGCGAGCTCGGGAGTTGTTGCGCAACGTTGTGCCTGTTTCTGCTTATTCAGACGTGTACTGGACGGTAAACCTGCGCAGCCTCATGAACTTCTTTCAGCTACGCTGCAAACCCGGCGCTCAATACGAGATTCGCGAATATGCCAACGCGGCCCGCGAGCTATTTGCCGCACAATACCCGTTACTTGCGGAAGTCATCGAAGAAGTGGCGGCTCTACACCAATATTCAAAAGGTACACAGCCAGAATGACGCACATCTTGCTCATCGACGGCAACAACATCGGCTACGCCTCCATGTACGTGCCCGCCTTGTCGAGATTGGTGCATCACGGCCAACCGACGGGCGGCATCATGGGTCTCGCGCAATCTGTTATGCGGATTACCGAACTCTACCCGGGGGCTATTCCTGTCGTGCTGTGGGACGGCCACGCCGCATGGCGCAAGGCGCTCTGCCCGGAATACAAGGACAACCGCAAATCCACACCAGAGAAGATCGCCGTGGCCGATAGCTGGCGGCAGCAGCAATCCCTGGCGAGTGCCTTGCTTTTGCAGATGGGCGTCATTCAGATGCGGGCAGTGGACGCCGAAGCCGATGATCTGGCAGGACGGCTTTGTTCTGATCCTGGGACCATGGTGGAACGGGGCATTGAGCGGATCACGCTGGTTTCCGGAGATACAGACTGGTGGCAGGCCATATCGGAACGGGTGGACTGGTTCACGCCGATCACGGATAAAACGATGACCCTGGACAAGTTGCGCACGGACGAGGTCAAAGACGGTCCGTTCACTGGCCCCGAAGAATACCTGCTGGCCAAGTGCATCGCGGGGGACAGTTCCGACAATATCCCCGGTGTGCCCGGTGTGGGCATTGCCACGGCGGTGAAGCTGTTGCGGCTGCATGGCGGATTGGACGGGATTGAGCAGACGGTGTCTTCCGGGCACGCAAAAGACAAGAAATCGTCGGCCATCGCCGAGAATCGGGCGCTCATTGAGCGTAACCGGAAAATCATGGATTGGCGGTTGGCTCCTGCTGCCAATCCATGGACCGTTGGGTTGGTTCGAGAGCCTTTCGACCCCGAGGTCTGTCAACGCATGTGCGAAGATTTCGGACTCGCCAGGCTGTCTGCGCGGCTTTCAGGAGACGGGCGATGGGGGAAAGTGGCGTCTGACCAGAACGGGGTGCTGACAGCAAAAGTGATGGATTTTTGCGAGTCCATGGCGGATGTGCTCCCTGATGGGGCATTTTGATGGAAGGGAACCAGAAAGTACAGAAAGCGCCGAATGCACCAAAATGGTTGGACGAGGGGCTGCCCGTGGGCGTGTTTGACGATGAATCCTCCGAACGGTTATGGGACGAATGTTGCGCATCACACCCGGATAGCCCTTTTGCAGAGTGGGAAAACAAGAAGGTTTGACAAGTATTTATGATTGATAAAGAATATACTGAGTGCCTGTGGCATTGGAATAAACAGTGCTATTAACGGAGCGTGGTTACCACAAAACAAAACGGCAACGTGCATTGGGGCGTATCATCCTACAATACACTCACAGATTTACTACAAAAACGTCGCTTCACGCTTGTACCGGGCATACATGTCCAGCAAAAACGAAGAGGAAAGATGCCGCGCCGTCAAGGACGTGCTTGCTCGTATAAAGGCAGGCTTGCTCAACGGAGACATGCCATGACAAAGTATTTCCGCATTGAACCCGACTGTGACGATCAAGGCAATCCTGGTTATAAGGCATTTTGCGACACGAGCGATTCGACAAGAAAGATTGGAGAAATCATCTTCTCGGCTGAAAGCACCGAAAGGAATAGAGCATCAACCGCTTTTGCAACCGGGGTCTCTCTGGTGGAATGCCGTGGAGACCTGAAAAAACCGCTGGGCGACATTACGTTTTTTCCATGGTTTGATATGATCTTGTCAGATCTGGCGTTTGCGTTATTGGGGGAACCGTTTAAGGACTTCGGTGATTTCTACCCCGTGCGCGTGGCCGCTTGCGAAAGGAAAGCCAAAGCACGGAAAGCCATACCTTTGACTTGGGAACTGTTCGGGTTCAAGGCATGGACCACGGGAACATTGCAGGATGCCGAAAGTCATCAATGGCCCATTTTTGTTCAGGTAGAATCTCCATACAGAACGCTTATCCGCGAGAATGTCGTGCAGATGATGCTGGATGCTGGGCTGACTGGTTTCGTGACCATTCCGGTGAACTTATGACCTGCCAAAAATGCCCGTCCCTCTGCGCCTCGCGCACCCAGATCGTCGAACCCGACTTACCGGAGTTCGAATGTGCCTCCGGCACCAGCGTAGCGGATAGGCGGCCTTGCCGTGTCTTGGTGATTGGCGAGGCCCCTGGCGCCGACGAGGACGCCCAGGGCAAGGGGTTCATCGGCCGCGCCGGGCGTACTCTGCACCGACTGATGGAAGAACATGGGCTGCGCCGGGGTATTGATTATGGATGCGCCAATATCGTCCGCTGTCGGCCGCCGGAGAATCGCAAGCCGACGAAGGAGGAGGTCGGGAATTGCCTGTCTCGCCTGTCGGAGACGCTGGTACGAGCAAAGCCGGACGCCCTTTTGTTGGTGGGCGGAACGGCTGTGTCGGTGTTTTGTGGCCCCGGCGCGTTATGGGGACGCATTCAGGAGGCCAATCGGGAAGAATACCGGACCAGGAACCCATTATTATTGGCGCATCAAGCGGTCCGTGAGTATCTGAGTCAATACCGTCCATTGCTGGTTCCCATGCCGCACACTTCACCGCTGGCCTGGAACCGCAATGCGCCGGACGGGCGGAAGTGGGCGGAGGTTGGGGCGGAACAGATTCGACGAATGGGTCTAGCGCTTTAGGGAATTACTCCCATGCTATATTGCCAATCTGTAGGAATTTTTTATATTGAAGGAACAACGGGGAAAATTATGGCCGTCAAAACACAATCTGTTGAACCGAACGTCGCCGATCTGGGTAACGGCTGGCTGAAGGCGCACAAACTGGACTACAAGTTGGAGCAGGAGTCGCTGAATACAGCGATTGATAAGGCATTGGATGATTATTACAGCAAAAACGGTGGAGTGGGTGGGAACCGTCCGGACGCTAAACTATTATTGCAGGATGATCGGAACGCTTTTTTCCCCATTATCATTGAGTACAAGGGATATAAAGACAAGTTGGTGGCGTTGGACACCAATGGCGTTGTAGATAATCGCAAGTCCAAGAACGAGCCGAATTTCAAGAATATCAATGCCTACGCCGTCAATGGGGCGGTACATTACGCGAATGCCTTGTTACACCACACGAGTTATACCGATGTTATTGCGATTGGGATGACCGGACACAAAGACGAAAGTGGTCATCTTCAATATGAAATCGGTGTTTATTATGTATCCAAGAGCAACCTGGGCGCAGGGCAGCGCGTAGGTGACTATACAGATTTCTCTTTTTTGGCAAAGCCTCATTTTTCGGCATTTATCGACAAAGTAAGGTCCCTGCAGCTTTCTCCCGAGGAGATGGAACGATTAAAAAATCAGCGTGAACAGGAAATTGAAGCGCACTTGGTGCGTCTCAATAACCATATTTACCAAAACGAGAAAGGTTTGGGCGAAAACGATCGCGTGTATCTGGTAGCCGCTTCGATTATCGCGACGTTGGGCGTTCCTGGGAAAGTGGACCCGCTCGAAAAATCGGACCTGAAATCTTCTAATGAACGAGGGAACCGGGACGGTGACATCATGGTGCGAAAAATCCGCGCCTTTTTGAATGAGAAAAACATCCCCCAGGAAAAGAACGACCTGATTCTGCGCACCTTGGAAAACACGCTGACTGCCGAGAATATCAACAAGGTGGCGCATGGAGAAACGCAGCTCAAGCGCATATTCAGCAACATCGTGGATGATCTTGGCATTTATTATAAAATTGGTTTGACGACCGATTTTACAGGCAAGCTATTCAATGAGATGTACGGCTGGCTGGGGTTTTCCCAGGATAAGCTCAATGATGTGGTGCTGACGCCGTCCTATATCGCCGTACTACTGGCAAGGCTGGCGCGTGTGAACATGAATAGTTACGTGTGGGACTTCGCCACGGGTTCGGCGGGGCTCCTGGTAGCGGCCATGAACGAAATGCTGATCGATGCCAAACAGAAGATCACCTCGCCGGAAGAGTTGGCGCATAAGGAAGCGCGGATCAAAGCAGAACAACTGCTAGGCCTGGAGTTGTTACCCAGTGTCTATATGTTGGCCATCCTGAACATGATCCTGATGGGAGACGGGAGCGCGAATATCCTCAACAAGGACTCGCTTACTGACTTCGACGGGAAATATGGGTATAAAAAAGACGACCATCAACCGGGGCGATTCCCTGCAGATGCGTTCATCCTGAATCCTCCTTATTCGGCGGCAGGGAATGGCATGAATTTCGTCAAAAAAGCGATGAACATGATGAACAAGGGGTATGCGGCCATTATTATTCAGGGGTCGGCGGGGTCTGGTAAGGCTACCACAATAAACCGATCCATTCTGCAGCGGCATACCCTACTTGCCAGCATTAAAATGCCGATAGATTTGTTTATCGGGAAATCCAGTGTGCAAACCTATATTTATGTGTTCAAGGTCAACGAGCCCCATCAGCGCGATGAAATGGTCAAGTTTATTGATTTTAGCCACGATGGTTACACCCGTACTAATCGCAAAAAGGCCAGCAATAACCTGAAAGATACCGATAATGCCAAGGCGCGTTATGATGAACTGGTCGCCCTCGTGCGTTTTGGCTGCAGTAAGCTCTATCTTTTCAGTGAAACCTCGTATTTTGAAAACACCATTGATCCCCATAACGGTGCTGACTGGAATCAAACCATCCCGAGCGACCCCCGTCCAACCTTGATGGATTTACAGAAAACCGTAGGAGATTATCTCGCTTGGGAGGTTTCCTGTTTGCTTCAACAGCGAATTGAGGTGCCGCCGGGAAAATAGTATCCCCACTTCATGCACCATTGGATGCAGTGAAGTGGGGAGCGTTCAGCTTTGGGAGAATGTTTAATCGAATCGCCCAAGGTCACCGTCTGAAAAAAGAAGACCAGACCTCAGGGGATCTCCCTTTCGTGATGGCCGGTATCACCAATACTGGCGTTGTTAATTACGTTTCAAACCTGATCGAACGGTTCCCGGCCAATTCCATTACGGTAGATATTTTTGGGAATACCTTTTACCGCGACTATGCATTCGGTGCCGGAGATGACACAGGGGTTTACTGGAGCACTGAGAAGCATTATTCGAAAGCGGTTATGCTCTTTCTGGCTGCCGCGATGAGAAAGTCTCTGGAAGGTCAGTTTGACTACGGGAAAAAGCTGAGAAGCTCGCAAAGCCTGAACCTGAAAATGATGCTCCCCGTCAAAAATGGCGAGCCTGATTTTGCCTTCATGGAAAAGTTTATCCCGGAATTCATGAGGCAGCTTGTCACGGGCGTGGAACATGAACATGTAGAAAAAGTAAATGCTTATCTTGCCGTAACGGGCCTGAAAGACTGCACGCTGACCGCAGAGGAACAAAAAGCAGTGGATGACTATACGCATGTTGTACGAATGGATAGGACGAAGTTGGAAGCATTCAGACTGGAAACCTTGTTTGGCATGGCAACACGGGGCAAACGTCTAAAAAGTGCCGATAGGATACCGGGATCTTTGCCTTTTGTGACGGCAGGTGAAAAAGAAGAAGGCGTGTCCGCTTTTATTGGTAATGATGTTACTGTATTCCCGGAAAACACCACAACTATTGATATGTTTGGCTCCGCCAAGTATCGGAATTATGCCTACGGCGCAGATGACCATGTAGCCGTTGTTCACACAGAAAACCTTCCCAAAAATGCGGCGATTTTTGTGACTGCAGCTATTCACAAGGCGTCTTATACGGGCAAGTTCGATTATGGTAGAAATTTTTACGCGAAAGATGCAGATGATCTGGTTATATCGCTTCCCGTCAAAGACGGCGAGCCAAATTATGACTTCATGGCACTCTTGATTGCAGCTATTCAGAAGCTTGTCATTAAAGACGTGATCCTGTTTGCCGAGCGTCGAATTGCGGCGTATCGCAAAGCTATCTGTTCATGATTTCGTGGAAACACCGGGAGCACCGGAAGCACCGGAAGCACGCCAGAAAATCTGCACCTCCAGGCGCGCTTCGTGGTAAACGGATATTTGCCGCTGCCCGGGAGTATCATCAGCATCATCCTTGGAAACTCAATCGGGATGGCATCATGGTGCGGCACGTCTACTCGGACATGACGTCCGAAAGCCTTTCCTGGTGGGACGACCTGGGCTTTGTGTTCGCCAAACGTCGCATTATGGTCTGGTGGCTGCATCCGCGCATGGTGTACATGGATCGCCTGGAAGCATTGGCCACTGAGCAATGTGCTGCGGAATACCCCAAAGGGCAGGACAACTGGCTGGCACACTCGACACCGATTCACCGAGCCGTACAAGGCGGGCGCCGCAAGAGGACCGTCGGACATCGGATGGGATCGATCAGCGAGAGGTATCGTCAGTATTTCGATCATCTGCAGGCTACTCAGGACGCCCTGTCGCAACAAGACCACGGCTGGTCGATTGGGGCATCCCTGCGAAGCGAGGTGCTCGGCTGGTGTCAGGGGGTGAATCTGGTAGTACCGATGGAGGTCCGTTGCGAAGATGACCTGCGCCCATTGCGGGAGCTCGTGGAGTGCTATTTGCGTGGAGACCGGAGTGCGCTCACCGGATTCCCGGCGTACACCTTTGCGAATTGGCAGAAGGATCAGGAACAGCGCCGGAGAAAGCGAGGAGCGGCGGAAGATGGGCATACCGAAAAAAATTGAAAGAACATTATGGTTGATATAGCATAATCGTACATTATACAGAGGTGTCCTTTTTGAACTCCACCACGAAAAAAAACGTAAAACCCGGCCCTGGTCGCGGCGGTAAGCGCGAAGGGGCCGGTCGAAAGTCTCCGGACGGCATTACCTTGGCCGATACCGTGCAAATCGCCGCCAGAGTGACACCAGAACAGCGTGGGCGATTTCTGAAGCTCGGTGGTAGCGCCTGGTTGCGGTGGATCATTGATCGGGAGTTTGATAAGGGTTTATAATTGATATAGTTTAATCATAAAACCGTCTCACAAAGGAAAATAACCATAGAACCATCGGAAACTGATCGATATATGCCTATTCAGAAGCTGAACACGCATATATCCCCACGATCGTTGAGCGAATTATATAATGGGGTGGTTAAATTCCACCGTGATCCATCGAAGCTCGCCAAGATGTACCCATGGGCAGATCGCTTTGTCTGCGGTATGCCGCTGGCTCCATGGCAGCGCCCCGTAGTTTGGGATGACGAAATGCAGAGCCGATTCGTGGACTCTGTTTGGGCCGGCGTAGATACGGGTTCGTACATGGTCAACGAATGGTATGAATTCGTCGATGACAACATAGAGATGCTTTACCTCTCGGGCATTGTGATCGACGGTCAGCAGCGGTTAACCAGCGTCGAGCGGTATTTCAAGAACGAAATACCGGCGACAGCGGTGGATGGAAGCAAGTTGTTGTGGTCCGAGATAACGATCTTGGACCAACGTAGCTTCGGGAACAAACTGTTCCCGCGCACGGAAATCCATACCAACGATGAAGCTACCTTGCGAGAAGCCTATGACATGCGGGCATTCGGCGGGGTTCGGCACGCCGAAGACCAGCGGGCCGTACAGAACGCGACTGCGCAACGGCACCAATAACGGGAACGAAGAGAAGTAGTCACCCACAGAAGAAGTGCGCGGGCTGACTATTGAGTCGGAACATTGGGGATGAGCAGGCAGTCTAAGGCAATAGTTGTTTGGGTCGATTCTTGCCTGTTAAACAGGCTGGCATGATGGATTTACTGTTGTCATAATGGTCACTAATTATTTTTAATAGTGCAAGCCCACCAACATCGGAACCCCGGTGGCGATGGGGATATTTTTAATGCGGTCTGTGTTGTTTTTTGTTTTTGCTGAGTTTTCTATTTCTATTGCTCGTGGATGTTCATTCACTTTTTAATAAATAAGGAGCTTCTCAATGAAATGTTACAAAAGTTTGTTTAAGACGTACAAGGATCAACCTTTAGATCAGGTGTTCGCTTATTTCCATGCCAAAGGCAAACTGGCAAATGGCTCCCCTGACTACGACGAACCGTTTCGCGATATAGCTAAACTCACGGTAGACGGTGAAAACGCCTGGGGGTTTCGCCAGCCCCGTTTCCAGGAAAGGCACGCTTCTGCGCTTCCAAAGCTGCGTAACTACCTGAACTATACCTTTTTGCGGCTGGTGACACTGGAACAGGAGCGAGATGCGGCCTTGTGCCGTGACAGGGTCCATCCGGATTCTGCGGTTTTTAGCGCACACTATTTTCTGTATTCCAAAGACCAGAATTGGGTCTGCTTCAATACAGGGTTGCAAAGCCGGCATGCCATTGACCTGATCCTGATCTTCGAGCGGTCCAGGCGGAAGACGGCAAAAAATGAGGTTCCGGACTGGGTTTATAAAGGCTGTTACCCGTCCAATGACCCGTACTACCGTCAGATTTTTGGCAAGGAATTTCCTGACATTGCCGTGTATTCCAGGGACAGCAGAGATTTCGTTTTCGACTTGTCATACTCACTGGACGGTGACTCCTTCGATCATCTGGTTGAGCGTGCCAGGGAGCGCACGGAATTGAAGCATTCCAGCGATGATGTGGTCCATAGTTGTTTGCGAGGCACTATCAGCGGGTTGCGGGACAAAATCATCCGTAATTATAAGGTGGCAATCCCCGTGTACTACATCGAAGAACAACGTATGCAACTACTGTTGCCGTTCATCCTGTCCAGCGGTGACGAAGACTCCTCTTGTTTCGTGGTGCAGCGCAACGACGAACTGAGAACCTACGAATTAAAGACCATCTTCGATCTGGACCAGGCGTACTTCTCGGCACGACTGATTGCCCGGCCGGATAAGGATTGGCTGAATCCATAAGGGATATAGCGCACTTCAATTTGACAAGCGTTTATGGTTGATATAACATAATCAAATAGTCCAACAGGGGAAGCATCATGAAGGATCCAGCTTATCAAATCAAAAACCTGAAAGCCTTTCGTGGCATGGAAGGCAATGGCTTTAATGCCGTACTGTATCTTGGGACAAAACGTCTGGGGACTATTATCGACGACGCCAGCGGTGGACCGTTGATCTACGACATGCCAGAGGAAGACAGAAAAGCACTATACGCGTACGCCCAGTCCTTGCCGGATGTGGTCTGCCCATTCAACGACCCGGCCACGGGAAAACCTGCCGTTCTGCCCAGTAACGCTTTCCTGTTCATCAACGATTTGATCCGGCAGGCCATGATGAAAAATGGTGCGACGGGGTCAAAAGGAGCCTGACTTATGATCACTTTCAAGAAAGACGCTCATGGCGGATACGCTGTTCTCCGCAAAACAGGAGACGGACTTCACAAGGTCGCCACTATTCATAAAGGACAGGCCGAGTGGGTTTTGAAATCTTCCACAGGGCGGATTGACCGTTTCGACACGTTGAAGGAAGCCAAGGACGATGCGCTCAGAATCTGAGTGGCATATCATCTTCTAAAGAAGAGGTAACGTTTGTGAGTAATCCATATTTCGTGTACGAGGAAAGCACACTGGGCATTGTTCGCCCCGACAGGCCCAACAGATTCACCCCATTGGCGGGCGAACGCGACCATCAATACGGTGGTTTCCATCTGCTGGACGCCGAAATGGCGGATCTGCGTCCAGCGACGGCTTCAGATTTCGAGAATTATCGGGTGCAGTTGCCGCCGGATTTTAAGGACCAGACAACCCGATAATGGCTAACGAAATGCTTCACAAATCCGGCAAGGTCACCTGCGAAAACTGCCAGCACTTTGAGGCTGGACCGACCCCGGGCGGATTAGGGCTCTGCGCCCTAACCAAAAACCGGATGACCCGCGTCGAGGATGGCGGCAAATCGGTTCCAGATCGCCAGGGATTGCCGCCGGACACTAATCCGAACATCGGATATGCGGCATGCTATCCTTGGGCACCCAGGACCTGCTTAAAATACCAGGCGAGATAAGAGTGAGCCGTCCCATCCTCAACATCCAGTCTGACGATTGCCGACAGGCCGCGTACGTCGCTCGCCCGTCACCTTTGGGCAATCCCTACGCCATTGGGCCAGACGGTAGCCGGGAGGAAGTCATTGAACGGTACCGCCACTGGCTTGCTGCCCGCATCGCGGAGCGCGATCCTGTAGTCTGCACAGCACTGCTGGGTATCCAGCCTGATCAACCGCTTTCCTGTCATTGCGCGCCCTTGCCTTGTCATGCGACGGTCATCGCAGAAATGCTGGATGGCGGCGTACAGGAGCGATTGCGTGCGCGGGCAACCCCATCCCTGCGTTATGCCGGCATCGGTTCCCGCAGTACACCTGATCCCGTGCTGCAGGTCATGCGCAAGATCGCGCACCGGCTGTCTGAATTGGAATACACGCTACTTTCCGGCGGCGCGTCCGGTGCGGATTCCGCTTTTGAGGCGGGCTGTACGGGCAAAAAGGAAATCTACCTGCCCTGGCCAGGATTCCGCGACCAGCAAGGGGACTTTTGTATTCCACTTCCCAGTAGTGAGGCCTTTCGTGTTGCAGAAGTGGTCCATCCTGCAGGGAATCGCATGAACGATAAGGCACGATCGCTCATGGCGCGGAACAGTCATCAGGTGCTCGGCGCTGATCTGCGGTCTCCAGTGGACTTTGTCGTTTGCTGGACGCCGGACAGTTGCGAGTCAGAATCTACCCGATCACGGACAACGGGCGGAACCGGGCAGGCGATTGCCCTGGCGGATCGTTGGGGCATCCCGGTGATCAATCTCGCCCATGGCAAGGCGGCCTTGGGGCGATTGGCAAGCTGGATAACAAGCACACACTAATCCGTGTGTTCATCTCTGTTTTCCATGTTTTTCTTGCGGCCGCGCCGGGTGATTTTTACGGCTTTCGACGGGTCTGATGGAACAGAATAACTCTCTTGCTGAACGATTTTCGGGGGGATGCGCGGCTTGCTGCGTACGGGCGCATCCGGGATAGCCAGATCAGCGGGATACCAGAACCGGGGTCTTTGTACAGGAGAGGGTGAAGCGCCGCCCACCTTCTTTTTGAAGGGGTGCCCAAACGGGACGCCGCGCTTGCGTTTTGTCCGGATCTGGGCGCTGGCAAGTTCCTTCCGAAAATCGATGTGATGATCGACTAAAGTGGCGACAAGCCGCACGATGACGCCTAAATGCGTAGGTACCTCTCCACTTTGCGCGTAATTCGTGATGGAGTTTTTGTTCATCCGCAGCAGTTCCGCGAGCTCCCGAATGGTGAGACCCGTATGCGCGAGATTTTTCTTGAAAGTTGGATAGTCCATGTACGCATCATAACGAGGCGGCAGCGAAAATCCAATGGTAAACACACAAAATAATGCGTTAAATACATGGAATATTTGATGTTTAACGCTATGGTATGTTAGATGAACTACCACCCCCAAGCCTAAGCGGCTATGGGATTGGTTTCGTGCTTCAGCGCAGTGAGACTTCCACTGCTCCACACGTCGGACGGTTCCCGCCCGGCCAAACTGGCCTCCAGCCAACGTAACAGCACTTTTGCAGCGTTTTCATCCCGGCCGCAACAGAGGCCGCAGTCACATTGATGGATTCTGTCCGAGAGCGTTTTCTTCTTGCCCGGCAGTTCCCAGCAGCCATGACAACGCTGCGTTGGCTTGATCTGCCGCGTCGGCGCTTCCTCATACCATGACCCAGCTTCTTCCGCTTTGGTCCTGGTCATTGCGAGGAAAGTAGCCGGCGCGGCAGCATGTATTTCCCGGTTCAAGCCTTTTTTATGGACTCCACCCTGCTTCACCATCTGTTTTACAGCCAACGCCTCCGTCGCCAAAGCGCCGAAGCGTTTAATTAACCAAGCGCTGGTCTGATGCATGAAGTCTTTGCGTTGTCGCGCCACCTTGGCCTGTAATCTGGCCAGGTGTTGAATGGCGCGACGCAGGTTGCCCGACACATTAAACCCTTTCTTTTTCCCGCTGGATGTTTGCGCATAACGGATTTTGCGGGAGACTTCCTGTCCCAGCCGTTTTAACTCGGCCAACTGATGGCGCAAATGGCGAGGATTGGATACGGTTTCTACGCCATTGGCCGTAGCAATGGTCAGGAAATCCGTCAGACCCCAATCGAATGCGGCCATTTCCGTGCCGCGTTCTCTCTGGATGGTTTCTACTTCCAACGTCACGGACGCATACCATTTCCCGGCCTTGCGCAAGATTTCGCAGGTCACAGGAACCCCAGGTTGCCGGGCCTTACCACGCATCGGAATAGTACCGATGTGCTGGAGGTAAATGCGTCCGTGGGCTTTTTCTGTGGGATTTGTACCCTGCAAGGGGTTCGCACCCTGCAAGGGGTGTAATTTCCATCCATCCCCATGGGTTTTGTATCCCCACCCGGGATATCTGCGTTCACTCTTGAAGCGGGGAAAACCAGGCGTTTCTCCACTTTTCACCCGACGGAAAAAGGCTTTGAACGCCAGATCCAGGCGGGTCAATGTGACCTGTTCCGACTGTGCATTGACCTTCGCCAAGGCTGGAACCTGTTTGCGCCATTGGGTAAGGACTTTGGCCTGTGCCACATAAGTCAGACTTTTCCCGGTTTCCCGGTAAAAGCGAATACGTTCTTCCAGTGCCGTATTGTACAAACGGCAGTGCAATCCCAAGGTTTCACCGAGCTTCTCGGCTTGATCCTGATTGGGATACAGTCGGCAAGTGACTTTACGATAAGGCATGGTTCAATGATACTCAAGTGTCAAAGCAAAATCAAAAGCCAGTGAGCCGTTTCACCACCCCCTAAACCGCAGCGCGGTTATAGGCGGAGCACTACGGCAAACCCCCGATAGAAATCAGCCTGTAAATATAACTGCACAGACCCATGCTGTTTTTAGCTGAAACACCACGGTATGCCTAAAAAGCTGTTAAAACTAAGGCATTCCGATTCTGGTAAATCGTGTCTTTGTTATTCTGTGACTTGCTGCGATTTAAGCAGATAGATCAGCGCCAGGTCGATAATCTCTTTCTGTGACTTGTCACCGTATGTGCTGGCCAGCTCATCCAGTGCCAAATGCGCATCGCCAGACAACATTACGGAGACTTGCTTCCCGCTGTAGCCTTCCATCGGGTATCTCCGTCTGAACCGACTGGCTGCCGCCCTTTCTGCAGCGGTCATAGGACGGTCTCCCTTGGGCTTTCTGCCTCTTTTCTTCGTGATGGGTTGCGATAATACCTCTGCTATCTTGGACATGGTCTTTCTCCGCATCTTTTGCTTAATTTTTATTAAGCGTGACAAGTCACCCATTGTCAAACATTCTGTAGTTTTGTTTTTCCCACACGCGTGAGGGGGGGTCTCAATGAGGTTTTTCTTGAAAGTTGGATAGTCCATGTGCTGTTTTTATGCGAAACACCACTGTACGACATCTGCGGGCCTGCAAGGCCCGTTGCGCAGTACGATGGGCAACGCCATGATCCACGCCAGAGAATCTTCAGGGGTTCTTCACATCCTGATCAGTGTCCTTCCTGATCAGGATACGCCCTTAATTTGACGTGTACCCCTATTACGCGTATGGTAGCGTTAATCGCATAAAGGAGGTACCCGTGAAAAAAGTTGCCCCAATTGATCTGTTGAGAAAACCTGATCGTAAATACCCCCTCATCCAGCAGGCTGTTTATTTTTACACCGACAGGGCAAACAACGACATTTTTAGCAACTGGATGTTTCTTGTCGCGCTTTTATCCATGTATAGCATCGTGATTCGTCCTCGTATCCGGGCACAAGTGGAAGCCATGGAAGCCCGGAAAGCTCGGGAAGCCCAGGAAGCATGGGAAACATGGGAAGCGTAGACCACTGCATGAAACCCGCTCCTGTACCTGGATGGAACCACCTTCTGGATATCGACGCACTGGCCCCGATGCTCTGCCTCGCGCCACGTACCTTGCGGAACAAATTAAGTACCGATGCGACATCCTTGCCGCCCCGCGTGAAGGTTCCCGGTACGCGAGGCCCACGCTGGCGGTGGAGTGACGTACAGGACTGGCTCGCGGCCTTGCCGGTGGACGTGGATGTAGATTTGACCGTTCCGGCGAAGCGGCCGGGGCGACGGAGGAATGTGGTGTAGCGATGAACGGTAGGTGGTTCGCTTTTTCGTGCCGGTTGTAATCTATAAAGGTGCCGTATGATAGACGATAATACTGTAAATATTCGAAACGATGTTCTCAAGTCACGTGAGAATATGGTTCACTTTTTATCCAAAGCAACAAACACCAACGCAAAATCTGTGAAGATCAGGGTTGGTCGAAACAGCGGGCTGGAATTGCCATATGTGTCTGTGCGCTGTCTGGTGCAGAAGCACGTCCGGGTATTTTTTACGTCGGAAAACCCAACGTCAGCGAACAAAATTGTCGGGTTTTCTTCTGTGATAATCAAAAACGCGAACGGAGAAGAATGGCGTAAACCCAATGATGAGAAGTTTCCTCCTATCGTCCTGAACGCGATGGAAAGACAATTTTTGCTGGGCATTCATAGCGAGCCACAGTCTCTTGTGGAAGACCAGGGGGTGGACGTTCGCATGCGGCAGATTCTCTTGCCTGACGGAAACGGAGATTATCTGGGCATCGTTCCACTACAAAGCATGCCGTTGATACGTATGGCGCAAAAGGCTGCACAGGAAATAGCTCCTGCTGATGAAAAGCAGGACGTTTATCGGCGGCTCCCGGAAATCGGGTATCCGGTGGGTGGGGGTGTGCCGCGAACTGCGGGACTGGAAACGGGATTCAGGAAGTTCGTCGTTACTGGTTTTTATCGCGCCAGTGTAGAGGCGTCCCTGCGGGCTTCGGCTATGCATCGCGGGGTCGCTTCCAGGCTGAAAATTGACCGGGAAACCCTGAAAAAGTATGCGCAGTTCATCGCGCGTTGCGATTGGTCCTCCCATGAGCAAAAAGCGCATCGTGGTTACGTGTGGCGGATTGTGGATCATTATTTGCGGCAGGCCGGTCTGATGGCGGAAAGCCTTTCCGGTGAAGACATTGATGGCATGGAATCTGATCTGGACAAGGGTTTGTTAGATGTGTCCCAGCGAGGGCCTTCGTGGAGCCGTGCATTCGCAGATTGGGTGTACCGGAAAATGAAAAGCGAGCCGGTCGAGTTCAAAGACGGACAGCCTTTGTATCTGTCGGGCGTGAACCGGAATTATTTACGGAAAATCATTCGGGAGGTGGTATCTTGAACGAGTATCTGGTGATCCCGCACATCGCGGCCCGCCATATCAATCTGTTGCAGGGGAATGTCGCGGTTTCTCCGCACAGCATGACGGCGATGTCGCTGTTCTTGCATGCCATGGGTCTGAAAACCAGTGGCATTCAGGCGGACGCTTTTGCGGTGGTGCAGCACGACGCCTGGCTGGATGCGGATGACATGGATCAGTATGAAGGATATGCCGCGTGGCAGCGGCGTTCGGCTTCGCTGGTAGACAAATCGGATTACAGCAGCAAAGCGGAAGGCAAACCCGTACTTTCTCTGCAGCCGGTCATTACGGGAAATCTGGATTTTTCTCTGGTGCTGCGTTACAGAGAGGGTGCGCCATCTCCGAAGAACGTCCAGACTTTTTTGGAGACTGCCCGCTTCCAGGGTGGGCGTATTGACCATATGGGCAAGATAAAAATTCTGGATTCTCAGGAATCTGCCCGACGCTACGTGCGAACGGGCAAGTGGATTGTGGATCGTCGGGATCTTTTGGAGGGTAGCACGGACCCACTGCGGGACTTGTTGCGTTGGTGTGCTTTGCGTAAGCGGGAAACCGTTCCGGAGGGGGGGTACCCGGTGCTGTGGTCTTCCGCAACGGTAGGTTATGCGTTGCTGTCCGATCCGAAGGTTCGAGAAGATTTTCGCGATGCCGATAATGGGCCAGTCCCTGCGGCTTTTGCGGAAGCAATGACGGGCTTGGTGGGACTGTATTCTGTGCATGATGCGCGGGTGACGGAAATCCCTTTTTGGGAAAGTGGTTTTGTACAAAACGATGTATATCTGGTACGTGGTTCTTCTTTGATTGAAAAGGAAATGAAAAATGACTGAAAAATTGAATATCCCTTCCGTTCTTGGTGTGCGTCGTGCGTTGATCGTCAGCGATGGACTGTTTTATGGTGTGGATGCCGCTGGCGTCAATCGGCTGATTCCCGTCATTCGTCATGGCATTCGCGGTACCCAGAACCAGAGCAAGGGCGCCAATAAGGTAAACAACGTCCAGCGGACGGAATCGGCCAAGACCTTTCATGATAGTTGTGCATTACACGTATCCTTCTCTTTTCGCCCACTGCCCTTGATGGAAGGGCTGACCTCCTGCTCCGGGCGGGATGCCGGGCATTTCCGTGCCGCTTTTGAGGGGTTCGTGGAGCGGGCTGATGAGAGCGATGGTCTGCGGGAAGTCTGCCGCCGCATGGCTCGCAACGTGTTTAACGGTCGTTGGTTATGGCGGAACCGTCAGTTGGGGTTATCCATTGTCATCACGGCGACGGTGGGAGACGTTTCTGACGCGCCCGCTGATAAGGATGACGCCAACACTTTGAGCCAGGACGCCTTGAAAACGCCGTTGAATCACTTCAACGAATATACGAAAGCGGAAATCGCTTTGGGCGACGTTTTCATGAGTCAGTTTTGCGGGAGCTCGACGCAGTCCATCGTGGTGACAGCGAAAATTGATCTTGGGATGGCTGGGTCCGTCGAGGTGTATCCTTCGCAAAACTACACCAGCGATAAGCCCAATGGTTTTGCCCGTCCGTTGTACAAGGTGGACGTGCGCAAGATCCACCGCAACAACAAGGACGACCCGGATACGTTTGAGGATTCCGTACAGACCGGATTGGCTGCCTTGCGTGACCAGAAGATCTGGAATGCGCTGCGGACCATTGATACCTGGTATGCCGATTACGCCGAAACCGGATTACCGATTCCGGTAGAGCCTTTGGGCGCCAATCTTTCTGCGGATACCTTCTTTCGCTACTACAAAAACGTCTCGTTATTCGATCTTTTGCCGCGTCTCAGTGTGCTGAACCCGAACAGCGATGAGGGCATGTTCATGCTCGCTTGCTTGATTCGTGGCGGAGTGCTGGGTGTGGAGGATGAGGAAAAGAAGGCCAAGAAAGAAGCAGATAAGGCTGAAAAAGAGGCCAAAAAGGCCGCTAAGACGCTGGAGTCCAATAACGCCGATGGTGCTGAAATGAATGGCGGGGAGGCTTAAAATGACGATCCCCGTTACCCACTACGCTGATGTGCGCGTAACCGGTGACGGGGTTCCCCAGATTGTGGGAACCCTGATTGGCCGGTTGCATGGTTTCATGGAATCCAAAGGGGTGAAGCTGGGTGTGGCTTTCCCGAAGTATAAAGCTGGCGAACGCCCAAAGATCGGTGAAGTGATCCGTCTTTTTGGGGATCGGGATGTACTGGATGCGCTTCTGGATGATTGGGAGGGCGACGAGCGGGAGCGCTGGATGTGCGGACGGGTCAAGGAAACGCCAGAATGTGAACGATGGGCCCTGTATCAGCGTGTGGCCTTGCCGTCCCGTTTCCATGGGGTAAAAAGGGCCCGCTTCCCGGACTACGCGAAGGAGCGGGCGATGAAGAAACGTGAAAAAGCGTTGGAAGACCTGAAAGAATTGCCATTCTTTTTTGTGCGGTCGCAAAGCGGAAATACGCATTTCCCGTTTACCGTGGAGAAGCGGATCGTGAAAGACGCATCTGCAGAAACAGTGCAGGGCAAGGTCAATGCTTACGGGTTTTCCACAAAGTCGCCGTTCGTCCCGCTGCCAGAGTTTTAGCGGTTTGCAAACTCTTGGGCATAGTTTCGGGCGGCCCAAGAGTCGCTCTTTAATAATCAATGAGTTACAAAACTCTTGGGAAAAGGATGTCCGAGAGTTTGTAGAGTAGGTTA
The DNA here is from genome assembly GCF_018853815.1 of Acidithiobacillus sulfurivorans. Taxonomy (GTDB): domain Bacteria; phylum Pseudomonadota; class Gammaproteobacteria; order Acidithiobacillales; family Acidithiobacillaceae; genus Acidithiobacillus; species Acidithiobacillus sulfurivorans. The sequence continues at coordinate 12,537 of NZ_JAAOMP010000097.1, read as the reverse complement.
AGTGTTTGTATAATCAGGTTTCACTGTTGGGAAACAGGGCGATTTTTACGGTAGAACGCCGCATAGGCGATTTAGAAGAACTGGCGGCAGTAGAAGCGGGATCCCCATATGTAGAACGCCGCATAGGCGATTTAGAAGATTCATCCGGCTTACCGTCAAGTTGCCCATACGTAGAACGCCGCATAGGCGATTTAGAAGATGATTATTCAGTACACGGCGTCAGGTCAGAAGTAGAACGCCGCATAGGCGATTTAGAAGTCGGGCGACGGCAATTCTGGCTCTGACGATTCGTAGAACGCCGCATAGGCGATTTAGAAGGTTCGTGTACGTGCCGGTTTCACCGTCAATGAGTAGAACGCCGCATAGGCGATTTAGAAGTTTATTTCAAACCCATCTTTCGTTTGCTCGATGTAGAACGCCGCATAGGCGATTTAGAAGCTTGCGAAAACGCAAAACCTTGCTTGTCCTCCGTAGAACGCCGCATAGGCGATTTAGAAGTGATCGTGGCGGCGAGTCCGACCCGTTCTGGAGTAGAACGCCGCATAGGTGTAGCGGCTTGCAATCGAAAACGGCGTGCTCGCAATCCATGGGCTTTTTCGGCTCACATTAACTGCAACTGACGGGCCTTCGTGCTCACATTATTTGCAACTATGCTCGCAATCATCTGCCCGTGCTCGCAATCCATGACGGCGTGCTCACATTAATTGCAACTGAACAGGTCCACAAAACGCTCGTTTTTTGGACGCACCAAGGCTCCGTTCGGAACACTGCTGAAATCTGCCATTCGGCACCTCATAAACCCTTTCCAATATTCAAGGTCCGGCTATACTTGAATCTCGTGACTTATTGGACTGAACGCCATGCTGATTGGCTACGCACGGGTATCCACCGATGACCAGAACCTGGATCTGCAACGCGATGCCCTGCAGGCGGCGGGCTGCGAGCGGATATTTGAAGACATGGTGAGCGGCGCGAAGGTCGATCGCACTGGCATGACCGAGATGCTGGCGGTGCTGCGTGCTGGTGATACCGTCGTCATCTGGCGGCTGGACCGCTTGGGCCGCTCGTTAAAAAACCTGATCGCGGTGGTGGAACATCTCGAAGTCGCCCAAGTGGGGCTGCGCAGCTTGCAGGAAAACATCGACACCACCTCCAGCGGAGGGCGCCTGGTGTTTCACCTCTTCGGCGCCCTCGCTGAGTTCGAGCGCAACCTGATCCGCGAGCGCACCCGGGCGGGCATGGCGGCCGCGCGCGCCCGCGGCCGAATGGGGGGGCGACCGAAACGACTCGATCCCGCCAAACGGGCCTTGGCTTTGCAGCTCCACCAGGAAGAAAAGTACACGATCAAGGAGATCTGTCAGATGATGGGCATCTCCAAATCGACGCTCTACAATTATCTCGCCACGGCTAACCGCGTTGGCATCGGGGCGACGTAAGCAAATTCCCTCCGATTCGCTGCTGCAATTGCGGCAGCGGCTGGATCGTTTACCTCATAAAAGCCCTGAGCGCGCGAACCAGGTTGCCGCAGTAGCCCTATTGTATGGCCTTTCCACGGGTACGGTTTACCGGGAGATGAACCGGGTTCGCCGACCCCATACCGCGCATCGCGCCGATCTCGGCAAACCCCGTGTACTGGCACAACCCGATCTGGAGCGTTACTGCGAATTCGTGGCGGCGCTCAAATTGCGCACCACCAACAAGAATAACCGGCACCTATCCACCGGACGCGCTATTGAGTTGCTGGAAGATTACGGGGTTGAAACCGCCCATGGCCTAGTCCAGGCACCCAAAGGGCTCCTGAAGAGACCCACCGTGAACCGCTACCTGTTGCTTTGGCACCTGGATCAGTCGCGTCTGACGCGGGAACCCCCCGCCGTGCGTTTCCAGGCGGAGCACAGTAATGACTGCTGGCAGTTCGATATCTCGCCATCTGACCTGAAGCGTATTGATAAGCCGGAATGGGTCGATCTGACTAAAGGCGAGCCGACCTTGGCGCTGTTCAGCGTCGTCGATGACCGCAGCGGCATGGCGTATGTCGAATATCGCTGCGTCTACGGCGAAGACGCAGAATCTGCCCTGCGCTTTCTGTTCAACGCGATGGCACCAAAGGCTGATGCGGCCTGCCCTTTTCAGGGGCGGCCCAGGATGATTTATCTCGATAACGGGCCAGTGGCCAAGAGCCATGTATTCCAGAACATCATGCGGTCGCTGGCCATCGACTGGCAGACGCATATCCCGGCGGGCAAAGATGGAACACGCACCACAGCCCGCTCGAAAGGCAAAGTGGAGCGCCCTTTTCGCACCATCAAGGAAGCCCACGAAACCCTCTATCACTTTCACAAACCGGAAACCGAAATACAGGCCAACGAATGGCTGGCCCGCTATTTATTGCGCTACAACGGCCAACGGCATCGTTCAGAAATCCATTCCCGCACTGACGACTGGTTGGGCCACCTGCCTGAAGAGGGGTTGCGTGAGATGTGTACCTGGGAGCAGTTCTGCCGCTTCGCGCGAGAACCAGAACGGCGCAAGGTGGGCATAGACGCACGTATTCGCTTTGAGGGCACGGAGTATGAAGTAGAGCCCGGCATGGCCGGGGACTATGTGGTATTGCTCTGGGGATTGTTCGATGACCAGCTCTACGTGGAATACGAAGGCGAACGCACTGGCCCCTACTATCCGGTATCCGGCCCCATTCCGCTGCACCGTTACCGCGCTTTTAAGCGCAGCAAAGCCGATGCGCGGGCAGATCGCATCCGTGCCCTGGCGGCCCAGATCGGGCTGCCAATCAGCGCGCTGGCTGGCGATGATGTGCGCATCGCGCCACTCCCGTCAGCGGCACCCATACTCAAACAGGCCTTCGATGCCGAGGCGCTGGAATACCGGTATCCGACGGTGATCGCTGCCAAGCTCGCTATCGCCGATGAAGTGGCGGCGCCATTGAGCAAACTATCGCCGGAAGACCGCGCTTTTATTGATCAGGTGCTGACCGAAACCTTGGTGCGCAAGGTCGTTCTGGCCCGTATTCGGGAGCACTTCCGCTCATCGCACCAAGGCGCAGGAGAAGGATATGCGGGTTGAAGTCATGCAGCACTTTGGTCTGACCACGCCATTCAATCAGGCGGGTTATTATGAGACGGCCCATCACCAGGCCTTGATGAAAGACATCCGGGGCGCGATCCACGAAGGTCGGCTGATTGCTCTGTGCGGGGTCATCGGCAGCGGCAAGACCGCCATGATGCGCCGACTACAGCAGGTCCTGGAGGCGGAGAAAAGAGTAACCGTCTCCAAATCGCTGGCCATTGAGAAGCACAATAGCAAGCTGGCCACCTTCATCGCCGCCCTGTTTTACGACCTGTCTACGGAAAAACAAGTGCGTATTCCTGCACAGGGGGAGAAGCGGGAGCGCGACTTGCGTGAGCTGGTTCGCAAAAACAAGCGTCCGGTTGCCCTTTTTGTGGATGAAGCCCACGACCTGAATGGACATACCCTGACCGGGTTAAAACGCCTGATGGAACTCGTGGAAGATGGTGACGGCCGCCTCTCAGTGGTCCTTGCCGGCCACCCGAAACTCCGGAACGATCTCCGTCGACCGGTTATGGAAGAAATCGGGTATCGCACGGATGTGTTCTCCCTGGACGGTATCGCCGGCAGTCAGCGGGAATATATTCACTGGTTGCTCAATGCCAGCGCCGTGGAGGGCGCAGAGATCGACACCATTCTTACGGAAGATGCCGTTGATCTGCTGGCCACCAAGCTGCGTACACCGCTGCAAATTCAATTGCACCTGACTCTGGCACTCGAAGCCGGTTACCAGGCGGGCGAGCGCCCGGTGTCAGCAGAAGTGGTCGAATCGGTGCTGTCACGGCAGATGGATGATCTGGAGCCGACCCTCACGCGCCACGGCTATCACCTCAAGGACCTGGTAGATCAATTCGATGCCAGACCGGCCGAGATCAAGGCCTTTCTCAATAATACACTGGACCCGGCACGCGCCGCTGAACTGCGGGACAAAATGCTGGCTGTTGGCCTGCCGATTTAGGCGTCGTCAGTTGCAATTAATGTGAGCACGCCGTCATGGATTGCGAGCACGGGCGGATGATTGCGAGCATAGTTGCAAATAATGTGAGCACGAAGGCCCGTCAGTTGCAGTTAATGTGAGCCGAAAAAGCCCATGGATTGCGAGCACGCCGTTTTCGATTGCAAGCCGCTACACATAGGCGATTTAGAAGTTGTCATTGCCACCTCGAATTCAGCTTCCAGAGTAGAACGCCGCATAGGCGATTTAGAAGGGTGCAAGCGCAGCACAAGCGGTTGCCGAAAAGTAGAACGCCGCATAGGCGATTTAGAAGTCTTAAAGACAAGGGCTGCAGCCATCATGCGTGTAGAACGCCGCATAGGCGATTTAGAAGCACACCGGCCGAAATCAAGTCTGCTTTCCATAGTAGAACGCCGCATAGGCGATTTAGAAGATCTTGGCAATGTCGGCCACGGGGTCGATGCCGTAGAACGCCGCATAGGCGATTTAGAAGATATAATCCCGGTACATCTGCGCCGTACTCAAGTAGAACGCCGCATAGGCGATTTAGAAGTAGCTCATGTTCCGCATTAACTGCATCATTTGGTAGAACGCCGCATAGGCGATTTAGAAGACCATCGGGCACCACCTGCCTTTGGCTCTCACGTAGAACGCCGCATAGGCGATTTAGAAGTTTTTCGATCTGGTACCCGAGGGCTTTGACCTGTAGAACGCCGCATAGGCGATTTAGAAGATTTGACAGAATAACGCCACAACACTTAACATAGCGTTTCACATACCACGCTTTTCGCTTTTTGTAGCATGTCTTTTTTATTAAAAAAGGATTTTTTAATGCACGTTGTCCTCGTCTCACAAAGCACCGGTCGCGCCTTGCAGCGTACCCGCTCCATCATTGACCGGTTTGCCGTGCGGTTCGGGACAGATACATGGATGACGCCGATTACCACGGAAGCACTTGCGGGGCTGCGAAGGGATTTGGCGCAATCCGCTACGCGGGAGATGAGTGTAGCCTGTTATCGCAATGCTGGGATGCAGAAGATGACCCTGTTGTGGACGGTCGGTTCCAGAAAAACATTTGCGGAACATGGCGGTGTGGCGGTGGCTACCGTATCCAGAAAGAAAAACCCTATGCCGGAGTATGTATCTACCGTAAAAACCTTGGCGCGGCTGTCCGGGCTGACCCATGATCTGGGGAAGATGAACACCTTTTTTCAGGAAAAACTGATTTCAAAAAAAACCGTCAAGAAAATCCGAAAGGGCGAAAAAGACAAGAGTGAGTATCTTGGTGACCCGATCCGTCATGAATGGCTGTCCGGCATTTTACTGAACGCTGTGTGGGATGGGACGCCAGCGTCTCTGGGAAGCGCAAAACGAAACGGTAACCTGCCGATCGATTGCGTAAAGTCCAACATCCCCGTATCGTCCTGGGCGGTCCTGGATGCTCTGCGTTGGGCGGTGATTACGCATCATCACATGATGAAGGGCACGATCGGAGACCCGGATAATTCCAGGCATTGGCATTACCAAGGGAAGCCTGAACAGGGAAAAGTGCTGGAGCCTTTCCAAGGTGCAGAATTGCCGGAGGATGTTCTGCAGAACATCCAGAAGTACAAGGTCGTCCTACTGGAACATCCACTGAACGACTGGCGCGGGGCGGCTATCATCGCGCGGGCGGCGTTGACCTGGGCAGATCATTACTGGTCCTCGCAGGAACAGCGCACCCCCGATCAGGAAGTGCTGCGTGCCAACTCGAAGTCCAAACAGTCCCTCAGGGTGCATCTGTTGGGCGTCGGGGCGCATGCCTGGAGGATCGCCCAGGCGTACTTTGAGGGACACGACTTTTCGGGATGTTCTCCACAATCCATGGAAAACCTCTTGCGGCCGGCGGCTCCCGATTCCCGGTTTCGCTGGCAGAATATTGCGGCGGATTTTCTGGGGGCGTTGCCCAAAGGCGAACCGACGCTGGTGTTCAACCTGGGTGGAACGGGCAGCGGCAAGACTCGGGCGAACATGCGATGTCTGGCGGCGCTGTCGCCCGAAGATCGCCCTTTTCGGGTTACCTCCGTATTCAATCTGCGCACCTTGACGGTGCAGACCCATCATGCCTATCAGCAGGAACTGGGAATCGAAGAAAACGACCTTGCGTGCATGGTGGGCGATCCGCTAGTCAGGAAGTTGAACGAGCTTCAGCAGGCGGTCGCACTGGAGGATAGTGAAGAACCCGGCGCGGCGGAGGAAACCGAATATCAGGTAGAGGCTGCAGCCGGTGTGGTTCCCTCATGGCTGGAGCGGATGCGATCCTTTCGTCCGGGCTTGATCCCGCTGCTGACGCCGCCGGTTCTGGTATCCACTATCGACTACGTGATTGCCGCTGGCGATTTTGGCGATACGACGCATCATGCGTCGGCCTTGATGCGGATTGCGCACAGCGATCTGGTGTTGGATGAGATTGACGGATATGAGCCTGCGGCATTGGCGGCCGTGTGCCGGGTGGTCCTCTTGTCGGCGCTGTTTGGGCGGAACATTGTGGCTTCCAGCGCAACATTATCGGAGCCGGTCGCCAAGGCTTTGCGGAAGGCGTTTACGCAAGGATGCGTTCTGCGTGCAGGGATGATCGGCCAGACGGGAGATACGGTATCGCCCCGGTATGTCTTTGTGGATGATCAGGTTGCACCGTCCGTTGCGGGCGATGACAACTTTGAGGCGGCTTACCATCAGTATGTCGAGCGCCTGGTGTCGGCGGTGTCCGCCGGTGCCGCGCATCGCCGGTATCGGGCGATCCCTGTGGGCAATGCTGAGATCGAAGATTGGGCGGTCATCATAGATCGGGAAAGCGCACGGCTACACGCCGACCATCATTTTGATTGGGAGGGCGTGCGCGTCAGCGTTGGTCTGGTGCGTATGGCGAACGTCCGTCCGTGCGTGCAGATCGCCCGGATACTGGCCGACCAGCACCAGGATGGGCTGGTGGTCACCAGCTACCATGCATCGGACATGATGTTGCGACGGGCCATGAAAGAACAAATGTTGGACCGGGCATTGACCCGGAAGCCCATGGCCCATGGCGATCCCAATCAGTCCATTCTGGAAGACCCGGAAATGCGGCAGGCCCACGCCCGGGCGAAGGCCGCCGGTGTGCAGGATCTGCGCTTTGTGGTGGTGGCCACGCCTGTAGAAGAAATTGGGCGCGACCATGATTTCGACTGGGCCATCCTGGAACCTTCCAGTGCGCAATCCATCGTGCAGGCGGCAGGTCGGGTCAATCGTCACCGGTTGATGGTGGTGGATCATCCCAATGTGGCGGTGATGGACCGGAATTTGCGGAGTTTTCGACCGAAAAACGGCAGGTCTTTTCAGTATCCGGGGTATGAGATTGATCAGGTGTCTGCATACAAGGTTTACGATATGCAGCAACTGTTGTGCAAGCCGGATGGCGAGGTGCTTCACGCCGGGTGGCGCATTGGATCGGACAAAACGGTTTTTGCGCAGAAGGATGACGAGTCCATAGAAGCGTTCCTCGTGGACGGCTTGAAGCACCTGGACAAGCCGTGGACTTGGCATTCCGCATTGTTCGACAAGTATGCACTTCGGGTGAGTTCTGGCATGTATGCGCATGTGTTCCGGTATGACGAGGAGGACCGGAAGATGATGTTCATTCAGCAGGGGGTGGAGGAAGAATATGCGTTGGCAGAGTTTTGTTCTGTAGAAAAAAACTGCTCTGCTCATGCCTTTTTCTGTCCATCTTTAGAAGAAGTAACTCAGTATGCGCGGGAGATTGACGAGGACGAAACAGTCGCGCAACGATTCCATGTCACGATGCCTGCAAAACAAAGGCCAGTTCATTTTGATTTTCTGTTTGGGGGATATGGTAAGGTATGACAGAAGAACCAAAACGCTCATCTGCAGTGATTATGTCAAAGCGTTCCAATGTGTTTTACCTGGAACATGCGAAAGTTTTTCAAGCTGATGACCGTATCGTGTACCTCACAGATAGCGGGCAAGATGTGGAACAGATGTTCAACATCCCTGACAAGAATACGGCTTTGCTGATGTTGGGGAAAGGCACGTCCATTACGGACGCTGCCGCCAGGAAACTGGCGGAGTCCAATGTCATGCTGGCATTCTGTGGGTCTGGCGGTTCTCCATTATTCTCCGCGATAGATATGGTATTCATGCCTCCGCAGGATGAATATCGGCCCACGGGATATGCCCAGAACTGGATTATGCGATGGATGGACGAGTCGCAACGTATGGACATGGCCCGCCACTTTTTGTGCAAACGCATCGAATTAGCGGTGAGTACCTGGGGGAAAATGGACATGACGATACCGCAATCTCAGGTTGAAGACTTTCTGTCAGACATTGATCGGTGTCAGACAACAACGCAGCTACTGTCAGCCGAAGCCGCTTGGGCGAAGCGTCTCTATGCAGTTCTGGCGAAGCGGTTCCGCTTACCCTTCGCGCGGGAAGAAGGAAAACGCGCAAACGAAACCGTCGCGGATCGCGTTAATGGCTTTTTGGATCACGGAAACTATATCGCCTATGGTTATGCGGCCGTGGTCCTGCACACGTTGGGAATCCCGTTTTCGTTTCCTGTATTACACGGCAAGACCCGACGCGGAGCGCTGGTGTTCGATGTGGCTGATATCATCAAAGACGCGCTGGTGATGCCTTTGGCTTTTCAGTTCGGAATGGATTCACGCAAAAAAGACTCCGCATTCCGCGCGGAATTGATCGCTAAAGCGCAAGAAATGGTGGTCATGGATGTCTTGTTTGATACCGTGAAAGCGGTTTGTGTTCGAGCGGAGGCTTAGTCAGGCAGCTTACAAACTTCTGGACATGCTTTTCTGTAGATCAGGAGCCGTTCTTTTACAATCAGTAGAACGCCGCATAGGCGATTTAGAAGATGCGTTGACCGACGAAGGCGTCCAGCGCGGAGTAGAACGCCGCATAGGCGATTTAGAAGACTCGTCCATTTTCGCTGCTGTCGCGTCCATGGTAGAACGCCGCATAGGCGATTTAGAAGTCTGCTTCTTCTTTTTGCCGCGTGTGATGCCTGTAGAACGCCGCATGGGCGATTTAGAAGATAACCTTCCCGATATGCAACCCGATCGTTGAGTAGAACGCCGCATAGGCGATTTAGAAGAAAACCGAAGATACGGAGCGCATCGAAGCAACGTAGAACGCCGCATAGGCGATTTAGCAGATCAATGGACAGATCATGACGACACCGTCGACACAATCTTTCCTCCCCTCCAATCCCACGCCTAGAGATATTTCTTAAACCATTAGGTTTCACCTAACAGTTCGATATTGCATAAAACCGCCTATGTCATTAAGATAGCGTTATATTAACTCCTATAAGGATAACCCCATCCTATGTCAACTCCCTTCTCAAGACCAACCTCTCCCCAGCGTCTCTCCCGTTTTTTGCGTGCTCTCTTCATGGCCAGCGTTGGACTATCCCTGGCTTTGGGTATCACTGGAAACGCCGAAGCGATGCCGATGATGCCGCTGGCCTATTACAATCAGCCTGCACCCATTCCGCAGCCCCCAGAACGGTATCTGGACCGGATGGCACTGATTGACGCGGGAAAAGATTACACGCAGTCACCCTCCCCGGGTTACGTGCTGGATGCGTCCTCCGTGCTGCGATTCCCGCAAAACTATCCTGTAGGGATGGTCATCATTGGGGACAGCATACTCACGGGTTGGTCGGGTTACTTTGCGCATGTGTTTCCGAATGCCCTGATCAGTGGTCGGGTTGGCCGACAATTCTCCAGTGCTTTACCGATCTGGAAAGACATGCAGCAGGATCGACTGACACAAAACGTTGGGACGGTCGTTATTGAGTTGGGCACAAACGGTGAAGTGTATCCAGAGGACATGGAGGAACTGCTAAAAATGCTGGGGCCACGTCGTCAGGTATTTCTGGTGATGCCAGAGATGCCCCGGCCCTGGGAACAGGAAGTCCAACAACTGTATCTACAGACGGCCGCTACTTATCCGAACGTGCATCTAGTGCGGTGGGACTTGCTGAGTGAAAACCACCCGCAATATTTCTGGACAGATCAGGTGCATCCCAACTGGATGGGGATTCAGGTGATGGTCCATGCGATTGCTTGGGACGTTCAGGAGATGCAAGCGGCGGAAAATGTTTCTTTTCGCTAGACACACTAATTTGTGTTGGATCATCTGATAAAAAAGGACACGCAAAAAATGAGAATCGCCATCGATGCCGATCAGGTGCTTTTTGATTTTTTATCGACCTGGCACACGTTCGCGGAAAACACCTTGAAGCGCGAATTGGTCGAAAGGAATCAGAGTTATCATTTAATAGCTCGCTATGGCCTATCCATGGCGGAATTTGTTCGCTGCTGTACCATGTTCGATCTCCGTGATGCCTGGAAAGACTGCCCGGTTATTCCAGAGGCTCTGGAAGCGGTTCAGGCCTGGCTCGAAGCAGACCACGAGGTTTTTGTTATTTCTGCTGTCAGCGTAAAAGCACGAAAGTCTCGGCAGAAAGTTCTGGATAAACTGGGCTTACGGCAAGTGCGGTTGATGGGCGTGGGTTTTGGTGGCAGCAAGTTTGATCCACTTCGGATTTTGAAACCGGAGATCTTTGCCGATGATTTGTGGGCGCATTGCCGGGAAGCGGTGGATGCCGGCGTGCCGCGAGTGGCGCGCATCAGAGGAAATCATGATGGTGGGGGAGGACCCGTTCCGGGTGTGCCGGTCTTGGAAAATATCGGCGAATTAGTTATCGAACAGCAGAATGATCACATCGGTTAAGGATACCTTATGCCCCTTTACATTGAACCCCATGCCGGACCTGCCCCGATTGTGCAGGTCATCCAGTCTGCCCGCCGCGAGGTTAGCGTCGGGGTGTATTATCTCTCCGACCGCCCGATCCTTCGGGCACTGAAAGCCGCCCGTGAACGCGGCGTCGATGTACGGGTCATCATCGAGGGCAAACCTTACGGTATGAAGCCCTGGCAGGTGGAAAAAGAAGAACGGGAGATCGAGGCGACGGGTGCCGCGCTGCAACTGGCCCCTTACCGCTTTACTAGCCACGGCGACCATTACGCCTTCCTCCATGAAAAGTTTGTCTGCTCCGGTCATGCATGCGAGATCGGTACGGCCAACTTCGACTGGAGTGCATTCCATCGCAATCGGGAATATCTGTATGTCACGAAAAATCCCACCGTGGTTAAGGCGGCCAACGCTGTTTTCCATGCCGACTGGACTGCTGCGCAGGGCTTAACTGCTGCGCAGGGCATAACTGCTACGCAGGGCATAACTGCTGCGCAGGGCATAACTGCTACGCAGGGCATAACTGCTACGCAGGGCGGCAATCAACGCGCACCGGCCTGGACGCATCAGGTTTTAGTCCTTTCTCCGGGCACGTCTGCCGCGCAGATCATCGACGTTATTGACCAGCCGGGCCCGATAGAGATCGAGAGCGAGGAAATGGGTCCATACCGCCCGACACTGGACGCTATTGCCCGCAAAGGACGCTTGGTCAGAGTGATCCTGCCTGCCAATATCAACGCCGAAGATCAGCGGGATGTCGCTTTTCTACGCGCGCATGGCGTACAGGTGCGGCTGATGCCCGTCAAGCCGATTTACATGCACGCGAAGGCGGTCATTTCCAGCCATGAGGCCTTCGTGGGGTCAGAAAATTTCACCCAGACTTCACTGGAGGTCAGCCGAGAAATGGGGTTATTGCTGAATGGGCGCCCAATATCGGAGTTGCAGGCGCAATTCAATCGGGACTGGGCGATGGCGCGAGGCGATGATTGACGGCGAAAGCCGAATAGTTCCATCCAAACAAGCCACGGTCAACGCAGGTTTATTTTGACACTTTAACGTTGTCTTGTGTATGATGGCGTTTCAGTTGCAGGGAATAACTCAACCTGCCCGCTCTTTCCAAATCGAAGACGTATCCGTGCGTCCGGCGCTACTAACAGGCCGGACACACACTAAAGCCTGCATCTGTCTTTCACAGGCTTTAGTGTGTGTTGCAACGCACCAATCAGAATGTGGTTTTAATGTTACTTTACCAGGAAAGGATAATACCATGATCCAAAAGCAGTTTGCCCTACGCATTGCCGTACTGTCCGCCGTCGCCGTCACGCTTTCCGGCTGCGCGGCCGCACAGTTGGCGCTCACCCATAAGGATCTGCAAGTCCAGACGAAGATGTCGAACACCATCTTCGTGCCGCCGGTCTCGCCGTCCAAGCAGACCGTTTATGTGCAGTTCAAAAACACTGCTGACCAGTCGCTGGACGTTCCGGCACTCACGCAGGAACTGGATGCGCGACTGGAAAGTCAGGGCTATCAGGTCGTGCCGTACACGCAGGCCCACTATCTGTTGCAGATCAACGTGCTGTCCATCGGTAAGATGAGTCCTTCTGCGGCGCAGAGCGCCTTGGGTGGTGGATATGGCGGTGTTCTGGGTAGCGCCATCGCCGGTGCTGCAGCGGGTGGAATGATCG
>NZ_JAAOMP010000096.1 GCF_018853815.1 Acidithiobacillus sulfurivorans | reverse complement strand
TCGGAAACCCTTTGTAGCAACAGTACGCCACCTCATTCAAGCCAGTTGTAACGCGCCCGTACACCACTTTCGAGCATAGCTCAATTACTTCTTCCAGAAGCTGATGCGAGATGGAAAGAAGAATTTCATTGTTCTTAACATTGACCTGTCTGTTGATGAGCTTCCGCCGCTGTTTCAAGACTTTCGCTTTATTGACATGCGCTCCCCGTCTGCCATCACAGAGGTTGTCGATTTTGTTAAGAAGCAGGCCGTTCTCTAACCCTGCGCTCAACCGGACCTGCGCGAAAAGCCGCGCAGGCCGGTTAGCTCCACGTTGGGCGTCATGAACGGACACATCTTTACTTTTGCAGCTTGATGATCACGAACGGAGAGAAAATGCACCGACTCGAAACCCAGATCGAAATTGATGCCCCTGTCGAGCGGGTCTGGGCATTGCTCATCGACTTCCCGTCGCATTCCCGGTGGAACCCGTTTGTTCGCTCTATTGAAGGCACCCTTGAGGTTGGTCAGTCACTGAAGGTCTTCATCCAACCGCCGGGCGCAAATGGCATGCAGTTCAGACCGAGTGTGCTCGCGGTAGAACCAAATCGCGAGCTTCGGTGGAAAGGAAAGCTCTTACTGCCTGGCCTATTCGATGGTGAACACTATTTCCGACTGGAAGGTAAACCAGGTGGTGGACTCACGTTTCGTCAAGGAGAAGTTTTCTCAGGATTACTTGTGCCCTTCTTTCGGCGTTCGTTGAACGGCGCCACTAAGCAAGGGTTTGTCGCCATGAATGAAGCGATCAAACGAGAAGCCGAGAAACCATGACGCCAAACCCATCATTCCACCGGACCTGCGCGAAAAGCCGCGCAGGCCGGTGAATTCAAACGTTATGCTGCATGAAAGACTCTAAGCTCTCCATTGGGCAAGCCACTGAAGAACTCGCTGCACGAGAGCCTATCTTTCATCGTCCAGAATTTGGTACATCTCGCGCTGACTTTGAAGCGATGGTCGCACCTGAGTTCTGGGAAATCGGTGCTTCTGGCCGCAGGTACAGCAAGTCATTTGTCCTTGACACACTGGAAAACCGGCACGCCAAGCCTGTTTCAGAGTCCTGTCTGGTAACAGACTTTGCATGCCAGGAGCTTTCGCCTAACCTCTACCTGGCAACATATCAACTAGATCAAGCGGGTCGCCTAAGCCAACGTTCGACAATTTGGAGCTATAGCAGTGGTGTTTGGCTGATTGTCTTTCATCAGGGGACATTAATTGCGGCATAACAATTTATTCCAGCGGACCGTCAAAAAGCTGCGCTTTTTGCCGTCCGCTGAATTCAAACGTTAGCCATTCAGAGGGCATCATGAGCACTGCCACAATTTCAGAACCAATCTCGGGTGACAAGGCATATCAGGTGCGTGCTCGCGCCGCGCTCCCCTTGCTTGTTCGACAAGCACAGGCTGGTGCCCCCGTGTTCTATTCCGATCTCGCTGAAGAGCTGGGAATGCCCAATCCGCGCAACCTCAACTATGTGCTTGGAAGCATCGGGCAATCTCTGGAACTTCTCTCGAAGGCATGGAAGGCTAAGGTTCCACCGATTCAATGTCTTGTTGTCAACAAAAGCACCGGTCTGCCTGGAGAGGGCATCGGTTGGTTTCTTGTAAAGAAAGAAGATTTCGCAGCGCTACCGCTTCGACAGAAACGAGCAATCGTTGAGGCAGAACTTCAGCATATTTTCTCCTATCCCAGATGGGAAGCAGTCCTCAAGGCTCTTGCACTTGAACCAACAACGTCCGACTTTCGCCCATTGTTACAAAAGCCACTGGGGGCTTCGGTGGGGGCGAGAGCGAGGATCACAAAGCACTCAAAGAGTATGTCGCGCGGAATCCGAAAGCCATCGGGCTTAATTCAAACACTCAGGCCGGTGTCACTGAATATCCATTGCCGTCTGGCGATAGCCTAGATGTTTCGTTCAACGGCAAAGCCGTTTGGGTAGCTGCGGAGGTTAAGTCTGCCATATCGGCGGAAGCTGACATTGTCAGAGGTCTATTCCAATGCGTTAAGTACCGCGCTGTAATGGAGGCAGTACTGCTCACCGAAGCGCGTCCACAAAACGCAAGAGCATTACTTGTGCTGGAATCAGCATTCCCCCAAGCACTTATACCGCTGAGAAACATTCTTGGGGTTGAGGTGGTTGAAAGTATCACGCCGAAAAATGGCTAACATGGCGTTCGAGAGGGACGCGCCAAAAGCGGCGCGCCCCTCAACTTTACGTTAGGAGTCTCCATGAATCACTTTCTCGGTGGAATACTCTTAACTGTCCCTTGCAGGTTGCGCCACTGCGCCTCCATTCCAGAACAACATCACACCTAAACAGGAGCCTATTGTGGAATCAGATCGTTATGCCCGTGGCTGGGAGAAGCTCAAGGAAATTGATGGTCATGCTGGAGAGCGAGTAATTGAGGCACTCAAAGACACTTCCCCCGACCTCGCCCGCTACACCATTGAGTTTCCATTTGGCGATGTGTATTCACGCGGTGTTCTTTCACTAAAAGAGCGTGAAATTGCAACCGTTGCTGCATTAACCGCTTTGGGGAACGCGCAGCCACAACTAAAGGTTCACATTCATGGTGCGCTCAATGTCGGTTGCACAAGACAAGAAATCATTGAAGTCATGATTCAAATGGCGGTGTATGCAGGGTTCCCGGCCGCGTTGAATGGCACCCTTGCGGCCAAAGAGGTCTTTGCGGAGCGTGACAAGGCGGGGCAATCAAATTGACCACTCCTAACATTGCGTTCGAGAGGGACGCGCCAAAAGCGGCGCGCCCCTCAACTTTACGTTGGGCATCATGAAAATCCTCGCTATCTCTGGCAGTCTTCGCGCTGCCTCTCTAAATTCCGCGCTGCTTCGTGCTGTCGCTCGTTTGGCGCCCGCCGACATCAGCGTAGTACTCTATCGTGGCCTTGGCGATCTACCTCTGTTCAATCCCGACATCGAGGCCAGTAATCCTCCACCGGTTGCAGAGCTGCGTACACAAATCCTTTCCGTCGACGCACTGCTCATAGCAAGTCCGGAGTATGCACACGGCGTTACCGGGGCCATGAAAAACGCTCTCGACTGGATGGTTGGCTGTGAGGCGTTCGTTCACAAACCAGTCGCGCTACTAAACGCTTCGCCAAGAGCTGTGCATGCTCAGGCCGCATTGAGAGAAACAGTGACCATGATGTCCGCGTGTATCGTTGATGAAGCCTCGATCACAGTTCCAATCCTTGGCTCCAGTCTCAGCGAAGATGGAATCGTTCTTCACCCCAAGATCTCTGCCTCGCTTCTGGCGGCACTTTTTGTATTGCGTGCCGCTGTTGTTGCCGCACGCATTGAAGTTACGGTAAACTTGCCCATCGGAGCCTGAAAGAATGATGCCCAACCCGGCAGTCAAGTGGGACTGCGCAAAAGCGCGCAGCCCCTTACTTTTGCGTTAGGCATTTGGAGTCACACATGATCGACCACACGGGAATCATTGCCAGCAATTTCAACAAGAGCAAAGCGTTCTACTCCACGGCACTCGCTGCTATAGGGTACGGTCTGCTCGCAGAATTCCCAGCATCAATAACTGGGCACGTCGATGTAGCTGGTTTTGGTGAGCCACCAAAACCCGACTTCTGGGTAAGCAAAGGCACGCCAAACAATCCGCCTATTCATGTTGCATTCCGTGTCGCTACGCGCTCACTGGTTGATGCCTTTTATAAAACTGCTATTGCAGCGGGCGGGCGTGACAATGGCGCACCTGGCTTGCGTCCGCACTATCACCCAAATTATTACGGCGCATTTGTACTTGACCCTGACGGTCACAACATAGAGGCTGTATGTCACTCTCCCGAATAAACATGCCTAACACTGCGGTCAAGCGGGACGCGCTAAAGCGCGCCCCTTACCTTCAACGTTAGAGGTAATCATGATCGACAAGGTATTCGCTGACCATTTTGCGGCTGATTGGATAGATTCCTGGAACAAACATGACCTTGTTCGTGTTCTATCGCATTACACCGACGATTTTGAAATGTCGTCACCTGTAATCATCAAGGTGGCTGGCGAACCGTCAGGAACATTAAAGGGCAAGAAAGCAGTAGGTTCCTATTGGGCTAAAGCTCTTCAATTGGTTCCGAATCTTCATTTTGAGTTGGTTGCCACGCTTGTCGGCGTTAACAGTATCACCCTCTACTACAATGGTGTCCGTGGCTCATCCGCAGAGGTGTTTCATTTTAACCAAGATGGCAAGGTTACAAGGGCATATGCACATTACCTCTAACCCTGCGCTCAAGCGGGACGCGCCAAAAGCGGCGCGCCCCTTAGCTCCACGTTATATTTCACAACACCTAGGTCGCACAACTATGTCGAAGAACAGCCTTGTGGTCATCAATCCGAACGCGGAATTAGTCGAAGCGGCGGGTGTTTCAGCATGGATGGAGCGTATCCGCCCGCACTGGAAGGGAAAGCAACTCGTTCAGCGGGTTCAAAAACTTCTGTCTACAGACCCAAGCAGCGCATGCCAAAGGATCTTCAACGCAAGCATCCATGACCTGCGCGAAAAGGTGGTCGTTGCGGGCGTGGACCTCGCTGCCGAAGCCGCCAAGCAGCACAAGCTGCCGCCTATTACGCGAGCCGATGACGTCGAAGACTATTCGGTTCTTCGGCTAATAGAACTGTCCTACCGAATGGGAATCCTGTCACGTCCCGAATACAAGCGGCTTCTTCGGGCGTATGACATTCGAAAGGACCTAGAGCACGAAGACGATGAGTACGAGGCTGGAATTGAAGACTGCGTGTACATTTTTGCCACTTGCATTGACGTCGTACTGTCCAAAGACCCGCTTCATCTAATCAAACTTACTGATGTCAAGCAGATAGTCGAGCAACCCTCTGCGGCGGCGCTCAACGAGAGCCTTACAGAAGAGTACAAACATGCACCGCAGCCACGCCAGCACGAGATATTCAAATTTTTGATCAGCGCTGCGCTGAACAAGGCACAACCTGACATCGTCCAACAGAACTCGTTCAACGCGCTCTTCTCCCTGCGCCCACTTACCAGCACGCAGGTGCTGATCGACGCATCGAAGGAACTTGTTGAACAGATCGGAAAGAAGGCGCCCGAACTACGAGTTGCTCGCGTTGCGCTGGCTGCCGGGCTCTTCCCCTATCTTCGCAAGAGCCAAGTCAAGGAGCTTTTTGCGGCGTACCTAAATCACATGAAGCAGGTGGGCTACCAGTGGCGCAAGAACGCCGAGCACGGAGAGTTACTTCGCAATCTCCAAGAACTGGGCGGGCTCGAACATGTACCGGATGAGCTGCTGTCAGAGTATTTGGAATGGCTCGTGCTGTGCTACGTCGGCGAATCTGGCGGCTATGGCGCGGGCTACAACCGCAAAGTTTTCTATAGCAACGTAGGCGCGCCTCTCGCGAAAGAAATTCTCAAGGAGGCCAAACGCTCACTCGCAAAAGAGCTGGAATCCCTGCGAAAGTCGGCACGCGTCAAGGTGGCATTGGCTGATGATCACATTTCTCGTCGCTTCGAGACCATTGCTGACGAAGCGCAGTGAAATCTGACCCTTCCTTCAAGCGGACCTGCCTACGGCAGGCCGCTTAAGTCAAACGTTAGGGTTTACAAAAGGAGTACATCTTGAGTAACGCCGTCAATTGCACTTCCATTGAAGAAGTCCGTTCGAACATCGACCGCATTGACCGTCAGATTGTCGCCCTTTTGGCTGAACGTGGAGGCTTTGTGAAGCAAGCGGCTCGGTTCAAGAAAACCACGGATGACGTAAAGGCACCTCAACGCGTCGAACAGGTTATTGCCAAGGTCACGGCACTATCGCAAGAGTTGGGCGCAAACCCCTCGGTTACAGAGCTGGTATACCGTGCAATGATTTCGGGTTTCATTAATGCGGAGTTGAATGAACATGCAGCACTCAATACCAAATCCTAACATTGCGTTCGAGAGAGACGCGCCAAAAGCGGCGCGCCCCTCAACTTTACGTTAGGCGCAAACCAAGTCACTGTGAGCTATTTACGGAAATCATGACAATTCGCGAGTTAACGTCCGCAGATACGGTGGCCTATCAAGCTCTGATTCTTAACGGACTAAGTGAACACGTTGAGTCGTTCCGCACTGCCGCGCAGGATGCCGGAGAACCCATGGTTCCTTTCGCCTCCAGCCGACCAGACGCCTTCACACTTGGTGCTTGGCTAGCAGATGGTCAATTGGTTGGAGTGGTCAGCTTTGAGCGGGAGACTCGTGCAAAATTCAGACATAAAGGATTACTTTACCGAATGTATGTGCGTGCAGACGCATCTGGCATGGGAATTGGCAGAAGACTCATCCAAGAAACCATTAAGCGTGCTAGAGAGATAGAAGGTTTGGAGCAAATCAACTTGACGGTTGTCGCGTCCAACTCAAGAGCAAAGAACCTCTATTCTTCAGAAGGCTTTAAATCGTTCGCAATGGAAGAGCGCGGCTTGAAAATGGGTGAAACATATTATGACGAAGAACAGATGGCCTTGCGCTTGTTCAAAGAATGCGCCCAACAAGGCGCTCCAGGGGACGCGCCAAAAGCAGCGCGCCCCTGAGCTTCGACGTTATGTGCCAGTGCAGAAAAAATACTTGTCCAATTTTCGGTTGTTGATTGAATTTCATTTGTAATACTTTGTGCTCAACTTAAAGCAGGAGACAATATATGGAATTCAAAAATTTACACAACCAAGATGCTCCTTTACTAATTAGTAACGTTTGGGATGCCATGAGCACTCAGATAGTGGAGAAATTGGGTTTTCAAGCCATTGGTACATCTAGTGCCGCAATTGCAAATATGCTGGGATATGAAGACGGCGAGATGATGAAGTTTTCCGAGCTTTGCTATGTTGTAGAAAGAATAATCGCAAATACATATCTTCCTCTTACTGTGGACATTGAATCAGGCTATAGCCGAGAACCATATGAGATCGCAGACAACATCAAAACGCTAGCTAATCTAGGTGTCGTTGGGATTAATATTGAAGATAGTGTGGTTACCCAAAAGCGAACGTTACTTGATGCTGCTTCATTTTCAGAGACCCTTTCTACAATTAAGCAACAGCTTGAAAACGACGAAGTGAATATTTTCATCAACGTTAGAACAGATGTATTCCTGCTAGGTCGTGATAATCCAGTCGACGAGACTAAAAAGCGAATCCATTTGTTTGAGCAAGCGGGAGCTGATGGTGTGTTTGTGCCTTGCATTGAAAATGAAGACGATATTCAAGCAATTACCAAAAGTAGTTATCTACCACTTAACGTTATGTGTATGCCAAACTTGCCAGACTTCAAAAAGCTAAAGGAACTAGGTGTAAAAAGAATCAGTATGGGCAACTTCTTGTTCGATAATATGTACAATCACTTTGAAAATACTCTGAGTTCTGTCGTAAAGTTACAGTCTTTCAAATCGATGTTTTAAGATGCTAGTTACTAATAAAAAACAGAAAAACACTTATTATCAAGCGCTGATAGATAGAGAACCAAGCTATGTTGGTATTTTTTATGTGGGTGTAAAAACCACCTCCGTCTTTTGTATTGCGGCCTGCCGTGCGAGAAAACCAAAATTCGAAAATGTCGAGTTCTATACCACTTTTAAAGAGGCTCTCGATTCCGGTTATCGACCGTGCAAGATATGCAAACCAACAGAAAACGCCAATGAAGCACCTAAGCAAGTTGAAGCAGCTATCAATATGGTGAAGAAAAATCCGAAAGAAAAAATTTCTGACTATCAACTTAAACAGAATAAAATTAGCCCGGAACTGGTACGACGCTGGTTCAATAAAAATTATGGAATGACTTTTCAGGCATATCAAAGGATGTATCGAATAAATAATGCGTTTCAAGAATTAAAAGGTGGTAAGAGAGCGACAGGGATAGCATTTGACACAGGGTACGAATCGTTAAGTGGATTTGGATATACTTATAAAAAACTCATTGGAAAATCACCTAAAAATAGTGTTGAGAAAACCATCATTTTAATTAGCCGACTAACGACCCCTTTGGGGCCTATGTTCGTCTGCGCTACCGACAATGGCGTTTGTTTGCTGGAATTTGTTGACAGGAGAATGCTGGAAACAGAATTTAAAGACCTACAGAAATTGCTGAATGCCAAAATAATCGCAGGTGAAAATCAACATATGAAAAAAGCCAAAAAAGAAATAGCCGAATACTTTAATGGTCAGCGAAAAACCTTTGACGTTAAACTTCAAATGCCTGGTACTGACTTTCAAAATTTAGTTTGGGAATGTTTAAGGGAAATACCGTACGGTAAAACATCAACATATCAACAACAAGCCGAGAAAATAAACAAACCAAAAGCTGTTAGATCCGTTGCCTCTGCTAATGGTTTTAATAGAATTTCTATTATCGTACCTTGTCATCGAGTGATTGGGAAAAATGGTAAACTGACAGGGTATGGTGGTGGAATTGAAAGAAAACGTTGGCTAATTGAACACGAGCGGCAATATGCCAGCACATAACAACACGCTCCAGCGGACAAAAAAAGAAATCACGATTTTTGCAAAGCAAAAATACGCGCCTTCTTTTTTCACCGCTGAGCTTGAACGTTATGTTTAAAAAATCGACCTTGAACAACCGTGCGTAATAGCGTACGCTTGAATCAAAAGAGGGTTAAACATGACCATACTCAACGCGACAGAGGCGAGATCGAAGCTGTACAGCCTTATCGATGAAGCCACAGATTCTCATCAACCCATTGTCATAAAAGGCAAACGAGGTAACGCTGTTCTGATTTCGGAAGAAGATTGGAATGCGATATCTGAAACGCTCAATTTGCTTGCCATCCCGGGAATGCGCGAGTCGATTCAAGAGGGTATGAAAACTCCAGCGTCTGAATGTGCGAAGGATCTCGATTGGTGAGGTGGCAGCTGCTTTATACCAAGCACGCGCAAAAAGACGCGAAGAAGCTCACTGCATCAGGCCTCAAGGAAAAGGCAGTGAACTTGCTGAAGGTGCTTGAGGAGAATCCTTATCAAAATCCACCGCCGTACGAAAAACTCGTTGGTGATCTTGCCGGCGCATATTCCCGCCGAATCAATATCCAGCACCGCATTGTGTACGAAGTCCTAGAGCAAGAGCATATCGTCAAGATCCTGCGGCTATGGACACATTACGAATAAAGAAACATAACAAATCGTCAAGATCCTGCGGCTATGGACACATTACGAATAAAGAAACATAACAAATCGTTCAAACGGACACCGGGCTGCGCCCGGCGCCGTTTAACTCGGCGTTAGATTTGCTTGGCGGTTGAGGGTAAAATGGATGGCGCGTGGCGCGGAGACTAAATCATGTCAACTTCAGCAAAATCGGTACTACAAGAGGCCCTTCGGCTTCCGCCCGGAGATCGTGCGGCACTCGTGGAAGGCCTCATAGGAAGTTTGGATCAACCTGACCGGGCCGTGGATTCCTTGTGGCTCAAGGAAGCTGAGGATCGCATGGCAGCTTATCGTTCTGGTGAGCTCGGCGCAGTAGATGCAGAGAAGGTCTTTTCCGAACTGGGTCAGTCAATTTGACGATCCGGCTGCTATATCCTGCGCAGCGAGAGTTGGTCGAGGCAATTGGCTATTACAACAATGAGCGTGCTGGCTTGGGAAGCGAGTTCCGGAATGAAGCTTGGCTTGCCATCCAACGTATTCGAGGGTTTCCTGATGCCTGGTCGCCGTTAGGTGGCCACATCAGAAGGTGTCAGTTGCGCCGCTTCCCGTATGGCCTCATCTACGAACCAACAGCGAGTGAGATTGTCATCATTGCTGTCGCTCACTTGCATCGCCGTCCCGAGTACTGGCGCTCTCGTGTCGAATAAATCTAACAATTCGTTCGAGCGGGTGCCGCACAACTCGCGCCCCGTTAGCTGCTAGTCGAGCAATGAGCGCATGTTAAATAGAAACATTAACTTAGCATCCGGGCAGCGTAATTTTGATTTGTTTGGCGAGTCGGTTTGCACTCATTCGCCGATGGTCGCTGCTGCGATTGAAAAATTGGCTACAGCAGCAGGAACCGAATCTCGCGGGGCAATCTTTACACGCGCAGAGGTAGTGGATTTCATCCTCGATCTGGCTGGCTACACGGAGGATCAACCGCTCCATGAAAAGCGACTTTTGGAGCCTTCATTCGGTGGTGGTGACTTTCTATTACCAGCAATCGGACGACTACTGATAGCGTGGAGATCATCGCAACACATAAAAACTGTAGTCGAAGAGTTAGGCGACGCAATTCGTGCTGTTGAACTGCATCGCTTGACCTTTTCTGCCACCCGAGCAGCCGTGATCGAGCGGCTTAAGCAAGAAGCGATAGAGGATCAATCCGCAGTAGCACTTGCTGATCGTTGGCTTGTGCAGGGGGATTTCCTTCTCGCACCACTTGAAGGGCAATTCGACTTTGTTGTCGGAAACCCTCCCTATGTTCGCCAAGAGTTGATTCCAGCACCGTTGCTGGCTGAGTATCGTGGCCGCTACCAGACGATGTATGACCGAGCCGACATCTACATCCCGTTCATCGAGCGCTCGCTTTCAGCGTTGGCGAAGGGTGGGAGTCTGGGTTTTATCTGTGCGGATCGCTGGATGAAAAACCGCTATGGCGGGCCGCTTCGTAGCCTCGTGGCCGATCAGTTCCACCTGAAAATCTATGTCGATATGGTGGACACCCCTGCGTTTCACTCCGATGTGATCGCCTACCCGGCCATCACTATCATCAGCCGGGAAACGCCCGGCGCGGCACGCATTGCCCATCGCCCAGCCATCGACCGGGACGCGCTGGCGATCTTGGCCGACGCACTGCGTGCGCGGAACCTGCCGAATGAGGCCGGGCCGGTACGCGAACTGGCTCGAGTCCCTAATGGGTCGGAACCGTGGTTGCTCGAATCTTCGGATCAGATGGCGCTGATTCGCCGCCTTGAAAAGCAATTTCCGAGCTTGGAAGAGGTGGGCTGCAAGGTAGGTATCGGCGTAGCAACCGGCGCGGACAAGGCCTATATCGGCGACTTTGACGCACTCGACGTGGAGCCTGATCGCAAACTGCCGCTGGTTACAACGAAAGACATCCTGTCCGGCGAGGTGCAGTGGCGCGGCCAAGGCGTCATCAATCCGTTCGCCGAGGGTAGCGGCCTTGTCGATTTGCGGAACTATCCGCGCTTGCGCCGCTACCTGGAGGCGCGACGGGAGGCTATCGCGGGCCGTTACTGCGCCCAGAAGACTCCGGCCAACTGGTATCGCACAATCGACCGCATCACCCCAGCGCTGGCATCGAGGCCGAAGCTCCTGATTCCCGACATCAAAGGCGAGGCCCATATCGTTTTTGAGGGTGGGGAGTTGTACCCGCACCACAACCTTTACTACGTCACGTCCGACGAGTGGGAATTGAGGCCATTGCAAGCTGTGATGCTTTCAGTCGTCACACGTCTATTCATGGCGACCTATTCAACCAAAATGCAAGGCGGATTCCTCCGGTTTCAGGCGCAATATCTGCGTCGCATCCGCATTCCCCAATGGGCGGATGTCTCGACAGTGTTGCGGACAGAGCTGGCGGAAGCTGCAACAAAGCGGGATTTTCAAGCCTGCAACCGCGCCGTGTTCAAGCTGTATGGCCTGAGCCACGAAGAACGATCTACCCTTGGAGGCAATGGAGAATAAATGGCTCTCGATCTTGTTGATTACGAACAAAAGGCCCATGAGGCCGTAAAAGCTTTCTGGGGAAACCGTGAGGCAGCGAGGCAAAAGCAGATTGAGTCCGGGAAGGCTGACCAAGGCGAGCGTGCTGGCGTTACCGCTGGCAAGAACATGGACGGATTCCTGGCTTTGGTACTCGACATCGTGCGGGCCAATGGACTCGCCCATGCCGAGATTCATCAGAATCGGGCAATGCTGACACTGCCCGGCTATTTCAGGTCGACAAAGCTCTGGGATCTTCTTGTCATTCTGAAAACGATTATCCCGAGCAGGAAAGCCACACGAATATATCTTAGTGAGGAGCATTGAAATGGACAAAGAAAGCAAACTTGAAGAAGAGATTCTCTCTTCTTTTGAAAGAGGAGAATGGTACCCATCTCCAAAGGGAAAAAGTGAAATCACACATTATGCGGCAATGGCCTCTACCTCATTGGCTAAAGATAAGCGGGTTAATATTCGCATCTCATCCAGAGACCTCGACGATATTCAAGCCAAGGCTGCGGAAGAGGCAATTCCTTATCAAACACTGATGTCCAGTGTCCTTCATAAGTACGTAACTGGGCGCCTTGTAGAGTCACAGACCAGCCTAACCCCTCGTCCAAGCGGGTCGCGCCAAAAGCGGCGCGCGCCTTAACTCCACGTTAGAGTTCATACGATGCCGGGGGATGCCAGGGGCGCTAACTTCGTCTTCAAGGATACCGAAGCCAGAGCGTGCCTGTTATCATTTGACTCTAGATTTACTGCTGCAGGTTGATTGCTCATGTCTGTTCGTACCCGTTTTGCGCCGAGTCCTACTGGTTATTTACATATTGGGGGTGTTCGCACCGCGCTGTATTCGTGGTTACATGCCCGCCGCCAGGGGGGGCGTTTTGTGCTGCGTATTGAAGATACGGATCTGGAGCGCTCTACTCCTGAAGCGACGGCTGCTATCCTTGAAGGTATGGCCTGGCTGGGACTCGATTGGGACGAAGGCCCTTTTTACCAGACACAACGCATGGATCGTTATCGGGAAGTGCTGGCGCAGATGTTGGCAGCAGGGACTGCCTATTACTGTTATTGCAGCCGTGAAGAAGTGGATGCCATGCGTGAAGAACAACGCACGCGCGGCGAAAAGCCCCGTTATGACGGGCGTTGCCGGACGCGCAGTACCGCCCGTGAGGGGGTGACGCCGGTTATCCGTTTTCGCAGTCCGGATACGGGCGAAACGGTGGTAGAAGACCTGATTCATGGTCGGGTCAGCTTTCAGAACAGCGAACTGGATGATCTGATTATCGCCCGCTCTGATGGAACCCCTACTTACAATTTCTGTGTGGTGGTGGACGACTGGGACATGGGTATTACCCATGTTATCCGGGGCGATGATCATCTCAATAATACCCCCAGACAAATGCAGATTTTGCAGGCCTTGGGTGCAGGTCTGCCGATTTACGCCCATGTGCCGATGATTCTCGGGCCGGACAAGCAGAAACTTTCCAAGCGGCACGGTGCTGTCAGCGTGCTGGAATATCGGGAGCAGGGATTTTTGCCGGATGCCCTGCTGAATTTTCTGATTCGCCTGGGCTGGTCTCATGGTGACGAAGAAATATTCAGTCGCGAACAAATGATTGAGTTTTTTCAGATTGATACCGTTAATAAGGCGGCTTCGGCATTTAATCCGGAAAAATTGCTGTGGATTAATGCCCAGCACATGCAACGTCTGAGTCCCGAGGGTCTGGCTCGGCATTTACGGCCATATCTGGACGCACACGGCATCACCGAGGCGAGTCTGGCCCAAGGCCCTGACTTGTCTGCGGTCGTCGCCTTATTGCAGGAGCGCGCCAAGACGCTGGTAGAAATGGCCGGGGCCGCCAGCATGTTTTATCTGGCACCAGTGACGGGTGAGGTCAAAGATGTAGAAAAACATCTTTATGGTCAGAGCGCTTTGCTGGAGAGTCTCCTCCAGCATCTGGAGACCTTGCCAATATGGACGGCGGCGGCCATTCACAGTGCCATTCAGGAATTGGCAGTCAGTCATGCCGAGGGAAAAATGGGAAAAATCGCGCAGCCGTTACGTGTTGCCGTGGCCGGGCGAGCGGTTTCCCCGCCTATTGATGGCACCTTGGCGCTGTTGGGAAAAGACGAGACGCTTGCCCGTATCCGTCATGCTCGCAGCTGGCTTGCGGCGGTCTGAGCGCAGCCCCAAGCAATTTGGGTTGGGTGATCTACGCGCATCCTTCCTGTTTTCAGGGATTTTAGCAGCTGCTGATACTTGGCGTCGGGCAGTTCATTTGCGATGATGGAGTCAAGCGCAGTTCCCGATCGTATTTTCCAGCTCAGGAGATCAGCTCATGGCTATGAACGTCACCCAGAAAATTATTGCCGCGCACTTGGTAAGTGGCACCCTCAAGGCGGGGAGTCCGATAGCTATCCGTATTGATCAGACGCTCACCCAGGATGCCACCGGAACCATGGCCTATCTGCAGTTTGAGGCCTTGGGTCTGCCTCGGGTACGCACTGAACTGTCTGTTTCCTATGTCGATCATAATATGCTGCAGTCCGGCTTTGAAAATGCGGACGATCACCGGTTTCTGCAGAGCTTCGCCGCGAAATACGGGGTCCATTTCAGTCGGCCGGGCAATGGTATTTGTCATCAGGTGCATCTCGAACGGTTTTCCAAGCCGGGTGGTACCTTGTTGGGTTCGGATTCCCATACGCCGACTTCTGGCGGTGCCGGAATGCTGGCTATTGGTGCGGGCGGGCTGGATATTGCCCTGGCCATGGGTGGTTTGTCCTTCAACCTGAATATGCCGGAAGTGGTGGGCGTTAAACTGACGGGAAAATTGCAGCCCTTTGTCAGTGCCAAGGACATTATTCTTGAAGTATTGCGTCTGAAAACCGTCAAAGGCGGGGTGGGCAAGGTCTTTGAGTACTTCGGCCCGGGGGTGGAACATTTGAGTGTCCCTGCGCGCGCGACTATTACCAACATGGGGGCGGAACTGGGGGCTACCACCAGTGTTTTCCCCAGTGATGGCGTAACCCAGGACTATCTTGCTGCCCAGGGGCGTGGGGCTACCTGGTCAGAGTGGGTGGCTGATGCGGATGCGAGTTACGACGAAGTGCTCGAAATCAATCTGGATACGCTGGAGCCCCTGATTGCCTGTCCGCATAGCCCGGATAATGTCAAAAAAGTGCGGGAAGTGGCCGGAACCAAGGTAGCCCAGGTGGCCATCGGTTCCTGTACCAATTCATCCTACACCGACCTGATGACCGTCGCGCAGATGCTCAAGGGCAAGGTGGTTGCGGATGGGGTCAGTCTGGGGGTTTCTCCGGGTTCCCGTCAGGTCATGGAAATGGTCACCAAGGATGGCGGGTTGCTGGACTTTATTGGCGCCGGATCACGTATTCTGGAATCTGCCTGCGGACCCTGTATCGGGATGGGTTTTGCACCACCAACCCAGGGGGTTTCCGTACGCTCCTTCAATCGTAACTTTTACGGGCGTTCCGGCACCAAAAACGCCGAGGTCTATCTGGCGAGTCCGGAAACCTGTGCGGCCTGCGCCCTGACCGGCGAGATTACTGATCCCCGCGATTTGGGCCTGGCACCTATTCACGTCGATTTACCGGGGCAGTTCCTGGTGGATGATCGCATGGTGCTGGCCCCTGCGCCTGAGGGCACGGAGGTTGAAATTATTCGCGGTCCGAATATCGCCAAGTTACCGGCGGGTAAGGCCGCGCCCGCGCATCTGGCAGGCGAGGTACTGATTCGTCTCGAAGACGATATCACGACCGATCATATTATGCCGGCGGGGGCCAAGGTGCTGCCTTTGCGCTCCAATTTGCCCGCAATCTCCGAATTTGTTTTTCATATGGTGGATGAAACTTTCCCGAGTCGGGCCAAGGCATCCGGCGGTGGTTTTATTGTGGCAGGACATAATTATGGTCAGGGGTCCAGCCGCGAACATGCTGCGTTGGCACCTCGCTATCTGGGCGTTCGGGGGGTGTTGGTACAGTCTTTTGCCCGGATTCATCTCGCTAATCTGATTAATTTCGGGATATTGCCGCTCACTTTTGTGCATGCTGAAGATTACGCCAAGGTGCAGGCGGGTGATCAGCTGGGCCTTGATCTGTCGGGCCTGACTCTGGGGAAATCCCTGATGTTGCGCGATGAGACTCAGGGTCTGGATATTGAGGTGATGCCGCAACTTGCCAGCGCCCGTGATCTGGAATTGATTTTGAAGGGTGGGGCCTTGTCCTGGGCGAGTGAACAACTGGAGCAGGTGTCATGACGACCCATATTCAGAAACCAGCAACCGGAAGTCCCTTAACGCTGCTTAATGGGGTGTTGCAGGTGCCTGATCAACCCATTATTCCCTTCATTGAAGGTGACGGGATTGGTTGTGATGTGACCCCGGCCATGCGCAGTGTGGTGGATGCGGCATTGGCCAAAGTCTATGGGGGACAGCGGCAGATTGCCTGGATGGAATTATTTGCCGGACAGAAGGCCGTGCAACTGTATGGTGAGGGGCAGTATTTGCCCGATGAGACCATGGCCGCCATTCGGGAGTATAAAGTCGCCATCAAAGGCCCTCTGGAAACCCCGGTGGGCGGGGGGATTCGTAGCCTGAATGTGGCTCTGCGTCAGGAGCTCGATTTGTATGTGTGCCTCCGGCCGGTGCGCTATTTTGAGGGGACGCCCAGCCCCATGCGTCATCCGGAAAAAGTGGATATGGTCATTTTTCGCGAAAACTCTGAGGACATTTACGCCGGTATTGAATGGCCTGCGGGTAGTCCCGAAGCAGAAAAAGTCATTCGATTTCTGCGGGAAGAAATGGGCGTCACAAAAATCCGCTTTCCCGACAGTTCTGCCATCGGCATTAAACCCGTATCCACGGAAGGTTCGGAACGTCTGATCCGGCGTACCATTCAATACGCTCTGGAGCATGGCAAGCCCTCTGTCAGTCTGGTGCACAAGGGTAATATCATGAAATTCACCGAAGGCGGTTTCCGTGACTGGGGTTATGCCCTGGCGGAGCGGGAGTTCGCCGGACGGGTATTTACCTGGAGGCAAAAGGCCGCCATCAGCAAGGCAGAAGGTAAGGCGGCAGGACAGAAAGCCGAGCAGCAGGCCATTGCCGACGGGAAGCTGATCATCAAGGACGTGATTGCCGATAATTTTCTGCAGCAGATTTTGCTGCGTCCGGAAGATTACTCAGTGGTTGCCACGCTGAATTTGAATGGTGACTATGTTTCTGATGCGTTGGCCGCAGAAGTAGGGGGTATTGGCATGGCACCCGGTGCTAACCTTTCTGATACCCACGCGATTTTTGAAGCCACTCATGGTACGGCGCCTGATATTGCCGGACAGGGCAAGGCCAATCCCAGTTCGCTGATTTTGTCGGCCGTCATGATGCTGGAGCATCTGGGCTGGGGAGAAGCTGCTCAGGCTATTGTGGCGGCCATGAATGCCGCCATTGCTGCCGGTGACGTCACCGGTGATCTGGCGGCCTTGCGGGGTGATGTGCCGGCATTGCGCACCACAGATTTTACGGCAGCGCTGATCCGCCGTTTTTAAAGGAATTTTCATGAATCTGCATGAGTATCAGGCCAAGCGTTTGTTGGCTGAAGAAGGGGTTCCGGTCCCTCGCGCCATTCCCGCTTTTTCGGTGCGTGAAGCCGTGAATCAGGCGCGTGAACTGGGTGGCCCGGCCTGGGTGGTGAAAGCCCAGGTGCATGCCGGAGGCCGGGGCAAAGCCGGTGGGGTGCGGGTAGTCCACAGTATTGCCGAAGTGGAAAAAGCCGCCCAGGAACTGCTTGGAAAACGATTGGTTACCGCCCAGACCGGTGCGCAAGGTCAGCATGTGGCGGCTTTGTTGATTGAGGAACCGAGCAGTATTGCCCGCGAGTTGTATTTGGCGCTGATGGTGGACCGGGGACAAGCCAGAATTACCTTTCTCGCGACCCAGGAAGGCGGCATGGATATTGAGGAACTGGCCGCAACCCGGCCGGAAGCCTTGAAAAAGCTGGTTGTTAATCCCAGCACCGGATTTTTGCCCTTTCAGGCTCGGCAGCTCGGATTTCAGTTGGGTCTCGATATCAGTCAGGTGCAGCAGCTGACCCGAATCATGCAGGGCATGTATCGTCTTGCCCAGAAGCTGGATGCCCTGATGGTCGAAATCAACCCGCTGGCGGTCACCAGCGATGGCCGTCTGCTGGCGCTGGATGCCAAGCTGGTTATGGATGACAATGCCTTGTATCGGCATCCCGAATCTGACGAATTGTTTGATTCCACCCAGCAGGATGGTCGGGAAATTACCGCTCGACAGTTTGGGCTCAATTATATTTCCCTGGAAGGGAACATCGGCTGCATGGTCAATGGTGCTGGACTGGCTATGGCGACCATGGACATGATCAAGCTGCATGGTGGGGAACCCGCCAACTTTCTGGATGTAGGTGGTGGTGCGGCGGCAGACAAGGTTACCCAGGCTTTTAAACTGATTTTGTCTGACACCCGGGTCAAAGCCATTCTCGTCAATATTTTCGGAGGCATTACCCGTTGTGATTTACTGGCAGAAGGCATTATTCAGGCCGCAGCTGAGGTGGGCATCCATCTGCCGGTAGTGGTGCGCCTGGAGGGGACCCGCAAGGAGGAAGGAATGGCATTGCTGAGAGAAAGTGGCCTGTCGTTGATTTCTGCAGATGGTCTGACGGATGCCGCTGTGAAAGCGGTAGCTGCCGCTCAGGGCTAAGGTGTCCATCAATATTTTCTGGTTGCAGCGGTTGTGGCCGGTATTGCGCAATTCCGGCCCCTTGATTTCGCGCTTGGCCGATGCCTATGTAAAACGCGGCGCTGATCAAAAATCTGCCGAGCGCATGGCGGAAATGGCGGTACTTCTGGATCAGATTCTGGACGAGCGCCTGAAAACGGTGGCTCAGGTGGATGATCTGGAGCGTCTCCGGCAAGATCTCGCCGCACTGCATAGCGATATGAATCAAGCCCGGCCCATTGTCCGGCGTAATTCTTACCTACTGCTTTTATTGCTGGGTGAAGCCGTCATTATTCTACTGTTAATTCTTGTTTTGGTGCATATATGAGCATATTGCTGTCTCAGAACACCCGTATTATCTGCCAGGGGTTTACCGGCAAGCAGGGAACTTTTCATTCGCAGCAGGCCGTGGCTTACGGTTCGTGCATGGTTGGCGGGGTCACGCCCGGAAAAGGGGGTAGCCGCCATCTGGATTTGCCGGTTTTTAATACGGTGGCTGATGCGGTGCGGGAAACCGGCGCCGAAGCCAGTGTGATTTATGTGCCTTCCCCCTTTGCGGCCGATGCCATTATTGAAGCGGCTGCTGCGGGCATTGAACTGATTGTCTGCATTACCGAGGGGATCCCGGTGCATGACATGTTAATGGTGAAACACTATCTGGCGGGCTCGACGGCGCGCCTGATTGGTCCCAACTGTCCCGGTATTATCACTCCCGGACAGTCAAAAATCGGGATTATGCCGGGTTCCATCCACCGTCCGGGTAAAGTCGGCATTGTCTCCCGTTCCGGTACGCTGACCTACGAAGCGGTTGAGCAGACTACTCGCCTGGGTTTGGGCCAGAGTACCTGTGTCGGTATTGGCGGCGATCCACTGATTGGCATGAGTTTTGTCGAGGTTCTGGCGCTTTTTGAGGCCGATCCACAAACCGAGCTGATTATCATGGTTGGCGAAATCGGCGGACGCATGGAAGAAGAAGCGGCCCACTATATTCAGTCCAGCGTCAGCAAGCCAGTGGTGGCTTTTATTGCCGGATCAACGGCGCCCAAGGGCAAGCGTATGGGGCATGCTGGCGCGATCATCGACGGCAATGCCGGAACTGCTGCGGCAAAATACGCGGTACTGGAGGCGGCGGGGGTACATTGTGTGCATTCTCCGGCTGAATTGGGTACGCGCGCCGCAGCTTTGTTGAGTCGTTAATGCGCGTCGCTCTGGCGCAGTGCAATGTCTGGGTCGGTGACATTGACCGGAATGTGGCATTGATCCTGACGGCAGCACAAGAGGCAAAAGCTGCGGGTGCCGACTTGCTGGTAACTCCGGAGCTGGCTTTATGTGGTTACCCTCCTGAAGATCTGCTGCTGCGTGAAGACTTTGTGCAGGCCTGCGAAGAAGCGGTAAAAACTTTGGCGGCGCAAACGCCTTTACCCTTGTTGTTGGGGCATCCCCAGCGCGTCAACACGCGACTTTATAATAGTGCCAGCTTGTTACGAAATGGACAGGTAGAGGCGGTTTACCACAAGCACTGTCTGCCCAATTACGCAGTATTTGATGAGCTGCGTTACTTTACGCCGGGTACCCAGCCCCTGACCTTTGACTGTGCGGGAGTCTCCTGCGCCGTGGCCATTTGTGAAGATGTCTGGTGTGGTCCCGAAGTGGCTCAGGCCTCCAGAGACCAGGGCGCGGAATTACTTGTGGTGCTCAATGCTTCCCCTTACCACCGGCACAAGCAAGGGGAACGGGAAGGTCGGCTGGCCGCGCTGGCGACGCAGACGCAAATGCCCATCTGCTATGCGAATCTGGTGGGTGGTCAGGATGAGCTGGTTTTTGACGGTCGATCATTTGTGGTGGATGCACAGGGCCGGTTGGTGGCCCGGGGGCCGATTTGTGAAACGGCGGTCATCCTCACGGATTTTGAAAAAACCACTCAGGGTTTGCAGATAAAAGCCGATGCAGTGCTCATTGCGGCACCCGATACGGAGGCCGAGGTTTATGCGGTCCTGACTCTGGGGGTGCGCGATTATGTGCGTAAAAATCATTTTCCGGGTATTGTGCTGGGCCTTTCGGGCGGGGTGGATTCAGCCTTGACCCTGGCAATCGCCGTGGATGCTTTGGGAGCGGAGCAGGTGCATGCTCTGATTATGCCCTCCCGTTATACCGCCGAAATGAGCGTTGAAGATGCCATTGCCGAGGCGCAGAGTCTGGGGGTTTCCTACGATCTGATTTCCATCGAGCCGGTTTTCCAGGCTTATTTGCAGGCCTTGGCGCCGCTGTTTGCGGGGCGCCCGGTGGATACCACCGAGGAAAACCTGCAGGCGCGGGTGCGTGCCGGATTGTTGATGGCCTACTCCAACAAGTTTGGGCACCTGCTGGTGACCACCGGCAATAAAAGTGAAATTGCGGTGGGTTATGCCACCCTGTACGGTGATATGGCGGGTGGTTTTGCGGTCATCAAGGATATTCCCAAAACCCTGGTCTATCGTCTTGCCCACTACCGTAATCATCATGCCGTGGTCATCCCTGAGCGGGTGTTGAGTCGGCCACCCTCGGCGGAGCTGGCGCCTGATCAACGGGATCAGGACAGTCTGCCCTCCTATGAGGTGCTGGATGCCATCATTACGGCCTATGTAGAAAATGACCGGTCTGCGGCAGAACTGATTGCCTCTGGTTTTGCAGCCGACACGGTGCAGCGGGTATTGAAGTTAATTGACCGTGCCGAGTATAAAAGAAGACAGGCGGCTCCCGGTGTGCGTATTAGCACCCGCGCATTTGGAAAAGATCGGCGCTATCCTATTACCAACGGCTACGCTTCCTGGGGTGGCCATCATAACCTGAACGAGGAGCAACACCATGAAAAAAATTGAGGCGATCATCAAGCCCTTCAAGCTGGATGACGTGCGCGAGGCATTGCAGGAAATTGGTCTGGCCGGAATGACCGTAACGGAAGTTAAGGGTTTCGGTCGGCAAAAAGGGCATACCGAGCTTTACCGGGGGGCGGAATACGTGGTGGACTTTCTGCCCAAACTCAAGCTGGAAGTAGTCGTTGGCGACGAAATGGCGGATCGCGCCATTGAAGCCATCGAACATTCTGCGCGTACGGGCAAAATTGGCGATGGCAAAATTTTTGTGAGTGCTGTGGAAAAAGTCATTCGCATTCGGACCGGCGAAGAAGGTGCCGAGGCGGTCTGATCCTGCTCACCAGGGTGCAGCCAGCTGCACCCTCAGAGATCACCTGATTCGGCTCAGTTGCCTGTGCCCAGATCGCCCAGATATTTGCTTTTGGGGTAGTTGTAGGCGAGCACCTTGCGTACGGTTTCCGCCTGATTCTGGAGGTTAAGATGCCGGTAGGAGCGGACCAGGTAGTACAGGGCTTCTTTCCTTGAAGGGCTGAGCTGGTAGCGGGTAACCACGTTATCACAGCGATTGGCCGCCGCAACGTAAGCGTGGCGCACATAATAGAACTTGCAGATGTCCAGATTGCGCTTGCCGAGAATGTCGATGATTTTGGCCATGCGCAGACGGGCATCGACAGCATAGGGACTATGGGGCCACCGTGTGGCCAGCGTTTGTAGAGTGCTAAAGGCTTCTTCGGCGGGTTTGGGATTCCATTCAGCGCCCTGGATGCCTTCATAGTAGGCGATGCCTTTCAAATACCAGGCATAATCCACATGGGGGTTAGCCGGATGCAGTTTGATGAAGCGTTCGGCTGCTGCTGCAGCGGCTTCGGAATCGCCACTCTTGTAGTAACTGTAAGCAGTATCCAGTTGTGCCTGTTCAGCATAGGGACCGTAGGGATAGCGGGTTTCCAGTTCTTCATAATGACGAATGGCCGAGGTGTAATCCCCGCGTTCCATGGCTTGCTTGGCGGGCTGATACATTTGTGCAGCCGAAGCATGGGTTTCCGCAGTCTGATCGCCTTTGTGGGGAGTGCTGGCACAACCAGCCAGAATGGCAGTACAACAAAATGAAATAAGTAAGCGTTTGCGCATGAAGGACAATAGTCTATAGTGGCGAGCCATGAGCGACGATACTACGGGACTTCCCATGATTTTGCCAGTGGATCAAGCCGGTGAACGACTGGATGCGGTTTTGAGTGGCCTGCTTCCGGACATCAGCCGCAGCCGGATCCAGACCCTGTTGAAAGACGGCCATATTCGAGTGAACGGCGCCGTCGAAAAACCCAGCCTGCGCATTCAGGGCGGCGAAGCGGTAGACATTGATTGGCCGGAAAGCGAACCCAGTGTCTGGCTGGCCCAGGATATTCCTCTGCATATTATGTATGAAGATGCGCATATTCTGGTCCTCCACAAACCGGCCGGGCAGCTGACTCATCCCGGTGCCGGCCATGCGGATGGTACCTTGGTGAACGGGGTGCTGGCGCATCTGCCGGATAACGCCTATTTGCCTCGGGGTGGTATTGTCCATCGCCTGGACAAGGACACCACCGGCTTGCTGGTAGTGGCCAAAACCGAAATGGCGCGGCAGTCGCTGATAGACCAGTTGGGTGACCATACCATGCACCGGGAGTATCTGGCCCTGGTGAATGGCCCGATGACCGGTGGTGGTCGGGTGGATGAGCCCATTGGCCGCCATGCCCATGATCGGCTGCGGATGACCGTGCGTGCCGACGGGCGCCCGGCACAAACCGATTTTCGTCTGGTGGAGCGCTTCCCCCGCCACAGCTTCCTGCGTTTGCGTCTGGCGACCGGGCGCACCCATCAGATTCGGGTGCACATGACCCATATTGGCCATCCGTTGGTCGGGGACCCGGTATATGGGGGGCGCATGAGCGTGCCCCAGGGACTGGATGCTGAAGGCTTGGCTTACTGGCAGCAGTTTCGGCGTCAGGCCCTGCATGCCTGGCGCTTGAAGTTGTACCATCCGGAAACGGAAGAGTTGATGAGTTGGGAAAGTCCGCTTCCGGAGGAAATGGAAAAACTGCTGGATTTGTTGCGGCAGGCCCGCCGTGCCCACTGATGCACCATCTATTCTAATCCCCGACTGGCCGCTGCCAGCGGGAGTGCATAGCGCGATCACCCGACGTAACGGGGGTTGCAGTGAAGGTCCTTATCATTCCTTCAATCTGGGTGATCATGTCGGTGATGTGGGTCAGGCCGTGGCCAAAAACCGCGAGCAACTTCGTGCCTTGCTGAAATTACCCCAGGAACCACAATGGCTGCGCCAGGTACATGGTACGGAATTGCTGCAGATTCCAGCTACTCAAGACCTCTCTCCGCTTCCCGAAGCCGATGGGGCGGTGACCCATCTTGCGGGGCAAGTGTTGGCGGTGTTGACTGCTGATTGTCTGCCGGTGTTGGCTTGCAGTCGTGATGGCCAGCATCTTGGAGCCTTTCACGCCGGTTGGCGGGGTCTGCTGGCCGGTATTCTCGAAAAAGGGGTGGCGGCTCTGGCAGTGCCTGGCAAGGAAGTTCTGATATACTTGGGTCCAGCCATTGGGCCCGAGGCTTTTGAAGTGGGTCCGGAGTTGAGGGCAGCTTTTGTTGCGGAAGATCCGCAGGCTGTCAGCGCCTTTCGTGCGGGGGTAGGGGATCGCTGGCTGGCGGACATTTATCAGCTTGCCCGGCAGCGCCTGCAACGGGTTGGGGCCACGGCCATTTATGGTGGGGGCCTGTGTACTTTCAGTGATACCGAATTTTTTTCGTACCGGCGGGATGCAGTGACCGGACGAATGGCATCTTTGATCTGGAGGGAATAAGTCATCATGGCGACTTTACGCAGAGCCGGTGATCCGGCGCTGGTTACGGACCCGGACATCATTGCCGGGCTGTTGGCTCCGCTGGGTGTGCTTCTGGAAAAGCTTCCTGTTCCCGCAACGGACAGCAGCCGCTCCCTGTTGGCCCAGGCAGAACTCAGTGGCGACGATCAGGAAAAGCTGCTGGGGGCTCTGGATGCGGTGTTTCGGCGCTTACAATCTGAAAAAGGGTACCAGGACCGGGATCTGGTAGTGCTCTATCCCGGTCACCCCCAGCTGGAGGCACTCAACGCCCGTTTTCATCGGATTCACACCCATGATGATGAAGAGGTGCGTTACATCGTCGATGGCGAAGGGGTTTTTGGCTTTGTGCTGCCCGATGCGCAGCAGGTCGAGCTGACGGTGATGGCAGGCGATTATATTCATGTCCCGGCTGATGTGGAGCACTGGTTCCGTCTCAATCAACTCCAGCGGATCAAGGCGGTCCGTTACTTCAGCGCCCAAGGCGGATGGACTCCCCATTATACGGATCGTCCCTTGCAGAGTTTTCACGGTTTATGAGTGGCTACATCGAGGTGGATTACCAGTTTCCTGCCGGGGTCGATGCGCAGCGGCAGGCTCAGGCCATTGCCATCGGGCAGACTGCAGGAAGCTGGGACGCGCGTTTTCAGCATCGGGAAGAACAGCTTCGGGGGCATCTCGCTGAAGTACTGGCATTGCATGAATTACCCGAGGGACGACACCTGGCCACCATCCGTTTTCCCGCCGAAAATGTGGATGGACGCATGGGTAGTCTGCTGACCATGATATTCGGGAAATATTCTCTGGCGGGTCCGGCCAAGGTCATGGCCATACGCTTACCCGCCGAGTATGGGCAATCTTGTCGCTTTGGTCTGGCGGGTATCCGCGAAAAACTGAACGTAGCGGAACGCCCCCTGATTATGGCCATTTTCAAGCCCGCTCTGGGGCTGAGTGCTGAGGATCATGCCGAAATTCTGGCAGAAGTGGCGATGGCCGGTCTGGATATCATCAAAGATGATGAAATTCTGCCGGACCTGCCTTCGGCTGCTACGCTGGCCCGCTGGGAAGCCTGTGCACCCATTATTGAGGCGCGTCGCGATCGGACCGGGCGGGATTTACTCTACGCCATGAATCTTTCCGGAGATGCCCGGCAGGTTCAGGAACTGGCCCGGCAGTTGGCTGACCGGGGGGCCAATGCCTTGCTCCTGAATGTGCTTGCCTATGGATTCCCCATGCTGGAAGCCCTGGCAGCAGATCCGGAAGTGAATGTCCCGATTTTTGCGCATCCGGCCCTGGCTGGGGCCTGGTGCGCTGCACCCGATTATGGTTTTGCCTATGCGGCCGTGCTGGGGACGGCGATGTCCTATGCTGGTGCAGATGCGGTTCTTTATCCTGCCCATTATGGCAGCTTGCCTTTTCCGGAGGCGGATGAGCAGGCCATTGTTGCGGCCTTACGGGCGCGGGGCGTAGCGCCAGTTCCCTCTGCGGGGGTGCACCCCGGTATGTTGAGCGCCATTCTGGAAGATTACGGCCCCGAGGTTATTCTCAACGCGGGGACCGGGATTATGGATCATCCCATGGGACCCTCCAGCGGCGTGCTGGCCTTTCATGAAGGGCTGGAACGCTGGCAGGAGGGAGCTTCCCTGAAACTGTCTGATCTGCCCGCCGGACCTTTGCGCACGGCCGTGGAAAAATGGGGGGCTGCCTGATGCTGTCCAAAGCCATTTTCTGTGACTTTGATGGAACCATCACGGAGCAGGAGATTTTTGTGGCCTTGATGCGGCATTTCGCCCCGGAGACTGCTGCGCAGGTTCTTCCGGAAATTTATGCGCAACGCTTGAGTCTGCGGGAAGGATTACCCCGGATCCTGGAAGGCATTCCGTCCCAACGCTGGCCGGAAATGGAAGATTTTGTTCGGGGTACAGCCTTGCGTCCCGGTTTGGAACATTTACTGGCTTCCGCCCGCCAGGCGGCTGTGCCTTTTATTGTGGTGACAGGTGGCTTTACCCGCATGGCAGAAATCGTCCTGGAACCTTATCGCGCCGATATTCATGCGATTCACGGGCTGGAAGTGGATTGCTCCGGCCCGAATTTGCGGGTTTTTTCGCCCTGGCAGGATGCGCATGAACTGGTGGCCAAACGTCAGGTGCTCGCCCATTATCAGCCCGGGACGGCGCTCTGCATTGGCGATTCCATCACTGATCTGCGGGTGGCGCGCGACTGCCCTCTGGTTTGTGCCCGTGATCGGCTGGCGCAATATCTGCAGGAGGAAGGCAAGGCTTTCATTCCCTTTGAAACGCTGGATGATGTCAATGCGGCACTGGCTGCACGCGGTTGGTGGAAGGAGGGTGCCGATGCACCATGAAAATTTGCGACAGGGGCTGGCACTGGCTGCCCGAAGCTTTTATGAAAGAGGCTGGATGCTGGGAACAGCAGGTAATTTATCGGCGCGCATGGCTGAAGAGACTTTCTGGATAACTGCCAGTGGCCGTCCCAAGGATTTGCTGGATACCGAAGATTTTGTTTCCGTAAACCTCCAGGGGGAGGTACTGCTTGCTGCCAGCGGACGTAAACCTTCGGCTGAAACTTCCATCCATCAGGTGATTTATCAACATATTCCTGAAGCCCGGGTGGTTTTTCATGTGCATTCCATTGAGGCCAATCTCTGCGGACATTTCGCCAGAAACGGGCAACTCCGTCTGCCGCCCCTGGAGATGCTCAAGGGACTGGGGATTCCCGATTCGGAACCCGAAATAGATCTGCCGGTTTTTGCCAATCATCAGGACGTTGCCCGCATTGCCAAAGAAATGGATACTGTTTTTGCGCAAGCCATTCCCCCGGTGCCCGGCGCGCTGATTCACCAGCATGGCGTCACTGCCTGGGGCGGTGATTTGTTGTCTGCACGCCATCACCTGGAATTGCTGGAATATTGTTTTCGTTATCTCGTACAGGCTAAAGCCCTCGCTATAGGAGTTCAGGCATGAGTCAAGCGCTTCTCACCGTCATCGGCGAAGATCGCCCCGGTATTGTCGCAGCTGTCACCCAGGCGCTGTTTACGGCGGACTGCTCCATTGGTGACGCTTCCATGATGCGTCTGGGCGGTTATTTCACCATCATGCAGGTCATTGACTACAGCAGAGACCTGGGCTCCGTGGAAATGGCCCTGGACCCTGCCATCAAGCGCCTGAATTTACGGGTACACCTGGATCCTATTTCCAGTGTTGCGGTCGCGGCAGATCTCCCCAACACCCGGGTCACAGTTTATGGGGCAGATCATCCGGGTATTGTGGCCGGGGTGACCGGCGCCTTGGCCGCCATCGGTTTTAATGTGATTGATCTGGAAAGCGAAAGCTCCGGAAGCGCCGAGCGGCCACTGTACGTCATGGTCATTCAGGGCTATGCCCCCGATGGCATTGAAAGCGTGCGCAAGGCGGTTTTGCCCCTGCGGGAAAAAGAAGGGGTAGAAGTGGGTGTCCACCCCATCGAAGCGGCCGTATTCTGATGGCGGTACTGTCCATCCTCACCTATCCCGATGCGCGTCTGCAGCGCAAGGCCGAAGCCGTCCAGGTTTTTGACGATGAACTGCAAAAATTTATCGGGGATTTGACCGAAACCATGTACGCCGGTCCGGGGGGCGTCGGTATTGCCGCCCCTCAGGTGGATCGCCATCAGCGTATTGTCATTGTCGATGTGCGCCCCAAACTGGGGGAGGATTGCCATGGTCTGATGGTGCTCATCAACCCCGAACTGATGGCCTGGGAAGGAATGGCGGTGGGCCGCGAGGGCTGTATGTCGGTCCCGGATTTTACCGGC
Source organism: Acidithiobacillus sulfurivorans (assembly GCF_018853815.1). Lineage (GTDB taxonomy): Bacteria > Pseudomonadota > Gammaproteobacteria > Acidithiobacillales > Acidithiobacillaceae > Acidithiobacillus > Acidithiobacillus sulfurivorans. The sequence continues at coordinate 108,302 of NZ_JAAOMP010000096.1, read as the reverse complement.
AATGTTATCCGCGCCGAGCGCATTCAGGTGCAGGCCCAGGACGTGTTGGGACGCGAGCGCAGTTATGAATGTGAAGGCTTTGAGGCACGGGCGGTGCAGCATGAAATGGACCATCTGGACGGATTTCTGTTTCTGGACCGCCTGGTGTCACGAAAAACCGACCTGTTTCGCCGCAAAAATTACCAGAAATCCCAATAACCAGAACCTAGACAGCTCCGTACTGAGTATCGAGCCAGTGACGATAACTGCCATCCATGACCTGTTGCCACCATTGCGGATGCTCCAGGTACCAGAGGATGGTGCGCTGAATGCCGGTGGGAAAATCCACCGCAGGTTCAAAAGCCAATTCCCGGGTGATTTTGTCCGCATCAATGGCATAGCGGCGATCATGGCCGGGGCGGTCACGGACATACTGAATCAGTTCTTCGCTGTTGCGTCCCAGCGCAGGGGCGGCTTGGGGGTATTGCTCCGACCAGCGGGGATTGCTGGCGAATAGTGCATCCATCTTCCGGCAGACCAGTTGCACAATGTCGATATTGGCCCATTCGTTACAACCACCAATATTGTAGCTTTCGCCTTCCCGGCCCTGTTCAAGAATGGCGACGATTCCCCGGCAGTGATCTTCCACATATAGCCAGTCGCGAATCTGCTGACCATCACCGTAAATGGGCAGGGCTTTATTGTGAAGAATATTGACGATGATGAGGGGGATAAGTTTTTCGGGAAAATGATAAGGTCCGTAATTATTGGAGCAGTTGCTGGTCGTCGTGCTTAATCCGTAGGTATGCTGATAGGCACGGACCAGATGGTCGGAGCCCGCCTTGCTGGCGGCATAGGGAGAATTGGGCGCATAAGGCGTGTCTTCGCGAAAGGCAGGGTCTTTGGGTCCGAGGGTGCCGTAAACTTCATCAGTGGAAATATGATGAAAACGATGGGGAACAGGGCCTTCAGGGCCATCCAGCCAGAGAGATTTCGCCATTTTGAGGAGCGTATGGGTGCCGACGATATTGGTCTGGATAAAAGCATCAGGGTCATGAATGGAGCGATCGACGTGGCTTTCCGCAGCAAAGTGCACAATGACATTGATGTCATGGGCACGCAGGCTGCTTTCAACCAATGCCGCATCATTAATGTCACCCTGAACAAAGTGAAAGCCGGGATGCGATTCCAGTCCGTCAAGATTATGGTGGTTACCGGCGTAGCTGAGGACATCGTAAGCGGCCAGAATCCCTTGAGGATGGTTCTTCAGCCAGTAGTGACAAAAATTGCTGCCAATAAAACCGGCGGCACCGGTGACCAGCAGGCGTTTTTCCGCGAGTATTGCAGAAGAGGTGGCAGACATGGGGGTTCCTTAGTTTAATCAGAATCGGTATCGGTGAGCATTTGCCGCAGTGCCTGGCGCCAATGCGGAGCCGCACCTAATGCGGCATAGCTGGTACTTTTATCCAGTACCGCGCAGGCAGGGCGGCGGGCGGGGGTTGGGTAGGCGCTGGCGGGAATCATCTGAAGGGGGATGCTACGCTGAAGCAGACCCAAAGCCAGAGCTTCTTCCTGAATTGCGACCGCAAAATCGTACCAGGAGGCCACGCCGGCATCCGTCCAATGCTGAATGCCGTTGAATTCAGGTTGTTCGTAGGCCCGCCAGATGGCAGCCGCCAAACCTGCCGCCCAGGTAGGACTGCCAATCTGATCGCCAACCACTCCCAGAGAGTCCCGTTCTGACATCAGCCGCAACATGGTTTTGACAAAATTTTTACCGTGGGCGCTATACACCCAGGCTGTCCGCAAAATGAGCGCATTTCTCCCCAGAATACGGACAATTTCTACCTCGCCGGCAGCTTTGCTGGCACCATATACGCCAAGTGGATGACAGATATTGTCTGGCTGATAAGGGGTCGCCTGACTCCCATCAAATACAAAATCCGTGGAAACATGAATGAGTCGGGCAGAATGTTTTAGGGCAGCCTCTGCACAATGAGCAGCGCCATCCCGATTGATGGCATAGGCTTTTTCCGATTCCGACTCGGCAAGATCAACGGCGGTATAAGCGGCGGCGTTGATGATGAGGTCGGGCTGAAAACTCTCGGCAGCCTGTTCCACCTGTTCCCGAATGGCAATATCTGCCTGGGCGCGAGACAAGGCGCGCAGTTCAACAGACTCAGGTCGGTGACGTTGGAGTTCCCAGCCTAACTGACCATTCGCACCAAAGAGCAGGACGCGTTTGATTCTGGATCCGGCGGTGCTCATGTCTGGCTCCTGCTTCCTTGCAGTAGACTCATGCAACGGGCCATGCAACGGGGCCTGTTAGCATTCATGGGATTTTCCTCCGGATATTTAGTCAGAACGGCCGGTTGGGGCGTAAAGAAATTCATAGAAGTTGTCCATGGCAATGCCCTGGGTATCATAGCCCGTTACTTCGACCTGATTATTTTGGGTACCCACCGCCACCATGCAGGCATGCTCTTGAGGCAGAGCAGAGGCCGCCACGAAAGAGGACCCCTTTTGTCCGCAGGTATTGTGCGGATATTCCTGATTCAGACTGACGATAAGCTGATCAGCTATCTGCTGCGCTTGCTGTGGAGACCTAGCCGCAAAAGCCCGTTTATTCCGCCAGGCATCGGCAATGGCTTTGCGTTCTGTGGCTGTGCTGGCTGATGCCATGGCTTCATGATGCATCTGGTCCAGAGTTTCCAACGCCACATACAAATCGGTGCGCGCACCACTCTGCTGATCAATGACATGAACACTGAGAATAATGGCCAGTATGCCATAAATGACGATGACCGCACCGAGCGCCCAGGCAAAACGCAGCCGACTGGATTTGCCAGGATGATTCGCCATCAGGAAGGCCGCCGTTGCGCGGGACGGGCCCGGCGATGTGTGCTTTTCGGACTATTTTGGCGGTCAGCTATATGCCCCTCTTCATGGCGAATCTGCAAACGATTTTCGGCGGCAAAACGCATGATTTCCGCAAAGGCCTCGGGGCGTAATTGTTCCAGACTTTCATCCATGATGATGGCCGCGTTGCCATTAATGTTGGCGGGCTCAATCAACGGCAAATAATGAATTTTATGGTCGGCACCGAAATGGGCGAGCCCCACCCCTTCCAGGAGCATTTCAGCCCAGGCTGAGGGACGAAATTTGCCCCCGCTTTCGGTTACGCCATCAATGATGATCATGGATACCGCTGCTCCTCAGGAAAGGGGGCGATAATAACGCTCTTCGCATGGAGAATGAAGGGTTCACGAATAGGTTTCTGCCTTTGCGAAAGAGCAGCCGGCCGCATCCTTGCTGGCCAGCTGGGGTTCCGAATCCGTGAGGAGGGGCCAGTCTATTCCGATCTTCGGATCATTCCAGGCAATACAACGCTCGGCTTCCGGGGCGTAAAATTCAGTCGTTTTATAGAGAAAGTCGGTGCTGTCGCTCAGTACGTAAAAGCCATGTGCAAAGCCGGGCGGTACCCAGAGCATCTGATGATTTTCTTCAGAGAGTGTGGCTCCGACCCATTGACCGAAGGTGGAGGAAGACCGGCGCAAATCTACGGCCACATCAAAAACAGCACCTGAAACAACGCGTACCAGCTTTCCCTGGGGCTGATGAATCTGATAATGCAGGCCACGCAGCACGCCCTGTTGCGAACGGCTGTGGTTATCCTGCACAAAAGAGAGATTCAGGCCGGCATCACTAAATTGGCGTTGATTCCAGCTTTCCATGAAAAATCCCCGGGTGTCGCCAAATACTTTGGGGGTAATGAGCAGCACCTCGGGGATGCGCAACTTTTCAATCCTCAAAACGGTGACCCTTCTTCAATGATGCGCAGCAGATATTCTCCATAACCACTTTTTTTCAGTGGGGCTGCAAGTTCTGTGAGTGTGTCTGCATCAATATAACCCATGCGGTAGGCTATTTCTTCAGGGCAGGCGACTTTCAGGCCCTGGCGTTCTTCCAGGGTGCGAATGAATTGTCCGGCACTGAGCAGGTCGGCGTGCGTGCCGGTATCCAGCCAGGCGGTGCCGCGCCCTAAGACTTCTACATGCAGGCGTTTTTGTTCGAGGTATAAACGATTCAGATCAGTGATTTCCAGTTCGCCGCGTGGCGAAGGACGAATTTCCCGGGCCAGGTGACTCCCATCTGCATCATAAAAATACAGGCCGGTGACCGCAAAAGAAGAGCGTGGTTTGGCGGGTTTTTCTTCCAGTCCAATAGCAATCCCCTGGCGATCAAATTCCACTACACCATATGCTTTAGGATTGGCAACGTGGTAAGCAAAAATCGTTGCCCCGTTATCGGCCTGGTTGGTTTGCTGCAGGGATTCACTAAGATCATGTCCATAAAAAACATTGTCGCCAAGCACCAGTGCCGAAGGGCTACCCGCCAGAAAGTTTTCGGCAATCAGCAAGGCTTGCGCCAGACCGTCAGGACGCGCTTGTTCGGCGTAGCAGAAATCCATCCCCCACTGCCGACCATCTCCCAAAAGCTGCTGGAAACGTGGAAGATCGTTGGGGGTGGAAATAATCTGGATTTCGCGGATTCCAGCCAACATCAACGTGGCGAGTGGATAATAAATCAGGGGTTTGTCATATACCGGCATCAGCTGTTTGCTGACTGCCTGGGTCAGCGGATACAGACGGGTACCGGAACCCCCGGCGAGGAGAATACCTTTACGCTTCATGAACGGTCTCAGGATTTGCTGTTTTACTCTGGCTCAGACACAGGCTATTCATATACTCGGTAAAATCGGCACCCACTTCGGAATGTAATTTGCCGAAGGCAATGGTGGCCTTGAGATAGCCTAATTTGTCGCCACAATCAAAGCGCTGACCGGCAAAACGATAGGCCAGCACCTGACGTTCGCTGAGCAGATGCGCAATGGCATCCGTCAACTGGATTTCACCTCCCGCGCCACTCTGGGTGTTTTCGAGAAAATGGAAGAGCCGGGCGGGCAGAATGTATCGACCGACCACACCGAGATTGGACGGTGCTTTTTCCGGCTGGGGTTTTTCGACGATGCCGCTGACCTGAAAAATACGCTCGTCCCAGGGACGTGCGTCTACCACTCCATAACGGGTAGAGTGTTCACGGGGGATTTCTTCCACGCCAAGAATGCCGGCCTGATAGCGATGGTGCTGTTCGACCATTTGCGCCAATACGGGTGGTTCGCCGAGCATGAGATCATCTGCCAGCAGCACAGCAAACGGTTCATCGCCGATGACTGGCTTGGCCATCAGCACGGCGTGACCCAGCCCAAGAGGGTAAGGTTGACGCAGAAAAATGGTGCTGACATGGCTGGGCAAAATGCTTTGTACCTGTTCCAGCAAGGCCTTTTTGCCGCGCTTTTCCAGTTCGTTTTCCAGCTCGTAGGAAACATCAAAGTGATCTTCAATGGCCCGTTTCCCCCGACCGCTGATGAAAATCAACTGATCGCAGCCCGCAGCTATGGCTTCTTCTACGGCGTACTGGATCAGGGGTTTGTCCACTACCGGCATCATTTCCTTGGCGCTGGCTTTGGTGGCCGGTAAAAATCGGGTACCCAGGCCCGCTACGGGGAAAACTGCTTTACGTACTTCAGCCATACGTGCACTCCTTCTGGTATGCGGCGAGTATAACGAACACACCCCGCCTCTCGCAAAGTGTTTGGCTTCATGAACTATCTGCCGTTTCAGGTGCGTGAGGAAGAATCCGTGTCGGATTCGGAAAGTTCTTGCTGGATACCGGGTTCTGGTTTCTCCCGAAGCATTTTTCCACCACCGACGCCACCAGCCATGGCAAAACGTAAAGCCTGCTGGGGTGTCATGTCTGGAAGCGGGATGATTTTGTCTTTTTGAATCAGGCAGGTGAAGCCGCCGACGCCATAGCTCATGGGAATAAAAACGGCCACACAGTCTTCGGGGAGGTGCGGTAGTTCATGTAGGGTGTCACGGGTGACCAGCCCGATGATGTAGCCCATATCTCCCCCTTGCCGGACCAGTACAGCACTACGAAAGCCCCGGTCTGCGCCACCAAAAAGTAATCCCACCGTTTCCTGGATGGTGCTGTAAAGACTATGCAGAACCGGGATTCGTGCCAGCGCCTTGTTCATCCAGTCAAAAATCCATGCGGTCAGGACATGGGAAGCCAGAAAACCAACGCCCAGAATGGTCAGCAAGGTCAGGACCAGTCCCAGACCGGGGATGTCGATTCCGAAAATGGCCTTGATCGGCGCTTCAAACAAGTTATTGAGCCAGCTGCCAATCCATAACACCACATAAATGGTCAGGCCGATGGGAAGAGAAATGAGCAGGCCCTGTGCGAACCAGCGGCGCAAATGCCAATGCTGAAAACGTGAAGGCGGCTGAACGGGTACTGGCAGGGTCATTGGGATCCCGTTTTGGCAAGTATCTTGCCAGCATAACAAAAAATGGCAGGAAGTGGTGGATAATTACGGAGCATCATCGCGATCCTCCTGGTTTTTGAATAGTTGCGGGGCCAGGCCATGTTTGCGCATGAGCTTGTAAAGATCGGTGCGATGGCGACCAGCAATGCGAGCAGCCCGGGAAATGTTGCCGTCAGTGGCACGCAGCAGATTTTCAAGATACACCCGTTCAAAGGCCGTTTTGGCATCCTGTAAAGGCGGGAAGGCACTGGATCCGCCCTGACGGCCGGCATCGGGAATGGCCTCTCCCGAGACCCAGCCTTTTTCGGTGACGGCGGCGGCAAAGGTGATGGCGTTTTCGAGCTCTCGAACATTACCGGGCCAGGGTCGCTGCATCAGTTTGTCCATGGCTTCGGGGCTGAAACCTGGAATATTGCGTTCCAGGCGCTGGCTTTCCCGATCCAGAAAATATTGGGCAAGCAGCAGGATGTCTTCGGGACGCTCGCTGAGGCTGGGAACCCGTAGGGGAATGACGTGCAGGCGATAATATAAATCTTCCCGAAAGGCGCCGCTGGCAGTCAGTGCATGAATATCCTGATGGGTGGCACTGATGACGCGTAAATCCACGGTTATTTCCGTTTTTGCTCCCACCGGGCGTAACGTGCCTTCCTGTAATACCCGCAGCAGTTTGACCTGCAAGGCCAGGGGGAGGTCTCCGATTTCGTCCAGGAACAAAGTACCCTGGTCGGCGCTGCGAATGAGCCCGAGATGGTCTTGAGTGGCTCCGGTAAAAGCCCCCTTAACGTGGCCAAACAGTTCACTTTCGGCCAATTCGGAGGGAATGGCGCCACAGTTGACGGCGACAAAAGGATGGTCACTACGGGCGCTGGCTTCGTGGATAGCTCTGGCGACACGTTCTTTGCCAGACCCACTTTCTCCAGAAAGAAAAACACTGGCCTGGGAAGTGGCTATGCGGGTAATTTCGTTGACCAGACTGGCCATGACCGGACTGCGGTGGAGGATGCTTTGCCCGGCCTGGGCGCGTAGGTCAGCCCTTAACTTGCTGAGTTCACGGCCAGCGAGGCGTTGCGCCAGTGCCGCCGTGCATAATGTTTGTAATTCGTCATTACTGAACGGTTTACTGAGATAACCAAAAGCCTGGGCACGCATGGCTTCTACCGCGTTAGGAATGGTGCCATGGGCGGTCAGCAAAATAACCGGCAAATCGGGATCACGAGCCTGAGCGGCTTCAAGGACCGCCATCCCGTCCATGATGGGCATGCGTAAATCGCTGATCAGCAAATCCACACTTTCCTGGTCCAGTAGTTCCAGCCCTTGCAGCGGATTGTTGCTACTCAGCACCCGATAATCTTCACTTTCCAACCACAAACCCAGCAGCCTTAAGAAATCCGGATCATCATCAATAATGAGAATAGTGGGCATGGTTTTACGCATCTCAGGGTAGGGGCGCGCCGTGCGCTTCCAGGGTTTTTTCTGCATGCTGGTGCAGCAGGGATTCCAGACGTTGGAGCCGCGCCTGTGCGGCATCTGCAGCATTTTGTGCAGCGATAGCCTGTGCTTTGCTTTGCTGAATGCGGACTTTGTCTTGTTGAAGGAGAGTAATATTTTGCAGCAGGGCATTGACGCTGCGCCGTAAGGGCAGGATCTGGCTGGCCAGGTCCTGGTTTTGTGCCGCCATGCCGAGTTCCCGGGCGGCGTTATCCAGGGCAGTTTTATTGAGAGGGCCACTGCTTAAATAGCTGTTTGCCAAGGCTAGATGAATATTGGCACAATTTGCAGATTCAGCGGGCCCGCAATTATGCAGTGCCTTGAGTAGCTCTGGTCGGGGCGTTTCTGAAAGAGGCAGAGGTACGGCCTTGGGCTGGCTCGGTGTGGCCGGATGAATCATTGCACAGGCTCCCAGAAACAATAGGATACTGAAGGTGCCGAGTGAGCGGATCGCAAGCAATAATCGGTACATCAATGGGCTGCCTTCTGAGGAGAAGAGGGTAGCCAGATTTCTGCGCTGAGCCCCCCCTGCGGACGATTTTGAATGCGTATCCAGCCGTCTTGAGCCGCTACCAGTTCGCGGGTGATAGCCAATCCCAATCCGGTACCCCGGGGTAAACTGTTACTGACCGGAACCTGATAAAATCGTTCAAATACCCGTTCCAGCAAGGCTTCAGGAATGCCCGGGCCTTCATCTTCTACCCGAAACAGAACGCCCTGCTGTTCGGCATTGGCCTGCACGTGGATTTGTCCGCCTGCAGAGCTGTATTTGTTGGCGTTGCTGACCAGATTGCTGAGAATTTGCCGCAAGCGTTGCGGATCGGCGTACACTTCCAGCGGCGCATAGCTTTCACAAAGGAGGGTTTGCTGCCTTTTTTCTGTTAATGGCTGCATGCGTTTTTGCAGATCTTCGAGAATCTCGGACACTTTGACCGTTTGGGGTGAAAAATCCAGGGATTGCGCTTGTAAGGCATGCATGTCGAGCATTTCCTGAATGGCCGCATATAATTCCTTGACCTGACGGACGACAATTTCGAGGACTTCGCGTTGCCGTGGCAGAAGCGGGCCGATGCGCTCGCTGAGCAGTAATTCACTGCCGGAACGGGCCGAGGCCAGAGGTGTTTTCAGTTCGTGAGACACCTGGCTGAGAAATTCGTGGCGCAGGCGCTCTTCTTCCCGCAAGCGGGCCTGCATGCTGTCGATACTGCGGGCCAGATCGCGCAATTCCTGGGGCCCATCACTGGCAACATGGGCGACTTTGCCCGCCCCAATATCTTCCAGGGCCAGACGGAAGTCCTTTAATGGTCGGGTCAAGGCCGTGGCAACCCGCCAGGGTATCAACAGGCTGAGCAGCGCCGTGATAACTACCAGTGCATAAAGCAGTTGCACGGCCTGAGAACGCGCTGCCGCTGCCGCTTCCCCCTGACTGAGCAGCAAGGACTGCATAGCCTGGTGAACGTCATGAAAACGCGCTTCTACAGCCATCCGGCTAGCTTTGCCGTTGAGCACAGCTGCTTGCTCTGAGCCTGGTGCTTCTGCGGACTGCAAATAATTGGCCAGACTCACTTGTAGTTGCTGGAGTGTGTTGGCAAGTTGGGGGTAGGTTGTTGCGCCGGTCTGAACTGTTTGCAAAGACGTTTGTTCGTGATGAATCAGGTGGGCAAAGGTGGTTTCATAACCAGAGTGGGGCAGGACCTGCGCCAGGTCCTGATAAAATTCGGCCTGACGTTGTTGTCCATGAATTTCCAGTAATTGCTTTTGCAGCGGCAAGCCAATCTCAATCAGCGTATTGCTGCTGTCGCCCAGGGTATGAATCGCCTGGATGGCCGCAAATACGACCCCCGCGACCAGAAACAGGATGATAATGGCAAAAAACAGGACGCTTCGGGGAATCGAAATGGCGCCACGATGCTCTTTAGCCGGGGGGTCCATCCTCTTTTGTCCGGTGTTCTGTTCTTCCATAAAGTCCGCAGCCATCCACTCCTCCATGCCGGTTGCCCTGAACATGGGCAGGGCATTGCCGGAAACCAGTGTATGCGACTGACGTCCAGCGGCCTAGTGTAGATTATCGGCTACAGCAGCACTTCCCGGTAAATGCCACCGGTAACATGGCAGGTTACGCGTCCACATTGGCCAGAAGTGTGGCCGCCGCCTCGTATACGGCCGTGTTGAGATCAATGCCGCCGAGCATGCGGGCGATTTCCTGCTGACGTTGTGCCGCTTGCAGGGGGCTTATGGCGCTGAGGGTTTGGCCATCCTGCACCTGTTTTTCAATGTGCAGATGATGGTGACCCTGCGCCGCCACCTGGGCAAGATGGGTAACACAAAGCACCTGCTGATGGGTGCCAAGGCGGCGGAGCAGACGCCCTACGCGTTCGGCAACGGCCCCACCAATGCCCACATCCACTTCGTCAAAAATCAGAGTGTCAATGCGCTCGGGTGCAGCTAGAATGACCTGTAAGGCCAGACTGATGCGCGAGAGTTCTCCGCCGGAAGCCACCTTGGCCAGGGCCTGTGCCGGATGACCGGGGTTGGCGGTAATCCAGATTTCTGTCTGATCCCAGCCGGTGTCACGCCAGAACTTTTCTTCTTCCGGGTGACTGGATAAACGTAATTCAACCTGAGCATGGGGCATGCCCAGTTGACGGATTTGTTCGGCAACTGCGTCAGCCAGGGCTTGCTGACGGGCTTGCCGGGCGGTGGTGAGAGCATGACTGTGCTGGATATAAGTCGTTTTGGCTTTGAGTAAAGCCTGCTCAGCAGCGAGCAGCGTGCTTTCCAGGTTTTCTATTCCCTGCAGTTCCTGACGCAGGGTATCGCGTTTGGCGATTAATCCCGGCAAGTCACAATGATATTTGCGTTGAAGATCCTGCAACTGTTGCAAGCGTCGGGCAATTTCTTCCAGACGTTCGGGGTCGGCTTCCAGATCGGCCAGATAGCTATGCACATTGGAAATGCTTTCTTCGACCTGGATGAGCGCGGCATTGAGCAAAGCCTCATTTTCCTGCAGGCGGGCATCATGCTGGGAAGCCACGCTGAGATGACGCTGGGCCTCGGCCAGGGCGCGGTTGGCTGGATGCGCTTCACCTTCCAGGCCTTCCAGTGCCGCCTGGAGGTGTTCGCGCAATTTCTCGACCGCCCCGAGACGCTGTTCCTCGCTGCGCAGGCTTTCCCATTCTTCTTCCTGCAACTGCGCGGTTTCCAGCTCCTGCAGCTGAAAGCGTTGCCAATCGGCCTGTTCATTCTGACGGGTTTGCTCCGTACGTAATTTCTGACAACGCAGCGTCTGTTCCCGCCATAGCCGATGCTCTTCGGCAACCTGATCCAGCCTGGTTTCCAACCCTGCAAAACGGTCCAGCAGGGCCAGTTGACGGTCGGCGTGGAGCAACTTCTGATGTTCATGTTGTCCCAGCAGCTCAATCAGATACTCACCAAACTCCCGCAGCTGGGTGAGGGTGACGTTGCAACCATTGATAAAAGCCCGGCTACGGCCATTGCGTTGGAGGACCCTGCGCAGTACACACACCGGTTCATCCGCATTCATATCCTGATCGCGCAACCATTGGCGGGCGGCATGTTCGGAGGCAATGGCATATTCAGCACTGATTTCGGCCTGCTCTGCACCATGGCGGATACTGTCTGCATGCCCCTTGTCTCCGAGGAGCAGGGCGATGGCGTCCACCAGAATGGATTTGCCCGCACCGGTTTCTCCGGTGAGTACGGTCAAACCCGCATCAAAATCAATGCTGACGCTGTCAATCAGGGCAAAATTGCGAACCTGCAGGCTGAGCAGCATTTAATCTTCTCCCGGTGATTCGGCCCAATGCAGTTTTTCACGCAGTATCTGAAAGAAGTTTTTTTCTTCTGGATGAATAAAACGTGCCGAGCAGGGGGCACGGCGGATGTGAATTTCATCGCCGACGGCCAGAGGAATGCTACAGTGACTGTCCAGGCTGAGGGCTGCGGGCTGACGACTGGCGGTCAGGCGGGCACGGATGGTCACAGTATCGGCGACGACCAGCGGCCGGGCGGTGAGGGTGTGCGGGCAGATCGGCACCAGCAGCAATGCGGCGAGGCTGGGGGATAAAATGGGGCCACCCGCTGACAAGGCATAGGCGGTCGAACCCGTTGGAGTGGCTATGATGACCCCATCAGCGCGCTGGGTATAAACAAAGCGGCCATCCATATGGACGCTCAGTTCAATCATGCTCTCGCCGCCGCCTTTATGAATAAATACTTCATTGATCGCCAGGCCGCTATGTATTTGTTGATTGTCGCGCCACAATTCGGCATGCAGGACCCGGCGTTGATCCTGCTGATAATGCCCCTGCAAAATGGGCGGAAGGGCGCTTTCTATTTGGTCAATGGAAAGATCAGCCAGGAAGCCCAGCCGTCCCTGATTAATGCCGAGAATGGCTATGCCACTACTGGCCGTATTTCGGGCCGTTCCTAACAGGGTGCCGTCGCCGCCAATGGCAATAACCAAATCCGTTTCCGCGCGGGCTTCGCTGAAAGCCATCCGTTTCAGGCCGAGGGTATCATTGATCTCGCTAGAACATTGGGTTTCGATAAAAACTTCCCGCCCCTGGGATTGAATGAAATCACGCAACAGGCGTAATCCCGGTAGTACCGAAGGATCACGGTATTTGCTGACGAGCAGAACGCGCTGGAAGGGCTTGGTCATGGGAGTAGCCTACATGGGGGCGTTACAAACGCCAAGAGGAAAATGGCGGTTTTCAGGGCAGGGGAGTTCAGGGCGATAATTACGCCTGCAGCCATCCATAAAAACCGCGTAGCAGAAGATCGGGAACATGCTGGCTGTTGGGGACTTGTGCCTGCCAGAGCGCCGCATCACCACCGGTCAGTAGCACCTGAGCGTCGGGAAACATCTGCTGAAAATGGGTGATGGCACCCTGCAAGGCGTCGGCAAATAAATGGAACACGCCGGACTGGATGGCTGCACCCGTACTGTTACCAAGGGCTGCGGCTGGTACGGGCAAATCCATGTCGGGGAGAAGTGCCGTGCCGAGAAACAGGGCATGAAGGCTCATGGTGATTCCCGGAAGAATTCTGCCCCCCTGGAAGCGGCCATCGGCAAACAGGTCAATGGTAATGGCCGTACCCATGTCAATGATGATACTGCTTTGGGCGGGATAATCCTGAGCCGCAGCGAGCAGGCAACAGCGTCGATCAAACCCCAGCGCTTCGCCAGGGACATAGGCATTGGGGACGCGCTGGTTGAACACAGCCAGATCAGGTTCGCGAAGACGTGCTTTGGGTAATAATTCCCGCCAGGTTTGCAACGCTTCCGGCACGACCCCTCCCAGCGCAAAAGTCTCTTCCTCTTCATGAGGGTATAGCTGTTCCCACTGCTGTAAAATATGCGCAGGATGCAAGGCGGTTGCGGCGCTGATGCTCTGAAAATGCAGGCCGTCGTTGCTCTGTGCCAGCAGGGTTCGGGTATTGCCAACGGCGATGAATATCATGATGCCAACGGCCGCAGGCTGACGTCGCCAGCACTTAACCATACCGGGGCTTTGTCCGGCTCCTGTACCTGCAGGCGACCATCCTCCCCAATGCCCAGCACTTCTGCCGAATAATGTCCCCGCACATCGCTGATTTGCACGATCTGGCGCATCATGGGCGCTGCCGCTGCATTCCAGAGCGGCAGAAATGGTTCCAGGCCGTCGCGATCAAAGCGGGCGAAATCCGCCTGCCAGCGGCGAATGATTTGTCCGGCAAGATGGCTGCGGGACAGGTTGACCTGGTGTTGCGCCAAACTCGTGGCAGTGTCCGGCAGGGTAGGATCGTCGTGTACATTCAGTCCCAGGCCAAGTACCAGGCGGCTTTGCCCAGAGGGCAGGCGGCGTGCTTCAAGCAGCAATCCCCCCAGTTTTTGCCCGCCGACCCAAATGTCATTGGGCCATTTGATCCACAATCCGCTGATACTTTTTTGCAGTACCTGAAAAACGCCCAGACCAGCCACCAGTGTCAGGGCAGGGTTAATGCTGGCCGCTGGTGTCCAGCCATAACTCATGGCCAGATGCTGACCAAAGGGCGAAGACCAGTGACGCGCACGCCGCCCGCGTCCGGCCCACTGACTTTCTGCCAGACAAATGCAGGGGTTGGCGTCGCTACCCAGCATTTCGGTGTTGGTCGAGGCACAGGCTGGCAGTATCCGGATTTGTGCTTCAGGAAGGTTGGCAACAGCGGCAATTTCCGGGCGGGAAAGGGGCGGATGAGGATACTCCAGGTGCAGACCCTCTGCAGTCTGGCGCAGGGGGATCCCCCAATGCTCAGCTTCCTGAAGCAGGGCCGTGGGTTCTCCCGCATCGTTAACGCACTCGGCATCAGCCAGAACGTCCAGCAATTTTTGCAGTGCCGCTGTGGGTGCTTCAGGGGCGGATATGGCCGTCTCCCAATACAATCCATTTTTGCAAAGTCAGCCCTTCCAGACCAACCGGACCACGAACGTGCAGACGATTGGTGGAAATGCCAATTTCCGCCCCCAGACCATATTCAAATCCATCTGCGAAGCGGGTGGAGGCATTGACCATCACCGAGCTGGCGTCGACTTCGCGCAAAAAGCGGCGGGCGTGGGTATAATTTTCAGTCAGGATGGATTCGGTGTGCTGGGACCCATAGCGATTGATGTGGGTTATGGCCGCGTCCAGATCGTCGACGATTTTGAGGGAAATGATGGGCGCCAGATACTCCGTACCGTAATCTTCTTCCGTAGCTGCCACGGCACCTGAAAGGCGTGGCAAGCTCCGTTCGCAGGCCCGGACTTCGATGCCTTTTTCCTGCAGCGCCGCGACTATAGGAAGTAGCAAATCTTCCATTCGATCCTTGTGGATCAACAGGCTTTCGGCGGTGTTGCAGGTGCCCAGTCTTTGGGTTTTGGCGTTGACCACCACTTTCAGCGCTTTGCGGGCATCCGCATCGGCATCAACGTAAACATGGCAGTTACCGTCCAGATGCATAATTACCGGCACTGTGGCATCGGCCTTGATGCGGGAAATCAGCCCTTTGCCGCCGCGCGGAATGATCACATCGACATGAGCATCCATGCTGATCAGCACACCGACGGCTTCCCGGTCTGCCGTGTTGACGTATTGCACCAGATCCAGAGGCAATACCGCCTTACCCAAAGCCGCCCGCAAGCGTTCGGCAATAGCCATGTTGCTGTGCAGGGATTCCGAACCGCCGCGCAAAATGACCGCATTGCCCGACTTGACGCAGAGACCGGCGGCATCAGCCGTGACGTTGGGACGTGACTCGTAAATCATGGCAATCACACCCAGCGGCGCCCGCATATGACCAACCTGGATGCCGCTGGGGCGATAACGCAAATCCGTGATTTCACCAACAGGATCGGGAAGTGCGGCAATTTCTTCGAGGCCCTGGGCCATCGCTTCAATGCGCGTCTCATCCAGTCGCAAACGGTCAATAAAGGCGGCATCCTTGCCCGCCTCTTCAGCACTGCGCAGATCTTTGCGATTGGCGCGCTGCAGATTATCGGCATCACGCCGTAAAAATTCTGCCATCAGGCGCAAGGCTTGGTCCTTGGCGGCACTATCGGCGCTTTGCAAGCGTCGTTGGGCGCTGCGGGCCCGTTCGCCAATTTTTTCCATTTCCTGGTGCAAATCCATCATCAGTCTCCTCCTTCGTGTCAGTCTGGCTGACATGAGTTCAGCGCAGAACCTTCCATGTCGGGCAATATATGACCTGCCAATGGGGATTCATTCGCGCGGATATTGGCTCTATTGTGCCGTTCTCAAGCCGATCCGGCAATTCGCAGGCATAAATCGGTCAGGGCGGGCCAGACCGGAGTGGGGTCCTGACCCTTGATGCGGGCGTCAATTTCAAGGCATTCACGGATGCCCGCCAGCAGGCTATGACCCGTCAAACGCCGCGCCGCCGCGCGGAACCAGTTTTGGCGGGGAGGGAACACCCGGTTTTGGCGAAAAACCTGATCAACGTCCACATGGGCGGCGCGTAATTCCGCCAGTATCCGCAAATCCTTGTGGAGTGCCCAGAGACAAAGAGCCGGTTCACCATCCCCACTGCGCAGACGATCAATAATGCGCAGAATTTGCGTCGGTTCGGCGCGCAGCGTCGCATCAGCAAGGTCATAAATATTGAACTGACTGCTGTCGGCCAGTACGTTACGAATAGCCGCAACATCCACCGCTTGCCCCGGATAAATCTGCTGCAGCCGTAAAATGGCCTGATGGCAGGCCCCGAGGTTGCCCGCACTCAGATCCGCCAGCAACTGGATGGCCTCGTGATCTGCCGACATTTTTTGCAGTTTGAGGCGTTGTTCTATCCAGTGGATCCAGTCTGCGCCTTCGGGGCGATACAACAATAGGGTCTGGCCGTGACTTTCCAGGGCCTTGAACCATTGCGTTTTTTGGACGCTGGCATCGGGGCGCGGACCGCTGAAAACGAGCAGGGCATCGGGGGGCGGCGAAGCCAGCCAGTACTGCAGGGCGCTGACGCCTTCCTTGGGCAGCTTGATGCTGTCCAGACGCAGGAGGAGCAGGCGTTGTTCAGCGAACAGCGAGCCAGCATCCCGCTCATCCCGCAGCGCATCCCAAGGGGCGGGGGAATGATTCAGTCGCTGTCGTTGGGCAAAACCCTGTTCTGCAGCAACCTTCCAGAGTGCTTCTTCAGCCTCCTGCAAGAGCAGCGGTTCATCAGAGAACAAACCGTAGACGGACGCCAGCTTACCCTGCAGGTGTCCTGACCACTGCCCCGGCTTGAGTCGCATCTCAGCCGCCGGACTGACGGACGACCGGGCTGTTCAGAACCCGCCGGAGAATCTGCCGGGCACCCTGCTCCATCAGCAATCTTTCCATGCGAATCTGTTGCTCATTGGTAGCCAGAGGATTTCCGCTGTTATAACTGAAACTGTTTTCCACCAGCAGCGACTGGACGGGGAGGATGGCTTTTTTCTGATGATCCATGACGCTGAATTGCGCATGGAGGGTATCCAGAAATTCCAGAGCCACGCCGCTACTGGGGCTGATGCTGATAATCCTTTGCGAGACATAGGCATTATCAATTTGCAGGACAGGACCATCCGCACGACTGAAATTGCCGTCGCGCTGCAATTCACGGTGAACGGCTGTGGCCAGGGCGCCGCCACTGGGACCGCTGCCAGAGACACGCATCCCCTGCAACTTGGCCGGAACGGTTGATCCTGTCTGCAAATGAAACCCGCAGCCTGCCAGCGCGAGCAGAAGCAGGCTCATCAACCCGTAAATGCCACGCTGGCGCCATGTCTTCATCCCAGCACCAGATTAACCAGACGGCCTGGCACGACAATGACTTTGCGCACGGTTTTACCTTCCAGATGACGCTGCATGGCGGGGCTGGCCAGCACTGCCTTTTCGATGGCGTTATTGTCCGCTTCGACCGGAAAATCCATGCGTTCCCGCAATTTCCCGTTGACCTGGATGACCAGGGTCAGCGTGTCCGACTTGAGCGCCTCGGGGTCGGCGCCGGGCCAGGGGGTATGGATGATATTGCTTTTCTGGCCCAATACTTCCCAAAGTATTTCGGTCAGGTGCGGAGCAAAAGGCGAGAGCATCAGCACAATGGCACGCAATCCCTCGCCCAGTACGGCACGCAAGTCCGTGGACGCATCGGCACCGACTTTCATGAGGCTGTTACTCAGTTCCATGATGGCGGCAATGGCCACATTAAAATGATAACGACCTTCCATATTGCGGCTGACGCGTTCAATGCACTGATGAACAGCGCGACGCAGATCTTGCGCCTCGTCAGACAATTCTGCCGGTACCATCAGATTCTCTGCCCCATATTCATGGACCAGACGCCAGATGCGGCTCAGAAAACGATGCGCCCCTTCGACAGCCGCATCAGACCACTCCAGATGTTGTTCAGGTGGTGCCGCAAACAAAATAAAAAGACGGGCAGTATCCGCTCCATAGCGATCAATGAGTCCTTGAGGATCAACGGTGTTCCCCTTGGATTTACTCATTTTGCTGCCGTCTTTCAGCACCATGCCCTGAGTGAGCAACTGCTTGAAGGGTTCATCATGAACAGCATCTGCAGGCAACAACCCCACATCCCGCAGCAAGCGATTGAAAAAACGGGCATAAAGAAGATGCAGTACGGCGTGTTCCACCCCGCCCACATATTGGTCCACCGGTAACCACTGGGTGGCGCGCGCATCCAGCATGGTATCAGCATCAGGACAGGCGAAACGGGCGTAGTACCAGGAACTTTCCACAAAAGTATCCATGGTATCGGTTTCGCGTCGGGCCGGAGCCGCACAGCGCGGACAGGGCACATTCAGAAACTCCGGATCATCCAGCAGGGGAGAGCGGGGGTCCTTGAGTTGATAATGGGTGGGGAGCACGACCGGCAAGTCCTGCTCAGGAACCGGGACCACGCCACAATGTTCACAATGAATCATGGGGATAGGTGTGCCCCAGTAACGCTGACGGGAAATTCCCCAATCCCGCAAACGGTAATTGATGGTTTTCTGGCCCAGACCCCGTTCGGCAACGGCCTGGGTGATACGGGTTTTAGCCTGCACACTATCCAGACCGTTGAAGTCTCCCGAATGCACCAAAGTCCCGGCACCCGTGTAGGCTTCGGTCATGGCCGCAGCTTCAACCGGCGCAGATTCTGCCGCAATGACCATCTGGATGGGCAGCTTATATTTCTGGGCAAACTCGAAGTCACGCTGGTCATGGGCGGGCACACTCATCACGGCCCCTTCTCCATAACCCATCAGCACAAAGTTGGCCGTCCAGACCGGCAGTTCAGCGCCGGTCAAGGGATGTTTGACGAACAGGCCGAGAGGATGTCCTTCTTTTTCCTGGGTTTCGATGCTGGCTTCCGAAACCGAGCCATGCCGGCAACGCTCCAGAAATTCAGCCAGATCCGGATGCTGCTCTGCTGCCTGCAGGGCCAGCGGATGCTCTGGCGCTACGGCCAGATAAGTGGCGCCCATCAGGGTGTCGGGGCGCGTCGTAAAGACCTTGATAACCCCTTCTCCGCTCGCCAGGGGAAAATGAATTTCCGCCCCCTCAGAGCGCCCGATCCAGTTGCGCTGCATGGTCAGCACCTGTTCCGGCCAGCCTTCATTCAGGGTGTCCAGACCCTCCAGTAATTCTTCGGCGTAGGCGGTAATGCGCAAAAAATACTGAACAATTTCGCGCCGCTCGACGGGGGCGCCGGAGCGCCAGCCGCAACCATCTACCACCTGTTCATTGGCCAGAACCGTCTGGTCAACCGGATCCCAGTTGACGGTACTGAGTTTCTGGTAAACCAGACCCTTTTCCCAGAGCTTGAGGAACAGCCATTGTTCCCAGCGATAATAGTTAGGGGTGCAGGTCGCTAATTCCCGTGACCAGTCATAGGATAATCCCAGCCGCTGCAACTGCCCGCGCATATGGGCAATGTTGTCCATGGTCCACTCGGCCGGGGCCAGACCATTTTTGAGAGCCGCATTTTCGGCAGGCAAACCAAAGGCATCCCAGCCCATGGGTTGCAGGACATCCTTACCGCGCATGCGCTGATAACGTGCGATGGCGTCCGCAATACTGTAATTGCGCACATGGCCCATATGCAGTTGTCCCGAAGGATACGGAAACATCGCCAGAGCATAGAATTTTTCCTTGCCGGGCACGCTGGGTGCGCGGAAAGACTGCTGGTCTTGCCAGCGTTTTTGCACTGCCGGCTCAAGGTCTTGGGGGGAATAGGCGGGAATATCCATGAATTCTGTTGTTCAGCCCGATTTGTTGAAGTGGCACAAAGGTTGCCACAGGCACCCGAGTGGCGCAATGTTCCAGCGCGAGGAACGGTCTCCTGCCATTGGCGCATGGTCCCATGCAGGTTAGACTAACCCCTGACAGCAATTAAAATATCGAATTTGGAGAAAACATGGCTGAATTGCCAGAACTGGAATTACTGAAACAAAAATTACGTCGCAACATCCTGAACAAGCGGGTCAATGTCATGCAGGTGCACAACGCCAAAGGCGAGTTGCTGACCGATGGCGCGGGCATTGAAGAAGCCTCTTTCAAGGGCAAACCAATTACCGATTTGCATCGCTATGGTCAGTACCTGTTTCTGGAATTGGCGCGCAAAGATATTCTGGCCATGCAGCTGGGTGGTGAACTCAGTGCCGAATTGGAGCGGGGGCCTGCCCAGGCAGAAAGCGAAGAAGAAGCGCGGGCCGTTCTGGAAATTCAGATTAATGGTCATCAGCGCTTACGTCTGCATGGAACGCAGTTAGGTAATCGCCTGCGTATGCTCGACGAAAACAGCGATGTGGATTTTCTGACCAAGCTTGGACCCGATCCTTTGATGGTGCATGGTGAAGGGCTGGCGGTTTTGCGTGAGGCGCTGTCTCGCCGCCGCAGTGCCTTGCGCAATATTCTTCTGGATGATGCTTTTGCGCCGGGTATTGGTGCGGTATGGGCCGACGAAATCTTGTATCAGGCGCGCCTGCGTCCTGATCGTACCGCGCCCAGCCTGACGGACGAAGAGCGCGACCGTTTTCTGGAGCAGATTCCCAAGGTGCTGGACCGGGCGGTACGCTGTCAGGCCAAAACCAATCTGCTACCCAAAACCTTTCTCACCCGGCACCGGGAAGACAACCAGTGCCCTGGCTGCGGCGGCGCCCTCGAAACCCTGTCAGTGGGTGGTAAAAACGCGCTGTTCTGCCCGGCCTGTCAAAGCTGAATCAATCTGCCCCGGTCTGGTAGCTTCTGCGCGGCCTTACTTGTGTTTCCACGGCAGGCCGCTGGCTTTCCAGCCCTCGACTTTGCCGCGCTGACCCTGGTGGTCCTGCTTACCCTCAAAGCCCCCCAGAATGTTGTAGCAGTGATGATAACCCAAGCTGGCCAGATGCTCGGCAGCCGCCAGCGAACGGCCACCGGTACGGCATAGAAGCAGCAGGAAATTGTCGGGCGTTACTTCTTTTTTGATCTGCTGGTCAAAATCCGGATTGGGCGTCATGCCGGGATAGTTCTGCCAGGGAATATGTTTACCCCCTTCAACCATACCCACGAAATCCAGCTCCGGATGTGAGCGAACATCCACCAGTACGGCGTCGGGATGCTCACGGAGCAACGCATGGGCTTCTGCAGGCGTCATATCACCGGCATGGCGTTTGCCTGCAGCTTTGGCGCGTTCATGGGCTTTTTCAAGAATTTCTGCGGTACTCATGGCGGTTGTCATATTCATGTTGATCTCCTCATGGCGGGATCGTGCTTATCCCTGCCTTTCATTGTCAAATATAGCACGCTCTGCTGAATTTTAAGGCGACTTCATGGCCGAAATTTTTTCTTGCCGAAGCGCGTTGACGCATCGCTATTCGGTGTTGGTTCATCATGTGTTTGCCCAACGGGAAAATTCAGCGGCGTGATTTTTGCGTCCGCTGGAATGCTTTGTTAGCCATTAAATCCCGAAGTCCGGTAATGCGCCTTGCTGTAAATAGAAAACGATGTCCTCAAACGAAACCCCACGCTCTGAAATAAGCTGTTGGTTTTTATCAGGATTCCAGTTGATCGGCTTCATGATCTACAGTATAACCCAAATGTGTGCCTTTTGGCATCAGACCGGAGGGTTTTAAGGTATGAGCGAGATCGAAAGTTACGTGATTGGGGGCTGTACAATTTGCGCAATGGTATTGTTGGGAATATTCCACCGCACGCCTTCCCGCCGTGCCTCCAATGCCTTATATTCAATTCACATACATAACAACCACTGACCGCAAGAGACACGCATGTTCGAGCAGGCTTTCAAGAATATCGATGACATCCTCCACAAAGATGCAGGCTCCTCCAGCGAACTCGATTACACCGAACAGACCTCCTGGCTGCTGTTTTTAAAGTACCTGGACGCCCTGGAGCAGGACCGGGCCATGGAGGCGGAGCTGGAAGGCCGTCCCTACACCTTCATCCTGGAGGATGCCTTCCGCTGGGAGCACTGGGCGGCGCCCAAAACGGCAGATGGCAGGATGGACCACCACAAGGCCATGTCCGGGGACGACCTCCGGGACTTTGTGAATATCCGGCTGTTTCCGTATCTCTCAGGCTTTAAACACCGGGCTACTGGTTCCAATACCATTGAGTACAAGATCGGTGAGATCTTCAGCGAGATCAAAAATAAGATTCAAAGTGGCTACAACCTGCGAGAGATCGTGGAGATCATTGATGGTCTGCGCTTCCGATCCCAGACGGAGAAGCATGAGCTATCGCACCTTTACGAAGCCAAGATCAAGAACATGGGGAATGCCGGTCGTAACGGCGGCGAATATTACACGCCCCGTCCCCTGATTCGGGCGATTGTGCAGGTGGTAGCGCCCAAAGTCGGCGAGAAGATTTACGACGGCGCCGTGGGCTCTGCGGGCTTTCTCTGTGAGGCCTTCGACTATCTCAAGGCCCAGCCGGGACTGACCACCGGCGACATGCAGACGCTGCAGGAGCGTACCTTCTTCGGCAAAGAGAAAAAGAGCCTGGCCTACGTCATCGCCATCATGAACATGATCCTGCATGGCATCGATGCGCCGAATATCGTCCATACCAACACCCTGGCCGAGAATCTCATGGATATCCAGCCGAAAGACCGGGTGGATGTGGTGCTGGCGAATCCACCCTTCGGCGGTAAAGAGCGCAAGGAGGTTCAGCAGAATTTCCCTATCAAGACTGGCGAGACGGCTTTTCTATTTCTGCAGCACTTTATCCGTATGCTGAAAGCAGGTGGCCGGGCCGGTGTGGTCATTAAAAACACCTTCCTGAGCAATACGGATAATGCCTCGGTCAGTTTGCGCAAGCTGCTGCTGGAAGATTGTAACCTGCATACGGTACTGGATCTGCCGGGCGGGACTTTTCAGGGGGCGGGTGTAAAAACCGTGGTGCTGTTTTTTGACAAGGGCGCACCGACCCGCAAGGTCTGGTACTACCAGCTCAACCCCGGACGGAACATGGGGAAGACGAACCCCCTCAATGACAACGATCTGGCTGAGTTTGTCGAACTGCAGAAGACCAAGGCCGACTCGCCGCAGTCATGGTCGGTAGATGTGTCCGGAATCGACACCCGTACCTATGACCTGTCGGCCAAGAATCCCAATGGCGGTGATGAGAAGGTGCTGCGCAGCCCGGAAGAGATTCTGGATGAGATTGCTGCACTGGATGCCGAGAGTGCTGAGGTGCTGGCAGCTATTCGGGGGCTGCTGTGAGGGAGGGGTGGCGCATCGAAAAATTTGGAGGAATCTGCGACCTTAAAAAGGGCAGGAAACCAAGATTAACGAACACAAAAGAACCGAACGTAAATCCCTACCTTGTCGCAAAATATCTCCGTGGGGCAGAACCTACAGATTTCGCATTTATTGAGGATAAGAATTCAATTCCAGTAACTGCTGATGAGATCATTATTATTTGTGACGGATCTAATTCCGGTGAGACATTTATTGGATTTGATGGCATATTATCATCAACCATGGCAAAAATTGTTCACGGTAATAACATTGAAACCAAATTCCTTATATATTTTCTGGAATTGATGTTTGAAAAATTTAATTCTTCTAAAACAGGGTCAGCTATTCCTCATCTTGATTTGAATGCTTTACGAAACCAGGTGTTACCAGTCCCCCCCCTCCCCGAACAGCGCCGCATCGTCGCCATCCTCGACGAAGCCTTTGAAGGCATAGCAATCGCAAAGGCGAACGCCGAGAAGAATCTCCAGAATGCCCGCGAGGTCTTTGCGAGCCATCTGAATGCGGTGTTTTCGCAGCGGGGTGAAGGGTGGGTGGATCGGCGGTTAGGTGATGTGGCCATGGAATTTGGACGTGGAAAATCAAAACATCGGCCCCGTAACGATCCTAAGCTTTACGGCGGAAACTTTCCATTCATTCAAACTGGAGACGTGCGCAACTCAAGCCATCTAATCACTTCTTACGATCAAACTTATAACGATGCAGGTCTGGCGCAGAGCAAACTTTGGCCTAAAGGAACTCTTTGCATAACCATTGCAGCAAACATTGCGGAGACAGGCATCCTAGATTTTGACGCTTGCTTCCCAGATAGCATTATTGGATTAGTCGCCAACGAAAAAATATCCACCAATAAATATATAGAATATCTGCTTACTAGTTTCAAATCTCGCTTGCAGCTTCTGGGAAAAGGAAGCGCGCAAGATAACATAAACCTGGCGACTTTTGAAAGCCAATATTTCCCGTTCCCGCCATTAAGTAGCCAGAAAGAAATTGTATCCATATTTGACGATTTACATGAAGAAACCCAACACCTCGAATTCATCTACCAGCAAAAACTCGTCGCCCTCGATGAACTGAAGCAATCCCTCCTACACCAAGCCTTCAACGGCGACCTATAGGACTCCGCCATGAACGAAGCCGACACCCGCGCCCAACTGGTAGATCCTGCCCTCAAGGCCGCTGGCTGGGGTGTGGTGGAAGGTAGCCGGGTACTGCGGGAGTACCGGATCACTCAGGGGCGACTCCAGGGCGCAGGGCAACGCGGCAAACCCGAGATTGCCGACTACGTGCTGGAGTACCGCAACGAGAAGCTCGCCATCGTCGAAGCCAAGCGTCTCGATCTGCCCCATACCGAGGGGGTGATGCAGGCGAAGCAATACGCCCTGAAGATGGCCATACGCTTCACCTATGCCACCAACGGTCAATCCCTCTATGGGATGGACATGGAAATGGGTTCGGAAGGTGAACTACCCTGTTATCCTTCCCCCGAAGAACTCTGGAATCTAACCCATGTCGTAGAAAACACCTGGCGGGATCATTTTGCCGCCATTCCGTTTGAAAGTGTCGGGGGATCATTCCAACCCCGCTATTATCAGGAGACCGCCGTACAGCGTGTCCTGGAAGCTATTGCGCAGGGACAGGAGCGCATCCTCCTGACGCTGGCCACCGGCACCGGCAAAACCTTCATCGCCTTCCAGATCGCCTGGAAGCTCTTTCAGGCCCGCTGGAACCTCTCCCGCGAACCCAGCCGCAGACCGCGTATTCTGTTTCTGGCCGACCGGAACATTCTCGCCAATCAGGCATTCAATGCCTTTAACGCTTTTCCCGAAGATGCCCTGGTGCGGATTGCCCCTGAGGATATCCGCAAGAAAGGCCGTGTTCCCACCAACGGCAGTATCTTTTTCAGCATCTTCCAGACGTTCATGAGTGGCCCCGGTGAGACACCGTACTTCGGGGACTATCCACCGGACTTCTTCGACTTCATCGTGGTCGATGAATGTCATAGAGGCGGCGCCAAGGACGAAAGCAGCTGGCGCGGCATCCTCGAATACTTTGCGCCTGCGGTACAGTTGGGCCTCACCGCCACACCCAAGCGCCGGGACAACGTGGACACCTATGCGTACTTTGGCGCGCCGGTCTATATCTACAGCCTCAAGGACGGCATCAATGACGGTTTTCTGACCCCTTTCAAGGTCAAGCAATTCGCCACCACCATCGACGAATACATATACACCCCCGATGATGATCTCCTCGAAGGCGAAATCCAGCGCGGCAAGACCTATCTGGAAAAGGACTTCAATCGCAAAATCGTCATCCCCGAGAGGGAACGCTATCGGGTAAAGCTCTTCATGAGCCAGATCGACCATCGCGAGAAGACCTTGGTGTTCTGTGCCAATCAGGAACATGCTGCCATGGTGCGGGACATCATCAATCAGGAAAAAACCAGCACCGACCCCCTCTACTGTGTCCGCGTGACGGCCAATGACGGCAGCATGGGTGATCAGTATCTGAAAGACTTTCAGGACAACGAAAAGAATATCCCCACCATCCTGACCACCAGCCAAAAGCTGAGCACCGGCGTCGATGCCCGGAACATTCGCAATATCGTTCTGCTTCGCCAAATCAACAGCATGATCGAATTCAAACAGATCATCGGTCGGGGCACCCGGCTGTATGAGGGGAAGGACTTTTTCACCGTCTATGACTTCGTGAAGGCGCATCATCATTTTGGTGATCCAGAATGGGATGGCGAGCCGCTGGAAGCGGAATCCACAGGGAGAAGCAGCGAAGTGCGGGAACCCCGTCTACCTCTACCGCCGACCGAGCGGCCCGTCAAAATCCGGGTAAAACTGCGGGATGGGAAGGAGCGCAGCATCCAGAGCATATCTTCCACCATCTATTTCGGACCCGATGGCAATCCCGTAACGGCAGCGCAGTTTCTGGAAGGGCTTTTTGGCACACTGCCGGAGTTCTTCAAGGATGAGGATGCGCTTCGTCAGATATGGAGCGATCCTGAGACGCGGAAGAGCTTTCTGCAGGGACTGGCCGAGAAAGGCTACAACCGGGAACTGCTCATGGAGATGCAGCAAATCATCGACGCGCAGAATAGTGATCTCTATGACGTGCTGGCCTATGTGGCCTTTGCCTTGCAACCGGTTCCCAGATCAGAGCGGGCTGAACACGCCAAGCAGAGTATGGGTCAACAGTTCACTGACAAACAGCGGGCCTTTCTGGACTTTGTGCTGACGCAGTATGTGAAAGTGGGGGATGCGGAACTGGATACCGAAAAATTATCGCCTCTACTCCGGCTGAAGTACCATAACGCTATCGCCGATGCGTTTGCGGAGCTGGGCACCCCAGTACAGGTAAGGGAAGTGTTCAGCGGGTTTCAGCGGTATTTGTATGATGCACGGCAAAGGGAATAAGGATGAGCGTAACGGACAAGAAATGGCGCGCTGTCATAGATCAGGTATTGGCGGAATCATCTATGCCGTTACACTACACTGACATTGCGGAGCGTATTGTAGAAAGAAAACTTAGGATCAATATGGGCGCTACTCCAGCGGCTACTGTGAACGCTCAGATATCTCGATCTATCAAACATGAGGGCTCAGATTCGCCATACGTGCGAGTGGATCGGGGCGTTTTTGCGTTAAAGAGTATGATTGGTGAGAATCCAGCAGCTTTTCCCCAAGGTGCAGAGAATGCAAACGCTGAGGTGGATGAATATCAATATGATATTATCACTTCTTTCGGGATGTTCTGGCGCCGTGACAATGTAGAATGGAATGCAATGCCTAAACTTTACGGGGTCCAACAGATAGGCGCTGACTCAGTGGACTTCTGCAGACAAATTGGCATCTATCTACTGTATGACGGCAGAGAGGTTATTTACGTTGGACGTAGCACAGACCGTCCCTTAGGGCGACGACTTTACGAGCATACTACTGATCGTATGGCTACAAGATGGGATCGGTTTTCGTGGTTCGGTCTGCTTCCTGTATCCGAGACCGGCAGTATTGGGGTTATGCCAGCGTCATATCCAGCGGAAAAGCTGATTCCTGCATTGGAAGCAATACTTATTGAGGCCCTGGAACCACGGCAAAATCGAAAGCGTGGGGATGATCTTGCGGCAGTGGAGTATAGCCAGAAGACTGACCCAGATATTGATAAGAGAAAGGCTAAAGCCCTTATCGATAGGATATAGTACGGGCACAGGAGATCAGCAACACAACTTGTTAAGAAATGGACTACTGTTCCAGATTGTGATCACCAGACCACTGGGGTAGTATTATGCGGAGTGAACTTCAGGTTTAGACTGGAAGCGGTCATTCAGCAGCGGAAAGCAAATGACGTCATCCGACTAGTATTCATGATTGGGGTGATTGGGGATGACAATGGGTTTAATTATTTGCAATCTGGAATGTTACGCTGCACTCACCGTTAGTGTAGTTGAATTTACGTTAGGTAGATAAGAAAGTATTGATGAGTCGGAGTCCTCGCATCCTAAAATTCACCTTAGAATGGGCCCTCACGTTGATGAGTTGAGATCACTGTCAGCGAATATTATCAGAGCAAGTAGGCAAAGCCTGCACGGAACGCCAGATAAAATGTAGCACTTTGCCTCTTATCACCAAAGATCGAAAGTTCACTTGCACTAACTAAAGAATCTATTTAAAATCATCGCTAATGCTGGCAAATAATGGCACTAGATTCCACTGATTGGCTCATATTTTCATCGATGGATTTCTAATAAACGCCGTCTTTTTTGTTAGACGCTACTTAGATGTTAAATACTCTAAGATTGAATACATTTGCGAATTGATTGTGAAAAAACAATCTGAAGGAGTATTATATAGTTGATCGGCACTTTGAATATAGGGCTGATCAGGAATTAGTTCGTCATCACAATGAGGAACAATAGCATTTATGCTGGATTGAGTGGATTCCAGATGAAATTGAAGACCAATTACCTTGGTACCTATTTGGAATGCTTGATTATCACAGGATGCACTATAGGCTAATCGTTGTGAGCCTGTAGGCAAATCAAAGGTTTCTCCGTGCCAATGAAAGGCCTCAAGCTGGTTGGGTAACCTAAACATCTTTTTGTCAGTCTCTACTCCGTAAATTGGGAACCAGCCAATTTCTTTATGCGAAGCAGGGTAAACCTGAGCACCACAGACAGTGGCAATCAATTGTGAACCTAGACAGATTCCCAGAACTGCAGTTTCATTATGTAACGCTATGGACAAGAACTTTTTTTCATCTATTAGCCATGGGTACTCATCCTCATCATGGATGCTCATTGGTCCACCGAGAATAATCAGCAAATCAATTCCAGACAAAGACGGTAAGATGTCGTTTGCATAAAAGCGCGTCCATGTCAACTGTGCATTGATTTTGGTAATCCAATTTGCAATGCTTCCGAGCCCCTCAAACTCAACATGCTGTAAAACATGAATATGCATCAGCAAAATCTCCACAATAAATTTAAGGTTAATATTTGAGCGATAGATTAAATCACAATATTTAATTTCATGATAATGCAGATATATTACCCTGGCCACAAATATCGCATTGAAAGCGAAAAATGCGGCCACGGAATTCTTTACACCAGAAAATGATCATCACCTAATAACATATCTTCAAAAAACGCACCGTAAGGTTTGTGAGGATGGCGAATGTGAATTTCCAACACCCATAACAACGCGGACGGAGTAAAGTCGACTTCTGCTAGAGGACCATCATAAATAACAGAATGTGGAAAATCGGAAATACGATGGCCAGACAGATCCAAGTTTAACTCCCACCCCAATTTCTTCGCTTCAATCTCGGCAAAATCGTATAAATCTCTACCGCTAACGTGCTCAATTTGCCATTCTTTTCTAACAATATGGAACAATTTGCGCACATCTTCAGCGCAACGTTTCATATCTTCGTCGTTACCAAATACAAAAGTTTCTCCGCCATCTCCTTCCCACTTTTCAAATACCGGACCGATATCTATAAACATAATATCATCATCACCTAGCCTCACACCAGGATCAGAGTCAGCTCCAAATGTCTTTGTAGTATTGGAACCAAACCTCACATAAACATCATGCCATCCTCTAAGCATATTTTTTTTAGCAAGAATATCTTTGGCCATATCTACGGCATCTTCTTCAAGCATCCCGGGATGGCAAGCAGCAGCGATTTCATGGAGTGCTGCCCGAGTCATATCTCGTACTTTCAACATTTCATCATAAACAAAGTGCTGCCCAGATTTTTCCAGATCATATTTCTTTAAAACTGCGTTCATCATATTTCTCCTGTCCAGATTCAAACCGTATCATGGATGCAAAGTGTCAATCCATTTAGGTTTGTAGTTAAATCAATTTGACATGCCAATCTACTAGCACTAGTGACATTTGGTAATATTGCTAAAAGTCTTTCCTCCTTTTTACTGGCTTTTGGTAGTTTTTCAACCCACTTTCTATCAATTTCTACTAAACAGGTACCACAGGATGCCTTACCTCCACAGACAGACAGAATTGGTTGAGCGCTTGAGCGAAGGGCATTAATAAGAGTTCCACCTGAACTCACGGTGAGTTCCTGTCCATCTATATTTAATGAAACGGTGGGTAATGTATTATCTAGCTTAGGTGGCACCTCCGATGAGTCTTCTGCAGCGTTGAATATGTCCGAAAAAAACGCCTTTACCGGCTTTGTGGATTCTTGGACGAACACTCTATAAGCATCGTTAATCATCGCTCCACTACCACAGGCAAGAACAATGGTATTACCAGGATTTAACTGTTCATTTACAGCTAAATCCTGGATGTGGCCCATACCAAGGGATGAAACGACACATTGTGATTGGAAACTTGGGTATAGTGCTCGCCAAGTCTTTAACTGTTCAGCAAGGTAACAATCATTTCTGGAACGAACTCCCCAATAAAGATTAATCTGTCGGTGACCGCTTGATGATAAATGCCTCTCCAACATCGCGTGAAATGGTGCGATACCAGTACCTGTTGCCAACATAATAATAGGATCATTCCCATCAGGAAAAAAGAATGCTCCACATGGTCTCGATATCTCTAGTTTATCTCCTTCACGGAGATAGCTTAATACTTGATCAGAAAAGTTTCCGTTTGGCCATAGTTTTATGTGAAATTCTAAACTTCCAGTAAGTTGATGCGCACGAGCGATGGAGTAATGTCTACTCACTCCTCCAGCTGACCTGATCAGCATATACTGGCCAGGAACAAATTTTAAAGCTGTTGAGGGTTTAATCTTTAATCCTCTTACTTGCGGAGAAAGTGTCCAGATCTTTTGAACTGTAGCCTGTATCATGCGCTGACCCATTTTTTTGCTCCTTTGGGTCATTCTGTTTCTGTAAGAGGTGCATGTGAAGAATCAAGATCAATTCTTATCTCATGAGCTGCCGATGGGTTTCTCCTGTGGTATAACAAGTTCCAGGTGGTACCCATAACCAGATAGCCAAGAAATAAATATGGAAAATAGTTGACTGGACTTTGTGGTACTGGATAAACAGAACCAATTGTAGGAATCATGAGCAGTACTAGTGCGATTCCTTGAATGACTCTGTCTTTGCCCCGCAATTCACCTAGTTGCTTTAGGTAAACTGTAGCGCCTAGTGTGACTAAAATATAGGCCACAAGAAAACCAAATGCAGCTATTGTACCTACCCAACCAAAAATTGTAAACGCTGATTGATGCGTCAGTATCACCAGAGCAGTCGGAACTATAAAAGCTATTGCGGCCATAATATTAACAGCAAAATGTGGGGTAGCATTGATTTCATGAACTTTATTTATTTTGCTGGATATTATTCCATGTCGACTCATCGCATACATCACTCTTGAACCTGCGTTGATGCACGATAGACTTAACGCGAAAAAACTGGCCATTGCGCCCAAAGATATTGGGATACTCAACAGGTCAACGTTTGCAAGTTGCGCCATCACATTTAGAGGGGCACTGATTTGAGCTAGAGGTTGACTATAGCCTTGAGTTCCAATGATTGTTACATAGGTAACAAATACAAAGAAGGCTCCTGCACTAATTAAACTCCATAGTACTGCTCTAGGTATATTTTTCAGCGGGCTTTTTGCTTCATCTCCCAGAGATGTTGCACTCTCAAAACCTACCAGGCTGAATATGGCAATCACCATCCCTAGACCTAGATTCGATACGTCAAACTTGTGAAAATTAAATTGGGCTGTATCAATGATGAAATGATGTTCACCAAGCACGATGGCGCATAAGATTGTAATCAGTAATACTGAAACACCTTCAAGGACAAAAGTAAATAATTGAGACAGTCTTATGTCTTTCCATGCCAGGAACCAAGCAGATGAAGCTCCTACCGCAAAGAGCAGGATAGTTGGTACTGTGATGCCAACCATAGACAATAATATTTTTGCAAATACGCTAAAACCTGTTATGCCTGCCATAGCGATACCAAGATAGGCCCATATTAGTGACCATCCTCCAATCCCCCCAGCGGTCAAACCTAAACTTCGACTAATATAGGCATACATCGAACCGGTTGAGCTTGATCGTTTTGCAAACTGGTTTAAGTTGAACGCTACAAAAAGCAACATTACAGCGCCTAATGCATAAGAAAGCCAACTCCATTCCCCTGATGTGCCATACATGACTGGAACGATTAGTGCTGCAGTCATGGTAGGAGATATTACGGCAATATTTTGTGCTAATAATTCTCGGAACCCTAAACAGTTGTGCTTCAATTGTGTGTGTTTCATTGCCTTGCCCTCTAAGTTAAACCACCTTGAACGCTATAAATAGAAAATCACAATTCCCTTACCCAACGATGTCATGCTATGTTGGATGAAGGGGCATCTTAAACATCCAGTTTTGAAAATTTTCCTGGTCCAGTTACTTCGAGGGCAAAAATATGCTGAGGACATGGGATTTGATCATTTCTGTACGCAGTGGATCTGGCACTGTAGCTGGCCAGATTGTTCAGGCTATCATTGAGGAAATACAGCGGGGACGTATCGCACCAGGAAGTGCTCTGCCGGGAACGAGGGAGTTGGCCAAAATTCTTGGCATAAATCGTAAGACTGTTATCGTGGCCTATGATGAATTAACAGCGCAAGGCTGGCTGTCCCCTGAGAAAGCAAGAGGGACTTTCGTTTCTTCGGAGATTCCTGGTAAAGAGATCGATGCCCTTAGGACGCAAGGTACTCATGTCGCAGGCCAAACGGATTATCCTCTTTCTGATAGCACACCAATTGTGCCACTCATTTTTGGAAAGACGGGTTTTCTCACAATCGACGATGGGGCGCCTGATACGCGTTTGGTCCCAGTGGCAGACCTGTCAAGAGCGTGGCGCAAAGCTTTATTTGCTGCATCACGTCGCAATCAGCTCGGGTATGGAGATCCGCGTGGGAGTTTGAATCTTAGACAGCAAGTACTGGCAATGCTTAGTAATGAGCGAGGACTCTCAGCGGAAACGGATAATGTCTGCCTTGTGCGTGGGAGTCAAATGGGAATCTACATAACTGCGCGTGTTCTGATTCGTCCAGGTGATGTTGTGGTCGTTGAGGAGTTAAGTTATCCACCAGCGCGCGAAGCATTTCGATGTGCAGGAGCAGAAGTTGTCAGCATCAAATTGGATGAAAATGGAATGTGTGTTGATGAGCTTGAAACCCTTTGCCGCCGAAAGCATGTACGTGCTGTTTATGTGACACCGCACCATCAATTTCCTACAACGGTTTTAATGCCAGCTCCACGGCGGCTTAGGTTGTTAGCCTTGGCGGAACAGTTTGGCTTTGCGATCATTGAAGATGATTATGACCACGAGTTTCATTTTACGCATCGTCCAATGCTACCTCTTGCAAGCATTGATCGCTGGGGTAAAGTTATCTACATCGGTTCCCTCTCGAAATTACTGTCTCCATCTCTTCGTCTTGGCTATTTAGTTGCTCCTGAGACTTTTATCGAACGCGCTGCGAATCAGGTGGCACTTATAGACCGTCAAGGTGATCCAGTAACGGAGGCTGCTGTAGCTGAACTGATGAAGAATGGAAATATCCGCAGCCATACGAAAAAAGTTATGAAAATCTATGCGGAACGTCGCATTTTTCTTGCAAACCTCATCAACAAATATTTAGCAAAGAAAATTACTTTCAATTTGCCTACGGGAGGATTAGCTTTATGGCTACAATTTGATCAAGATGTTAATATGCTGAGATTACAGCAAGAGGTAATCAGCCAAAAGCTTCAATTTCTTCCGGCTGATTCTTTTTCTTCGCTCAGTCAGCCCGTTAGTGCCATACGTTTTGGTTTTGGGAGTCTAAATGAACAAGAAGTACATGAAGCAGTCTTGCGCCTTCATAATGCAGTAATGAGTTCTTTGGAATATTGATATCATAATGAATTTATAATGCATTTTAACTTCTCTAAAGGTATTCAAAATGACCAACATTTCGGCATTAAATTTTCTCTTATCATTTTTGAAAACTTTTATTTTATTTGTTTTTACAGCAATAGCTGAAATTGTCGGTTGCTATCTTCCATGGCTAGTTTTCAAGCAAGGGAAACCTTTTTTGTTGCTTATTCCGTCGGCATTTTCTTTGGGTATTTTTGTGTGGTTACTAATGCTGCATCCTACGTCAGCAGGGCGAACTTATGCTGCATATGGTGGGGTGTATATCGCTGTTGCCATTGTTTGGCTTAGAGTTGTCGAAGGTATTCGTCCAAATTTGTCCGATACTATTGGTAGTTTTGTTGCCCTAATGGGCATGGCGATCATTATGTACGGATCTCGGGTATGAAATATTTTGATTAATATGGTGAACCCATGAGTTAAGACAAAATATGTATAGTGGATGCCAATCAGTAGTGATGTTGACTGGTTTCTGCGCGGATTTGGCCGATAATAGCCATTCCTAGGCTATCTGTGAATGACTGCAAACGCTGCACTGTAGACATTCGAATTATGGTACGACATTACGCACGAGACGATATTCTTGTGTTTTGCTGCCACTTCACAAGACGTGACAGCCTACGTTTGGCTGGCTGGCCTCTTTGAGTCTCATTTTATGTGTCGCATCAGTCTCACGTTATGTGTCGACCAATGGCCCACCCCACCATCAATCCCAACTCAGCGCCCCGCCAGTCTGATATTCCGTCACGCGGGTTTCAAAAAAGTTCTTTTCCTTTTTGAGATCCATCATTTCGCTCATCCACGGGAAAGGGTTTTGTACGCCCGGATATTGCTGGGGCAGGCCCAGTTGTACTAAGCGCCGGTTTCCGATGAATTTGACGTAGTCCTTGAATATCGGGGCATTCAGACCCAGCACGCCACGGGGCATGGTGTCGTCGGCGTAGGCGCATTCCAGTTCCACGCCACGACGGATCAGATCAATGATTTCCTGCTGGAAGGTTTCTGTCCAAAGTTGTGGGTTTTCGACCTTGATCTGATTGGCTAAATCAATACCAAAATTACAGTGCATGGATTCATCGCGCAGAATGTACTGGTATTGTTCGGCAGCGCCTACCATCTTGTTCTGTCGGCCCATGGCCAGAATCTGGCTGAACCCGACATAGAAAAAAGTCCCTTCCATAATAGCCGCAAAAACGATCAGCGAGCGCAGCAGTTTCTGGTCATTTTCCAGTGTGCCCGTCTTGAAGTTGGGGTCGGCCAGGATGTCGATGAAGGGCATCAGAAATTGATCTTTATCCCGCACCGACGGTACTTCGTGGTACATATTGAAGATTTCACCTTCATCCAGGCCAATGGATTCAACAATATACTGGTAGGCGTGGGTGTGAATGGCTTCCTCAAAGGCTTGCCGTAACATGTATTGGCGGCATTCCGGCGCGGTAATATGCCGATAGGTGCCCAGTACAATGTTGTTGGCAGCGAGGCTGTCAGCGGTCACAAAAAAACCAAGATTACGCTTGACGATGCGGCGCTCATCTTCCGTGAGGCCTTTGGGATCTTTCCAAAGGGCAATATCACGAGACATCTGGATTTCCTGAGGCATCCAGTGGTTGGCGCAGGCGGCCAGATACTTGTCCCAGGCCCACTGATACTTGAAAGGGACCAGTTGATTGACATCCGCACGGCCGTTGATGATGCGCTTGTCTTCGGCCCGTACCCGGGCGAAACGCATGCTTTCCTCTTCCGGCAAAGACTCCGGCAAATCATTCAGGCTGCTGCTGCGGAGTGGTTCGGGACGCAGACTATTTTCAAAATTCAACATAACGGCAATTTCTCCTCTGCTTATTGGCAGGCTTCACAGGTGGGATCATCAATGGCACAGGCCTTGGGCTGGTGGCCGGACACGGCATTGAGAGTGCCTGTTTGTACAGTGGATTTTTCCGCCGCTGTGGCTCCCAGCGAGCGGAGGTAATAGGTGGTTTTGAGCCCACGTTTCCAGGCCAGACGGTAGGTTTCATCAATTTTCTTGCCGGACGGCTGACCAAAATACAGGTTCAGACTCTGCGCCTGATCCAGCCATTTCTGACGACGGGCAGCAGCTTCGACCAGCCATTCCGGATCGGTTTCGAAGGCATTGGCATAAAGCGGCTTGAGGGCGGCAGGAATGCGGTCCACGGGCAAAACCGATCCGTCAAAGTATTTGAGGTCATTGACCATGACTTCGTCCCAGAGTCCCTGACGTTTGAGATCATGCACCAGATAGCTGTTTACCACCGTAAATTCGCCGGACAGGTTGGATTTGACGTAAAGGTTTTGATATATGGGCTCAATCCCCTGGCTGACGCCAACAATGTTGGAAATGGTCGCCGTGGGGGCGATGGCCAGACAATTACTGTTACGGATGCCTTTCCGAACCTTGTCCCGCAGCCCGTTCCAGTCGAGGCGAACACTGCGGTCTACGTCAACGCCGTGTTCGCGGCTGGCGGCCAGCAGTTCGATGCTGTCGATGGGCAACATCCCCTGACTCCAGAGCGAACCCTGGAAGCTCGGGTAACTGCCTCGTTCCTGCGCCAGATCAGCAGAAGCTTCAATGGCGTAGTAGGAAATCACTTCCTGACTGATGTCAGCAAAGGCGACAGCCGCTGCCGAAGCATAAGGTATCCGCATTTCCAGCAGGGCATCCGAAAAGCCCATCAGACCCAGACCCACAGGACGATGCCGCATATTGCTGTTGCGCGCTTTGGCCACTGCGTAGTAGTTCATGTCGATGACATTATCGAGCATGCGCATGGCGGTGCGGATGGTCCGACTGAGCTTGTCGGTGTCCAGCAGTTCCAGCAGATCTTCGGGGGTACTGTCGGTGCGCAGGGCAGACTGATCGGTAATTGCGGTATTTTTCAGGTGCGCAATCAGGTTCACGGAGCCCAGATTACAAACGGCAATTTCCTTGTCGTTGGTGTTGAGGGTGATTTCCGTGCAGAGATTGGAACTATGTACGACACCCACGTGTTGCTGCGGGCTGCGCAGATTGCAGGGATCCTTGAAAGTAATCCAGGGATGACCGGTTTCAAAAAGCATGGTCAGCATTTTGCGCCACAGCTGCAGGGCCGGGATTTTTTTGTACAGTTCGATTTCACCCGCATCTGCCATGCGCTCGTAATGTTCGTAGCGTTCCCGGAAAGCGGAGCCGGTCAGATCATGCAGGTCTGCCGTTTCATTCGGGCTGAACAGCGTCCAGGCACTAGCACTTTCCACCCGCTCCATAAACAGGTCAGGAATCCAGTTGGCGGTGTTCATGTCATGGGTGCGGCGCCGGTCATCGCCGGTGTTTTTGCGCAGTTCAAGAAATTCCTCAATGTCCATGTGCCAGGTTTCGAGGTAGGCGCAGACGGCACCCTTGCGCTTGCCGCCCTGGTTGACGGCAACGGCGGTGTCGTTGACCACCTTGAGGAAGGGAACCACGCCTTGAGATTTACCATTGGTGCCCTTGATGAAAGAACCCAGTGCCCGTACGGGTGTCCAGTCGTTACCCAGGCCGCCACTGAATTTGGAGAGCAGGGCGTTTTCCTTGATGGCCTCGTAAATATCATCCAGATCGTCGCCCACGGTGGTCAGGAAGCAGCTCGATAATTGCGGCCGCAATGTTCCTGAATTGAAAAGGGTGGGGGTCGAACTGACAAAATCGAAGCTGGACAGCACTTCATAAAAGGCGATGGCCTGTTCTTCACGATTCACTTCATTGACAGCCAGACCCATGGCCACCCGCATCCAGAAAGACTGGGGCAGTTCAATATGGCGTTCGCGGACATGCAGGAAATAACGATCATAAAGAATCTGCAGCCCCAGATACTGGAAATTGAGGTCGCGCTCGGGTTTGATCGCCGCCGTAATGCGGTCCAGATCATATTGACCAAGGCGCGGGTCAATCAGTTCGTGGGCGATGCCGGTCTGCAGGTAATCCCGGAAATATTCAGGATAGCGTGCGGCCATTTCGGTCTGGGTGGCGGCTTCTCCCAACACTTCCCAGCGTACCCGGTCCAGCAACAGGCGGGCAGAAACATAGGCATAGGCAGGGTCGCGCTCAATCATGACCCGGCTGGCCAAAATAGGGGCCTGAAACAGTTCATCTTCGCTGATGCCATCGTACAGATTTTTGCTGGTGTTGTTCATCAGGGTATCAACGGAAACGGCCTCGCCAAGGCCGCTGCAGGCTTCCTCAATGACGGCCCGCAAACGCTTCAGGTCGAGCACCTGCTGAGTGCCGTCCGGGTATTTCACCTGAATTTGCGGTATGTCCGTCTGAGGGGCTGAAACGCTCTGTTGACGGCGTTCGCGGGCGCGATCTTCGCGGTAAAGTACGTAGGCACGCGCGACTTCGTGTTCGCCCGCCCGCATCAAGGCCAGCTCTACCTGATCCTGAATGTCTTCTATATGAAAGGTGCCGCCACCCGGCTGACGTCTTTGCAGAGCCTCAATGACCTGCCCGGTCAGGCGCGTGACGAGGTCGCGCACCCGGGCGCTGGCGGCACCGCTACCACCTTCCACGGCCAGAAAGGCTTTGGTCATGGCAATATGAATTTTGCTGGCATCAAAGGTAACCATCGCATTGTTGCGGCGGATGACCTTGTAATGACTGGCTTCTGATGGATCGTATGCAGGATTGCTGACAACTGTTTGAGCGGCGGGATTGGGCATGTTGAGACTCCGAAGCTGGGCGTAAAGGGCCTGGAAAAAGCGTTTATGTCACGCAATGGGCACCCGGAAAACAAATTGCCTACCAGACACCTCACACACCAAATATAGTCTTGCTGGTGCTGTTGTCAACTACATATTGTGGATGAAAAGGTGGATAAATGGTTTGCAAGGTGTGGATAAGATAGCCAGTGCAATCATTTTGCGCAGGTTTTCTGAAGGGCCACAAAAACGGTAGAGGGCTTGGAGGCTTTGCCGCGACTTTGGCCCGCGCCGTTTTTGTGGAGTTTACAGATCGCTTCTAAAGAAATTAAAATTTGGACTTGTTCTAATTGGCGTCTTGGGCGCATACTGACGACATAGACTCTCAAGGAAGGATGATATGACTGCTTCAACCCTCGATATAGCGCGTGCCACCTTGTTTACTCCCGGCGGAATCAGTGAAGGGGAGCTGGAAAAAGTGTTTGGCCGACTGTCTCATCGAGCGCTGGATGATGCCGACCTGTACTTTCAGTACAGTCGCAGCGAAGGCTTCAGTCTCGAAGAAGGGGTGGTGAAAAACGGGAGTCATTCCATTGAGCAGGGGGTAGGGGTGCGCGCCATTCAGGGCGAGCGTCAGGGCCTGGCCTACTCGGATGAAATTGGCGTCGAGGCGCTGCTGACGGCTGCAGACGCGGCGCGCGCCATTGTCCATCAGCCGGGTGAGAATCGGGGCCTGGTCTGGCAGCGGCGCAATGGGCTGTCCTTGTATCAGCCAACCGATCCGTTGGCCTCTATCCCTAATGAAGAAAAAATCGCCCTGCTGGAGCGAGTGGAGCAAGTGGCGCGGTCGGTAGACCCCCGCATTGTTCAGGTGATGGCCAGCCTGAGTGCCAAATTCGAGGCGATACTGGTGGCGCGGCTGGATGGCACCATGGCGGCAGATGTCCGTCCTTTGGTGCGTCTCCATGTTTCGGCCATTGCCGAGCAGGGCGGACGTCGCGAGCAGGGGAGCGCCGGTGGTGGTGGTCGTTATGATTACCAGACCTTCCTGAAAGGCCAGATGGCAGACGATTTTGCCCGCGAAGCGGCTCGTCAGGCACTCATTAATCTGGAAGCTGAAGCGGCGCCGGCAGGGAGTATGGATGTGGTGCTGGGGCCGGGTTGGCCGGGCATTTTACTGCATGAAGCCATCGGCCATGGCTTGGAAGGTGATTTCAATCGTAAGGGTACCAGTGCATTTAGTGGTCGGGTCGGTGAGCGGGTTGCTGCTCCAGGGGTGACTGTGGTGGACGACGGTACGCTTGAAAATCGCCGGGGCAGCCTGAATATCGATGACGAAGGCACGGAAACCCAGTGTACCACCCTCATTGAAGATGGAATCCTCAAGGGCTATTTGCAGGATACGCTCAACGCCCGCCTGACCGGCACCCGTTCTACCGGCAATGGTCGTCGCGAGTCCTATGCGCATCTTCCCATGCCCCGGATGACCAATACCTACATGCGTGCGGGTGATCGGGATCCTCAGGAAATTATTGCCAGTGTCCGGCGTGGTCTCTACGCGGTGAACTTTGGCGGGGGGCAGGTGGATATTACCAACGGTAAGTTTGTGTTTTCCGCTTCTGAAGCCTATCTCATTGAAAATGGTAAAATAACCCGGCCGATAAAAGGGGCGACACTGATTGGAAACGGTCCGGATGTGCTGACCAGGGTTGAAATGATCGGTAATGATCTCCAATTAGATACGGGTGTGGGTACTTGTGGTAAGGATGGTCAGAGTGTGCCGGTGGGCGTCGGTCAGCCTACTCTCAAAATACGCGATCTGACGGTGGGAGGAACGCAGGGTTGAAAAAAATCTTATTGTCAGTGGCTTTTCAGAGGGCTAACATCAAAGCATCTGTCAGTCTTGAATCTGGGTCAAATTCTCCCTTGCGGGGGGTAACTTATGAATAATGTCTTAAAAAACGTTTTGTTATGGGTGGCCATAGGGGTCATCCTGATGCTGGTGTTTCAGAACCTCAATACGAGTAGTTCGACGCCCGCTCAGGCTATGGACTTTTCGACGTTTGTGAATAGCATCAAGCAAGGGCAAGTAGCCGATGTGAATATTGATGCCAATCATGTAACGGGTAGTCTCAGTTCCGGGCAAAAGTTCAGCGTTTACACGCCGACCAATGATACCCAGCTGGTGCCCCAGTTGCTTGCCGCAGGCGTAAAAATCAATGTAAAACCCCCGGCAGGACAATCTATTTTGCTGTCCATCCTGATTTCCTGGTTCCCCATGCTTCTGCTTATTGGCGTCTGGATTTTCTTCATGCGCCAGATGGGTGGCGGTGGTGCGGGTGGCCGTGGTGCCATGACATTCGGGCGCAGCAAGGCCCGGATGTTGACTGAAGAAAACAACAAGGTCACCTTCGCCGATGTGGCGGGCATTGAAGAAGCCAAGGAAGAGCTGGCGGAAATTGTCGACTTCCTGCGCGATCCCCAAAAATTCCAGCGTCTCGGTGGTCGGATTCCCAAGGGTGTGCTTTTGATGGGTTCACCGGGTGCCGGTAAAACCTTGCTGGCACGCGCCATTGCCGGTGAAGCCCGGGTACCGTTCTTCTCCATTTCGGGCTCGGATTTTGTGGAAATGTTCGTGGGTGTCGGCGCCTCTCGGGTTCGCGACATGTTCGAGCAGGCGAAAAAGCATGCACCCTGCATCATTTTCATTGACGAAATTGATGCGGTCGGACGGCAGCGTGGTGCGGGTCTTGGCGGTGGTAATGATGAGCGCGAACAGACCCTCAACCAGTTGCTGGTAGAGATGGATGGTTTTGAAGGTACGGAAGGTGTTATTGTGGTGGCTGCCACCAACCGTCCGGATGTGCTGGATCCAGCCTTGTTGCGTCCTGGTCGTTTTGATCGTCAGGTCACTGTGCCCTTGCCCGATATTCGTGGTCGTGAACAGATTTTGCAGGTTCACATGCGTAAAGTGCCTATTACGCCCGACGTGGATCCCAAGGTCATTGCCCGGGGTACGCCTGGTTTTTCCGGGGCTGACCTGGCCAATCTGGTCAACGAAGCGGCGTTGATGGCAGCTCGCAAGAGTAAGCGTCTGGTTGATATGCATGACTTTGAAAATGCCAAAGACAAGGTCATGATGGGTGCTGAACGCAAATCGGTAGTGATGAGTGACAA
The DNA here is from genome assembly GCF_018853815.1 of Acidithiobacillus sulfurivorans. Lineage (GTDB taxonomy): Bacteria > Pseudomonadota > Gammaproteobacteria > Acidithiobacillales > Acidithiobacillaceae > Acidithiobacillus > Acidithiobacillus sulfurivorans. The sequence continues at coordinate 66,905 of NZ_JAAOMP010000096.1, read as the reverse complement.
GCAGCGGGAAACTACGGCATACCATGAATCTGGTCATGCGGTGGTTGCCAAGTTGTTGCCTGGCACAGATCCGGTCCATAAGGTGACCATCATTCCTCGTGGTCGGGCTTTGGGTGTAACCATGCAATTGCCTACTGAAGACCGCTTCAATTATGAGCGTGAGGAAATTCTCTGTAACATTTCCATCCTGATGGGTGGACGTATTGCCGAAGAAGTCTTTCTGAATCAGATGACCACGGGTGCGGGTAATGATATTGAACGCGCCACGGATCTGGCCCGGAAAATGGTGACCCAGTGGGGTATGTCCAATATTGGTCCCATGGTCATTGGTGAGAAAGAAGAAGAAGTGTTCATTGGTCGGGAAATGACCAAGCATAGTAACATTTCCGAACAGACAGCCATGACAGTGGACGGAGAAATCCGGGGCATCATTCGTGAGCGTTATGATGTAGCACGCAAATTGGTAGAGGGAAATCGCGACAAGGTCGAAGCTATGGCTAAGGCTTTGTTGAAGTACGAAACCCTGGATTCCAATCAGGTGAGTGACATCATGGCCGGGCGTGATCCACGTCCGCCGGTGGATGAAGCGGGCAGTTATCCGACCATGCCCCCGGATGGTAATGCCGCCAGTTCGGATAAGACCGGTGGTCAGACGCTGCCGGGCCTCAATCCCGGAGAGCATCCCGTTTGACCGTAACGCTGGATTGCAATGGGCGCCCGCTGTATTTGGGGCGCCCTTGTGTTATGGGGATTTTGAATGTCACGCCCGACTCTTTCTCCGATGGCGGAACTTATATCCGCCCGGAGTTGGCGGTTATGCGGGCGCGGCAAATCTGGGAGAGTGGCGGCGACATCATTGATATTGGTGCGGAATCAACCCGTCCGGGTGCCCCCGCTGTTTCCGAGTCCGAAGAAATGGATCGCCTGCTTCCGGTGGTGGAAGCGGTGCTGGCAGCAGTACCTTTGCCGGTGTCCATAGATACTTACAAAGCTAAGGTCATGCGGGAAGCCTGGTCTCTGGGGGCGGGGTTGATGAATGATGTCACCGCACTGCAAGGCGATCCCCAATCGCTGGCCATGGTCGCAGAGTTGGACATCCCGGTTTGCCTGATGCATATGCGGGGCATTCCACGCAACATGCAGACCAATACTCATTATGACGATGTGCTTGGCGAAGTAACCTGTTTTTTCAGGGAACGCATGGCTGCATGCGCAACCGCAGGAATCCGCCGTGAACAGTTATTACTGGACCCCGGATTTGGTTTTGCCAAAGATCTCCAGGGTAACTGCCGGCTTTTGCGGGAACTGGATGCCCTACAAAGCCTGGGATTGCCGATTGTTGTCGGAGTTTCCCGAAAAAGCATGATTGGGGAGTTGTCAGGCGTCGCCCTTGCCGCTCAACGGCTGGCCGGTAGTATTGCCGCCGCACTCTGGGCTGTGGCCGAGGGCGCGCAGGTGCTGCGCGTCCACGATGTGGCAGAAACGGTGCAGGCCATCAAAGTCTGGACAGGTATTCAGGAACAAGGGGCTGAAAAGCCGTTGAGGGAAACACCATGAGCAGAAAGTGGTTTGGCACCGATGGTGTCAGGGGACGGGTCGGAGATTCCGTCATTCACCCGGAATGGGTGCTGAAGTTGGGATGGGCGGCTGGTCATGTGCTGACCGCTGGTGTTACGGGGCGACCCCGGGTGGTGATTGGCAAGGATACACGGCTTTCTGGTTATTTGCTGGAATCAGCACTGGAATCCGGTCTGGCCAGTGCTGGGGTAGATGTGTTGCTGGTCGGTCCTTTGCCGACACCAGCTATTGCCTATTTGACGCGTACTCTGCGTGCGGACGCCGGGATTGTCATCAGCGCTTCGCATAATCCCTATCAGGACAATGGGATCAAGTTTTTCTCGGGCGACGGCTATAAATTGCCCGATGCCCAGGAAGAAGCCATTGAAGCCTGGATGGATCGGCCAATGCTGGTTTCTGATTCCGAACAGCTTGGTAAGGCGCGCCGCGTAGAGGATGCGGCAGGTCGTTATGTAGAGTTTTGCAAAACCACCTTTCCGGCCAACCTGGACTTGCGTGGCCTGCATCTGGTTGTGGATTGTGCGCACGGTGCCAATTACAAGGTGGGCCCCATGGTATTCCGGGAGTTGGGTGCACAATTGACTTTGCTCGGTGTGGAACCCAATGGCATCAACATCAATGCCGGAGTCGGTTCGACCTGTCCGGAAAGTCTGCAGGAGCAGGTGCGCAGTACTCAGGCTGACCTCGGTATTGCTTTTGATGGTGATGGCGATAGACTGATTTTGGTAGATGGTCAGGGCGCGCTGCTGGATGGCGACGAACTCATCTGGCTTTTGGCCCGCGACATGCAGCAGCAGGGTATTTTGTCAGGCGTGGTCGGTACAGTCATGAGTAATCTGGCCCTTGAGCAGGGTCTTGCTGATTTGGGAGTGCCTTTTGTGCGTAGCGCCGTCGGTGATCGCTATGTTCTTGAAGCCATGCAGCAGCACGCCTTCCCTCTGGGTGGTGAATCATCTGGGCATATTATTACGCCGGCCAATACCACGGGGGATGCTATTCTGGCCGCCTTGCGCGTGCTGGCCATTATGCGTAAATCCGGCAAAAGCTTGAAGGCACTTCGGGAAGGCTATCAGCCTTATCCGCAGGTGCTGATTGGCGTACGTCTGGCAGATGCACGACGTTTGCTCGATCATCCTGCAGCGCAAGAACGGGTTGCGGCCGCAGAACAAGAATTGGCGGATAAAGGGCGGCTACTGGTGCGGCCATCAGGTACAGAACCATTGTTGCGGGTCATGGTCGAGGCCGTGTCAGCGGACCTGGCTGCGCGGGTTGCCGAGAAGCTTGCCAAAGAACTCAGTGATCTGGCGCCCGGATAAAATCAGAAAATGCAAAATTGACCGCTTCGAGTGGAGTCTTTACACTCGGTCGCACATTAGACGATCATGACATATGGCTGAACAAGGAAGATTTGATTTGCGTCCCACCATGGTTGCAGGAAACTGGAAGATGAATGGCCTCAGCGCCGATGCCGTGCATCTTACCCAAGCCATTCTCAGCGCCGATCTGGAGCAGATGCGTCCTGAAGTGGTGCTGTTCCCGCCGTACACCCTTTTGCACGCGGTGACTCAGGAAGCAAAGGGAACCGCTTTGCGCTGGGGGGGGCAGAACTTGTTCTGGGAACCCAATGGGGCCTATACCGGAGAAATTTCGGGCGCAATGCTCCGCGACATGGGTTGTCGCTATGTTTTGGTAGGGCATTCGGAAAGACGGCAGATTTTTGCGGAAACGGACGAACTGGTGGCCCGCAAGGTGAAAGCGGCGCTGTCATCGGGTCTGATACCCGTGGTCTGTGTGGGTGAGAGCGAAGCTGAGCGCGCCCAGGGCGCTACCGAACAGGTTCTGCAGCGTCAGGTCGAGGCGATATTGCCTTTGTTGAATCTGGAGTCCAACCAGCCTAACCTCATCATTGCCTACGAACCCATCTGGGCCATTGGCACCGGGCAAAGTGCCAGTCCGGAAGAGGCCCAGACCGTACATGCTTTTATTCGTAAGCTGGTGGCAGGGCATTCCAGCCAGTTGGCCAAGCGCCTGATTCTGTTGTACGGAGGCAGCGTCAAGGGCAATAACGCAGCGGCACTGTTTGAGCAGGAAGATATTGATGGCGCTCTGGTTGGCGGAGCATCCCTGAGCGCGGGAGAATTTATCCAAATTTGTCGTGCTGCCGAATTGGCAGGACGAGGAGGTTGATTTGATGTACACCTTGTTATTGGTGTTTCAGGTGATTATTTGTGTCGTCCTGGTAGGGCTGGTCCTGATTCAGAAAGGTCAGGGCGCGGATATGGGCGCAGCATTTGGCGGTGGTGGATCGCAAACCGTATTTGGTGCCCAGGGAGCGGGAAACTTCCTCAGCCATACCACTGCGGTTATTGGTGCCATATTTTTTCTGAACAGTCTTGGTCTGGCGTATCTTTCCGATCATGCTGCAAGCAGTGCGGTTTCCGGGATTGCTTTGCCAAGCAAGGCCCCGGTTACCAGCACGCTACCGGTGAAACCCGCTACTGCGACGCCTACGGTCGTTCATCCTGCGGCAGCGGCTACGGGTTCTGCAGCAAGCAGTGTGCCAGCAGCGCCAGTTTCTACAGCAAAAACACCTGTGAAGCCTTGACGTAGCAAGCGGGTCATGAGAAAGTTTTAGAACTTCGGCCGAAGTGGTGAAATTGGTAGACACACCGTCTTGAGGGGGCGGCGGCGCAAGCTGTGCCGGTTCGAATCCGGTCTTCGGCACCAAATTGCAGCCTATAGGGCTGTTTTTTTGTCTCTGGAGTATACCAGAGCATTGATTTATATATAAGAAAATTAATTTATAGCGGACTCTGGAGATGGTGTTTTCAGGTCCATATTTGGGTGGAGGAGTGTTGGGGATGTTGAACCACTATTTACCCGTGCTCATCTTTATTGTGGTGGCACTGGTGGTCGGTGTGGTCCCATTGCTGATGGGAGCCTCGCTGGGACCGCACAAACCGGATAGCGAAAAGCTCTCGCCCTATGAATGTGGCTTTGAGGCTTTTGAAGATGCGCGCGTCAAATTTGATGTGCGCTATTATCTGGTAGCCATTCTGTTCATTCTCTTTGATCTGGAAATTGCCTTCCTGTTCCCCTGGGCCGTGGTCTTCGATCAAATCGGCATGATGGGTTTTCTGGCCATGATGATTTTTCTCGCCATTCTCGTGGTGGGTTTCATTTATGAGTGGAAAAAAGGAGCCTTGGAATGGGAATAGAAGGCATCCTCGAAAAAGGTTTTGTGACCACCAGCATCGATACCGTGGTCAACTGGAGTCGTACCGGCTCCTTGTGGCCCATGACTTTTGGGCTGGCATGCTGTGCCGTAGAGATGATGCATGCCGGAGCAGCCCGTTATGATCTGGATCGCTTTGGTATCGTGTTTCGTCCCAGTCCGCGTCAGTCGGATGTGATGATTGTGGCGGGGACTCTGGTCAATAAAATGGCCCCGGCCTTACGTAAGGTCTATGACCAGATGCCGGAACCGCGTTGGGTGGTTTCCATGGGTTCCTGCGCTAATGGTGGTGGCTATTATCACTACTCGTACAGCATTGTGCGTGGTTGTGATCGCATCGTGCCGGTGGATATTTATGTTCCCGGTTGTCCGCCCACTGCCGAGGCGCTACTTTACGGTCTGATCCAATTGCAGAAAAAAATCCGCCGAACCAATACGATAGCCAGGTAAGCCATGACTGACGCACTCGAAAACCTGCGCCAGACACTGAGCGCAAAGCTGGGAGATACTCTGCGCGATGCCCGTATTGATCGTGAAGAATTGACGGTGGAAATAACTCTGGAAGGGTTCCACGCAGCTTGTCTCTGGTTGCGCGACGATCCGGCCTGCCGCTTCGACATGCTGATAGATGTATGCGGCGTCGACTACTCCGAATATGGCGACGGTACCTGGGAAGGTCCGCGTTTTGCGGTGGTCTATCATTTACTTTCCCTGCCACACCGGCAACGCATCCGTTTACGGATATTTGCGGACACGGAGTTGCCGATTGTCCCTTCCGTAGTGGATGTCTGGGCGGCCGCCAACTGGTTTGAGCGGGAGACTTTTGATCTTTACGGCATTTTGTTTGATGGTCACCCCGACCTGCGCCGTATTCTCACTGATTATGGTTTTGTGGGTCATCCTTTCCGTAAGGATTTTCCGCTGGTGGGAACCGTAGAAATGCGTTATGACGCCGATCAGGGGCGCGTCATTTACGAACCCACGCGCACCGAAGAACGGGTAATTGTCCCGCGCATCATCCGGGCCGAAGAGGGGGGGCGCTACAATGCCAGAAATCAATAATTTCACCATGAACTTCGGGCCGCAGCATCCTTCGGCACATGGGGTGTTGCGGCTGGTGCTGGAGCTGGATGGGGAAGTCATCGAGCGTGCTGATCCGCATATTGGTTTGCTTCATCGTGCTACGGAAAAGCTGGCTGAAAACAAAACCTATTTGCAGAATTTGCCCTATATGGACCGCCTCGACTACGTGTCGATGATGTGTAACGAGCATGCGTACTGCCTGGCCGTGGAAAAGCTGCTTGGTCTGGAAGTGCCAAGGCGTGCCCAGTATATTCGTACGCTTTTCGACGAAATCACCCGGGTCCTCAACCATCTGCTCTGGCTGGGTGCCTATGCGCTGGATGTGGGCGCAATGAGTGTTTTCCTGTACTGCTTTCGTGAGCGGGAAGACCTTATGGACGTCTATGAGGCGGTTTCCGGTGCGCGGATGCACGCAGCTTATTATCGGCCGGGTGGGGTTTATCGTGATCTTCCGGCGCAGATGCCTCAGTATGTGGCCTCGCCTTACCGGGATGCCAAGCGCCTGGATGAACTCAATGCCAATCGTCAGGGAACGGTGCTCGATTTCATTGAAGATTTTACCCGACGTTTTCCCGGTTATGTAGACGAATATGAAACATTGCTGACCGATAACCGCATCTGGAAACAAAGAACAGTGGGGATTGGTGTGGTGGGTTCCGAGCGGGCGGTGCAGCTGGGCTTTACCGGTCCCATGTTGCGGGCTTCCGGGGTGGCCTGGGATTTACGGCGGACCCAGCCTTATGCGGCTTATGCTGATCTGGATTTTGAGATTCCCGTCGGTAGTACCGGGGATTGTTATGACCGCTATCTGGTGCGGGTGGCGGAAATGCGGCAAAGCAACCACATCATTGCCCAGTGCGTGAATTGGCTGCGCCAGAATCCGGGGCCGGTCATTACGGATGATTTCAAGGTGGCAGCGCCGCCGCGTGAAGAAATGAAGGGCAGCATGGAAGCCCTCATCCATCACTTCAAGCTGTTTTCGGAAGGCATGTCCGTTCCGGCGGGAGAAGTGTACACGGCTGTCGAGGCTCCCAAGGGGGAATTCGGGATATACATGGTTTCGGACGGAGCCAACAAGCCCTACCGGATGAAAATTCGTGCCCCCGGTTTTTCTCATCTGGCGGCAATGGATGAAATGGCCAAGGGACACATGATTGCAGATGTGGTGGCGATACTGTCCACCATGGATATTGTTTTCGGCGAGATTGACAGGTAGAGCATGTTATCGGAAAAGTCCCTGAAAGCTATTGCCTTTGAGCGCAGCAAATATCCGCAGGAAGAGGCGCGTTCTGCGTTGTTGGCGGCACTGCGTATTGCCCAGGAAGAACAGGGTTATCTGCGTGATGAACTGATTGAATATGTCGCAGAAATTCTGGGGTTGCCAGCCATTCAGGCTTTTGAGGTGGCAACTTTTTACACCATGTATGACCTCAAGCCCGTGGGTCGCCACAAGCTCTGCGTCTGTGGCAGCGTGTCCTGCTTTCTGAACGGATCAGACCAAATCATTGGTCATCTGAGTAAAACACTGGGAATCGGTCCGGGTGAAACGACGGCTGATGGCTTGTTCACCTTGCAGGAAGTGGAATGCCTGGGTGCCTGTAAAGATGCGCCGATGATGCAGCTGGGAGATCGTTACTACGAAAACCTGACTCCGGAAAGTCTTGATGCTCTGATTGCCCAATTGCGGGGAGGATCTGAAGATGTACGTTAATGGCGTTACGCTGCAGAATCGTGGTATTCCCGACTCCCATCGTCTGTCCGTGTATGCCGGAACCGGAGGTTATGAAGCCTTGCGCAAGGTCCTCCAGGAACCGATGGCGCCCGATCAGATTATTGCCGAAATGAAAAAATCCGCTTTGCGTGGGCGCGGTGGTGCCGGTTTTCCGACCGGACTGAAATGGAGTTTCATGCCCAAAGGCGTCAGTGGCACGAAATACCTGCTCTGCAATGCTGATGAGGGCGAGCCCGGTACCTGCAAGGATCGGGATATTATGCGCTATGAACCGCATCGCCTGATTGAGGGGATGATTATTGGTGCCTATGCCATGGGTGCTACGGCGGGCTACATTTTTATTCGTGGCGAGTTTATTGAACCCATCCATATTGTCGAGGATGCGCTGGCTGAAGCCTATGCAGCGGGTTATCTCGGCCAGAATATTCTGGGTACCGGTTTTTCCTTCGATTTGTATGTATATCGGGGTGCCGGGGCCTACATTTGTGGGGAAGAAACCGCACTCATGGAAGCCCTGGAAGGCAAAAAGGGCCAGCCGCGCTTCAAGCCACCTTTCCCGGCCAGTTATGGGCTTTACGGACGTCCTACCACCATCAACAATGTCGAAACGTTCGCCTCGGTGCCGGACATTATCACCAAGGGTGGCGAGTGGTTTTTGAATCTGGGTAAACCCAATAATGGTGGCACCAAGATTTTTTCAGTCACTGGCCAGGTCCAGAAACCTGGAAATTACGAAGTCCCCATGGGGCTTCCGTTCCGCGAACTGTTGGAGATGGCGGGGGGATTACGTCCTGGTCGCCAGCTGAAAGCGGTGATTCCCGGTGGAACCAGCACGGCGATGGTGGCTGGAGAGGTGATGATGGATGTCACCATGGATTATGACTCCATTTCCAAGGCGGGTTCGGCGTTGGGCGCGGGTTCTGTGATTGTCATGGATGACAGTGTGTGCATGGTCCGTACGGTAGAGCGCATTGCCCGTTTTTATATGCATGAGTCCTGTGGTCAATGTACACCCTGCCGCGAAGGCATGGGTTGGTTGTGGCGGGTCATGCATCGCCTCGAAAACGGTCAGGGTCGGGAAGAAGACCTGCAACTGCTTCTGGATGTGGGTTCGCGGATTGAGGGGCGGACCATCTGCGCCTTGGCAGATGGTGGTGTTGCGCCCGTGGTGAGTTCCATCAAACTGTTTCGTGAGGAATATGAATACCACATTGAACACAAAAGCTGCATGATCAGTATGGGGGAGCACTGATGCCACATATTGAAATAGACGGACAGCAAATTGAGGTGGCAGCTGGTACCACGATCATGGAGGCCGCCGAGTCTTTAGGGATTTACATTCCGTTTTTCTGCTATCACCCTAAACTTTCCGTAGCAGCCAATTGCCGGATGTGTCTGGTGGATGTGGAAAAAGCGCCAAAACCCTTGCCTGCCTGTGCCACCCCGGTGGCCGACGGAATGAAAATTGCGACGGCTTCGCGCAAGGCAAAAATGGCCCAGCAGGGTGTCCTGGAATTTTTGCTGATCAACCATCCCCTGGATTGTCCGATTTGTGATCAGGGCGGCGAATGTCCATTGCAGGACATCACCATGGGCTTTGCCAATCCGCACAGTCATTACAATGAGGAGAAGCGGGTTGTCGAAGACAAGGACATCGGTCCGCTGATCACTACCGAAATGACCCGCTGTATTCAGTGTACCCGCTGTGTGCGGTTTGGGCAGGAAATTGGTGGCATCAAGGAGCTTGGGGCTACCGGACGCGGTGAACACATGGCCATTGGCACTTATGTAGCCAAGGCTGTGAAATCGGAATTATCCGGAAACATGATTGATTTATGCCCGGTGGGTGCGCTGACCAGCAAACCCTTCCGCTACAAGGCCCGCTCCTGGGAACTGAAGCATACCCCCGGCATTTGTCCGCATTGTTCCACGGGCTGCAATACCGATGTCCAAAGCCTGGGCAAAGAAGTATTGCGGGTTTTGCCGCGCAATAATGAAGCCGTCAATGAACAATGGATTTGTGACAAGGGGCGCTATGCCTACACCGGATTGAATGCGCCTGATCGGGTGACCCAGCCTTTGTTGCGCGATTCACAGGGTAAGTGGACGGAAGTCTCCTGGGCAGAAGCTCTGGAAGCGACTCTCGCCGGACTGGAAAAAGTGCTTGCCCGTCACGGTGCAGACAAGCTGGCCGGACTGATTTCCGGACAGTCCAGTAACGAAGAATTATTTCTGTTCCAGGCCTTGTTGCGCGGACTGGGTAGCCCGCATGTGGATCATCGTCTGCGGCAGCAGGATTTCCGTGCGGATGCAGCCATGCCTCTTTATCCGGCGCTGAATATGAGTCTGGAAGAACTGGAAAGAGAACCGCTGATTGTGCTCTGTCATGGCTTCACCCGGCACCAGCAGCCGCTGACCAACCATCGCCTGCATAAGGCGGTACTGAACGGCGGTAAGGTGGTGAGCATTGACAGCATGCGTCAGGATTTCAATTTTCCGGTCACCCAGATGGTTGCCGAGGCGGGTGAAGATCTGGCCTTGTACCAGCAACTGGCGGGGCATTTTGCCCATGTTCATGAAGAAAAACAGACCGATGTTCTGGTACATTTGGCCCGGGAAATGGCGGCAGCAGATAATCCGCTCATTTTGATTGGCAGTGCCTTGCTGCATCACCCCCAGGCTGCCGATTTGCTGGCGCAGGTGGAAACCATTGCCGAGCTGGCGGGTGGGCGGATTGGCTGGCTGGCAGAAGAAAGCAACAGTGCCGGAGCCTGGTTGAGTGGCTGTGTACCTCAGCGCGCTCCTGGCGGCCACCTGCTGGCAGAGTCCGGTTTACCTGCAGGTGCCTGCTGGAACGCCGAAATGCAGGGCTTTATTCTTTTCGGAATGGAGCCGGGTGCGGATAGTCTCGCAGGAGCACAAGCGGTTCAGCGCCTGCGCGATGCCGAGTTTGTCTTAAGTATCAGTCATTTTAGCAACGAAGCCCGGCAGTATGCGGATGTAATATTACCCATGGCCGCGTTTGCCGAGGGTTCAGGTTCTTATGTGAATAATGAAGGACGCTGCCAGTCCTTCCGCGCGGCAGTGAAACTACCCGGTGAAGCCCGTCCCGGCTGGAAAATATTGCGGGTATTGGGTGATAGTCTGAAGCTGCCGGACTTTCAGTACAATGAACTGAGCGAAGTCAGCGCCGCCTGGCATCATGCCGTGGGCGACTATGATATGGATATTCCGCCTTTCCATGCCTTTCCAACACTGGGTGCGGCGCAACCCATACCAGCAGGCACGTTATTGCGCCTTGGCGACTGGCCCATTTATCAGGGTGATCCTCTGGTGCGCCGGGCCAAGCCGCTGAGTACCCCCTTGGTTGCCAGAATGCATCCCGATCAGGCCCGTCAGTCGGGAATTCAGGGTGAGGCCGTGGAAGTCAGTACCGCATCGGGAAAAGTCACTCTGGCCCTGGATCTGGATACGCATATTCCCCTGGGTTGCATCTGGATTCCTCTGGGCTACCCGGAAACTTCGGGACTTGCTGCGCCTTATAGGCCCTGTTCCGTGGCGATGGCAGCATTACTGCCGGAAACCCAGAGGGCGTCATAATGCATGATTTTTATCATACCGGCTGGTGGGCGGTCATCTGGTCGATTATCAAAATTGTCATTGTGGTGGTGCCGTTATTACTGGGTGTGGCTTACCTGACCCTGGCAGAACGCAAGGTCATTGGTTACATGCAGGTCCGTCTGGGACCCAACCGGGTGGGTTTCAGAGGTTCGCTGCAGCCTATTGCCGATGCGCTGAAGCTGATGTTCAAGGAAGTCATCATTCCTACCAGTGCCAATCGCTTCCTGTTTTTGGCAGCGCCGGTACTGGCGTTTGTGCCCGCGCTGCTGGTCTGGGCGGCAGTGCCTTTCGGGCCGGATGTGGCTATCTCCAATATGAATGCCGGTTTGCTGTACGTGCTGGCGATTGCCGGGCTGGGCGTGTACGGCATTATCGTGGCGGGCTGGGCTTCTAATTCCAAGTATGCTTTTCTGGGTGCCATGCGTGCTGCTGCACAGCTGGTTGCTTACGAAATCGCCATGGGTTTTGCCCTGGTCGGGGTGTTGATGTTGGCCCAGACCCTGAATCTGAGCAAAATTGTCGAGGCCCAGGCCGGTGGCGGATTCTGGTCCTGGTACTGGTTGCCCCTTTTCCCGTTTTTTCTGGTGTATTTTATATCCGGTGTGGCGGAAACCAACCGCGCACCTTTTGACGTAGCGGAAGGCGAGTCGGAAATTGTCGCCGGTTTCCATGTGGAATATTCTGGAATGGCTTTCGCCCTGTTTTTCCTGGCGGAATATGCCAACATGATTTTTGTGTCGTTGTTGACGACGGTCCTGTTTCTGGGCGGTTGGTATGCACCCATCAACACACCATTATTGACCTGGATACCTGGCTTGGTCTGGTTGCTGCTCAAAACCGCTTTTCTGCTATATGTGTTTTTGTGGATTCGTGCAACATTCCCACGCTATCGCTATGACCAGATCATGCGCCTGGGCTGGAAAGTGTTCATTCCGGTAACCATTGCCTGGATTGTGGTAGTGGGTATTGCCCTGGAAACACCCATGCGTGCCATTCTGCGCTGAGGAGAACAATATGCAAATTCGCCCAAAGCAGTGGTTCAAGACTTTTTTCCTGACGGAAATGCTGCGCGGTATGCAGCTGACCGGTCGGTATTTTTTTGCCCGCAAAATTACCGTGCAGTATCCCGAAGAACAAACGCCCCAGTCTCCGCGTTTTCGGGGGCTGCATGCTCTACGCCGTTATGAAAACGGTGAAGAACGCTGCATCGCCTGTAAATTATGTGAAGCCGTCTGTCCGGCATTGGCTATCACCATTGAAAGTGAGCAACGTAATGACGGAACCCGACGCACCACCCGTTATGACATTGATCTGAGCAAGTGCATTTTTTGTGGTCTCTGTGAAGAATCCTGTCCGGTGGATTCCATTGTCGAAAGTCGGGTGCTGTCCTATCACGGTGAAATTCGTGGTGATCTGATTTATACCAAGGATATGCTCCTCGCTAATGGTGATCGCCTGGAAGCAGAATTGGCAGCGGATCGCGAAGCAGACCGCGCATATCGTTGACAGGAAAATAATAATTATGATCATAACCACCATCCTTTTTTACCTTTTTTCGGCGATATTGCTGGGTTCTGCGACAGCGGTCATCACTGCAAGAAATCCGGTGTATGCGTCTCTTTTTCTGGTGCTGGCGTTTTTTAACGCCGCCGCCCTGTTCATTTTGCTGGGGGCAGAATTTTTGGGTCTGATCCTGATTCTGGTTTATGTGGGCGCGGTCATGGTGCTTTTCCTGTTTGTGGTGATGATGCTGGATATTAATTTGACCCGTCTCAAGGAAGGGTTTTTGAGTTACCTGCCGCTGGGGCTGGCCATTGCTATTCTGGGCGTGCTGGAACTGGCCGTGGTTTTCTGGACTTCACCGTTGGGCCATATTCCTGCTCCGGGCCCTATTCCTGCCAATGCAGATAATACCCGCGCTCTGGGCGTGTTGCTTTATACCCATTATTTATATCCCTTTGAAATTGCGGCGGTGATTTTGCTGGTTGCGATTATTGCGGCTATTGCCCTGACCTTGCGACGTCGCCAGGGGACTAAAACCCAGAGTATTGCTGCACAAATGGCAGTGCGTGCCAAAGATCGCATCAGTCTGGTGAATTTGCGGGGGCCAGAACAATGATGATGGGTGGACAACCAACGCTCGCCGCTTATCTGATACTCGGGGCTATCCTGTTTTCCATCGGTGTGGTGGGGATTTTCCTGAATCGCAAAAACGTGATTATTTTGCTGATGGCCATTGAATTGCTGCTGCTGGCGGTGAATATCAATCTGGTGGCCTTTTCCCGATACCTGGGTAATCTCGAAGGGCAGGTTTTTGTGTTTTTCATCCTGACGGTAGCTGCTGCTGAAGCGGCCATTGGTCTGGCCATTCTGGTGGTTTACTTCCGGAACCGCCGGAGTATCAACGTAGAAGATATTGACGAGTTGAGAGGCTGATATGTGGGTTTTTGACTGGTTGAATGCCTTTCCGCCTCTCCTTGTGTACCTGATTATTCCGTTGGCACCGCTGGCTGGCTCTCTGGTGGCTGGTTTTGGCGGCTGGAAGCTGCAGGAACAAGCACACTGGGCGCCATTGACGGGTGTTGCGGTTTCTTTTTATCTGGCATTGGCGGTACTGTTTCAGACCCTGAATGGTGTCGATTTTTACGGCAATATCTATACATGGGCCGTGTTCGGCCATCTGCAAGTCCCCATCGGTTTTGATGTGGACAGCCTGACCGCGCTGATGCTGGTGGTGGTTACCTTTGTGTCGCTTTGTGTGCATTTGTACACCATAGGCTACATGCATGGTGATCCTGGTTATGCCCGCTTTTTCAGTTATATTTCCCTGTTCACTTTCAGCATGATCATGCTGGTGATGAGCAACAATTTTCTCCAACTGTTTTTTGGCTGGGAAGCGGTGGGTCTGGTTTCCTATCTGCTCATTGGTTTCTGGTTCCAGCGCGAAAGCGCCAATGTCGCCGCCCTGAAGGCATTTATTGTCAATCGGGTCGGCGATTTCGGTTTCCTGATTGGTATTGCGGCCATTTATCATTACTGTGGCAGTCTCGATTACCGCACTGTATTTGCCATGGTGCCCCATCTGGTCGGCCAGACCGTGGAAATTATTCCCGGACATCCCTGGAATGTACTGACCTGGATTGCCTTGCTGTTGTTTATCGGCGCCATGGGCAAATCAGCCCAGGTGCCGCTGCATGTCTGGCTCCCGGAATCCATGGAAGGCCCAACCCCGATTTCGGCGCTGATTCACGCGGCGACCATGGTCACCGCCGGTATTTTCATGGTGGCCCGGATGTCGCCCATTTATGAACAGTCGGCCACGGCATTGACCGTCATTTTGTTGATTGGCTCTATTACCGCCTTGTTCATGGGGCTGATTGGACTGGTGCAAAATGACATCAAGCGCATTATTGCCTACTCGACCCTTTCCCAGTTGGGATACATGACGGCTGCACTGGGGGCTTCGGCCTTTTCAGCGGCTATTTTTCACCTCATGACCCATGCGTTTTTTAAAGCGTTGCTGTTCCTGGCGGCGGGTTCGGTGATTCACGCCATGGCCAATGAGCAGGACATCCGCAAAATGGGCGGCTTGCGCAAAGCCATGCCCATTACTTACATCACCTTTCTGATTGGCGGCCTCGCGCTGTCGGGTATCCCGCCCTTTGCCGGATTTTTCAGCAAGGACCTGATTATTGAAGCCGTGGGTATTTCCACCTTGCCAGGAGCTGGCTGGGCAGAGTTCATGCTGGTTGCGGGGGCCTTCGTTACTGCTCTTTATACTTTCCGGATGTTTTTCATGGTGTTCCACGGTACACCCCGCATGGACCCCTACACCCGAGATCATCTGCATGAGTCACCCTGGGTGATTACGGTGCCGCTCATTGCATTGGCTATTCCTGCGGTATATGCCGGTTGGGCGTACATTGGTCCGGTAGGATTGGGGCATTTTCTCGATTCTTCGCTGGTCATTGCTCCGCAGTTCAACACCATCGGTGAAATTGCCGCGCATTGGCAGGGTGCTGGTGTCTTTCTCGTGCATGGTCTGGAAGCCTGGCCCTTTTGGTTGGCCGTAGCGGGTATTGTTTGTGCTGCCTACTTTTATGCCTGGAATACGGGGTTACCCGAATGGCTCAGCCGCATCCTCAGTCCGGCAGTCTGGCTGCTGGAGAGTAAATATGGTTTTGATACCTTTAATAATACGGTTCTGGTACGCGGAGTTGTTCAGTTCGGACGGCTGTTCTGGCATGTTGGCGACGAAAAACTGATTGACGGTCTGATGGTCAATGGCACCGCTTTCGGCATCGGCAAGTTGGCATTGTCCTGGCGTAGAGTGCAAACGGGATACATTTATCATTATGCTTTCGCCATGATTATCGGGTTGATTTTATTCATGACATATTTTGTGATCTGGAAGGGGTAGGCACTGATGAACGCTTCGCTCCTCAGCTATTCTATCTGGATACCCATCGTCGGCGGCCTGCTGGTTTTGGCCGTCGGAGATCGCCGTGCGGCACTGGCGCGTTGGTTGGCCCTGATTGTGTCATTGCTGGCCTTTGCCGTTACCATTCCCCTCTATACGGGTTTTGATACGCATACTGCGACCATGCAATTCAGTGAGCGGGTTTCGTGGATTCCTTCCCTGAATATTTACTATCACCTCGGTGTGGATGGCATATCCCTGTGGTTTATATTGCTGACCAGCTTTTTGACCGTGCTGGTGGTCATCAGCTCCTGGCGTAATGTTCAGACCCGGGTTGCCCAATTCATGGCGGCTTTCCTGATTATGGAAGGCATGATGATCGGCGTGTTCTGCGCCCTCGATGCCATTCTTTTTTATGTATTCTGGGAAGCCATGCTGATTCCGATGTTCCTGATTATCGGCGTCTGGGGTGGACCACGACGGGTGTATGCCACCATCAAGTTTTTTCTGTATACCTTCCTGGGTTCCGTGTTGATGCTGGTGGCTTTGTTGTACCTGTATTATCACAGCGGCAACAGTTTCGACTTGCTGGTTTATCAGCACACCCCCTTGGGAATGACGGCGCAGATTCTCATTTTTATGGCGTTTTTTGTGGCGTTTGCAGTAAAAATTCCCATGTGGCCAGTACATACCTGGTTACCGGATGCCCACGTGGAGGCGCCTACCGCCGGATCGGTGATACTGGCCGCTATCATGCTGAAGATGGGTGCCTACGGTTTTCTGCGTCTGAGTCTGCCCATTGTTCCGGATGCCAGCCACAAACTCGCCTGGCTGATGATTCTGCTTTCCCTGATCGCCATTATTTATGTGGCGCTGGTGGCTATTGTTCAGGAAGACATGAAAAAACTGGTGGCCTACTCCTCCATTGCCCACATGGGCTTTGTGACACTGGGCTTTTTCGTGTTTGATAGTGTCGCCATTGAAGGCAGTATTATTCAGATGCTCTCTCACGGCTTTATCAGTGCCGCCATGTTCCTCTGCATCGGCGTGCTGTATGACCGTATGCATACCCGGAATATCAAAGCCTATGGAGGGGTCGCCAACGTCATGCCGATATTTGCGGCGCTGATGATGTTGTTCGCCATGGGTAATGTGGGTTTGCCGGGGACTTCCGGTTTTGTGGGTGAGTTTATGGTGGTGCTCGGCACTTATCAGGTGAATCCGTGGTATGCGATTCTTGCCGCTACCGGTCTGATTACGGGTGCCAGCTACACCTTGTGGCTGTTCAAACGCGCTATTTTTGGTGGAATTGTGCACCCCGAGGTGGCAGCCCTGAAAGATCTCGATGCCCGCGAAATGCTGGTGCTTGGGACCCTGGCGGCGTTCACGTTGCTCTTGGGCGTATGGCCCGCACCTTTCCTTGATATCGTACATACTTCGGTACAGCATCTGGTGGCGCAGATAGCTGTTTCGAAAATTCCGGCGTAGAAGGACACTGCCTATGAATGCTTTTCTGCTGCATTGGACTTTTGCGATACCGGAAATCTGGGTGTTGATCATGGCCTGCGTGGTGTTACTGGCGGATTTATACCTGGGCGAACGACTGCGGGACGTGGCTCCGGTGTTGACCGTCCTGACACTGCTGGGTGCAGCGGTGCTGACCTTTTTTGAATTGGGACAAAGTGGTACGACTTTCGCCGGTTTGCTGGTGCTGGATCCATTTACCAATGTGGCCGAATTGTTCAGCTATCTGGCTGTATTGATGGTGGTGCTCTATTCGCGACGCTATCTGATGGATCGCGGCATATACCGGGGCGAAATCTACGTGTTGCTACTTTTTGCCCTGCTGGGGGTCATGGTGATGGTCTCGGGCGCAAACCTGTTGAGCATCTATCTGGGGCTGGAGCTTTTGGCGCTGAGTCAATATGCGCTGGTTGCCTTCAATCGCGACAGCCTGGTCGCAACAGAAGCAGGGCTGAAGTATTTTGTTCTGGGCGCTCTGGCTTCGGGTTTGCTGCTTTATGGTATGTCGCTGCTTTACGGACTGACAGGAACCCTGGAGGTTCGTCATATTGCTGCAGCACTGGTGAATGTCACCAGCAGTAATCTGATTCTGGTATTCGCTCTGGTCTTTATCGTTTCGGGTATTGCTTTCAAGCTTGGCGCAGCCCCCTTTCACATGTGGTTGCCGGATGTCTATCAGGGCGCACCCACGGTGGTAACGACTTTTCTGGCCTCGGCACCTAAAATCGGCGCCTTTGCCCTGATTATCCGCCTTTTGGTGGATGGTGGGTACGGCATGCTGGAATCCTGGCAGCAGATATTTATTGCCCTGACATTGGTATCTCTGGTTGTAGGCAACCTGATTGCCATTGCCCAACAGAATCTGAAACGGATGCTGGCCTACTCAACAGTAGGGCATGTGGGTTTTCTTTCCCTGGGCATTGTTGCGGGGACAGAAGCTGGCTTTGCCAGTGCATTTTTCTACACCATTGTTTATGTGCTGATGTCTCTGGCCGGTTTCGGGATGATTCTGCTCCTCACCCGGGCAGGTTTTGAAGCAGATCGCATTGATGATTTCAAGGGATTATCGCAGCGCAAACCCTGGTATGCCTTTTTGATGCTCATCATCATGTTTTCCATGGCGGGCGTTCCGCCGACGGTGGGTTTTTATGCCAAGCTTGCGGTGTTCCAGGCCGTCATTGCAGCGGGTTATGTGTGGTTGGCGGTGATCGGCGTATTGCTGGCAGTGATTGGGGCCTTCTATTATTTGCGGGTCGTGAAAGTCATGTATTTTGATGCCCCTGAACCGGAAAGTGGGCCGATCGTGCGCGATGATCTTGCCAGTGCTACCCTCAGTATCAACAGTCTGGCTTTGCTGGTTCTGGGGATTGTTCCCGGACCGCTGATGGCCTTCTGTTTTTATGCCATGCAGGGAGTGATTTGATGGATATGCATAATTGGGTACTACTTTATATATTACTGGCTTTTGTGGCAGCCAATTTGCCCTGGTTGAGTAATCGCCTGTTTTTTATACGTCCGGTTGCGGGAGGCAAGGCCCTGCAGTGGTACCTGCTGGAGTGGTTGGTGATGTACTTCATTGTGGGGCTGGTTGGCATGGTTATTGAAAACAGTCTGGATGGTAGCCTGCATGCCCAGGGTTGGGAATTTTATGTGATTGCCCTGTGCATGTTTGCCGTTTTTGCCATACCGGGTTTCATCTGGCGCTTTAACGTGCTGCCCATGTTACGTAGATCTTGACCGGAGCCCGCGTAATGGGTACATTTGCGGGCTGCAGGCGCGTAGCTCAGGGGGAGAGCGCTACCTTGACACGGTAGAGGTCGGCGGTTCGAAACCGCCCGTGCCTACCAAATCCCGCACCAGAGGGAAGATTCTCTCTGGTGCTTTTTCTTTGGAGAGGGCATATGCCAGACATTCAGTTGCCAGATGGTAGTCATCGACAGTTCCCTGAACCCCTCACCGGGCTGGAACTGGCGCGCACTATCGGCAGCGGACTCGCCAAGGCAGCAGTAGCCATGCGCGTCGATGGTACCCTCAAAGATCTCTCCACGGTGCTGGATGAGAATGTGGCAGTAGCCATTATCACCAAGGACAGTCCCGAAGGTCTGGAAGTAATTCGCCACTCCACCGCGCATTTGATGGCGCAGGCGGTACAATCGCTGTTTCCGGGTGTTCAGGTGACGATCGGCCCGGTGATTGAAAACGGCTTTTATTATGATTTTGCCAGTGCGCGCAGCTTTACTGTGGAAGATCTTGCTGCCATTGAAAACCGGATGCGCGAACTGGTAAAGCAGAATCTTGCCGTGCAGCGCGAAGTATTATCTCGCGATGCCGCCATTGATCTCTTCGAGAGCATGGGTGAAGACTACAAGGTCCAGATTATCCGTGATATTCCAGCCAGTGAAACGTTGAGTTTGTACCGTCAGGGTGATTTCGTAGATCTCTGCCGAGGCCCCCATGTGCCCTTTACCGGATCACTGGGTGCCTTCAAGTTGCAGCGGGTTGCCGGTGCTTACTGGCGTGGAGACTCCCGCAACCCCATGTTGCAGCGTATTTATGGAACGGCCTGGGCGAGCCAGAAAGATCTAGATGCCTATTTGCAGCAACTGGCTGAAGCTGAAAAGCGCGATCATCGTCGTATTGGCACCGAACTGGATTTGTTCTCCATTCAGGAAGATGCCGGGGGTGGGTTGGTTTTCTGGCATCCTATGGGTGCCCGGATCCGGCGGGTCATTGAGGACTTCTGGCGCAGTGCCCATGTGGATGGGGGCTATGAATTACTGTTTACCCCTCATATTGCCCATGAGCAGTTGTGGCATACCTCTGGACACAAGGATTTCTACGCGGAATCCATGTTTGATCCCATGCAGGACGAAGGCCAGCCGTATCAGCTCAAGCCCATGAACTGTCCTTTTCACATTCTCATTTACAAAGACAAGTTGCGTTCCTATCGGGATTTGCCCCTACGCTGGGCGGAACTGGGGACGGTATACCGTCATGAAATGTCTGGCGCACTGCATGGTTTGATGCGGGTGCGCGGCTTTACCCAGGATGACGCCCATGTGTTCTGCCGCCCTGATCAAATTGCGGTGGAAATTGGAGAAGTGCTGACGCTGGTTCAGAAAATTCTCGGCACCTTTGGTTTTGACCGTTACGAAATCAACCTTTCCACCCGGCCAGAGCACTCCGTGGGTAGTGATGCCATCTGGGAAACAGCTACCGAGGCTTTGCGGACAGCTTTAGATCGTGCGGGCCTTGAATATCAGGTGGATGAAGGGGGCGGGGCTTTTTACGGCCCGAAAATCGATTTGAAAATTCAGGATGCCATTGGCCGTAAATGGCAGTGCAGCACCATCCAGCTCGATTTCAATTTGCCCGAGCGTTTCGGGATGGAGTATGTGGCTGAGGATGGTTCGCGGCAGGTACCTATCATGGTGCATCGCGCCATATTTGGTTCCGTGGAGCGCTTTTTCGGGGTGCTCATAGAACATTATGAAGGAAAATTCCCGTTGTGGCTGTCACCCGTGCAGGTTGCGGTGCTTCCGATCAGTGAGCATTTTGTCGAATATGCAGAATCTGTCACCGCTGCATTGAGCAAACTCGGCCTGCGTGTCGAAACGGACTTGAGAAACGAGAAGATAGGTTATAAGATACGCGCCCACACCCTGCGCCGGGTGCCCTATATGCTGGTCGTCGGAGAACGCGAGCAGGAAGCGGGAACCGTGGCGCTCAGGGATCGGAACGGTCAGGACTTGGGTTCCCATAGCATTGCTGCGCTGGGCACCGCTCTGCAGAAAATGCATCAGGAGCGGCAGAATACCCTGGAGTGGCAAGGCTAGCGAGGAGGATAAGGCGATCGCGACAGAGAAAGAAGTCAATATCAACCGGGAAATTACCGCAGCGCGGGTCCGGCTGATAGGGGTGGAAGGTGAACAAATGGGTGTGGTTTCCGTTATGGAAGCCTTGTCGGCCGCAGAAGAAGCCGAGCTGGATCTGGTGGAAATTGCCCCACAGGCGGAACCACCTGTTTGCAGAATCATGGATTACGGCAAGTTTCGCTTTCAGGAAAGCAAACGTCAGCATGAAGCGAAGCGTCGGCAAAAGCAGACCCAGGTCAAGGAAATCAAATTCCGTCCGCGTACGGATGATGCCGATTACCAGATCAAGCTCCGTAATATCATGCGCTTTATTGATGATGGAGACCGGGCCAAAATTACCCTGCGCTTTCGCGGTCGTGAGATGTCTCACCCGGAACTGGGCATGGAACTGCTCAACCGGGTAGAAAAAGATTTAGCAGAAGTCGGGGTGGTTGAACAACGGCCACGCATGGAAGGACGGCAAATGGTGATGATTGTCGCCCCACGGAAAAAATAGGAGAGCATCGTGCCAAAAATGAAGACCAATCGCGGAGCGGCCAAGCGTTTCAAGCGCACCGGATCCGGCAAATTTAAGCATCGTCAGGCGTTTTTGAACCACATCCTGACCAAAAAAACGACCAAGCGGAAGCGTCATCTGCGCCACACCTTGGTGACTTCGGGAAGCGATCAGGCTGCCTTGCGGCGCATGCTTCCCTACGCTTGATGACAGAGGAATCGTACCATGCCTAGAGTAAAACGTGGCGTAACTGCCCACGCCCGTCATAAAAAAGTCCTGGCTCGCGCCAAGGGCTTCCGTGGTCAACGTAAAAGCAACTTCCGCATCGCCCATCAGGCGGTGATGAAGGCCCTGACTTATGAATACCGGGATCGTCGTACCAAGAAGCGGGATTTCCGCAGCCTCTGGATTGTGCGCATCAATGCCGCAGCGCGTTCAGAAGGTTTGAGCTACAGCCGTTTCATGAATGGTTTGCTGCGTGCTGGCATTCAGCTGGATCGCAAGGTCCTAGCGGATATTGCGGTGCGCGACAAGCCGGCGTTTACCCGTCTGGTTGAGGTGGCTAAGGGCCAGCTGGCCGCTTAATCATGACGGAGGCTGTGGATATGTCGCTATCTTCCATAGCTTCCCTTGCAGAGGCCGCGCGTGATATTGCGGCCGCTGCTGATCTTCCCGCGCTGGAGCAAATCCGTCTGCACTGGTTGGGGAAAAAGGGTCTGTTGACCCAGGCCATGCAGCAACTCGGACAATTATCTCCAGAAGCACGCCGTGAAGCCGGACAATTACTGAATGTGCGCAAGGAGGAAGTGCAGAATCTGCTGCAATCCCGCCGGACCTTACTGGAAACTGCACGGATTCAAGCCCGCCTGGAGGCTGAGCGGATAGATGTCACCCTGCCCGGAAGGCGTGTTGCGCTGGGGAGTAGTCATCCCATCCGTCAGACCCTCGAATGGATAGAGCAATATTTTTCCGGTTTGGGTTTTGAAATTAGTGATGGTCCCGAAATAGAAGACGATTATCATAATTTTGAAGCGCTGAATATTCCCGAAGATCATCCAGCGCGGGCGATGCACGATACGTTCTACTTTGACCAGAATCGGGTGTTGCGTACCCACACTTCCCCGGTACAAATCCGCTTTCTCGAAAACCATCAGCCCCCTTTGCGGATGATTGCAACGGGACGCGTATATCGGCGGGATTCTGATATTACCCATACCCCGATGTTTCATCAGGTGGAAGGGCTGCTGCTCGATGAAGAAGCCAGTTTTGCCGATTTGCGTGGCCTACTGGAAGATTTTCTTCAGAATTTTTTTGCCAAACCGGATTTGCCGGTGCGCTTTCGTCCTTCCTATTTCCCCTTTACGGAGCCTTCTGCAGAAGTGGATGTGGGCTGCGTCATCTGCGGTGGTTCAGGTTGTCGGGTTTGCAAGCAAACCGGCTGGCTGGAAGTGCTGGGCTGCGGCATGGTGCATCCGGCAGTACTGTCTGGTGCCGGGGTAGATGGCGAACTATTTGGCGGTTTTGCCTTTGGCATGGGTATCGAAAGACTGACCATGCTGCGTTATGGGGTCAATGATTTGCGTCTCTTTTTTGAGAACGATCTGCGCTTCCTCAAGCAGTTTTCCTGAGGAGCGAAGGCTATGCGTATCAGTATTCAGTGGCTTCGTGATTGGTTGGATTTCTCCTGGAATACGGAAGAAATCGCCCGTCGGCTGACCATGGGTGGGATCGAGGTGGAGGCTATCGAGCCCGCTGCTCTGCCTTTTCATGCTGTGGTCGTTGCGGCGGTTCAAAGCGTGGCAGCGCATCCGGAAGCCGACAAGCTACGGGTCGCTCAGGTAGATGCTGGTGATGGCACCCTGCGAACGATTGTCTGTGGGGCTGCAAATCTGGCTGAAGGGCAGCGGGTACCCCTGGCCTTGCCGGGGGCGGAGTTGCCGGGTAATAAAAAAATAGCCATTTCGGAGCTGCGCGGTGTGCGTTCGGAGGGCATGCTTTGTGCGGCTGGTGAGCTGGGTCTGGAAGATGGCAGTAGCGGATTGATGATTCTGGATGCAGAGGCTCCCGTAGGCGCGGATTTGCGGACTTATCTGCATTTGGATGATGAAATTCTGACATTGGGCATTACTCCTAATCGCGGTGATGCCTTGTCCATAAAGGGCGTTGCCCGCGATCTGTATGCCCTTGGGGCTCAGCAACTGCATGCCCCCCGGTCTGTCACACAAGGTCCTGAGTGGTCTCAGCAGGACTCCACCCAACACTCCGTGCAGGGTGATTACTCTGTAGCAATAGATGCTGAAGCCAGAACAGCTTGTCCCAGTTATACCGCATTGTGGATTGACGGCGTACCAAATCGCTTGCCGGATTTTTTGCGCGAGCGTTTGCGCCGGGCCGGTCAGCGCAGCATCCACCCGATGGTGGACTTGCTGAACATCTGGATGTTTGATACCGGTCAGCCTTTGCACGCTTTTGATGCCAATACGATTCAGGGTGGACTGTGTGTACGCTGGGCCAAGACCGGAGAAGTCCTTGATGCGCTGGATGGCCGCGATCTGAACCTGGAGCCGGATATGCTGGTCATTGCCGACGCGCAGGGACCGGTGGCACTCGCGGGTATTATCGGCGGACGCCGTAGCAGTGTGACCCCGCAAACCCGTTCCATTATTCTGGAAGCGGCGTTTTTCCAACCCAAGGCCATTCAGGGCCGCGCACGTCGACTGGGTTTGCAAACAGATGCCGCCATGCGCTATGAGCGGGGTGTGGATTTTAATCTGGCTCCGCAGGTAGCCAGAGGCGTGCTCGCGCAAATGATGGAACTGGCCACCGTGCAGTTGCGAGCCTCCCATTCATTTACCCTGAAGGGCCAGTTGCCAGCTTCCGCCGAAATTTCATTGCGGCAAAAACGTCTTGAGCGGGTGATGGGAATGCCCTACGAGGCGGCGGTCATTGAGCAGTTGCTGACGCGTTTGGGCCTGCAGATTCGTCTGACGCAGGATGGTTGGCAGGCCACTGCCCCCAGCCACCGTTTTGATCTGCGGATTGAGGCAGATCTGATTGAAGAGGTGGGAAGAATTTACGGTTATGACCACCTGCCAGCCCATCGCCCTCGTGGCATCTTGCAGGCGGTACCCGATAATCAGTCACCATCTCAGATGTTGCGCCATATTTTGCAGGCACGGGATTATCACGAAGTCATTACCTACAGTTTTATCAGCCAGGAATCTCAGGATGATTTCCAGCCGAATGCGGATGCACCCGCCCTGCTGAACCCCTTGTCAGCAGACCTGGCGGTGATGCGTGCCAGCCTCTGGCCGGGTTTGCTGCAGACCTTGCAATTTAATGCGAAGCGTCAGCAGGATCGTATTCGTCTTTTTGAAATGGGGCGGGTATTTTCAGCAGATCGGCAGAGCATGGTGCTGGCGGGTTGTATCTGGGGCACTGGAGATCGTGAAAACTGGGCGCAAACGGCCAGAAATGTGGATTTTTTTGATCTTAAAGGGGATGTAGCCGCCATTCTGGCGTTATGGCCACAAACCCATTTTGAGTTCCAGACCCTGTCCACTGAGCATGCGCTGCATCCCGGACAGGCCGCAGAAATTCTGGTTGAAGGCCGCAGAATCGGGATGCTCGGGGCTCTGCATCCGACCCTCGCAGCGCGCTATGACCTGGACAAATCGGCCTTTTTCTTCTATCTAGACATAGAGATGCTGGAACATCTGCAGAAAGGGCGGCACTTTACGGCGTTGTCACCCTATCCTGCCTTGCGCCGGGATATGGCGTTGGTCATACCCGACAACATTGAGGCAGGAGCAGTTCTGGCGGCAATGCAGCAGGCTGCCAGTGCGGTGGTGCAGGAAATTCGTATTTTTGATCGCTATCAGGGGGAATCCCTGCCGGCAGGGACCTACAGTTTGGCATTTGCGCTCATTTTGCAGGATCGTGAGCGTACGCTGACTGAGGCTGATGTACAAATGGAATTGGAGCGAATGCTTACAGCAGTGAAGCAAATCGGCTCCATAGAACTCAGGGCATAGGGAGACAAGAAAGTGGCCGTCACGAAAGCAGAAATTGTTGATATGTTGTTTGAAACCATGGGCTTGAACAAGCGTGAAGCCAAAGGTGTTGTGGAAGCCATGTTTGATCATATTCGCGAAAACCTGGCCCAGGGCGAAGAAGTGAAACTCTCCGGCTTTGGTAATTTCACCCTGCGCGATAAAAACCCCCGACCAGGGCGTAATCCCAAAACCGGCGTGGAAATTACCATCACCGCACGGCGGGTGGTGACTTTCCATCCGAGCCAGAAGCTCAAAGCCTACGTCAATGGTAGCGAACCAGATAACGGCTAAGGGTAAAGCTGGCAAAGAGCTCGCCGCGCTACCAGAAATTCCTGAAAAACGGTATTTCTCCATTAGCGAGGCGTCTCTGCTTTGTGGGGTCAAGGCCCATGTACTGCGCTATTGGGAGCAGGAATTTCCGCTACTCAGTCCGCTGAAAAGAAAAGGTAATCGCCGTTATTACCAGCGCCACGACTTACTACTGGCGCGGCAGATTCGTGAGCTTCTTTATGGAGAAGGTTACACCATCCACGGCGCTCGTGAACGACTTCAGGGGCTGCGCAACGAATCCAGTCACGGGCATCCGGTCTCAGCGGCACAACTGGAATTCGAAATGGATGATAATGCCTCCGGCCTGCACACCAGCACGGGCAACCGCCTGACCTACTTGCGTATTGAATTGTCCGAATTGATAAAAATATGTGCCGGCAAGCATTGACCCGACGCCAGCGAAGCATTAGAGTAGCGGCTCTTGCGGGGCGTAGCGCAGCCTGGTAGCGCACCTGAATGGGGTTCAGGTGGTCGGAGGTTCAAATCCTCTCGCCCCGACCAATAAATCAAGGGGTTAGGGCGTATTTCCCTGATTTCTTTTTCTACAATCACCGCCTTTTTCTACAATCCTGCTCAGTGGGGTGATCCGCTCCGCTTCTCTGGCTCTGATATATGCCTCAGTCATATCGCCGCTGGCATGGCCGGCCAGTGCTTGCGCGTAGTCTCTTCCAGCGACCCGCTTGGCGTCAGTAAGCGCCTTGGCTCGTATGTCATGAAAGTGAATATCCTCCACGCCAGCTTTGGCCACGATACGTCGCCAGGCACTGTTCCAACCGCTCACACTATAGGGTTGCCCGTCTCGTGTGCAGAAGAAGTAGAGCGACCCTACCCTGCGGCGCAAGCTCTTGGAACGTGAAATCACTTCGTCCAATGCAGGGGCAATGATGAAGGCATTGGTCCGATTAGCCCCTATTCCACAGGGGTAAGCACCAAACCGCGGCCTGAACTCGGCACCAATTCGACATACAGAGCTTTTCGCCCGACGATGACAGCAAGCATAGACCTCTTGTCCCGACGCTTCGCTGATAAACGGTTCCATTCCGATCTATCGAGACCAGAAGGATGGGGATAGTCTTCCGGATGGGTGTGCCATTCGCCCAGATAGCGAACGGCGCCCTGACTCGCCATCCATCGAGACAAAGCGATGGTTTCGTGGCCAAACGGCATCCGCTCGAACAGGTAGCGAAACCGTTTGTCCCATGCGGTGGGAACCGTTGCCTGCTCAATGAGCATGTGAGTTCCGTGGACCGAACCGAGTAGCAGCCCGCCAGCTTCGCAGTCAAAATCACTGGCCTGAACATGCTGGCAGAAGGTCTCCAGCGTGGACTTCGAGAAATTCAGCAACGTCCTCTTATCGTCGGCTGCCCAAGAACTCATGAGTTGCATAAGGGACATTCCCGATCCCGAAGTGGATCGCAATCGTGCGTGGCAATTTGATGGATGCGGTCGATCATCCTGGTTCGCAATGCAGGGGAATAGACGCCGTTGACCCAGTCAAGCGTCATTTCCGCGCCCAGGCTGGCAGCGTGCACGGACACCGAAGCGGGAAATGGCACGTACAAGCCCTCGCATCCATGCCCCGCCAAGATGGTAGGAAGAGGATCAAGGGTGGAACGGAGTCCACCTCTTCTATTGCTATGCCAAAGACATCGGAAGCACGCGCCAGATGCGTTCGTTCTCAGGAGCGCACGGACAGCCGTTCCCGGCCCCTCGATCCAGACCGAGAGCATGGGCATCGGAGGCGGATAGCGGCCGCAAAGCCAATGCCCGAGTGATTCTTCCCCGGTGGCATCTATGAGCAGGTCCAGCTCTCTCAGTTGGGCCTGCCTGACATCCACGGGGAGCGCACGGATATCGGCGCCCGGGGCCAAGCGTTTGAGTTCTTTCGCCATGGCCTCGGCTTTGTTAGACAGCAGGTCCGGGAACCCCAGGCGATGGCGTCCGATGTTCTGGGGAAGAAGGTAATCGAAATCCACCAATGTGAATTTTCCGCCGCATGTCCCCGCCCCGGCCTTGACCAGCATGTCCGACAGATATCCACCGATCGTGCCACATCCCACGACGGCCAGGTTCTTACCTGCAAGCGTCCTTGAATTGGGCATGTTCCGCTGGGCAAGATACCGATCATCGATTCTGACCACCGATATGGGCATCACCTTTAGCCCGTAGCTCGAATCTCTGCGATCTGCGAGCTTGCCCTTTTGGACCGGACGTTGGTGTTCATAGAGAACGGCAAAGCCATACGTCATCAACGGAGATTCGATAATGATCAGAACGCCGTTGGCCTTCTTCCTTTCTCCTTCCTTGATGCGCTCGTGAATCTTGCACCGGCACCGAGGGTCAAGGGTGCTTTGCCAAGCCAAGATATCCCTCACCGTCTCGGGTGGCCAGTGGTTGGTCAGCGGTCGGGGTTGGGCGATAGTCTTGACCCGGTAAGTCAGCACCGTCCTATCGGTGACCTGGTAGCCGAGCGAACTCAGCTTCCTTTTTGTTCGATCTTCGTTGTCGGTGATAAACCACAACGGATTTCCATTGGCTTGCGCGACGATGCAGTTCTGTCGCCCTAAATCCTCGCCTTGCATGTCTACGAAACAATGCCAGCCATTCCAATAGGCAAAGAACTCTTCCGCGAGGTCTTCGATCATCTCCCCCTGCATGATCTGCCCGAACACGACGGCCGCACGTTGCAGGCACGCCAGCGACTGTCCGACAGGATCGTAGATGTCCAGAACGACCGTGCCCTTGGCGAGATAGCAAAGCCCGCCATCTGCGCCAAGATGAGGAACCGCTGCGGGCAGCTCAGGAGGGATTTCCAGCAGCCGGATGCGAGGCAAGTCGAAGAACGTGGGGTCAAGCTGAACCTCACACGGGCATCCATTGTCCGCGTCGGGCGGGGTCAGTTGCCCTTGCAGCTTGAACCAGCCGTCATCCATCTTGCCGACAAACTCGAAGCCTTGCTGCTTGAAGGCATCGATCACGTCTGCGACCACTGCGGCGCTGCTCATCCAGCTTTCGTTCGTCCGATAAGTTCACTAGGACCAGCAGCAGCTGGAGCCGCGGCAATGGTGGCGGCAACGGATACCTCCTTGACCCGATCCGGCTCGTTCGGAAAGCGCGGGCCGAACTCGCCTCGCATCCAGATGCAGGCCTGTGAAGGACTACCAGCGCCGGTTGCTCCGCGAAGCATTTTCTCAAATTCTTCGAACGCCTTTACCGCTTCTTCGACACCCTCATGGCCAAGTCGCTCCGTAAGCGATTCGGACTCATCCACGGGGTTGTTCACACCCGCCCGCAACCTAGCTGGCAGTGCCGCGACGACATCCAGCAACGCGAGGTCGTCGCGCCGATCACGCTTCTCAAAGAGAGGTGCCGCGGCGGCCATCAAGAGGATCGAAGCGGGTCCGCCGCTGGACCACCTCCAATCGCGAAACGCCTTCAAGTAACGAACTACGCGGCGGAATTGCTCACCCTTGGCCTCCACTTCGCCCAGGAACCACTCCTTCACAGGCCTGGGGTCAGAGGACATCCAATTGCATTCACGATGAGCCAGAAGCACCTTGTCGGCGGGAAGGGCTGTCCATGTGTCCCGCTCTGCCATCTGAACAGCCTCTGATATCGAATCGAAGCCACGCTGCTCCATCGACGCCTTTAACAACACAAACTCTTCGTCTGGGATCGCGTACAGAGGAATATCAATGTGGGCATACGTGGCAATGACGATGCGGATGCACGTCGGTTTGTCGGTGACAAGCTTCCACCGCTTTTCCTCGACCAGCGGCTTCAAGGCTTCTTCCGCAGCGGCAAAGAACACCGTCGCCGCGGCGCTGGGACGCCTCGTCTGCGAGACGAAACTCATTGGCAGATAGCAGCCATCATCGACATCCGCCTGCTGCGGGCGTTGTGCCGGGGAGTTCAACGTCTTGTATGCCCATGACCCTTGCGTGAAGTAGCGCGGCTGCGGCACGTCTTCCGTGTATCCGCTTGCCCTAAGCACGCGGGGGATGCCTGTGCGCAGGCAGTTCCTGACATCAGTGCGTGCGCTGGCGATCCAGGCGCGCTGCTCAGGCGTCAGATCCAGCTCGTTGTGCATGCACGATTCGTCATCAAGGGTGGTAAAGAAGAGCGGGCTCAGGTTCAGCATGCGGCCTCCGGGACATTCTTGTTGGGGCCGTGATAGAAGATGGGTGCGCCGGCCTGGTGCGCTCGAAACGGTTGGAAAAGAGGATCGCCGAGCGCACGCTGCGCCGCGTGGTTGCCGCGATCCTTGAGCGTATTCGTGGCGCCGATGGAAACCCGATCCAGCGCCTTCACGTCCTTGCTTTGATCGGGCGTCGCCTTGTCGTCGATCTGGAAGTAGTTGTTGCTCAACGCCTGCCGCAGCATGTAGTCCACCGACGACTCCTGGGCAGAGATCACGAGATCGAAGAGTCCCCCGCGCCATTTGCCGAATCCGCGGTCGAGGCTGGCGCCGCCGCGAACAGTCGCACCGATGGTCATCGTGCCGATGGCGAGGACCCGAACCAGCGCATCCTGTTTCGGCGCTAGGAACGTCTGGACTTCGTGCAACCCGAACAGACCCGGGGCGTTGCCCACCAGCCCGCCGTCCGCGAAGACACCCCTGTCATTGCGCGCCAGAGGAAAGTAGACGGGCGCGGCTGCGGTCGCCAACGCCACATCGACGATCTTCATGCGGTGATCCAACTCAAAGGAAGGATGATGAGGTGTCTTGAAGAACTGCCCGCGGCCCGTCGAGTAGTTGACCGCCGGAACGAGAACGCGGTGCTTCAGGTCGCCGATCGTGTTCCCTTGGAATCGCTCGGTCAGCACCTCTCGCAATCCCATCGAGTCATGCTTTGCGGTCAGCCAGAATCCTAGAAGCCGTCGCGGCAGACTGCGGCAACCGAAGATGCGACTGCCCTGGTCTTCAAACAGCGCTTTGAGTTCGTGGGCCGGAATTTCCGCAGCCAGCCCCAAAGCCAGCATCCCTCCCGCCGATGTGCCGCAGATCAGATCGAAGTGCGACGCGATAGGACGCCCCAGCACGGCTTCGAGTTCGGCGAGAACCGTGGCGGTGTACAGGCTGCGATAACCGCCCCCTGACAGGGCGAGCACATGGTAGGTAGGGATGCCCGTCATGGCACTTCAGCCCTTCGGCGGAAAGGGGTCGTTGCCGTGGCTGTCCTTGTCACGGATACGGCCATCAGGACGATGGATGACGAGTTCAGACTGCTGGTTGCGTGCTATATCCCTCGCTGCGTCAATGGCCTGTTGCTGCGTATCGTGTACAGAGGTCGCCCGCTGATTGCCTGCGCTCTCGACGGCCCAACCGTCCTGGTGAGGGACAACATGCTGATTCTTACCTGCCATGATGAATCTCCTTCAATGGAGCTATCGAAGTCCCAGCCGCTCGGCTGGGTTGTCAATGGCCACCGGCTGTAGCACAATGCGTTGCTCATGCAGACAACAGGAAGGCCAAGCCAATCCGGCCTAAAGCAGGCATAAAACCTACTTTCGTTGTCTGGTTGGACAACAATGTATCAGAACCCGCGTGCCAGTGCAACTGGCACGCGGGTTCGCCTTTGAACATCAACCGGATGTGAGGGGCATCAGAGGGTTTGGCCCTATCTTCCCGCAACCGCAAGGATCAGAACTTATGCCGCAAACAGGCCTTGGCGTCGCCCTCAAGATGTTACGTGAACGTAGAACCCTTTCCCTGCGTGAAATCGGCCAGCTATCGTTAGTTGATCATGCTTATGTCCATCGCCTCGAAACAGGCGAGAAGACAAACCCATCCCAAGACTTGGTTGAGAAGCTGCTGAAGGTTCTCAAGCCGGGAGAAAGAGATATAGCGCTTGTGATGTGGCTGGTTGACCATGCTGACGCTGATCCCAGCCTTGTTGAATTCGTGCTAAAAGATTCCTCCATCAGCATCGATATTTTTACAGCCGCAGCTGGAGTCAGGCATCGGGGAAACACTAGGCCTGACCCCGCTACGCTGATCGCCCGAATCAAAAAGGTCTTCGACGACGACGAGGATGACTGAACGTGGACGAGACGGATGTCAGACATAAAGCACGAGCCTTTGTTGCAAAAGTCGATGTTTCGAACATCCGGGAAGACTTGTCCCCCTATGTGACCGCCGCTAACGCTAAGATCAAGAAGGATGAACTTGGCGAAGGAGAGTCTGGCTATACCGTTACGAAACCGAACGGTAAGCACATCATCACAGTGAACTCCCTGGAAACTGACGAGCGCCAGCGCTTCACTGTTTGCCACGAAATAGCTCATATCGTGCTCGGCTTGGAATCAAGCCACGAGGAAGTGCCTTCGTGGTCTTATGCAAAACGACATCCGAATGAGATCGCCTGCGACACGTTTGCGTCTGAACTGCTGATGCCTTATCAACAGTGGCTCTCCGCTGTCCCCAAAGAGGAGCCCTCCCTGGAGCTTATCC
Source organism: Acidithiobacillus sulfurivorans (assembly GCF_018853815.1). Taxonomy (GTDB): domain Bacteria; phylum Pseudomonadota; class Gammaproteobacteria; order Acidithiobacillales; family Acidithiobacillaceae; genus Acidithiobacillus; species Acidithiobacillus sulfurivorans. The sequence continues at coordinate 34,502 of NZ_JAAOMP010000096.1, read as the reverse complement.
AACACATGGCCGGTTTGTTCAGCACATCATTCCCAGCAGCGGCGTCAAGGTTCGCCAGTATTAGCGATATGCCGTGCGCATTCGTCACCATGGAGCGTGGGGCAGTGCGGTATGCCGCACGCTCCACGGCCTTGCGGCAAGCGGGGTGCTGGATACCTCCTAGGTCAGTAATTCCAACAGGCTCCGTGGCTCACCAAATCCGCTCTTCGGAAAAAAATGCTACTGAAACAGGGGAAGTTTCACAGGACATCTGGTTCGACAACTGCGGAAAAGGCCTTGACCTCTGGGAGCTTTCAAGACATTACCTGCGTACCGACACTACCATCTCCCTGCTATGGTTCGACAGTGACGATTTACCTGCGGTGGAGGTAAATCGCTTCGGCGCACGTATCGAAGATGATGGGGGCTTGGCTGAACTGACGGGCGAACTGCCATGGCCGGGACGCAGCAAGCGCCGCTAGAAAGCCAACACGGCCTCGACGACAAAGGTATCTCCCTTTTCCGTCGCCACTCAACCAAAGCTCAAACTTGAATATCTCCCAGACTCGTAGACACCTAACGGCCGCTGTCCAGCTTTGAGCGGCCGCATTGCGAAGCACACAAGAATGACGGCAGCGGGTCGGATGATGTCATTTGATTGAAGCCAATGAATGACCGCAATCAGTCTTGAACTGCCGTTCAGGCCGGCCCCGACTACCAGCAATCTTGCCGCTGATCATGGAGTAGCCCGTTTCAACCACGGCACCAAGTCTTGGTGTGCGCATCCTTTTTCAAGGTATGTCAGTCGTCAGGCGCCTTCATTCTCTCTGGGTTCCGCATCAATCAGGTTCTGGAGCAACGACCCGTCAAAGCCAGAATACCACGACTTTCTGTGGCTTGCCCCCTTGCCTGCGGATGCGCTGCTCAATGTGCCCCGTGACCTCTCCACCAGCGTCGAGCTTTTGTAGCACGGTATCACGGTTGCCGTCTTTGCGATAAAGCCAACCGATGGGCGTTTCCGGGTGCCCCCCAAGCCAGATCCCCACCGCATCCCGATCATAGGAGTTGGCCATATCCCGAGCTATCCTAACCTTGTTATCTACAGGGATACCAGACAGGCCAGAGGCTTCAGGGAACGCCTGGTTAAATGCAAGATTTGAAATTCGTCGCATGGTTGCCAGCTATACCTTGCGGTACCGGCCAGCGGAGCATTGGCCCCGGTCCCATTGCAGCCTAATGTTGCCATGCAGGCTTTTAGCCGACTGTAGAGCAGTTACAAAGGCACCTTTGAACATTGAGCATTCCTCCATATCGGATCCCGTTTGGGTATAGATCGAGGGATCTGGATATACCTGAAGGGGCGCACCTGCGTCCGATCTATACCTGGCCAGGAATCAGACTCAGAGTGCGGGGGAAGATGAACTACGAAGAAATTGAGGTTCCAGACGAGCTACTTTGTGGCACCGCCTTTATCGAGGACAGGGCGCCAGACTTGCTCATCGCTGCGGCTTGGGCCATAAACGGGTACCGTTGCCCTGCTGAACGTTTGAAGCAAGCAGAGCCAGAGGAAGACATTGATGATGTGGAGTGAATCAACGGTTAACACGATCCCGCAAGACCTGCGTAAAGAGCTTTCCTTGCTTGCCGACTTGTTTCCGGAACAAAGCCCTTTGCCATATACAAAGGCCAAACTCCTGGTGCTGTCGTGGAACAGGCTCGGCCAGGACGCCCTGGCCTGGGCCGGAGCAAACCTGATCATCAAGATAGATCCAGCCCCCTACGAATCTGGAGATCCGGCATACGGCCCCACTCCCATGCAGGCAGTGAACCGATCGGTTGACCTTTGGAAGCCGTTCTCACCTGAGCACTGGCGAGAGCATGTGCGAGGAATGAGCCTGTTCGACCTGGCTGTTTACCTGAAACTGAAGGTAGGAACGTGGGGAACGACACCGATAGCCCGCCGGCGGCATGTCACAAAAGATCGGCTTGATGGTATTGGACTTGGGTGTCAGATTCATCCCACCCGCTCAACCGCTTCGATCTTCCTATGTGGTGAGCGATCACTGCTGGAGATTGTCGAAACAGACCTTGCGGACCAGATCAAATAGGCTTCACAGGTAGAATCAGAAATGGCTAAAGCCTTCTACAACTGAAAACTCGCCGTTGTTTTGTAATGGAAATATTTTACCTCGGTATGCCATTTTGTAGAAAGCGTCCGCGCAGGGATATGCTATAAATACATAGCGTAAGCGGGATTATAGGGCTAGAATGGGGTTCAGGTGGTCGGAGGTTCAAATCCTCTCGCCCCGACCAATATTACCATATGAATCATGATGATATAATTTTTATGGGCCATAAGTAAAACTTGTGGGTAAACCATCATAGATAGCCCGACGGTATCCGTCACAACCCATGGTTCCTGATGTTTGTCCAGGTAGTGTTTAGTCATTTTTTCGATGGTGCGCTGCAATAATCTGTAGGACATCTTGACGATGCCTTCGCAAGATTTCAGAAGGACGCATAACATCTCTCCGATGACCAGGGTAAACATCCGGTATTATAATTCTGAATCCACCCCAAAGAGGGTAGGAATGAGGTTTTATCTGCCAAGATCCCTATTCATTTCGGAGAGTTGTGTGTGTAATTCCGGGAGGTCACTTTGAATGGTTTTCCAGACGATTTCCAGGTCCACCTTGTCGTAGCCGTGTGAGACGCGATTACGCATCGTGTACATGACCTGCCAGGGAATGTGGTTTACTGCTCTGCTAATTCAGCGGCTTTGCACTGTATGTTATTTGCTGCCTCACCGATGATCTCAATATTGCGGATCACAGCGTCCTGCACTAACTCATTTGAGAGGAACGCAACTTCGTCCATGTCGGCCGTGTACCGATCAATCCTCTCAATGGCTTTGAGGATGTGACCAAGGTAGTCCGGGACACGCATGGCCTTGGTCATACAGGCGTAGCTTCCGAGATGACCTGGCTGCGGAAAGTGTCTGGCAGGGCACCAGGCGTCAGCACATCGACCGTCACGCCAAGCATGCGTTGCAGTTCCACCTGAATGGTGGCCACGTCCATCAGGGTTGTTTCGGGCGTTGGGTCGATGAGGATGTCCAGATCGCTACTTTCGGTGTCCTGACCATTCAATACGGAGCCGAACACCCGGGCATTTTGGGCGTGGTGAGATTCGACTATCTGCCGGATTGCGGCACGGTTTGAGGCCAAGGCTACTGATGGTTTCATATTCCCCCCACGATAAAATCTAACCCGCAGATATATTATAGGGTATTTTGACCTTCCCAACACCTGCAGTGCGAACCAGAAGCGGGTGAATTACCGCACCAGACCGTTCTGCAAGCCAGCGGGATCCTGAATACCTCCTGCCGGTTTCTATTCCCCCTTCCGGAGACAGGCAAACCCAGCCGCCGACACGCAGGCAACGCAACATCTCATACTCTCCTACATCCGGTCAGTGGACGTTATTACTCCACTCCACATTTGCCGCACTTATGGGCGGCACTGCGCGTAAGGCGCGTTTGACCAGTTGGCCACTGGCATCGAGAACGCTGAGCTGATAAAAACCGGCCACCGCTGGTGTCCAGTCCACGCTGCGTAACGCCGGATTGGACGCGAGTGGGCGACCGTCCAGCAGAAAATGAAAGGGCCGGTTTCCGCCAATGATGCGAATACTGACCGGCTCGCCAACTGTCAGCTGGCTTCCCGATGCGGGGGAGGCGATTTCCAAAAGCGTACCCATGGGCTGGCGTTGCAAGGTCAGGGAACAGGACGTCGGATGGATCTCAATCGGCTGTCCCGGCAGAATGCTGAAAACCTTGGCGAGGATAGGGATGGCGGCGAGTGCTGTGTCACCGGGTAGAGCGGCGCCATTGGGTTGGCCAATCCAGACTGCTGCGGCGTAGCGGTGATTATATCCAATGGCCCAGTCGTCGCGATTTCCGGCGCTGGTGCCGGTTTTCCAGGCAATGCCGCCAGGACCACCAAAAGGGAAGGGACGATTGAGGATGGCGGTGACATCTTGCGCTGCATAAGGAGATAACAGACGGCGTGCGCGGCGCTGTTGTCCAGCAATCAGGTGTAAGCGTTCGACGACACCATCGTTAGCCAGTCCGGCATATAGTGCCAGCAAGCGGCGCATGGAAATGCCAGCACCACCCAGGGCCAGGGGCAGGGCGGGATCCGCGCCATAAGGGAGCAACAACGGCGTGCCAGCAGCCCGCAGATGTGCCGCAAAGCGCAGGGGGCCGTAGGCTTCGATAAGATCTACGGCCGGCACATTCAGGGAGCGTCGTAATGCGGTAGTTGCGGTGACAACCCCCATATAGCGGTCATTATAATCATTAGGTTCATAAGCGCCGAAATTACTCGGAAAATCAGCTACATTGGTGCTTGGACGGATGATTCCGGCTTCAAAGCCGAGGCCATATAAAAATGGCTTGAGAGCGGAGCCCGGAGACCGAATAGCTCGGGTCATATCGACAAAACCATCGCGCTGGACATTACCCCAATCACCACTGTAAATCGCTCGGATGCCTTTTGTCTTGAGGCTGACAACCACAATAGCGATGCTCTCCGAGGGGGCCATCTGCTGCAGGGCATGTTGGGCGATATCGGCTACCGCGCGATCCATGGGCGCATCAATTGTGCTACGAGTCCCACTGGGTAGTGTCGAGGCAACCTGGGGAGAAAGCAGAGGCATGGGATAGAGACGTTGCGGCAGCGCCGTTGCCAGAGCGCGCTCCAGTGCTGCCCGGGAAATAATGCCCCGGCGTTGGGCTTCTCGCAGAATCTGATTGCGGGTGGCAAGAGCCGCCCGAGGGTGGGTCAATGGATTCAGCCGATTGGGATTGCGTACCATCATGACCAGAAAGGCAGCTTGTGCCGGACCCAAGGTGCGTGGAGACTGATTGAACCAGGCATGCGCAGCCGCCTCGATACCCTGAATGTTGCCACCCTCAGGAGCCAGTGACAGCCACATGCCCAGCACTGCAGACTTGGAATAATGTTCATATAGAGAAATAGCCTGCAGGGCCTCCACTATTTTGACGGGCAGGGTGCGCGGTGCCGGATGGAGCATGCGGGTGACTTGCATGGTGAGGGTGGAAGCGCCGGAAACTACGTGTCCCGCCATGATCATCTGTCCTGCAGCACGGATGATGGCGAAGGGGTCAACACCGGGGTCCCAGGCGAAATTCTGGTCTTCAATGGCGATCAGCATCTGGATCAGGACCGGACTGACCCGCTTTGCGGGCGTGGCAAAAGCCCATTGCTGTTGGTGATTGAGAAACATGCTCAATACGTGGCCGTGGCGATCGTAAATGATGCGCCCCTCTTGCTTCAGAGTCTGGGTATCGGGTGGCATAAACCAGGCAATGACGGCCACCAGAATGATGCTGAGCAGCAGCCAGTGTCCGCAGCGACGCCACCAGGCGTATCGGCCCCGAGGCCAGAGGCAGCGTCGGCCCCCGCGCAGAATGCTCGAAAATATTCTGTCCGTCTTGCGCCCACTCATAGGGTGTTCATGAGGCAGGCGGTGGTATCACGCTGACCTTGCGCCCAGCGCTGCGGGCGGAGATGGAGGGGTGAAACATGTCGCTCAGCGTAACGCCGGGCAGAAGGTAATGCCCCGGAGTGACGGCACGCAGCAAAATGGCCGTCTTGAAATCGGGTATCCCGTCGCCGTCGAAAGCCTGACTGTCCTCGGGTGCCATTTTGAAGGCGGCCTCGTAGCGGTCATCGGTGGCCGCAGTAGCTTCCGGAGTGTTGAGGTTTTTGAGCCAGGGCAGCCCGTGCACCTTGCCCGTCGCTGTGTCGCCCGCCAGTTCCCAGCCCGGTGGCAGACCCATGTTGAGCAGTGCGCGATGGGGTAGGTTATCGCTGATGCTCCCTTTCAGAACGGCGACGAAGACGGTGTTCTGCGGCAGGGAGTCGGGCTGCAGGGGCTTGCCGGAGAGTGAATAAAAAGCGCGGCTGACAGTCATCCCCTGCTCGGCGGCCGGAGGCGGGCTGCTGGTGATGCCTGTCGTGCTGAGGGCTACCGTCAGGGCTTTGCTGCCGAGATTACGGATGTTGATCGCCTGACTCAGAGGCAGAACAACGGGCCCAGTCTGCTGGATAGTTTGCTGACCCCATTGCACATGCACTGGTTGATTGTTGCCGCCCAGTACGCCATCGGCGTAAAGCGCCCAGGCCAGTTCCTGGGTAGTCAGACTGTCGGGTTCCAGCCCCGCGCCGGGCAGATTCTGTCGTAATTTAGCCAGGGCATCGGGCATCAGTCCAGTCTGGGCAATGATGGTCGGCACTGCCCAGGCATCCCGTAAAGGTGAACCGAAGGCATCATCCCAGTCTGAGCGTCCCCACCACCAGTCGCCCCCAATGGGCCCCTGACTTTTGATGGCTTTTTGCAAGGCCTGCTCGGCCAAATGGCGTTCTCCGATGGTGTTCAATGCCGAGCCCAGTTGTGCCAAGGCCAAGGGCATGGTGAGTTGATCCATGTGTCTTGCCAGCATACGGATGGCTCCTGCTGGCGCTTTCCCGGCCAGGCTCAGATCGTAGACTGCATAAATGCGATCAAATACCGGGTGGTTTTCCTCTTCCACCTCATTACTCAGCCAGTGCAGGGCCTGGTCGATGGTGGGTTGCGGCACCGTTGCCCCGGCTTTTTGGGCGCGCAGGAGAAATTCTGTGGCAAAAGCCGTGAGCCAGGGCTGTGCGTCACCATTATTGGACCATAGCCCAAAAGCGCCATCATAACGCTGATTATTGAGGACCTGATTCACGTAATCCTGAAGCTTGGCGGCTTGTTCCGGGGTGATGAGCGGAGGCTTCAGAATAGTCAGCGGTAAACCTTGGCTGGCGGCATTGAGCAGTGAGTGACAATGCCAACCCTGATACAGCGCCTGCACGTAGGCCTTGGGGTTGAAGGGCAGGGTATTGCCCAATGTGACCGCAGTGGTGCTGGAACCGGGAATGAAGCCTTGTAGATCCGGCTTGAGTAGATGCTGGCTTCCGGCCGCCAGGGTCAGCCGATGATTTTTGGAAACCGGAGGCTGGGAAGAATGCACAACCATATCCCAATGGCGGACGAGTTGGTATCCACCTGGTCCGGTAATACGTAAGGTCAGTTGAGCAGTGCCTTCTCCCGTGCCGGTCAGGGTTACCGGCAAGAGATGCATGGCCTGCACTTTCAAAAAGGTTTTGTTCTGACCATTATTCCCGACCTGAATGGGTCCGGAAGCGGTGACTACACTTTGATAGTTGCCTGCGGGCAGCTTCAGATTTTGTAGCATGAGCGTGGCCTCGGCGCTATCACCGGGGGACAAAAAGCGGGGCAGTAGCAAATTGGCGATGAGCCGGTTGCGGACGATGATGTCGGCATCGCCAGCACCCACCGCATCTCCCTGCCAGGTCACAGCCATGAGATGTAATGCTCCATTGAACTCCGGAACATCAATGGGGAGTTCCGCAATCCAGGCACTATTGGCCTGCACCGGACCGGCAAACAGTGCCACCACCTTCTGGGGAATGGGACGCACGGCCGGGCCGAAGTTGGCCCCGGCCCCATTTTGCAGGAGTGCCTCATAGCCGGTAGGTCGCGCCAGTAGCGCAGCGTAGTTGTCTGCTACGCTGATATCCAGCCGCCGTTTCCCGAAAAAATGATGCAGCGGATTCGGGTTGGGAAATTGGGTAAGGTTGAGAATCCCCTGATCGACGGCCGCCAGCGTCACGTAGGCACCAGGTCGGGTTTTAAGAGGAATCCGGATGATTTGATGGGGGCGATAAACAGGTTGCACATCAAAATGAACGGGGATGGCGCGCTCGCCAGGCTTGAGGCCCAGCCAGGTCAGGCCGATGGCGCGTTCTGGTGCCTCGCTGGCGCTGGCTGGCCGAAACACATCGACCAGCGCATAAGCACCTGCACCCCAGCTTTTTTCCACCGGGATATGCAGGGTGATGCCCCCTTTGGGTAAATTGAAATTTTTCAGGGACAGGATTTTGTCGTTGGCGAGCACCAGTACGGCCGGGCCTCCAAAGGGGGCATCAATATGGATATCTGCCGTGCTGCCTGCTGCATATTCTGCCGTGTTACTGCGTACTGAAACCCGTTGGGGTACGCCCGGATTGGCACTGGTCTGCCAGCCGGAGTAAAAAATCGCGGAACTGGCCGCCAGTCCACCGTGTGCCTCAATGACCCGCAGTCGGTAACGACCATAATCCAGTACCGGCAATTGCAGGGTATAGGCATGACTGGCGGGTAAGCTGATATTTTTCTTCAGTACAGGATGGTCAACGTAGCTATATCCCCAGCTGGCTACGCCGTGTTGCATGGATATGTTCCATTGCGAAGACTGTCGGACTACCTCGATTTGTACGGGCATGGCGCTGGGCTTGCCGTCTGGTGCCAAAGCCACAATATGAAATTCCGGTATTTTCCCTGCGGCTACCGTGTCATTTTTAAAGGCATTTTCGATGCCAATGAGTGGGTGGTCGGGAGTCACCGGCAAAATGATTTCGCTGCTCACCGGACGGCCAGAAGGCTCATTGATGGAAACCGCGACATGGGCTTCCAGAAAACGCGTGCTATTAGGTAGTTGCTTTAAATTGACGGGTACTTGTGTCTGGCCTTCAGCATCGGTGTCCGGCAGTGTTGGCTCCTGGACCGGGGCGGTAAATATTTCGCTATGTAGTCCGAACTGATAGTTCTGCCATTGCGGATAGGGTGTAGGATCACTGCTCAGGCTGATCCGTGCCGTTCCCGACAAATGCGCACCCGGAGCACCATAAAGATAACGTGCCTCTACCGGCCACTGCAGGGCTTGTCCGGCCGGAATGGGCTTGGCTGTTCCCAGTTTGACAGCCAGAGTTGGCGGTACAAAGGCAGATACGGTAAAGCTTTCCTGCGCCAGGGCAGGCTCCTTGAGACCTGTCGCCAGACTCACACTCCAGTTGCCATCCTGAGCGGCCAAGGGCAGCTTGACGGGTACGGCAATGGCATCATCGTCAGACAATTTTGGAACTGTATCCAGAAATACCTGCCCACCGGGCCGCCGCACAATGAGATGCAGAGGCAAATTCAGTGGCTGACCTGCGGCGCTGCGATAAATGGCCGCCACATGGACCGTCTCGCCGGGGCGATAAATGCCCCGGTCCAGCCACAGGAATGGACTGACCGGTTGCAGTGCCGAACGTCCGGAAATGCCGCGCCCGGACAAGTTCAGCGACGAGTTTTCGAGATTGAACAAGGTAAATTCATTATCCGGTCCATAGATGTGCAGGGCAGCCGGGCTTTGTCCACCACTGCCCTGGAGAATGGGTTGGGGGAAAAAGGCAATGCCATCGGCGTTGGTCTGGACGGTCTGGAGGATATCATTGTCCTGGGCAATGAGTTTCACGCTGACGCCACTCCAGGGGCTGGCATCCGTATAATGGCGGATCTGCACATATAATCCGTTACGGCCCTGCCAGACGGTGGGTGCCAGATTGGTGCGCAATACCAGTTGCACGCTGTTCAGGCCGCCGTTGGGGTTGGGCGTACCATCTCCCGGACTGATCTCAATGGCATAGAGCCCGGGTTTCTGCAGGATTTTGGGCAGTGGCAATATACTGTGCATCAAGCGGTTGGCGCTGAAATGCGGAATATCTGCGCTGCCTTGCCAAATCGTCAGGCTATTCTGGTTGTTCAGGGTGGATTCGCTGTCGTCCTGGTTCAGCAGGGGGTGGTTGGCCACAAAAGCCAGCAAGGCACGTTCTGGTACCCGATTGATTTTCAATTTAACCCTGGAAATATTGATACTGGAAAAACCTACGGCGGGGGGCAGCGATGCCGGAATAATGAAGCGTCCGGTATCGGTGATGATGCTGGGAGAACGATTGGGCAGGGTCAAGGTGACCGTTTGCGCGCTGCTCAGAACAGCTCCGGCAATGGCTGGCAGGCCCGCACGGATATGCATTTGGGTACTGCTGCCAGCGGGCAGGCCGCTGATGCAGATGCCGCCATTTTCGCGAACCACTGCAACATGCGCTTGGGCGGGCGAAAAAGTCACCCAGTTGCTGGCATGAAAATCCGGGGCCTCGGACAGTGGTGCTGTAAAGCGGACGCAGGTACGGGTGGGGAACTGGTTGGTATCAGGCGTAATTTTCTGAACCTTGAAACCATAGTGCATTACGGTTTTTTTCAGGTCGACAGCCACTTGAGCATTGCCGGGATAAGCACGATACATGGCCTCAAGTAAATGAATTTCACCGAGATGATCGTCCTCTGCAGCCAGTGCTTTCTGCAGAAGCTGCAAAGTCGGAAGCAGGCGGGTGACATCTGGTTTCTGGCTGTAGATATTGCGATTATAAGCCAGATAAGCAGCATATTTAGTCTCTTTTGCAGAGGTCCTATCCCGCTTTTGCAAGGCATCGGCCAGATGCCACCAGATTTGTGGGTCAGTATTGTCTCCGAGGGCAATGCGTTGTTGATAGTCCTTGACAGCTGAAGACCAGTCTCCTGCCGAGTAGGCCTGATTGGCCTTGCTGAGCGCGTCGCTACGCTGTTGTTGTTTCCAGCTTTCATATTGGTCCTGCAGGGCTGCAGCCTGAGCCGTATTTCCGGATTGCAGGGCATTATGAATGGCTTTTTCCTTATCCTGACAATTGTTGCGAAAACTCTGGCCCAGCGCCGAATACTCCAGCGTGCTGGCATAGTTTTCTGCGTCATTACCCAGACCGGGCAGAACATGGGACAAATGGATGACCGGAACGGTAGTAGTGCTTTGTGCAGGGCTGGTCGATGCAGCAGGAAGCGAGGTAGTCAAAGCCCCGGTATGATCTGGGGATTTGGATAGGTGGCTGTTATTGATTTGGGCCGAATGGGTTGTTGCGCTTTGTCTGGTGCTGAAAGCCCAGGCCGCCAAAGCGATGAGAACCAGCAGTAATGTGATGACTATCCATAGGGTCCGGGAACTGATTTTATGTTGAGTCATATATTTTCTCTGTATAATCGGCCGGATAGATCGTCAAGATGTGTAAATGACTACCAGAAAAAGATAAAATCAGCGGTTATTGATAATTTCGAATAATAGTTTAAACGTGTTCGGAGAACAACGTGGAAATGATAGATAATTTCAGAAGAAGTAATGCGTGATATACTGTTTGCAGTAGATTTTCGTTTCGGCCTATTTAATTGCTGCGATGTCGTTGTTTTGTTTATTACTGTTCCCGTTAAATAATAGGAGTGTTCATGTTTGCCCTTAAAGTTTTATTTGCCGATGAAAATGCCGCCAGGGAAGCCATTTCCAGTATTCGTGAGGCCGGGATGGAAAAGCATGCGGATCATCCTGACTACTATGCAGCACTGCAAAAACTGTTGCAGCAGCCGTTACAGTGCAGCCCCGCTATTTTTGCCGAGAAGGATGTCATCTCCTGTGAGTTTTATGGTTTTGACGAGAAAGAATCGGCGATGGTGGAAGCGGCTTTTCTGGATGTAGGGGCGCTGGAAGTGGTTGTCGAATAGTCGGGTACCAGCTGGCGGGTTCCCGGTTCATTGGGCAATCAACCCGCCCGCACAACAGGAATGCCTGACCACATGTTCAGATAATGGGGGGGCGGTTACCGGCACGCATGGCTCAAGCTCTTTCGGCCCGCTGGATGTTGAATGCCCCATGATTTTCACCCCGCTATAGGAACGCTGGATATGATAACAAAAAGCCCCCTGAAAAGGGGGCTGACAAACAAGCAAATAACAAATCTTACTTACAGGTCTATGCCTTCATGATCCATGGCCGCAAAATAATCGGTAACGCGACCATCCGGAACGGTGACTTTCAGTGCCCAGATCATGCAGATAATGGCCAGAATGGCGACTAAAACCATGGACAGGTAGAAAGGAATGTTCCCTGTTCCCCCCAACACCTTGGGTCCAAACCAGGAAAGTACCCAGAGCCCGATAAAATAGGGAAATATCCAGGTAATATGTTTGAAACCGAGGGGCTTATCACCGGATTTACCCCGAAGCAGGTGCACCATCCAGTAAATGAAGAGGATGGCAAACAGTACGCCAAAAATATAGGAAAGCGCCTGCAAACCACCCCAATACGCAACCAGTGAGGAGAGAATAAAGGCAATGGGGGCGATAATGTGCGCTCCCCAAAGGCGGAAGGGTCGCTTCAGGTCCGGCACAGAACGGCGCAACTGCAACAAGACGATGGGACCAATGCCGTAGGTGATGACTGAAATGGTGGTAATGAAGCCCACCAGCTTTTGCCAGGAAGGAAAAGGCAGAAAATACAGACAGCCAATGACATAAGCGACAATGACACCAACCCAGGGCACGCCGCCTTCACTGATTTTGGTGAAGAAGCTCGGACCTGCCTTGACTTCCCCATTGGCGACTACGGCGCGCGCTGCTGAGGTCGCATACACAAGAGCCGTGCCACCGGGAGAAATGAGCGCATCTGCATAAATCAGCACCGCCAGCCAGGTAATCCCGAGCATGCCGGCAACTGCCGCGAAGGGACCAAATACTCCAGTGAAACTGAGCTTGGTCCAGCCCTGAGTGAGTTGATCGGGTGGCATGCTGACCAGAAAGGCCCATTGCAGGGCTACATAAAGACAGCCACCAATAACGATGGAGCCTATTACCGCCAAGGGAATGTGTTTGCCTGGATTTTTGCTTTCTCCACCTAATTCAATGGCCTGTCTGAAGCCTAAATAACTGAAGACAATGCCGGAAGAAGCCACAGCCACAAACATGCCATGCACATTTTCCTTCATATGCATGATATGAAGATTTTCCGGATGATAGGAAAATGCTACCAGCACGATGATGGTCAGGACAGGAACCGCCAGCTTCCACCACCCCAGGCTGGTGAAAATCTGGGTGACCCGTTTGATGCCCAGGAAGTTCAGCAAGAACATCAGTCCCAGCAGAACGACGGCGGCAATCAGACCAAATCCGCTGAGTAGACCCGTGTTATCCAGTAAAAGGCCAGGAATATAGTTGTTGGCATAGGTGAGTACCGCAATGACTTCCACAGGAGCAATGGCAATATAAAACATGAACAGCAGCCAAGCCCAGATTTTACCAAGCAGATTGCCATGAACCACATTGGCGATATGCGCAGCGGCACCCGCACGCGGAAATAACGGGCCGACTTCGGCGTAGGTGAGCCCCAGAAACAGAATGGTCACCGCACCAATTAACCACGAAAAAATGCTGAGGGGACCCGCAATATGGGCCGCATTCAGTGGGCCGAACAACCAGCCGGATCCGATAATGCCTCCCAGGCTGGCAAAAATAAGGCCTGAGAATCCTACTTCTCTTTTTAGTTTTTTGACCACGTTGGAAGGGTCCTCCCTGACTAATGAATTCACGCTGCTTGGACTTGAGTGGTCTGTGTTGACTTTTTGGTCATGAATGCACGCCAAAAAAGAACTTTATGGAACCTGTCAATCCGCGCATCATTTTAATCGTTAGAAAAACTGAATGACCGCAACGCACCAATATGGTGCATTGCTGCCTTGTTTGCACTGAAACTGCCCGAACAGGATGGCATATCTCCACCAAATAGAGAATAAATCACCCAATCGGGTGCAGATTCAGTGGGTGGCATGCTTCCTGCAATATCTGTGCTTGGTAGTTTTCTTCATCACCTAACATGGGGTTCTATTTATGTCATTTGCTTACATCGTACATCTTGCAAATTACTCTGATGGCGTTTTATACGTTTTGATGTTCTTGTTTGTCGTCGAGTTAGCGGTAATTTTTGATCGTGGTTGGTATCTCCGCAATGCCATCAGCAAGGGAAAGAAAATACTGTGGGGAATTTCTAACCAGGGCAAGTTACGGCGTCCTGATCTGGAAGCGCTATCCGGCATGGCCAAGGGCTTACCAGAAGAAGCACTAATTGGTGTCGCTCTGCGCCACTTTAATCTGATCCACCACTATGGCAGTGCCAGGGGGGAAGCTTTTGCGAACCGCTTGGACGAAGCTATTTTTCTGACCACTCCCAGTCTGGATAAACGCTTGTGGATTCTGGATACGATTGTCACGCTGGCCCCACTTTTGGGCTTGTTTGGCACGATTTTGGGTATGTTCCATGCTTTTTCGATACTGGCGGCACCTGGACATGACGCCACTTCGGTAACGGGTGGTGTGGCTGATGCGCTTATTGCAACGGCTTCCGGTCTGTTTATCGCAATGCTCGGCTTGCTGAGCTTCAATGCGTTCAATAACTCCATTGAGAAAACGATTTTTCAACTGGAATCGCTCAAATTGGTATTGATGAATCGGCTGGATGGGGCTCCCGTTGTTCTGGAAGAAGGCTTCTCAGCCCAACAGACCAATAAAGTCAGCAAAGTACCTGCTTAATAAATTGAAAACTTATAGATTATTCGTTTGTTAGGATAAGGAGTTTCCTATGCTACCCCAGCGCCGTCCCCGTAAAAAAGGGCGTGTCGAAATCATCCCGATGATTGATGTCATGCTCTTTCTCTTGGTTTTTTTCATCATGATCACTTTGCAGATGATTACCGATAAAGGCCTCAAGCTGCATTTACCCACATCCAGCGAAACGAAAGTATTACCGCATCCACATTTCGTCTTGAACATTGTGCAGGATGGTAGCGTGGTTGTGAAAGGTAAAAAAATGAGCCTGGGCGAGCTGCAAAGTTTTCTGGGGGCTGATGGTGACACTAAACACACGCAGGTCACGATTGCAGCGGACAAGATGGTGCCTTTTAAAGATTTTGTACAGGTCATGGATGTGTGTCAGAAAGCCGGGGTGACAGGTATAGGGATTGCGGCGAAAGCGACCTGAGCAGCGCAAGTTCTCTGAAGAATATTTCATTGTTTTGCATGGATCAAAAAACAGGATGACAGCAGATGGCGAGCATGATCACTGAAAATGGTAATTTTACATTGATGCCCCAACCCAAGGACCACCAGTTCAAATATGCGCTGAGTGCTGCGGTTGCCGTTGAGATTATGCTGGTACTGGGCCTGGTATGGTATGGTCAAGCGACGCCCACGCCGCCAGTGATTAAACCCAAGGAGCATGTGATTGCGGTGCAGGTTGTTTCATTGCCGCCGCCCCCACCGAAGGTCATCCCGCAACCGAAACCGGTACCTCCGAAGCCGGTAGTGCAGCATGTAACCCCCCCACCGCCACGGCCTCACCCCCGGGTTGTGATTCCGCCTAAGCCGGTACCGGTACCGACACCACCCGTAAAAACGGTGACGCCACCTGCACCCAAGCCGGTTCCGGTTCCTCCGGCCCCGCCAGTACCGCCCAAGCCGGTCGTGACACCGCCACCGCCCGCACCGCCACTGTTATCGGCAGCACAGACGGCCTCTTTGATGGGGAGATACGTGGGATTGTTACGACCGATGATTCAGCAGAATCTGCATGTTCCAGCAGAGCTGAAGGCGATGGGTTTGAAAGGGAAGGCGACCGTTCAGTTTGAGGTATCGCCTTCAGGGAAAGTGCTTTGGGCCAAGATCATTGATCCCAGTCCGTTGTCGGCGGTCAATCGTGCTGCGCTGGCAGCGGTAGAGAGCGGGAGTTTCCCACCATTTCTGAAGAAAATGCCCAAGCAGAACACGATTTTTCAGATACCCGTCGAAGTTGGTGCGAGTTCAAACTAAGCCAGGCCAGTTGGAGAAATATGATGAGCGATTCCCATTCCATCAGCGCAACCAGAGATAACGAACGCACCAGTACTGCCCCAAAGGTTGCGCTGATCTGGTTGGCTGCCACTATGACAGCTTCCAGCCTTCCGGTGGGGGTATTGATCGCGCAAATGTTCCCATTGGCACCCTTTTTATGGGTGGTTCTGCTGGCTTCCCTGCTTTTTTTCGCAGTTGGCATTCTCAGTATTCCTGGTTTTGTGTATGGCATCCCGACCATGGCTATTTCGGCAAGGGTCTTTGGAAAGCCATTCAACAAATTCATCTCGTTCAGTAATTGGCTCTCCCAGATTGGCTGGCAGGCGGTGGTGCTGGTTTTGGTGGTTTATATTCTACGTAGTGTGTTGAATACCTATGCATTGGTTTCTCCTGAACAGAGTCTTTATGTCGCACTTCTTATTGCGGTATGTGCCGATTTTGTGGTTCCAATAATTGGCTATGGCGCTATTGTTTCGGCACAAACGGTGGGTGCCTTATTTCTGGCTTTATTCGCCATCGCTATATTAATTTGGTTACACGGGGGTGAGGCTTTAACAGCTATTCCGGCTTCAGGACATTTTAATGGGTTACAAGCTTTAGGGGGTATTTCATTGGCATTGATGGGCGGTGCTTTTTCCTGGACGATGTTTGCCTCGGATTACTCGCGCTATATCCGTCGCGACAGCAGTCTCACCCAAATTGCGCTCTGGCCCAGCTTGGGTGGTTTTGTCGGTGGTGCCCTGATTTTGGCTCTGGCTATTACGCTTTATGTGCATGGTGGGATACAGGTAGGCCCATCAGGGATCACTATTGCGGCACGAGGATTAGGAAATACGTTGTTGTACTTGGGTTTCTGTCTGTTTGCAGTTATGGGTCTTCTCGCCTCCAATTTTTTGAACTCCTACAGTTCTGCATTCAGTCTGGCAGTCGTCGTAGGCAAAGATTTGGACCGCAAGAAATTTACCATCATGGATGCATTTTTGGCAACCCTGGTCGGGATTTATATGCTGTTTATAGCACCCTCATTTTGGGACTCTTTTCAAACCTTTCTGGATTTGTTGATTATAGTTGCGGCGCCTTGGACCGGCATCATGATTGTCTATGTTTTAATGGACGTTGTTCCAGAGGCGCTCCACGGGACTGTGCGTCAGCAAAAATATGGTGCAAATGTGCTTATATTGGGCTTTGGTATTCTAGTTACCATTCTGTTTTCAAATAATCCTTTGTGGGAAGGCCCGGGTGCGCAATGGCTGCATGGGAATGATATTTCCCCACTTCTGGGCGCGGCTACAGGTGTACTGCTGTCTATGCTGTATCGATTTGTTTCAAGACCAGCTGAGAGAATTTTTGGGGACGTCAGGGGTGTATGTGCTGTTAAAAGCAAAGCCCCTAACATTGCAGAATAAAGAGTTATAAAAATGATTATTAAAAAATTATTCAGAGCTTCCATTCTCAATCCGAAAGGACCTGGTTCCTCAGAATTCTATGATGATGGCGCACTTTATGTAGAAAATGGTCTCATAAAATCGATTGGAAAATTCGATGATATAGCACAAAAAAACAAAGATTTTGAGCTGATAGAATTGGACGGCGTGGTAATGCCCGGTTTTGTGGATGTGCATCTACATTGGGTGCAGCATCGAGTGAGGGGCCAATATGCAGGAGAATTATTATCCTGGTTGAAATCTTATATCTGGCCAGAAGAAGCGCGATATATAAACACCAATTTTGCCATAGCGGCGGCAGAACAGTTTTACACTGACCTGTTGCGTGCGGGTACTGTGATGGGAATGAGCTATTCCAGCCCGCATGCTTCAGCAACAGAGATCGCCTTGCAAAAAATGCGCGGAGATTGGATCATTGGAAATGTATTGATGGCCATTAATGCTCCCGATGACTTGACGGATTACAGCTTGCATGATCCGGTTTTGTTAAAAGATTTTATGGCACGTACAGACCGTATTCATTATGCCGTGACGCCCCGTTTTGCACCAAATCTGAGTGCCGCTGCGCTCGGCATGATGGGCCAAATTGCCGCAGCGAGTGATGTGTTCATTCAGACCCATCTTGCCGAGTCCAGGGCCGAATTGGCGTGGGTAAAAGAATTGTTTCCGGATGCTGCGCATTATACGGAAGTTTATGATCGTGCGGGATTGCTGACTAAAAAAACCATTCTTGGTCATTGTATCGAAATGTGTGATGCAGAATGGCAGTGTCTGGCTGAACGTGGTTCATGGGTAGCCCACTGTCCGACCAGCAACGAAGCCCTTGGTAATCGCCGGATGCCTCTGGAAAAGTTGCGCGAGTATGATATTCCTTTCGCGCTTGCTACAGATATTGGTGGCGGTCCCAGTCATAGTATGTTGCATGTTATGCAAAGATTTTTGGCCACACATCGTGCAGCAGATATTCCGGTTCAAGTGCAGGAGGCGCTCTATCGAGGGACATTGGCGGGTGCTGAGGCCATGGGGCGAGATTCCGTTGCTGGGAACTTTATGCCAGGTAAACGCGCAGATTTCATTTTAATGCCCGCCATGGACCCCCATGATTCATGGGTGGGCTGGTTCGAGTCCAGTTTGGCAGGCAGCATTTCTGAGCTGGAGGAGCGCCCACGAGGAACCTGGTTGTCGGGAGAGAAAATTGCATAAATCCAAGTCATTTTTTAAATAAGGGAGCGATTAACCAGAATGAATTTTAATCTGAATTCAAAAAAAGTACTTGCTGATTTTGTTCGGGATCTGCCCAAGGTCGAATTGCATCTCCATATTGAGGGAACGCTCGAGCCGGAGTTGCTGCTTTCTTTGGCTGAACGGCATCGTATCGCCATGCCCTATGCCAATATAGAAATGGCACGAGCCGCATATGAGTTTGATGATCTCCAGAGTTTTCTTAATGTGTATTATCTGGGCACTTCAGTTTTACGTGAGGAACGTGATTTTTATGAGTTGACGCAGGCTTACATGCAGCGCTGCAGGCAACAGAATATTATCCATACAGAAATATTTTTTGATCCGCAGACGCATCTGTCTCACAGTGTACCTCTGGATGCGGTCATGGGTGGTATACAATCCGCACTTCGGGAAGCCGAGTTGGAGTGGGGTATCAGTAGTGCGCTGATTCTTTGTTTTGAAAGAGATCGTGAAGCAGAAACGACGGTTGGTTTGCTTGAAGACGCGCTGCGGATTGGCGGTATTGCGGGTGTTGGGCTGGATTCCGCCGAACTGGGTAATCCTCCCCGTAAGTTTCAGGAAGTATTTAAGCTAGCAAAATCCCTTGGGTTGCATCGCGTTGCACATGCTGGAGAAGAGGGCCCGCCCGATTACATATGGGAGGCCTTGGATACACTGGAGGTCGAACGTATTGACCATGGTGTGCGCTGTATGGAAGATCCGCAACTGGTGCAAAGATTATTGGTAGAAAAGATCCCGTTGACGGTTTGCCCGTTTTCCAATGTGGAGCTCAAGGTGTTTCCAGATTTGCATTCTCATAATCTGGGTGATCTTTTGGCTGCGGGCCTGTCAGCTACTATTAATTCCGACGATCCGGCTTATTTTGGTGGTTATCTTAATGAAAATATTGTTGAGACAATGGATTGTCTCAGTCTCGGTGTAGAGGATCTGATTGTTTTGCAA
Source organism: Acidithiobacillus sulfurivorans (assembly GCF_018853815.1). Lineage (GTDB taxonomy): Bacteria > Pseudomonadota > Gammaproteobacteria > Acidithiobacillales > Acidithiobacillaceae > Acidithiobacillus > Acidithiobacillus sulfurivorans. The sequence continues at coordinate 15,222 of NZ_JAAOMP010000096.1, read as the reverse complement.
AAAAATGCAATAGAGGCCAGCTTCTGCAGTGAAAGCAGAAAACTCGAGATGAATCACTTATTGGAAAAGTATATCAAAAATTACACGTCTATTTCATAATTTCAGACCTGGAGATGCAAAGTGATTAAGCATATTATTCGTATCAGTATCATATCAATGGCTTGTACGATGCCCTGGATTGCTACTAACGCATTAGCAGCCGTAACGAACCAGCCATCAGCTGTAATGAGCCCTAAAGTGATCGTATTGACAGCTTTTCCTCCGGAATGGCATGCCTGGACCACACAAAAGTCTTACCAATATAAATCGTTATCTATTCCTGGATTGTATCGCCCCCTTATTTGTGATCACCAAGGTGTTTGTGTCACAGAGACAGGCGAAGGAGAAATGAATGCAGCAATAACGGTGACAAGTTTGGTCAAGGACCCTGCGATTAATGTGAAAAAAACTATTTTCATTCGTAGTGGAATTGCTGGTGGTGTGGACAAGAAAGAATCTGCCCTGGGCAGTGTTTATATTAATAACTGGATCATTTCCTGGGCATTTGGGCATCATTATCTCAGTGATCAGAAAGCGCTGGCATGGGCAGCACCTGGATGCGATGATTATTCAGCGCCCGGTAAATGTGCGGATTATACCCAGAATACGCTGGAAAACCTGGCTTACAAGGTGAACCCCGCTCTGTTGAATATGGCAGTCAAAGCTTCTGCCAACGTTGATTTGGCCAATACAAGTGGGGCTAAAAAGCTTGATAAGACTTTTAAAGTATCTTCTCGTCCGAAAATCATGATTGGTGCGACGATTACCGGAGATGATTTCTGGATCGGAAAAGAAAATCAGAAAATTGCAGAGCAAATTGTTCATCTATATACCCATGGTCAGGCTGAGTATACCAACACGGCCATGGAAGATCTGGGCGACATTGCGGCACTGTCGCGATTCGGTCTGGCCGATCACTATCTTTCTATTCGTGGTATCTCGGATGTTGATGTTCCACCGCCGGGTAAAACAGAAGAGCAAATATGGAAAACCGGGGATCTTTATGCCAGTAATTTGGCTGAAGAAAATGCGGTACGGGTAACCAAGGCTGTAATTGACCATTTGCTTCATGAAAATTATAAATAGGGTAAATATAGTGAATAGAAGAAATACCTGCTGTTTATCGGTGCAGGAGTTATATTATGGCTAAGTTACTGGAAGTGGCAAGTGAGATGGAAAAGAAAAATTCTCCAAAACGCGTGGATGGCTTGTCCAAAATTTACGGTAAGGCCCTTTATGTGGATGATATTCCTTTAAACGGGGTTCTTCATGCCTCGACAATACGCAGTTCATGTGCAGGAGGCGTTGTTGAAGAACTGACTTTTGATCCGACCTTTGACTGGACACCTTTTGTCGTGGTAACAGCACAGGATATACCTGGTCTTAATGCCATTAAAATGCTGGAAAACGACCAGCCTGTGCTGGTGGATCGGGTGTTTCGTCACGCCGGAGAGCCGTTGGCTTTGTTGGCCCACTCTGATCGCGGCATGCTTGAAACGGCTTTATGCCACGTTCATGTCCGCGAGACCCCGTTGGCACATCCTGTTTTTGAAATTGACGAAGCATTGCATGCAGAAGGCACTATTATTCCAGACAATGTTTATACGGACTATCTCCTCAATAAAGGCGATGTTGAACAGGCACAAAAAAATGCAGAGTGTTTTATTGAAGAGCGTTTGATGACGTCATCCCAAGAACAACTCTACATTGAGCCACAAGGAATGATTGCCGTCTTCCAGGAAGATGGCGTGCTCAGAATAGAGGGGTCCATGCAATGTCCATACTATGTGCTGGATGCCTTGGAGCAGTGTACGGGTTTAGACAAGGACAAGTTGCGAGTCGTACAAAGCACGACCGGTGGCGCTTTTGGCGGTAAGGAAGATTATCCCTCCATGATTGCTTGCCACGCCGCCCTGCTGGCGCTCAAGGCCGGAGGTCTACCGGTTAAGCTGATTTACGAACGCGGTGAGGATCTGCGCGTAACTCCCAAACGCCATCCCTCCCGCAGCCTGGTTCGTCTTGGTGCGAATAGGGAGGGTGAGCTCCAGTTTATTGATATGGATTTTGCCATTGATGGCGGTGCCTACCGTACCCTGAGCCCCGTCGTTCTGTCACGGGGGGTTATTCATGCCCCGGGACCTTATCGCTGCGCCAATATCCGCGTCAGAGGCCGTGCAGTGGCGACGAATCACCCACCCTTTGGGGCATTCCGGGGTTTTGGTGCACCACAAAGTATTTTTGCACTGGAAGTGGCAATGGATCGCCTTGCTGCCAAGCTCAATATGGATCCGGCTGAGTTACGGCGGAAAAATTTGCTGCACCGTGGTGATGTCAGTCCGACCGGCGATTTGGTGGGAGAAGACTGTTTTGCGCAAGAAATTCTCGAAGCAGCGCTCATTGCAAGCCATTATGAAGAGAGACGGGATGCCTTTCGACATTGGAATGCCGCTCAGCACAATACGCTTCGTGGCATTGGCTTGGCGACATTCGCCCATGGCGCGGGCTTTACAGGTAATGGAGAATTGTACTTGGCCTCCCGAGTGTTTCTGCAGGCACATGCTGATGGTCAGGTAGAAATTCTTTGTTCGAACACCGAAATGGGACAGGGTGCAGCGACCACTCTGGTACAAATTGCTGCTGATGCACTGCAGTTACCCATGGAGCAGGTGCACCTCGCGCAAACAGATACGGCCAGGGTGCCAAATTCTGGTCCTACAGTTGCCTCGCGGACTTGTATGGTCGTTGGTGATCTGATTGAAAAAGCAGCACAGTGCTTATTACAGAAATTAAGGGCGGAGGGTGGGCTTAGCCAAACATTTACGTCGGCGGAATTTAGTGCTGTCTGTTTCCGCATGCAGGAGTCTGGAAAAGATTTGTTGGTCACCGCCAGCTATCAACCGCCTGTGGATATGCTTTGGGATGAAAAGTCTTTCACCGGACGGGCTTACTCCAGCTATGCCTGGGCAGCATATATTGCCGAGGTAGAAGTGGACAAATTGACTTTGGAAACCCGCGTGTTGAATTTTACAGCGGCACAGGAAATTGGACATGCCGTACACCCCCAGATTGTGCAGGGCCAGATTGAAGGGGGGGTTGTACAAGGCATTGGTTATGCCCTTTATGAAAATGTGCTCTGGAATCAATTCGGCGTGATGGCTAATGACCGTTTGACCAATTACATCATACCAACCACTGCGGATATCGGACCATTACAGGTTGTCCTGATGGAGAAGGGCTTGGGTGCAGGTCCTAAAGGGGCCAAGGGTGTCGGAGAGCTGCCTATGGATGGCCCTGCCCCGGCTATCGTGAATGCCATTCAACAGGCCTTGAAAATCGACGTTGCTCAGATCCCGGCCATGCCTGAGCTTCTGTTGGACTTGAGTCGTGCGCAAAGAGGTTCCCAATGTCAGTAAAAATGCAGATTAATGGTCAGGAGGTTCAGGTGCAGGCACCGCCAGCGAGTCGCCTTCTGGATGTGTTACGGGGTGAATTGGGCCTGAAAGGCGCCAAGGAAGGCTGTGGAGAAGGGGAGTGCGGGGCCTGTGCGGTATTGGTTAATGGCCAGGTGGTAAATAGTTGCCTGATTCCTCTGGGGCAAATGGATGGCGCAAAGATTGTTACTATTGAGGGAGTACCAGGGGACAGCCCGTTGCTACAATCTTTTCATGACTGTGCAGCCGCCCAATGCGGAATCTGTACCCCGGGCATGATCCTGGCCGCTACGGCATTATTGGCCGAACATCCCCAGCCGACAATGGACGAAATACGCTGGGGGCTGAGCGGTAATTTATGCCGTTGTACAGGTTATGGACGCATTTATGAGGCGGTTACTCAAGCATCAACGGGAGACGCGCATGGCTGAATGGCTGCGTCCCCGGCATATGAATGAGGCATTGCGGCTGCTTGCAGAACTGCCAGCGGATCACCATCAAATTATTTCTGGCGGTACTGATGTCATGGTGGCGCAGCAGTTGCGTGCTCCACGCGATATTGCTGTTTGGCTGGATTTGAGTGCTATCCCAGAACTGAAAATGGTAGAAGTGACGGCAGAAGGTATTCGTATTGGCGCGGGAGTGACGCTGAGTGTGTTGCGACGGCACCCGGAAGTGCAAAAACACTGGCCTATGTTAGCCGCTTCAGCAGCGGTTACCGGTGCCGCGCCTATTCAGAATCGTGCGACTCTGGGTGGAAATTTATGCAACGCTTCGCCTGCAGCAGATAACGCTCCCGTGTTGCTGGCCTATGGTGCTCGTCTTGAGATTGCCGGGCCAAATGGCACACGGTTTTTGCCTTATGATCAATTTCATCTGGGTTATCGACAAACCGCCCTGGCAGCCCATGAATTACTCCAGGCCATTCATGTCCCATATCTACCAGGTGGTTCACGGGCATACTATCGCAAAGTTGGGACACGCGCTGCCCAGGCAATTGCTAAAGTAGGTATTGCAGCATGGATTCATTTTGACGCGGGACAGGGAATTATTGCTGCGCGCTTCGGACTGGCCAGCGTGGCGGCAACCCCATGCTTGCTGCCAAGGGTAAGTCATTATTTGGAAGGTAATAATCTAAAGCATGTTTGTGAATTCACGATACGTGAAAAAGTATCCAGCGATATCAAGCCTGTCGATGATATTCGTTCAACTGCCGAATATCGCCTGGAAGTGGCTTCCCGCCTAGTTTGGGAAGCTATTCATGATGCACATTAATTGATAGCGAGGAAATAAACTATGAGTGTTCAAATTGATGAAGGTGTAGTTGTGGAAGTCCCGTTTGTGGATGCTACTCCACAAAATCTTGAAGATTATGGCGTGATGATTACGGAAAGCGTCTATCGTCCAGGGCTGACTATTCCCTTTTATAAAGGGAGTGTCGAGGAAGGTCAGAATCTGGATTTTCAATATACCGGGAAAGCGGTGATCCGCACCGCACGAATTTCACATCGTAGCCCGGAAATTACCTGGTTGGAGCGTCATCTGAATATGACACAGATTTTTGTTGGATTGGGTACTGCACCCTTTGCCATGGTACTGGGGAAGCCCAATCAGAATTCCGGGCAAAATGTTCCTCGGCTTGAAGATGTTTGTGCCTTCAGGGTCCCAGCAGGACAAGGCGTTATGATTCATGCCGGTACTTGGCACGATTTCCCCATGGCTATTGTGGATCCAGTAACCGTACTGACCATGAATTCTGATGAAGTGGTTCACGCGCTCGCTCATGCGAAAAGTGCGGATGAAATGGATGCGGGGGATGTTTATAAAATTGATATCCGCCGTCGTACTGGTCGAATTTTGAAAGTGCCATTCTAAAAGTTGAGGTAAGACGCAATGCGCACTGACTTGTCTCGATTTTTCACCAGTGGACCGGCGGATGTATCCGGATTGGCGGAGGCTATAGCCCGTGGGGAAATAATCCCCAAGGATATTGTTGCCATCATTGGTAAAACCGAGGGAAATGGCGGGATAAATGATTTTACCCGTAATTTGGCAATCACGGCGCTGAGTCATCTGTTAGCTCCATTTCTGGAGTGTTCTCCAGAGGACGTCGAAGAAAGAATTGTGTTATCTTTTTCAGGTGGTAGTGAAGGGGTAACTGCCCCCCATCTCCTGGTATTTACGATATCAGGCACTGTTTCGACCCAAAAGAATCCCTCCAAGCGATTGGCATTGGCAACGGGATTTACCAGGCCTTTTATGGCAGATGAAGTGGGACGCATGCCCATGATTCTGGAAACTGCCCGGACCGTGAAGAGCCTTATGCAGAAGCTGCAGGTTGCCGCAGAAGACGTACATCTGGTTCAGATCAAAGGGGCGATTCCTCCAGTTTCCTTGCCGCACCCGAATCTACGCTGTGATATGGCCTGGTCACGGGGCGCTTCCGCTCTGGGCGTGGCTCTGGCGCTCGGAGAAGTCGGTGAATCGCAATTGAGCGATGCAGTGATTAATAGCGATTGGTCTCTTTTTTCCACGCGTGCCAGTGTTTCTGCCAAACCCCTACTGTCCCGCTCCGAAATCGTGCTTTTTGCGAACTCGGATAATTGGGAGGGGGAACTGCTTATCGCTCATGGCGTGATGCAAGATATCATTGATATTCCGGGAATATATTCAGTGCTCGAACAGTTGGATTTAAAACCTCAATATGGTCAGCTTACTGCGCATGATTCCGAGAAAATTTTAGGCGTCTTTGCCAAATCGGACGCGCATCCCGGCAATCAAATTCGGCAACGTCGTCATACCATGTGGACTGATGCGGATATTTCGGATATGCGTTATTCCCGATGTGTTGTGGCCGCCCAGTTGGCAGGTGTTTTGGGTGACACCGGGGTGTATGTTTCCACCCGTGCTGAGCATCAGGGACCTCAAGGTGGTGGTCCGCTTGCCATCATTGGAGTAGCCCCATGAGTACCCTGACTGGCCTCGCCCAAAAACCGTCGCGGGTTACTTGTGAAGCCTTGGTTGTTGACGTGAAGGGCTCGGCACCTACGGCAATAGGCGGAAGTCTCGCTTTGCGCGGTGATGATGTTTTGTTAGGTACAGTGGGTGGTGGACAGATGGAATACAGTGTTTTGAACCACCTTCGTGGTAACGACAACTGGCCCGCACGTCTGGAATTTGTTCTGGGTACAAAAGATGATCAATGTTGTGGGGGGCGAGTTGCCATTGCTTTAATTGATGTTCCGCCTTTTTTTTCAAAACTCTATGATGCCGGGACGGCTCGCGTTTATCAGGTGGATGAACGGGGTTTTTTGCATTTGATAGCCGGGATAACCCAGCATGGGCAGCGCTTGGGTGATTCCGGTGTCTGGAATTTGCTGGAGAATATTTACCACCCGGGTTTCTCTGAAGATGGCGCTTATTTTTTCCTTCCCTCTGTCCAGCAACAGACCGTATGGATTTTTGGTGCCGGACATGTCGGACGGGCTTTCGCTAAACTGGCTGTTGGACTGGATTTCCAGATTACTGTTTTTGATGATCGGTCGGATTGGGCGGTTCCTGAAGCTTTTCCGGAAGAAATAACCCTGAAAAAAAATTGCACTCTGGAGAGTTTTCGGGAGCAGCCCCGTTCAGACATTGTTTTGATCATGACTTATAGTCATGCCCAGGATTATGCTTTGCTTGAACATTTTCTGAAGCAACCACTGACATATCTGGGTGTCATAGCCAGCCAGTCCAAGTGCGCCCGGTTTCAGCACCAACTTATTCGTTCGGGACATCAGATTCCGGATTACTTGCACATGCCCATGGGCCTGCCGGGAATGGGTAAAAAACCTTCGGAAATTGCCGTCAGCATTCTGGCGGAATTATTACAGCTACGCCAAAAAGGAGCCATTTCATGCCAGTTCTAAAGCCCATGAGCGATGCCATGGCCGAGCAGTATATGCAGATTGTTTTTGAAACCATGGATCTGACCGTTGATGCAGCGTGGCTGTCGGAGATTCGCAACTATTTCATGATCAGTGCGCGACTGGCGGGTATTCTGGAGACTTATCCGCTCGATATGACTGAGGATTTGGCACCGGTGTTCCGGCCATGAGCAGTTCATTTCAGGTATTCACGGAAGCTGGTGAAATTGCCCGTAAAGTCCGCCTTGGTGAATGGCGAGCTGTTGACGTTGTTGATGAGTCCTTGCGTCATATACGTGCCCAAAATACGCAACTTAATGCCTTTACCCAGATTACAGAAGCAAGGGCACGTCATGAGGCTGAACAAATAGACCGGAAGATTGCCCGAGGTGAAGACCCTGGTGTCTTGGCCGGTGTCCCTTTTGCGGTTAAAAATCTGTTTGATGTGGAAGGGGAAGTCACCTTGGCGGGTTCAAAAATCAACCGTCAGGATGATCCGGCAAGCATGGATGCCACCCTGGTCCAACGTATGAATAGTGCGGGTGCGGTGCTGCTTGGGGCGCTCAACATGGGTGAATATGCCTATGATTTTACCGGTGAAAATATCCATTATGGGCCGTCCAGAAATCCCCATGATGGTTCCCGGATGACCGGTGGCTCCAGTGGCGGAAGTGGTGCAGCCGTAGCCGGGGGAATGGTCCCTATCGCTCTGGGTTCGGACACCAATGGTTCAATCCGTGTACCTTCGTCATTGTGCGGAATTTTTGGTCTCAAACCCACTTATGGCCGCCTGTCTCGTGCGGGGACTTTTCCATTTTGCCCCAGTCTGGATCATGTGGGTCCTATGGCACGTAGTGTGACCGACCTGACCAGGGTTTATGACGTGTTGCAGGGGTATGATCATAAAGATCCCGCATCTGTGCAAAGAGACCGAGAGCTGGTGAGCAGTGGGTTGGACGAAGGTGTTGCCCAACTAAAAATCGCCATTGCGGGAGGATATTTCCGAAAACAGGCCAGCACAGAGGCGGAGCAGGCCATCCAGAAGGTGGCAGATCGTCTGGGTGTGAATGAAGAGGTGGAAATTGCCGGGGTAGCTCAGGCACGTGCAGCAGCTTATCTGATCACCAATGCCGAGAGCAGTAATTTACATCTGGAACGCTTGCGTCGTTATGCAGGCGATTATGATCCAGACGTCCGTGATCGTATGCTCGCAGGCACCTTGTTGCCCGCTTCCTGGGTGATTCAGGCACAGCGTTTTCGCAGTTACTACCGTGCAGAACTGCAAAAGATTTTTGCAAAACATGATTTGCTGATTGCGCCTGCCACGCCGATGACTGCGCCGCAAATTGGGCAGAGAAGCATGGAACTGGATGGCGAAACCATGCTTGTGCGTCCCCACTTGGGTTTGTATACCCAGCCCTTTTCCTTTATCGGTCTGCCGGTGGTGGTTGTGCCGGTTTCAACGGTCGGCACCATGCCTATCGGCGTTCAGATTATTGCTGCGCCCTGGCAAGAAACGAAGGCCTTAAGAGTAGCCAGATATCTTGAGTTGTCCGGTTTCACCAGTCCTCTTCCACAAAACTAAAAGGAAATTCCCATGAGTTATGCCGAGATCAATGCGCCGGAAGTATTTGAAGAAGTGCAGGAAGTATTTCTCCGCTATGAAAAAGCTTTGGTGGAGAACGACGTAGCTGTATTGGATGAGTTGTTTTGGAATAGCGAACATACCCTGCGTTATGGCGTGGCGGAAAATTTATATGGCTACGCAGCCATTGCTGATTTTCGGGCCTCTCGTCCGGCACCGGCGTTTAATCGTGAATTGGTGAATACCACCATAACTACTTACGGAAAAGATTTTGCTACCGCAAACACCGAATTTCGTCGTGATCAGGTACATGGCCGACAAAGTCAGACCTGGTTGCGGACCCCGGAAGGTTGGCGGGTTGTGGCTGCCCACGTCAGTCTGATGCCAAAAAAAGGATAGGGTCACTTGGCAGCGGCGGTCATTCTGGCAGGTGGGCGTTCCCGGCGTTCGGGACTTTTACACAAAGCCTGCCGGAAAATCCCGGGTGATACCCGTAGCTGGGTGGACCGCCAGGTAGACCGGCTCAGAGAAGCAGGTTTTGCGCCGGTTATGGTGGTTACCGGCTACCGCCCGCGACGCATTCATCATTGTCTCCATCGTCGGGTAAGCTATCGTCACCATTTCAGGGCTAATTGCGGACCATTCAGTACATTGCAACGGGCTTTGCAGGGTTTGCGCGGACCTCTTTTGCTGGTGCAAACCGATACGGTTTTGCCTTCGTTGTTTGATTTGCGCCGTTTACGGCGTGTTATGCAGGGCGAGTTGGTTGCTGCGGCCAGTTTAGTGAATATCCACGGGCGAGGTGGACATCCTTTGATACTGTCTGCAAGTTGGGCCCGGCAGCTTTTGGATTTGTTCTGGCAGAGCAAGGATGCACGTTTGGATGAGCAACTCAGGCTCCTGCCTTCAGGTCGCTATATCCGCCTGAATAGTCGCAGGCATCATTCATTTTCAGGTCTGAATACGCAGAGGGAATGGCACTCTGCCCATATCCGGGCCAGGAGGTTGCCGTGACCCGTACTGTACCCCCGCTTTTTGCGCAGGCATCTGCCGGTATAGTCAGCGCCCCTCATTTTCTCGCCGCCGAAGCGGGTGCCAATATCCTGCGCTGCGGCGGTAACGCCATCGAAGCAGCCATAGCCGTGGGCTCCACGCTGGCCGTGGTCTATCCTCATATGAATGGTTTGGGTGGGGATGCATTCTGGCTGATTTCTGACGGCAATTCAGAAACGGTGAGGGGATTGGCTGCGGCTGGCCCAGCTGGTCAGTATTACTCACCAGCGACTTTTCTGGACGCTCATCTGCACGAAATCCCATTTCGGGGTGGCCGGTCTGCACTGACGGTTCCTGGTGCCGTAGCCGGGTGGGGATCTGCCTATGAATTTTCGCGAAATACCTGGCATGGGGCCTTGTCCTGGGGTGATCTGCTGGAAGGGGCTTACCTGCATGCAGCACGCGGTTTTCCGATCAGTCCGAATCAAAGTGCAACTTTGGCGCGTTTTGCACCGGATTTACGAGAGCAACCAGGCTTTGTACAGCAATATTTGCCCAATGGTGAGGTCCCCATAGCCGGTACCCTGGGGACGCAATACGCACTGAGTGAAACTCTGAAAACCCTGGCGAAAGAAGGGGCTGACAGTTTTTATCAGGGCAGTTTGGCAGAAACAATGATCAGGGGTTTGCGCGCCGCTGGAAGTCTTTTGACCGAAGCAGATATGTCTGCCTTCAAGACAGATTGGGTGGAACCATTACGTGTTGCTTTTGGCGATGGTGAAGCCATTAATTTCCCTGCACCGACCCAAGGGGTGGCTTCCTTAATGATTTTATCACTTCTTGACCGTTTAAAAGCGGACCTGGGAGATCATCTGTCTGCAGATTTTATTCATTATAACGTGGAAATTACCAAGCAAGTGTTTCAGTGGCGGGACCGGGTGGTCGCTGATCCTTATTTCCATGATTTTGATTTGCAGCAGTTATTGCAGGAAGGTTTTCTGACGGATATTGCTGCCCTTATCCAGCCTGGTCGTGTCCTGCCAACACCGGACATCGGCATTGGCGATGGGGATACGGTATGGTTTGGGGTTGCTGATGCTGCAGGTCGTACAGTAAGTGTGATCCAAAGTCTTTATCATGAATTTGGTTGTGGCGTTATGGCGGGCGACACGGGTGTGATCTGGAATAACCGGGGCTGCGCTTTTTCGTTAAAAACAGAACAAATTAATGGCCTTGAACCAGGTAAGCGTCCTTTTCATACCCTGAACCCAGCCATGTATGCAGAAAATGGGCGGGTGCAAATGGCCTATGGCAGCATGGGGGGAGACGGGCAGCCGCAGACACAAGCCGCCATTCTCATGCGTGCCAAACACTTTGGCTTATCGCCGGAAGAGGCGGTTGCCAGTCCGCGTTGGCTTTACGGCCGAACCTGGGGTGAGCGCAGCGCGGGGCTGCGGCTGGAACATCGATACCCCAAGCAGGTGTATGCCGATTTACAGCGTTGGGGGCATTCGCTGTCCTGGGTGCCTGATTATAGCGATGTCATGGGCCACGCCGGGATAGTCAAATCAAGCACTGGATTAGGATACACTTTTGCTGCGGCGGCGGATCCGCGTAGTGATGGAGGTGTGATGGGTGTTGATGTTACATAGCAAATCAAGGGTGGATCCACTAAATCCTCAAGTTTCATGAGTCATCTCATTCAGTTCTTCGGCAATACAGTTCGAAAAACGTGCCGCAGCAACGGAAATACCTCGACTTTTTAATTGTGCGCAAACCAAAGGCACAGGTCGAATATCCAGTGCTGAAATGGTTTTATAAACGATGTGCTCATGAATGCGTTCCTTGGGCATGCCGGTGGAAATGACGAAGCCGATATTCTCCGAATGATGGAGCATTCCTCGCATAATCTCGTAAGAATTGGTTTCTGCGGCAATCTGGATTTCTGACGCGGCATTGTGTAAAGCAGGTTCCAGCATTTCCCGAGAGGTAAGCCCTGGGGCTGGAATAACCAAAGGATATTGCACGCAATCGCTAAATCGTAAGGTGGTTTTTTGCGCTAGTGGGTGACGATTATGCATAGCAGCGACCAAAGGTTGTTCAGAGATGGCAAGGTCAATGACATCGGGATGGCGCGGCGGAGCCACGATGATTGCGAGGTCCACCTCAAAGGCCAGCAAGGCGCGAATGGCATCAGCATGCTTGGCGACATTTACCGCGAAAGACACGCCTGGATATTGCGCTCGAAATGTGTTGATGATTCGGGGAATAAAGTCGCTGGCCAGGGCCGGGCTAACTGCCAGGGAGACTTGTCCACGGCGCAATCCGTTCAAACTATCAATTTCGGAGCGGAGGCGTTGCATGTCTGACAAGTGTCTGCGCACGTAGACCAGGAATACCTCGCCCGCAGCAGTAAGACGCATTCCCCGGGGGTGACGTTCGAAGATGCTGGAATCCAATTCGTCTTCCAGATCTTGAACCCGACGATCCAGAGCTGACGCAGTGATATGTAATTTATCCGCTGCACGTCTGACTGAACCTTCGCGGACAATGGCGTCCACATATTTAAATAATCTTAGATGCTTCATGTTGAGCCTCGTGTTGAGTTTTTCTGCACAGAGAAACAAAAAAATAACACTATATATGGACACACTATTTCATCACAATCAAGTGGAAATGAGTTAGGGATGTGCAGGCACGAATAATGTGCCTCATTTTAGTGCAGTTGATGACGTTTTGCACTGATATGAAGCATATTGATTTTCTTAACCAGGGATCATCCGGCGGTATTCAGCTTTATTGATTGTGGCATACAAGATGCTTAATGAAATTGTTTTATAAACAACAGGAGTACATAAATGACTAAAGCAAAAAAACAACTGCTTCGGCAGAGTATTCTGGTAGCAGTTGGCTTGCTGGGAAGCAGTTTATTACCCGTCCATGCTGCCACTAGTGCCACCCCGACAAAAAAAGTCTATAAAATAAAACAGGTATCAAAAGATTTGCTACGCATGGTAGATAAGGCGGCGCTGACCAAAGTAAAGCCAGTCTACGGGGCAGAGACGGCTTTAATACCCAAGAAATTTCTTCATGGTCAGGAGTCTACCCAAAATGCCTCAACCATCCTGAGCTTTGTGCCTGGCATCAATGCTACCAGTACGAACCCAATTGGAGTCAAAACCCATATATCAGTACGGGGTTTCTCGCAGACACAAGTGGGGTATACCTTTGATAATTTGCCCATTGCCGATTTATTCAATGGTGGTTTATCTGGTGGCAATAATAATTATGCAGATTTGACTAACCTGATCCCCGTAACCTTGGGGGAAACTTCAGGTATTCAGGTAACCTATGGTACTCCGCCTCCTGATGTGAATGCAGTGGGCGCAATAGGTGGGAATATTAACTATCTGCCTAAGGTGCCTTCATCCAAACAATACGAGTCCATTTTTGCCGGTTATGGATCATTCAATACCCGTAACTATGGTGCCGAAATTAATACGGGAGCAGCAGCCGGGTATGGCAATCTTCTGTTGCGTTTTTCATCACGTCAGACTGCCGGTTATCTGGAACATAGTCCGGATCGTGAGTATTCATATTATGCCGCGTATGATTTACCACAAATATCTCCCACTTCCAAGTGGTCACTGGTGTTTCTCTTGAATAAAAATCAAGGGGCTACAGCTGCGCGTATGCCTAAGGCTTTGCTGGATCAGTATGGTCCTTATTACCAATGGCCGACATCGTTTACTTATGCAAATAGCAAAGCCGAACATATGATGGCCATCCTCCAGAACAAAACGCTTATCTCTTCTCATGCCGTGTTTGGTTTTAAGGGTTTTTATGCATATACTAATTCCCACCGCTTGGAATATGTGAATCCTGACGCTAATTCTCAATATAATAGTTTTGTCACATTTTATTTGAATCCCGCAGAAACAGTTTGCCAGTCTTCAGGCAATGATTTTATGGGAAATGACTCTGCGGCTTGTCAGGCACAAATCATTAACGGCGATAACTATCATAGTTATACTTATACGACTAACACCTTTGGCTTGAATCCTTCCATAGAATGGTTGAATCATTATGTAAATCTGAAAGCTGGTGGGTTGGCTGTTGTTTCTACATATGATTCCCGTGACTATGTATATGGGACGCCGAATGTTCCCGAGGTGCCGGGCTACAATAACCTTTGGGATGAGCATGGCTGGAGAATTTACGGAAAAGTTTACGCTCAGGCAAAAATAAAGCCAACCAGTAATCTTGCTATAACGCCTGGTGTAAAATATGAAACCATTTCTACCCGTATTAATGATGTACCTGGGTATTATTACTCAGTAGGTGCTACCAGTGGAAGAACTTACAGCGCGGTAAGTCCTTATGTTGGGATTCAGTATAAACCAATGAAGGCAATCACGCTATATGCCAACTATGCCAAGGGATATAAATACCCCAATATTACTGCTTTTTATGCGGCGGATAGTAATGCTACCACGACATCACCCGCGACCCCGGTAACCATCAAGCCAGAGAGTGTGAATACCTACCAGTTTGGCGCTGCCTATAACAAGGGACCCGTGGACGCCAGCATTTCTTTCTATCGTTCTGATTTCAATCATACCTTCAGTTCGTACTATGATACGACTAACGGATTGACTTATGAATACAATATTGGGTCTTCACAGTATCAGGGTATAAACATTGCTACGGCTTACGCACTGGATGCAAATCTTTCTCTGTATGGCAACTATTCAATTCAGGAGGCTGAATATACCTCCAACTCCTCCAGTGCGTATGGCGTGTCAACCAGTATCGGTGAAGCTCGCCCCAATACCCCAACCTACCTTGCCGGTTTGGGGGTTCTTGGACACTACATGGGTACGAGGGCAAGACTCTATGGTAATTTGGTGGGGCCACAGTATATTGAAGCAAGTACGGGGGCTCCTACACATTTAAGTATGCCCGCTTATGCCACGATGAATTTTAATCTCGCCCATACATTTATGATTCATCAATATGGCATTAAAAATGTGACCTTGAGTTTAAGCGGGGTAAATCTCCTGAATTCGGAGGCATCGGTGCTGGAAAAGCAGTTTCCCTATACCAATGGGGTTTCGGGGAACTATCTGGTAGCTGAGCCGATGATGCCGCGATCATTTTTCGGTACCGTGAAAATGGTGTTCTAGCAGCTTGTCGGACTTTCATTTTGCCTAAAATTATCGTATAATTACTTACGATTCAATGTGATGAGTGATTTTATGGCCCA
>NZ_JAAOMP010000095.1 GCF_018853815.1 Acidithiobacillus sulfurivorans | reverse complement strand
CCCCCCCCCCCCCCCGCTATTAATGGGATAGAGAAGGGGTTAAGGGCACAGAAGACCATGGTCTGTGTGGACCATTAAGAGATCTGGAAAGTATCAAGGTGCAGTGATGTACAAGGGGCGCCTCCAAGAACGATTCCGCGAAAAAGTTGCACGATGCAAGTCATCTATAAGATAAGATCAACTGCTACGACTGGTCTCGCCTGAAAGCGATACGCGCAGTAATTTTTCATGCCTTCGATTAACTGAAGTTGATAGCGTTTATACAGGCAGGGCATAATATCCCTGAATTCCCAAACAGATTACTCAATACCAAGCAGAAAACTCAGAGACAGGGCCTATGAATAAATCAACAATGATGGAGAATATCTATCAACAGTTACGTGATCAGGGACATAACGACTTGGCACGACGGGATGTCATTATGGCCGTCGGATTGATCCTCGATCATTGTGCCCAGGCCTTGGCTGAGGGAGAACGCATTGAGATTCGGGATTTTGGGGCGTTTACCCTGCACATTATTGCGGCCCGCGCGGGACGCAATCCAAAGACGGGAAAATCAGTGGATGTCCCCGAGAAACGGACTGTGCATTTCAAGCCCGGTACGGCGATGCGCGTACAAGTCAATCAGAATAATCGTAGCTTTTGATGGCGTGGCACTGATCACCGACACCACTTCTTCGGGGGATTGCTATCCACACCACCTGTCCATACACATAAAGGGACAGGTCGAGAATCAGGTCGGCAATATCCGCGAATGGTTTTTTACCCCGCTTCCGCGCTTTGAAACACTGGATCAGCTGAACGCCTGGCTCTGGGAACGCTGTCAGGAGCGGGCACAGAATCATGCACACCCCGAGCAGAA
>NZ_JAAOMP010000094.1 GCF_018853815.1 Acidithiobacillus sulfurivorans | reverse complement strand
TTGTTCAAAGCCACCGCCTGAGACCGGCATGATGCGGGATTCTTCATCGGTGAGATTGATCTGGTCTTGCGCTTTAGGCGCAGGATCCGGTGCCTGGGGGGCTTTGCCTCGGGGCTTTTGTCCCAGGGCTTCACGTTCTGCACGGCGTGCCATTTGCGTGTCGTAACGTTCTTTCTCTTTGGCATAACGGGCCTGTGCCCGCTCGGCAATCTTCGCCTTGGCCGCTGCCATCACGGCCAGCCGGTCTTCTCGGCGCTGGATCTCTTCGGGCAGATTCACGCCTTCGGGAATCCCGGACTGATCCGCTTGTTCTGCCAGTGCAAAGAGCTCCTGTACTTCGGCCTGGAGATGGCGCTCCATCTGTTCGATATGCCCATGGGACAGGGCTTGATGTTTGGAAGCGTTGGCGTGGATCTTGGTGCCATCCAGACACACCCGGCCGATCTTCAGCAGTTTCATCTCCTGTGCCAGTTCCAGGACCTGCACGAACAATCCTTGCAGTTCGCCCGGAAAACGGCGACGGAAGGTGGCCAGGGTATCGTGATCCGGATGGCTGCCGGCCGCGAGGTAACGGAAAGCCACGGAATCATAGGTGGCTTGTTCCAGTTTACGGCTGGAAAAGACCCCGTTGGCATAGCCGTAGACCAGAATCGCCAGGAGGGTGGCCGGGTGATAGGCCTTATGGCCACGACCCGCATATTGTTGGACCAGTAGCGAGAGATCGAGCTGATCAATGACTTCCACAATAAAACGGGCCAGGTGCCCTTCCGGGAGCCAGTCGTCCATGGAGGGGGGCAGAAGATAATCGGTCTTGCGGTCAGCATCGAGGAAGTGGGCCATGAAATCACTCATCACATTGAATCATAAGTAATTATACGATAATTTTAGGCAAAGGGAAAGTCCGACAGCCTGCTAGGAACCCGATCAGATATCGTTCGGTCAGGACTACAGGCTGTTCTCCGCCATGGGCTTGGTGTAGCTGGCGTGACCGGAGGCAGCATGGGCAGCACCCTCCACTCCGCCCAGCGCCTCCAGCGTTTTACCGCTCAACTTATGAGATGATCTCCATGATTTTATGCAACCCATGGCTCCCCAAACCATGTTGTAGTTCCCACTGCCCATGTTTATTTCGGTAGAGCAACGTGGGCGTTGCTTCTTCACCGGTACGGATAAGCAGCTGAGTATTATTGCGCACGGCGCGACGTATCAAGGGGGGAGGATTGAGGGCTGGACGGATCCCACCTTCTTCTGTTTGGGTATTGAAGTGCGATTCATCATAGGCCAATGCCTTGGCTGGATTATTCGCCATCAGGATGGATGCGGCCTTGGCCGGACTGGAGGGCTTCAGAAATCCCACCAGAACTACCCGCAACCGCAATTTTTCAGCCCCGATGATGGGCAGAGCTTTCTCATACAATCTATGGCACCAGATACAGTTAGGGTCCATAAATGCCGTCAACTCAGGCCCCTGATGCCCGACCAGAAAAGTGTGTGCGTGGGTTATCTCTGCAGCAATAGCACTGGGAGGAAGCGCCTTGGGATTGGCGTGTTGGGGCTTTGCCATTTCCTGAAAAAGCCTGTTCTCCTGGGCAGGTGCAGCCGTGGCCGCCAACGGAAGTGTGATCAGCCATCCAGTCAGCAGCCATCCTGACAACCTTCTTTTCTTCATAGCGCACTCCTCAATAACCCGTAGGTAATGGTCTCTTGGGCGAACAATCTCCGGTGACGCTTCCTGGAAGGGAATGACCCAATAGCCATCAACGTTCCTATAATACTCACCGCAAATGCGGCAACAGCCCGGAAAGCTGTTTTTCAGAAATCATGCCGGGAATGCGGCCAATATGACCATTTTTGAGACGATACAACATGGCGGGCGTGCCATTGAAACCCAATGCACCCATCATTTCCAGATTATGCTTGAGATCCTGGGTTGTTTTTGCTGTGGCTGTGGCTTTGGGAAGGCTGCGATAGTCACCGCTCTGTAACGCCGGACCAACAATGGATTCAAAATGTTTCAATGTTGCCAGAGGATGGGGTGATTGCAGCCAATTAGCGGCTTCTGCCGGACTTTGCGGCGTCAGGAAGGCCACGGGAACATAACGGACCGTCAATTTCCCGGCCTTGATCAAGAGGGCCTCATGGTTGTACATCACATGGCAGTAAGGACAATTGGGATCCTGAAAATCATAAATAATGGGACCGTGGTGGCCTTCCTGAATATAAGTGAGGTGATGCGCCAGAATATGCTTCCAAAGAACATTCGCCGTCAGTTTTTTTGGCGGTACCGCTGTAGCCGTTCCCGTGGCTGTCTGAGCTTCAGCGAAAGTCATGCCAAAAAGTAATAGACTACTGCCGAATAGCCCGATTCCCAGCCATTTCAGCAAGCGGGTTCTCATCCTGTTTTCCATGTCGCGCTATTCTCCTGGTACGCAGATTATTTCAGATTCGGAATGATGGTCAGCAGTTCCCCGCGAGATACCATGCCGGGCATTAATCCTGTTGTGCCATTTTTGCGTTCATACAAAATGGCGGGTACGCCCATCGAGTGGGCACTTTGCAGTACAGCCATGTTCACTTTTAAAGCGTGAAGCGTCTGTGGAAGTGCTTTGGCTTGCGGCAGACCAACAGGCCCCTGGGGTCCCATAGGTGCCGCGAAACTCTTGGCAGCCAATCCCTCAAAATGTTGCAGCGCCAGGACCCGATGCGGGGATTGCAGAATAGCGGCAGCTTCAGGGGTGCTACTGGGCATGAGATAAGCGACCGGCACATAACGTACGGAGAGTTTTCCGGCTTTGATTAGCGGTTGTTCCTCATCGTACATACCGTGGCAATAAGGACAATTCGGATCAAAAAAATCATAAATGACCGGTCCTTTATGCCCTTCCTGGATATAGGTCAGTCGCTGGCCGATGTCCTTCCAATAAATGTTCTGAGCCATTTTGGGTAAAGGCGGAAGTTCTGTGGCTGCCAGGGCAGATCCTATGCCCAAGATGCCGATCAGCATGCCGGTTAAAACGGTCAGTCTTGTGTTGCAGTTCATAGCGATCTCCTCAATATAATTCCTATAACATCAATGATCAGTCATCGTATGGCCCAGCTTCTGCTGCAGGTGCTGCAGGAGCGTTTCGGGTCCTTCATAGCCTTCATATTGGGCAACCAGATGCCCTTGCGCATTGACCAGCAATACTGCCGGTGGCCCAAATAACTGGAAACGATGAAGCAGGTGGCGCGATGCGGCATCACTTGCTGTCACATTCACCCGAATTAGCGTGAGTGGTTGCAAGGCTTTTTCTACACGGGGATTGTCATAGGTTTCGACATCCATACGCTGGCACTCTACACACCAGGTTGCCCAGAAATCCACCAATACCGGGTGCCCTTTTGCTGCGGCCAAAGCCGATTGCAGCTGGGGAAGGCTGCGAACCACGGTAAAATGGAGGGGATGATGCTTTTGAAGTGCATGGTTTTGTAGAGGGGCGACTGAAACCTCTTTTGCCACGAAAGGTGCCAAAGGTTCAAGCACCAGGGAAGCACCCGCCGAGGCACCGACTCCGAGAACCACACCATAGACAACAGCCAGTATGCCGAGTCCCTGGAAGAATCGGGGCCATCCCCCGGAATTGGCTGCAAACGCCCCCAGAAAAATACCTGAGAGGATGGCGAGCGCTGACCATAAGGCCAGCGTAACCGGTCCCGGCACAATTCGTGATAGGAACCAGATGGACACTCCCAGCAGAACCACGCCAAAGACGGCCTTTACGCCATTCATCCATGCGCCGGCTTTGGGCAGAAAATGTCCGGCAGAAGTCCCGATGATCAGCAGGGGGACGCCCATGCCCAACCCCAGAAGGAACAGGGCCAGTCCCCCCAGAACTACGTTGCCGGTGTGGGCAATGAACAGCAGAGCCCCCGCTAATGGGGCCGCGACACACGGTCCGACGATCAGGGCGGACAGCACACCCATCACGAAGGCGCTGAGAAAGTGTCCGCCCTTCCCGTAACGGGACAGGCGCGATTGTATGGCATTGGGCATCTGCAAGTCGTAGAAACCGAACATGGAGAGCGCCAATACGACAAACAATGCACTGAATCCACTGAGCACCCAGGGGTTTTGAAAAAAGGCCTGCAGATAGGATCCGGTGATCGCTGCAAGAACCCCGGCAACCGTATAGGCCAATGACATGCCCAGCACATAGGCCAGAGAAATCCAGAATGCATGCCTTCTGGACTGCTTTACGGTCAACTGAGTGTTCCCCTGACCGACCACCAGGGAGGACAGAATGGGAATCATGGGGAAAATGCAGGGTGTGAAGGCTAGTCCAAGGCCCGCCAGAAAGAAAAGCAGTAGCGTTAAGAGGACTTGTCCGCCGGCCAATCCTGCTGCGAACTGCCCATATTGACCGGCCACCACAGAAGGTTGAACCGGCTTCTGCAGAGCAGGATGCGTGTCGGCCAAAGCCGGAGCATGCCGTACGGTGCTGGCAATAATTCCCGTCGGGCTTAGCGAATAGCTTTTCGTGATGACTGGGTAGCAGACACCGGCATTGGCACATCCCTGAAAACTGCTGGTGACTCGAAGTTGCTTGGGGGGCGTGCCCGTGAAATGTACGGGCACCCGAATCGTGGTGGTATCGCCCTCATAAACAGCCAGGGTTCCGACCCCCGGTATATCCATCGGTTTGCCCGGTGGCAGGGTATAAGGCGCCAAATGGGCAGAACGAGGGCTTACCTGTAAAGTGATCCGATTGCGGTAGAGGTGATAATGGGGTGCGGCGATCCACTGGAGGACCAGGGTATCGTTTGGTGCCATGCGCGCCTTAAAGCGAAAGGCTTTGGCCGGTGCTAGAAATGGTGACGAGCTGACGTCAGCCTTCGCCAGAATAAGCGGGCTGGCGAGCGCCGAAGGGGACAGTATCAGTGCCAACGGAGCCAGTAACAGCCAAAGCCGCAAGATGAGGAGCAAATGATGTCTATTCGTTGACGCGCGATCGCGACGTTGCCGGGAACCTGCACATAGAACTTGATCGAACATTCATTCTCCAAAGATGCACTGTTTATTCGAGCCTCCGCCAGGCTTGATTACTGATCAGACAAGCAGAAAGCATGCCGGATCTTGGGGGGACGCAGTTAGGATCAGCGCGCAACAAGGAATGCTGGTGGCTCATCGCCTTCCAGTGCAAGGGACTGGGCTTGCGATTTGGCTTCCTGCCTGATCCCGTGGAAGCCCCTGAATACCGGGCTGAACATGCGTTCCAGATCGAACCTACCATACCTCGCTTTTCCCATAAACTAACTGGCTTGTGGGCTGCATCAAAACCAAACTCAGAGAGATCTTTGAAAAAAGGGCTGCCAAGCAGTGCTTGTAGTTGGTCAATTTTTACCAGGAATCACCGTCAGAATGGTGCGCCTTTGGAAGTATTACCATGCTGGCAATTCTTTCAAATCTCCAGTGCGTTAACGACCCAGGATTCATGACTTGGAGTGATCAAAACCTGACGATTTCGCTGCACGTAGTCAGTGTTTGTCAGGGACCGGGATTAACGTCTGCGTGATTCAACCTCAGAGGTAAGGCCTCTGGGTCGAAGCTGCTATTGAAAAGATAGATCATGGTGGAGAGGTGGCATTATGCACATTTGTAAAATTTGAAACCACAATAAATTGAAGTGGAGGCCTCCTGCGATGCACGAAAATCCTGAGGGTTACACTTCCAGTGCCGATGTTGACTGACAGATTCCGCAGTGAGATAGTTAACAAACTTATTAACTATTATACAGGTGGAGGTGCTTCATGTTTTTCCAGCAAAGACGTGGTGACGATGGAACTCTGTCTTACTTCTACGGCTGTGGTGGTAAAGGTTTTGCCGTCGCGGTAGATGTGGTGGCCGGTGAT
>NZ_JAAOMP010000093.1 GCF_018853815.1 Acidithiobacillus sulfurivorans | reverse complement strand
CCTAACCCTGCCGGATGATCAACAGACCGCCGCCTGATCTATGTCAGAAAATGCTCATACACCAGATTTGACTATAGCTCAGGAGCACCTTTGCAGCACGTGCAGGATCACCAGGCTGAGTTCCATCTGTCTTGTCCTGGGTTTTGCGGCGTGGGCCTACGGTTTCATCGTAATCACTGATCATCGTCTTACTGCCGACAAGAGATCGTCCAGCAAAATCAGTGCGAAATGCGCCTGGTTCGACGATCAATACCCGAATTCCAAGCGGGTCGACCTCTTTACGAAGCGCATCAGACAAGCCTTCAAGCGCGAACTTTGTCGCTGAATAATAGGCGGATCCCGGCATAGCCAGCCTGGCTCCGATGGACGTGATGTTGACGATAGTGCCGCAATGTCGGGCACGCATACCTGGAAGTACTGCCTTGATCATGGAAACTGCGCCAAAAAAATTCGTAGCAAAAAGATTTGCTACTTGGTTACTATCTCCTTCCTCGACGGCCGCTCGATAACCATAGCCAGCGTTGTTGATGAGCACATCAATGGCGCCAAAACGCTGTTCAGCCTGTTTGACTACCTTTTTAATCATCATCTCATTGGTAACATCGAGCGATGCAACCAATGCATTTTTTGGGTAACTTGCTGCAACATCCTGGAGTGTTGCTGGATTTCGTGCGGTGACTACGACGTTAAAACCTGCCGCAAGCGCAGTTATTGCTAGTTGCCGACCCAAACCACTCGAACAACCGGTAATAAACCATGTCGCCATAATGTTCTCCTGTACTCTTCTGATGTTGGTGCTTCAACGTATTTCCCTGAATCTAATTCCCTACTCGTTCCTGAAGTGCTGCCGGGTAACGGTCACCCTGAATCTTCACTTGAGCCAAGGCGTTGGCAATCTGTTGTACATCTTTTTCAGACAAAACCACCGTGGCTGCTGCCAGATTTTCTTCCAGTCGATGCAGTTTTGTGGTTCCTGGTATGGGTACAATCCATGGTTTTTGAGCCAACAACCACGCCAGCGCTATCTGCGCGCGCGTTACTTGTTTCTCTTGCGCAATGTCACCCAGCAGATCTACCAGAACATGATTTACCTTGCGGCTGTCTTCGCTGAAACGTGGTACGACATTACGAAAGTCGTTTTCGGCAAACTGGGTGCTCTCGTCAATAGCTCCAGTCAAGAAGCCTTTACCGAGCGGACTGAAAGGAACGAACCCAATCCCCAACTCTTCAAGCGCTGGCAGCAACGATTGCTCCGGTTCGCGCCACCACAATGAGTATTCACTTTGCAAGGCGCTTACTGGCAGTATGGCGTGGGCACGACGGATAGTACTGATGCCGGCCTCCGATAAGCCAAAGTGTTTCACCTTACCCTGGTCAATCAAATTGCGAACGGTACCCGCCACCTCTTCAATGGGCACATTAGGATCCACCCGATGTTGGTAGAACAGGTCGATGCAGTCCGTCTTCAATCGCTTGAGTGCGGCATCTGCCACGGCACGGATATTTTCAGGGCGGCTATCGAGACCTTTGGCGACGTCACCTTCCGCAAAACCAAACTTCGAGGCAATGACCACCTTCTGCCGAAAGGGGGCTAGAGCTTCGCCCAGCAGTTCTTCGTTCGCAAATGGACCATAGGCCTCAGCGGTATCAAAAAAGGTGACACCTAGTTCATATGCTCGGCGAATCAGATGAATAGCCTGCGTTTTATCCGCTGCGGGTCCGTAACCATAACTCAGACTCATGCAGCCTAGGCCTATAGCCGATACCATAGGCCCATGCTGACCCAATTGACGTTGTTCCATGATTTTTATCCTCTTCGAAAAGGTTATCGCCTGGTGGGCTAAACCTGATAGTCCGACTCGTCGACCTTTTCCATCCACTCCACGGCGTTCCCTGCTTGTTGTTCTTGTACCGCAATATGCGTCATGGCTGTCTCGGGCGCAGCACCATGCCAATGCCTGACTCCAGGAGGGATGGTAACCACATCCCCAGCACAGATTTCCTGGATGGCACCGGCCCAACACTGGACGCGTCCGCATCCTGCCGTCACTATCAGTGTCTGGCCCAAGGGATGGCTGTGCCATGCTGTGCGTGCTCCGGGTTCAAAAGTGACATAAGCTCCAGAAGCCCTTGCGGGTTCAGGAGATGAAAACAATGGATCAACCCGAACAGACCCGGTAAACCATTCTGCCGGACCAGGATATGAAGATTGCGAACCGCAGCGCTGTACCTGCAATATCTTGCTGTTCGAGGCATTTTTTAGCGATGGCATCATCTGCTCCTTCTGAATAGACAGGAACTATCTTAATGGATTCGTTTTTTTTGATTAGTGGGTATAATCAGAATGACCTCATGAGTAAATTTCATTAATGCCCAGTGAAGACTTAAATGACTTGGCCGCCTTTGTGGCTGTAGCCCGCGAACAGAGCTTTACCCAAGCGGCCCGACAAATGGGCGTATCACAATCCGCTTTAAGCCACCGCATGCGCGCTCTGGAAACTCGGCTGGGGGTCCGCTTGCTCACCCGGACTACCCGAAGTGTTTCTCCGACAACAGCAGGAGAACGACTGCTTCAACATTTAGCGCCCCGACTGGAAGAAATACAGGAGGAATTAGCTTTTCTTCGCGAATCGCGGGAAAAACCGGCGGGGATTATCCGGATTACCACTGCAGAGCATGCCGCCAATACGATTTTATGGCCAAAATTAAGTCGGATTCTGCCGGAATATCCGGATCTTCAAGTAGAAATCAACATTAATTATGGCTTCACCGATATTGTCACGCACCGCTTTGATGCCGGAGTGCGGCTGGGGGAAAGTCTGGAAAACGACATGATCGCCGTACCTATCAGTGCTCCCATGCATATGGCCATCGTTGCAACCAATGAATACTTTGCGAAAAATCCTCCCCCTTTGACTCCTCAGGATCTGGCCGCGCACTCATGCATCAATTTGCGCTTACCGCACGGAGGATTGTTACCCTGGGAATTAGAAAGCGCCGGACACGCGCTCTCAGTGCATGTTCAGGGTCAATGGGTTTTCAATAGTAGTACGCCGATCTTGCGGGCAGCACTCGCTGGGCTTGGATTGGCCTATGTACCCGAGGATGTAGCCCTGGAACATATTCATCAAGGGCATTTGCAACGAGTGCTTGAAAAGTGGTGTCCAGAATTTGCTGGTTATCATTTGTACTACCCCAGCCGTAGGCAAAATTCTCGTGCATTAGCCGTCATAGTAGAGGCTTTGCGCACGTTTTAAACGTAAAAGTCAGAGCTGTGCGTGCAAACTGCTGCTTTCCCCACAATGTTAATCAGCGCCCGCCCTTAGCCACAAGGTGTCAGCATCAGGTTTTTACCATCCCATTTTGCTAAAATTAATCATTAGATTATTGAAAATAATGACATTATAAAAAGTCTAATGTTTTCAAATTTAAGCATTCCAGACACTTTCTGCTGAAAACTGGCTAATCACAAGCGCAGCTTGACAGAAAGTGATAAATTCGCCAGTTCAAGGGTGGGCTTGCCACACTACTGCGGAATCGAAAAATCAATGACCGCTCCCAGTCTGGACCGGCCCTTCAACAGAAAATCTCTACAGGAAGCCTTTGACAGGGGTTGAAAAGCCCGTTGATGATCAGGAAGTGCAACTTCGCCATCATGTCACCCAATTCTCGACGACCAGTCCTGCACCGACATAGAGATCGAAATCGGCCGTGTTGTTGGTCACCAGCGTAATTCCCAGCGATAAAGCATGCGCGGCAATCATGCGGTCAAAGCTGCTCTTTCTGGCTGGAAACTGACGGGAGAGCTTTCCGAAGAGGTCTGCTGCATCCACATCAAAATTATTGACGATCAGGCTGCTCAAGAGCGTGGCCATTTCGAACTGGCTGTTATGCACGTCCAGGCCACAACACAACTCAGCCCAGGTGATCGAACTGATCCCAATTTCACCGGGCTTGCAGGCCGCAAAGCGCCGGATGACTGATGCGGGCTGCTCCTTCATGAGGTAGATGCAAATGTTGGTGTCCAGCAGGTAGCGCAGTATCACCAGGATCTTTCCGTCTCGATAAACTCCGGGCGCTCGCCGGTATGCTGCGGGCGCAGCGCGGCGAACAGTGCCGGAAGCGATTGGAGTGAATCTTCTTCAGGCTCTACGATGAGCCTGTTTCCCTCTCGAATCACAACCAATTTGGTCTGTTTCGGGAAGGCCATACTCACAGGGATACGGACGGCAGGTGAATTGCCCGCCATGAATTGGCGGGTATG
>NZ_JAAOMP010000092.1 GCF_018853815.1 Acidithiobacillus sulfurivorans | reverse complement strand
TGCAACATCCATAAGGAAAAGCGCATGACCGAAGTGCAATTTCTGCTGGCACATGGTTCTCGCAACCCCCAGTGGCGAAAACCTTTTGAGCAGATCGCCGAAAAATTACAGTCGGCCCACCCGGAACGACAGATTGTTTTGTGTTATCTGGAGATGTGGGAGCCGTCTCTGGATCAGGCCCTGCACTCAGCCTATGCATCGGGTTTACGCCGCTTTCGCATATCCCCATTATTTTGGAGCAGCGGTCGTCATTTACAGGAGGATCTGCCTGCACTCCTTGAGCAGGTGCAGGCAACATTACCCAATTGCTTCATACGGGTAGAAGGACCCATCGGCGAATCGGAAATCGTCATCCAGGCCGCTCTACAAGCGCTACAATGAGCCCATGCATCGCATCGTCCTGATCGATAATAATGTGGAGCGTGCAGAAATCCTCCGGGAAGCCCTCGCCAGCGAAGGGCAGATTGTCGTGGATATTTTTGGCTGGTCAGCACTTTCCTGGCAACGCCTGGAAAACCTGCAACCCGATGTCATCATCGCTGAAGCGGGTAGTCCTGAACGGGACGTGCTCGAACACATCGTCTTCCTCAGCGAAACCCTGGAATTACCGGTCGTGGTGCTGGGCGCCCCTGAAGATGAAGACACCATGCGCCGGGCTATTCGTGCCGGGGTGGCCGCCTATGTTGCCCACGGCATTTCCGCCCAGGATATTGCCCCCATTCTCAAGGTAGCGGCGCTCCGCTATGCCGAATATCGGCAATTGCGCAAAGAACTCAAAGACACCCAAAATGCCCTCTCCGAGCGCAAGCAAATTGAAAAAGCCAAAGGCATCCTCATGCGCGACTTACAGATTGACGAAGCCGAAGCCTACCGGCGCATGCGGCGGCTCGCCATGGACAAAGGAAAAAAACTGGGAGAAATTGCCGGAATGATCATTACGGTGGGCGAAGCAGGCAGTTCCTGATCTCCTGGCAGGCCTCCACCAGATCATACTTCACTCCAACCCGCCATTAATCACGGCAAATTCTCCATCTTGCCTGCAATAACGATGCTCTTTATGATTCCTGATTCCTTCCAGGGTTACGCCATGACTTTGCAGATAATTCCATGAATATTATCCAGAAGCTGATTCGCCCCGGAATCCCGGCAGTGATTTTCTCCGCGCTGCTTTTTGGTGCCAGCACCCCTCTGGCCAAAATTCTCCTGGCGTCGGTCAGCCCCTGGATGCTCGCGGCCCTGCTGTATCTGGGTTCCGGTCTGGGGCTCAGCGTGTATCGGCTGCTGCGCCGCAGTCCGCGCGTCCATTTATCGCGTGCAGACACCTTCTGGTTTGGGGCCTCCATACTGGCAGGAGGTATCATCGCACCAGTGCTATTCATGTTCGGATTGCAGGGTGCAGCAGCATCCAATGCCTCCTTACTGCTCAATGCCGAATCCGTATTCACCACGCTGCTGGCCTGGTGGGTGTTCAAGGAAAACTTCGATCGTCGGATTGCCTGGGGCATGTTCGCCATTGTGCTCGGCATGGTGCTGCTCAGCTGGCCCCGTGCCGGAACCCTGCAATTTCATATCCAACAGTTGTGGCCAGCAGCGGCCATCATTGCTGCCTGCTTTGCCTGGGGCGTAGACAATAATCTGACCCGGAAAGTCTCCCTGACGGATTCCAGCTGGATTGCCGCCAACAAGGGTTGGGTCGCGGGTAGCGTCAATCTGGTACTCGCCTTATGGCTGGGCAGCGCCGTACCGGCTCTACCGGATGCCATTGCTGCCCTGATTCTG
>NZ_JAAOMP010000091.1 GCF_018853815.1 Acidithiobacillus sulfurivorans | reverse complement strand
GCGGGTAGCGTCAATCTGGTACTCGCCTTATGGCTGGGCAGCGCCGTACCGGCTCTACCGGATGCCATTGCTGCCCTGATTCTGGGATTTTTTGCTTACGGGGTCAGCCTCGCCCTGTTTGTGGTTGGTTTGCGCCATCTGGGCAGTGCCCGCACGGGGGCCTATTTTTCAAGCGCTCCCTTCTTTGGGGCCATTCTCAGCGTCATCATCCTGGGCAC
>NZ_JAAOMP010000090.1 GCF_018853815.1 Acidithiobacillus sulfurivorans | reverse complement strand
TGCGGACGAGTACCTGTTTGCGCCGGCGAGCTTAGAAACCGCGCAGCGTTTCCCAAGGGGCTGGATTCGGGCGCACTATGAAGGCATCCCATGGCTTCTCCAGGATATTCGTCCGCAAGGTTATTTGGGACGTGCTTTGGCGCAAAGACTGTTTTTTGACAGCAGTGGTGTTGGCTCAGGCATCCAGGGGCTTCCAGAGCATGTGCATCAGTGGAATGACGTTCAGGTTCTGCAGGTCATCTCCCAAGTCGGGGATGACCTGCCAGGGTGTTTTGTAGCGGGCGAAGTGTCTGCCGATCATGTTGTCCGGGGGCGCGAAGCAAGGGACATCCTTGTTGATGATCGTCCGAACGCCTATGCGCGTCGGGTTCGTGAAATGATATCCGGTCAATGGATTCCGCATTCCAGTGCCGGTGGTGAGCAACCCAAATTCACAGCTTGCGTACAAGACAAAGACAGTTCCTTGCGTCAAGTTCTGGTTAAATTTTCTCCGCCGGCTTCCAGCAACGAGGACCGCGCCTCCAGGCGATGGCGTGACCTGCTGATCGCAGAATTTCATGCGTTATCCGTGTTGGCACGGTACGGCGTACCTGCTGCAATACCTGAACTTTTGTGCGGGGCGGATGATCGCTGGTTTCTTGAAAGTCCACGATTCGACAGGGTTGGTCAAAATGGACGCACACCCGTCTTTTCTCTGCGAACGATTATATTGGAAACCGTTGGCGACCTGCCCACATGGATAACTTCTGCAGAGCGCCTGTATGAGCAGGGAGTCATCGACGCTCGTAGCAAGGAGCAGATTTTTTTGATGGATGCGTATGGGCATTTCATCGGGAACACAGATCGGCATCCAGGAAATCTTTCTTTCACACAAGTAGAACGACAGGATTCTTTCGGCCAATTCACGCTGGCCCCAGCGTATGACATGTTGCCCATGCAATATGCTCCAGACACACAAGGTTCGATGGTGCCGAATTTCAGGACCATCTCGCCGTATTCCGCACAGCACGATCAGGTCGGCATGGCTAGGGACATGGCTTTTGTATTTTGGTCAGCCGTTGCCGGCGACATCCGTGTGTCGAAGGAATTCCGGGAAATGGCGATGGCCCATGCCGAAGACCACGCCATGCAGCAAATCGAGGAGCTTAACTGGCAGAAGGATCTGTCGGAAACCACCGGGGGCGACGATTTCGACGAAACCGCAGCCCTTCCCAACGAAGCGGCCAAGATATGGTCTGATGAGGACGGCTTTGGTTCGGCATCGAGCGTTATTCGGGAAGACGATGATGGATATTGATGCGGGATCGCGCCCGCTTTCTCCCCGCAATGCTTGCCCGAACCATCAAAGTGGTTCATTATTTCCATCTTGAACCACTTTGATGGGTTTTTAGGCCGAAAAATGATGGAAATAGGCAGAACAATCCGGCGTGCACGACAAGCCATGGGTTTGACGCAGCGGGAACTCGCCCGCCGGGCGGGTATAGGGCAGAGCCATGTTTTGCGCGTGGAACAAGGCAGCGATGCCAGGCTGTCCACCCTGCAAAAGCTGGCCGAAGCGCTGGGAGCCGAGTGGGTCATGCTGCCGCTGCAAACCTCTCCCATGGCGCAGCACATGGGTAATCTGGCGTGGCGTCGCATGGGGCGGCCGGAGATGGTCAGTAACGCCGACGAAGAAGACGGCGCCGAAGATATGCTGTTCACTATTGAGAATACAGCGGAGGAACCGTGAACGCCAACGTCTTTCTTTGGCGTCCGCAAGGCAAACTGCTGGTTGGGCGGCTAATCCGTCTTCCCGCCGGGGACCAAACTTTGTTCGCGTTGGACGAGCATTATTTGTCCATGCCCAACACAGAACGTCCGTTACTGAGTTTGTCCTTTTTAGGGGTCGATGGGCGCCCCAAACAGCAAAATCGCATTACGAGCACCAAAATCCATCCCTGGTTTGCCAACCTGTTACCCGAAGGCCACCTGCGACAGTACGTGGCCGACCAGCACGGTTTCCATGCCAAAAGAGATTTTCCAATGATCGTAGCGTTAGGCGGCGATCTGCCTGGCGGTATCATTGTGGAATCCGAGGGTACAGATTGGGCCTCTGGATATCCAAACGACAGGAATGCCGAGCCCAGCGACCACGAGGAAGCCTTGCTCAAATTCTCCCTGGCGGGCGTCCAATTAAAATTCTCCGCTGTACGCGCCGCAAAAGGCGGTCTCACCATTCCTGCCAGAGGACGCGGCGGATCATGGATCGTCAAATTGCCGTCCGAAGTATACGAATCGGTGCCGGAAAACGAATACGACATGATGCGCGTGGCCAAAAAGGCGGGTTTCGATGTTCCGGAAATCGACCTAGTAGAAATGCGGGATATCGACAGTCTGCCCAAAGGTATCCGTCAGGAACGTCGTGCTTTTGTGATTCGTCGGTTCGATCGCACGGAAGACGGCGGGCGCGTCCATATGGAGGACTTCGCGCAGATATTTGGCCTGTACCCCGCCGATAAGTACGGCAAAATCAGTTATGGCAACATTGCTAACCAGAAAGATCAAGTCGATCATCTTATGGAAAAAGTGTTTAACCTCAACCAGTCGGAAGACGGTTTTGTTTTTGAGGATCATGCTGAAGAAGATGCGCGGGATGGCGGCGAGAGTCGGGGACGGTCTCTGTGAGAAAGCGAAGCCGTAGTGACGGCACATTAGTCCCTCACCACCCCTAATTTGACGAAGGCCCACCTCCCGAAGTAATCTCTTTTTAACGGTTTGGTAGCGGTTTCCTGGGTGACCACGAACGGACGAACGGTACAAGTTGCCTAGTTGTCCATTCGGGGAACTGCGCTAGAATAATAGGGTAGGCGGCATCGTTTTTGGGCAAACGGGATAACGGATGGGCGGCATTA
>NZ_JAAOMP010000009.1 GCF_018853815.1 Acidithiobacillus sulfurivorans | reverse complement strand
CTGCGGGACGAAGGGCAGAGCGTATCTCGTTTGCCGCTTCCACTCGTTCTGCAGTCTGGCCTGAAAAGCGCCGTAGATCGCCAGGTGATTCTGGGTATTCGCCCGGAGCAAATCACCGATCCGGGTAGTGCGCGCGAAGGGAGTGCCTTACACACCGTGGAGCTTATGGTGGAAATGACGGAGCCCACGGGTGCTGATACCTTAGTATTTACCCGGCTGAACAAAACCCCATTAGTGGCCCGTGCGCATCCTTCCACAAAACTGGTACAGGGTACCAATACGCCTCTTTCCTTCCACATGGAGCGTGCCGTATTCTTCGATCCGGATGATGGGCGACGCTTGGCATAATTAATATTCATGAAGTTTTGGGGGTAGCATGCTGCAGCCCGAACGGTCAGTAAAACATCAAGATTGGCGATTTGTGCTGATTGCTGTGATAGCGGGTCTGGGTGGTCTCCTGTTTGGTTATGGAACCGGGGTGGTTGCGGGGGTTTTGCTCTTTCTGGCGCATGACTTCCAGCTCAATGGAACCATGCAGGGATTGTTTGTGGCGGTGGCCTTGGCTGGTGCCGCGTTGGGTGCCGCCATTTCCGGGTTGCTGGCAGATCGATGGGGGCGGCGCCGGGTTTTGCTGGCTACCGCCGCACTGTTTGTTTTCGGAAGTCTGCTGGCCGCGCTGGCCAACAGTGTGGCACTCCTTTTTCTGGGGCGCGCCTTTCTGGGACTGGCTATTGGGGTTGCTTCAACCGTGACCCCGCTTTATCTGGCCGAAATTACCACCCCAGAGCGGCGCGGGGCCATTGTCACCATTAATCAGCTTTACATCAGTATCGGGATTTTCATTTCCTACGGGGTAGATCTTCTGTTTAGCGATCTTGGCAGTGGCTGGCGCTGGATGCTGGGGTTAGGAGCCTTGCCCGCACTTATTCTTTTTGTGGGAATGTGGATATTACCGGAGAGTCCGCGCTGGCTCATAAAGCAAGGGCTCATCGATCGGGCCGAATCCGCTTTGCAGTACTTGCGCAGCACTACGCAGGTGGCAGAAGAGCTGGAATCCTTACAGCAGGGCAATGCGAACACACAGCGCATGGCGCTGCGTAGCCTGTTCAATAACCGGAAGCTGCGCCGCCTGATGATCATCGCTGTGGGCCTGGCCGTTTTTCAGCAGGTGACCGGTATCAATATCGTTTTATACTATGCGCCGAAGATTTTGCAGGAGACTGGCTTGTCTTCACCTTTCATGGCCATTCTGGCGACGGGCGGCATTGGTTTGGTGAATGTCCTGGCGACCATTATTTCCATGCGCTTTTTGGATAGTCTGGGACGCCGCAAATTGTTGTTATGGGGATTGTGGGGAATGTTGTTCAGCTTGCTGGGCCTCTCGCTGGAGTTTTTAACGAATTTGCAGGGAGCGTTGGGGGCTACGCTCATCGTTTTGACGTCGGCGGTGTTTGTCGCTTTTTTCGCGATGAGTTTAGGGCCGATATTCTGGTTGTTGATTTCTGAAATTTTCCCGCTGGCTATTCGTGGCCGCGCTATGAGTCTGGCCACGGTGATCAACTGGCTGTCTAACATGCTGGTGGCTGGAGTTTTTCTGGATCTCGTTGGCGCTATTGGCCGTGGTGCGACGTTTCTGATTTACGCCCTCATGACTTTTTTGGCCATACTGTTCACGCTGAAGCTGGTGCCAGAAACCAAAGGCCTGAGTCTCGAAGAAATAGAGCGACAATTTATTAGTATTCCTTAATAGAGGAATATGGATTATTTGTTGTGTTCTTTTAAGCACAAGTCCTTGTGCTATTTTGTCCGCATCAGCGGATCCTCTTCAACAATAATCACGGGTTTCATTGTGGCACGAACCTTGCTTTCTGTTCGTAAGACGAAGTTCAACGGCATTCCCGCGTTGTTGGTCGTCGTTTATTTCAAAATATAAATATTTAGCCAAAACATCGCGAGGTGATGAACATGTATCACGGCCATAAATTTTCCAGAAATACGCTTATTGTCGCAGCAGCCATGCTTGGTTTGTCGCCACTGGCCCATGCCGCCAACTGGTTTGAGTTGCAGGGAATTTCTCCTGCCAAAGCCCCGTTGTTTGGCGTTTCGGGATTTATTGAGCCGAGTTTATATGCACAATCCGGCCGGGAAGACCGCCTTGAAAGAAATCAGATTCCGCATATTGATCTCATAGCTCCAGGGTTTTCGCAAAGCACTACTGCTAATATTCTGCGGGCACGAATCATGTTGCGCGGAAACCTGAATAAGCATATTTCCTATTTTTTTGGTGGAGAGTTTGGTGATAATGGTTTCACGCATGTGCGTGGCGGTTATCAACCTGGTCTCATTGATGGGCATTTTACTTTTAGTTATATTCCGGGAGCCAGAATTGAAGCGGGTCTTATTCGTGCACCAAGTTCCGAAGGAGCCATGCAAGGGTTCATGAGTTATAACTTTGTATTGTCATCGACAATGATCGGGCAATTGATGCAGCAACCAATGTATAACTCCAGCAATCCTTACAAAATCAATCCTGCCGTGAACGCGTACTTGATTAATGGTCAACAGACTCTAGGTGTTAATGCCTTCCGCTATCCAGGCATCATGGCCTTTGACTGGTTCCGTAACGGTCATTGGGAATTTACCTATGGCGCCATGATCGGGATGTTTGGAACCGTGGCCGCTGGCAATCAATCCAGCAGCCCTTTATATGCGGCGCGCTTGCAGGAAGCTTATATATTTGGAGGAAAAGGACCCTTCCGTAGCGATGTGCAAGCGGGCGTCTGGTATCAGCATGCCAGTCCTGAATTGAATGACACCAGTTACAGTATGAATCGCTACGGCGTGGATGTGCAGTATTTGCAAGGATATATGCACCAATGGGGTCGGCAATTCCGCTTCCAGTATATGCGTGGTACCGGCTGGATATCGGCAGCTTCGGCATTCAGCAGCGCCCCTGGTCTGCCCGCACCGCTGACCAACACCCAACTTTATCCCGGCAGTCAGAACACGGCCAATGGTTACATGCTGGAAGGCGGCTTGTTTTTGACCAAGCATATTGAGGCGAATTTACGGTATGACTATTACGACCGCTTGCCCAATGATTCAGCACAGCAACGCATATTCAAAACCTGGGCTATTGGGCTGCAATATCATTTCACGCCGTTGACCAAAATCATGGCCGGTTACTACTTCCGGACGCTGGATGTACCGCATCAGCCTAATCCGCCGGCAGATAGTATTTCCGATGCCGTGGATAATGAATTTGCCATGCAGGCGATGATTGCCTTTTGATGAAGATAATGAGGAGATGGTGATGTTATTGAAGAACTTTTTGAAGGTGGCCGTATTGGCCAGCGCTTTGCCGGTGATGGGCATGTTGGGCATGACCACTGCCTCGGCCAATGTCGATTCGGCCAATGTTTCGATGCTCCATGATTTTCATTTTAATCACCCCACTTTTATTCATGACTTGCCTTTTGCCGAGCATCATGTAGTGATCCAGGTCAGTCAGGCTAATCCAGCCCGCTGGAATCTAACCTTGAATAATGCGCAGAATCTGCTCAATTATTTTGGTCAGCAGAAGGTTCAGATTGTTGTCGTGGCATTTGGTCCGGGCATCAAAATGTATCTCCCCAACAGCCCGGTGGCGAGTCGCATTGCCGCGATTAATGCTGAAGGCGTGGAGTTTGATGTGTGCCATAACAGCATGGAAGAGTTCAAGAAGAAAACCGGCCATCTTCCCAAGCTGGACCCTTCGGTGGTTATTGTTCCGGCAGGTATCGTCCGCATCATGCAACTGGAGCATGCTGGTTTCAGCTATATCAAACCCTGATATCCTTTTACGATCGTTCTTCCGTCCTTAGGATGCTAGGCACCTTGTTGTCCATGCATCCTTTTTTAATGGATGAATTCATAATCTCTTTATCTATCCAGAAATTTTATTGCTCGCGACTACGTCTGGTCACTGCTGCCACGATTTGTTTATAATGGGCGGTTTGCATCTGCTTATTTGCGCAGGTACGCGCTTGCGCGCTGTCGGCATTCTGCCGCTGAGCATTATTATTTGGGGTATTACGATAGAAGCATTAGCAAAAGAGAAACAACTGGATGCCTTGAAGGACCACTACGGTTGTCCTGTGGTCGAATATGACGAGGGCTTGGCCGCATCCCAGGCGATCCTCCGCCGACTGGACGTGGACATGCTCAGAAATGAGTTGTGGTTGCCTGTGGCCTGGACTGCGGATAGCGCTGAAGTCATTGTCTGTACAGCCGATGATCCCGTGTTGCTGGCGCATATCCGGCAAACTCTGGGTGTCGAAAACCTCACTTTCAGGGTAGCTACGCGCCCTGACCTCATTCGCCTGATTGAAAACAGTGCTGATCTGAATGAGGATTTTCCCGTTTATGGCGGGCGTACACCACTGGCTAAAGTTCGTACCTTTCTGGCCGGAGACCGCACCCGCTACTCCGCTCAACGGACCCGTTTTGCGCGCAGCCGCACCGGGCTTGCCCTGGCACGTACGGGGGTGGCGTTGACCAGTATTGGTGTCGCTTTTTTGCGCTTGTTTGGTGGCGGAACCTGGTTGTTTTTTGAAATCCCACTCCTGGTTTTCGGGATTCTTGCCATGATTGACGGCCTGCTCTGGTATCTACCGGCGCGCCGGGAATCGCGCGCCATCAAAACCTATCTCCCCTACGAAGTTCCCGAAAACTATTCAGCCCTGAATGTGGTGGATCCGGGCGGGCAGATGGCATTTCGACGGAGTCCGGTGATTGAAGGATCTGCCGGGCTGCGCGCGGCCTGGGATGCACTTTCTCCGGTCGAGAGACGACGTTTCCTGGCGAATGACCGGACCAATCTTGCCGAAGAACGCACCATTCTGGCTTACTTGCGGACGATGATGGCCAAAGCGCGGACGGGACTCGCCTTTGCCCGGACGGGTGTGGCTTTTGCGGCTATCGGTATTGGCTTCATCCGCAAGTTCCCTACCGGTCCCTGGTCGATTTTTGACTGGAGTCTGATTGCGATTGGACTTTTCATGCTGGTAGAGGGGTTTCTCTGGTATCAACCCGGGCGGGATGCCGCCAATCGTGCGCTGGAAGCAGTGAGTAATGCCCACGGCAAACGCGGGCCTTGGGATCTCATTTTTCCCTCCTTATGCCTTTATACCCACAAAATAGATCCGGTAGTGGAGGCCAATGCCGAGCAGGCGCGCCCTGGGGTTTTTGCAACTACCGGCCTGGCTCTTGAGCGCACCATCCTTGCGGATAAACGCAACGTCATGTCGCGGCTGCGGACGGTCATGGCCCGGGCGCGCACCGGCATGGCTTTCATCCGCACCGGCTTCAGCATCATGACGGTGGGCGCCGGACTCTACATATATTTCGGATTTACGGGCCATGTAGACATCCTCTGGACGGTTTTTGATGCCGTGTTGGTGATTATTGGTCTGTATCTCATTGTTGATGGCCTGCGCTGGTATCTGCCGGCAGAACGGGTCAAGCGCAGTTCACCACTTGTCGACGGTAGTTTTGAAATCGCCGATGCCGATTATAGTCAACCGAAAAGCGCCTGGAAGCGCAGCTCTTATCCACATGAACACTGAAATATCTCCCTATTATCCACTGGTTGAGCAGGGCATTCTGAGTGAAACCCTGCTCCAGTCAGTACTACATAGTGCCGCCAAGCGTGGTGTCGACGCCGAACGCATCTTATTGAAGGAATTGGCAGTGACGCGCTGCGCCTTGCTGGAAGCCCTGGCTCAGCATTATGACTGTGCTTTCACGCAATATGATGAACGGTTGCCCGTACCGCAGTTGTTTTCCGTCCTGGATGGCAAGGTACTCCGCGCCGGAGAGTGGTTTCCGATCCGGCAGATGGGGGACACGGTCATTATCGCTGCGGCTGACCCGAACGACCCGAATATGCGTGCCCAGGTTCAGAAACTGGTCCCGGCTCATCATTACGAATTTCGTGTCGCGCTCAAAGAAGACATACGCTGGTACATACAGGACTACAAGCATGCCGAGGCACCCTTGCTCATTGGCATTGAGCGCACGGGCCTGGCCTATTGGCGCAACACCATGGCGCACTGGCGCACCAAGCTGGCTGCACATCGCACGGCCCATGCCCGTGCCCGGACGGCCATGAAGTTACTGCGCTGGGGCCTTGCCATGGTGGCGCTTGCCAATGTGCTGACCAAAGTCACCCACAACGACCTCTCACCCTATCACCTGCTGATTTTGTTGGCCGGCGTTGTCCTGGCACTGATTGGCTTGTTTGATTATCTGAAGGTGCGCAGCGCCCGCATGGATTTGCCCTGCCAAAGTGCTTTGATTGATATCACCACCGAGAACGTGCGCTTTACCGATCGCTATCATTTGCCGGAAGCGCCGGTTGAGGCAGAGGATGCCAGTGCCCTGGCGAGACTGGCTGCGGCTATTCCCCGCTACTGTTCGATTTTGCGCCCGGTCCCGGCCAGCAAGGAGCGTACCCATCTGGCCCGCGAGCGTAATATGCTTGCGGCTCAGCGCACCATTGCCGCCAGTCACCGCGCCTCCTACGCGCGCGCCCGAACCGGGTTATCGCTGATCCGCACCGGTGTGGCATGTATCGGTCTGGGTCTGGCCCTACACAAAATACTGGGCGCGACACCCTACAGTTTCACCGATTACATTCTGATTGCTGCGGGCTGCCTGATGCTGGTGGATGGTTTGTTCTGGTATCTGCCTGCTCGCCGACTCAAATATGGCTTGGGGCGCGACATCAAGCCCTAGCAGCCCGTCGGTTTTAACTTCGGACTAGCGCCAAATTTTGGACCGATTTTTTTGATAGGAAGTGGACGGGTTAGGAAAAATACCCCTAAATCCGAAAATACAGAAAAGGACCATAGAAATAATCATTGGAATGATTGATCCAAAAGGAAATGCCTAGTTGGGAAGCGTAGGGATAAGCATTTTTAACAAGCTGTGGGAAAGGACTCGAACTAGCGAAACCTGGCGTATAGTTATCGTTGTCGTTATGATGGTTTTTCTGCTTTTTGCGCTAACCGTCTTACTTAACGCTCTTGGGAAAGCATTTGATGGCGCTGCTAAATTCATCGAGGCATTTAATTCAAGCGGACTCCACTTTGATAGTATGGATATCTCAATTAAGTTTGCCACCGGGTATCGGAAATAGTCAGGCCATTCTCTGCCACAGAGGAGCATTTACTCTCCACAATTTTTCAATCCAGAGTCAGACCGCAACGTCATCGCGCCAGAAATGCTGTTTCAGATGGCTCTCCATGGTTAAATAGTGGGTAAATTTGGCGCAGGACGTGATTTTAGCGGTCGAGTGAGCGCATGATGGGTGTTTGCACGACAGCGCAACAAGTCACAAAAAGCTTAATGACGGGGTAACGGCGCTTACGATACGCTGAGGCTTACTGGCGGAAAGCATAGCAGTACGCACGAAACAAGGAGGAGGAAACGGATGGGGATCACGGCTGATGAATGGTATGCGATGGCAGATAACATGACAGCCGCCCAGCATGGGGGTTGAACCACAAACCGCCGAAATTTCCGTCGCCCGGAAATCGAGGCGTTGCTGGCCAATGGCTCCACTCAAAAGTTCATCGCCGTGCGATATAAGACCACCCCGGCCAACCTGTCCAATTGGATCAGAAAAAATGGCATCAAGACATCGCTGTATAGCTAATATGATGGCGTTAATGGCGTAATGCGGCTATTTTTTGTCCCAGCATGCTTGAACCCGGCCAGGCCGGGCCGGTCTGACTTGGCCCCGGAAGCCGTGTCCTCGAAAACGCGTTCGCATCCCGCTTTGCGTAGCGCATCCGTCTGTAAGGCGGTGTCCTGTTCCGCCGTCGATACCCGCGCATAGCCGATCAGTGCCATTTGCCACCTCTTTTGTCCGAAAACCCATTAAACAAGCACGCTACCGGACATTGTCCGGCCTGGCCGGCTAACGGTCGTTTTACGGACATTTACAGTAAGGCGCTTATGCATTACCATGACGGGACGTCAACCTACAAGATCGCGAGGGCACACCACCATGACTACATTGACCGTTACCGCACGGGGACAGGTGACGTTCCGCAAAGACGTACTGCAACACCTTGGCATCAGGCCTGGTGACAAGATCGATCTGGACTTGCTGCCAGATGGCCGTGGGGTGCTCAAGGCGGCACGGCCCGCCGGGACAATAGCCAGCTTTGTTGGCCTGCTTGCGGGCAAAACCCAGAAGGTTGCTACCATCGAAGAAATCAACGAAGCGGCTGCACAAGGCTGGGCCGGTAAGCAATGAAGGTCGCAGTCGATACCAACGTCCTTGTGCGTGCAGTTGTGCGTGACGATCCTGCACAAGCGGACGTTGCCGCCGCCGTCTTGACCGACGCCGAGTTGATCGCGGTCGCTCTGCCGTGTCTATGCGAATTTGTTTGGGTGCTGCTGCGTGTCTACGGCTTCCAGCAAGCCGACGTGGCCGGCGCGATCCGGGCACTACTGGCCGCCGCGAATGTGGAAGTGAACCGGCCTGCCGTGGAGGCTGGCTTGATGGTGCTCGACGCGGGCGGAGACTTTGCCGATGGCGTCATTGCCTACGAAGGCCACTGGCTTGGCGGGGAGACCTTCGTTTCCTTCGATAAGAAAGCGGTGGCACTTCTTACGGTGCAAGGGCAATCAACGCGCCTTTTGTGACGGACATAGGCACGAACGAATTCCACCGCCTGGCCGCGACGATCGACCAACACATGCAGCAGCTTGCCGTCCAGGGTGTCAGCGAGGTGCCGTCGCCATAGAGCCGGGAAAGACCCGCGTGACTATTCGCTTAGATAACGACGTATTGGACTGGTACAGAAAGCAGGCACAGGAACATGGCGGCAATTATCAGACCGCGATCAACGCCGCTTTACGGGAACAGATGACCGCGCAGGATGGCGCACTGGAACGGGTATTGCGGCGGGTGATTCGTAAGGAAATGCTGGCCTGATTGTAAGGTCTCATCATACCCGGTTTTGCGGCTTGCCGGGTGTGAGGAGAATCAGTACATTAGCGACAGAGAGAAAAACGTCCACGAGACACAATGATGCATTGTGTCTCGTGGACTGAACCCTTTTGCCAAATGGCAAGAATGAAAATCAATCAGTGTACAACGTAATGGATTAAAAATAATATGATCTCACATGACAAGCAAACACTAAATACTCCAAATCCGATAGCTCGATATGCACACAGAAACAGATTAAAACGCTCGATATCTCTTGTGACATCCTAGCCTGATATACATAAGGTTCTTGATTACGGCTGCGGTTCTGGTAATTTCATTGAGGCAATTCAAGGAATAAATGGAATAGAAGCAGTCGGGTTTGAGCCATACATGAAAGAAAGAGTGAATTACAACTCGCCTATTTATGAAGATTTTTATGCTGTTGAAGCTGCTGGGCCGTTTGACCTCATTACAATATTTGAAACCATTGAGCACCTTACTGACACTGAACTTAAAAACTTTCTGTATCAGGCAAATTAAAGTGTTACTTGATAAGGGAAGAATATTATTTTCTGCCCCAATTGAGATAGGCCCTGCCGTGCTTATGAAAGAATTAAATCGATGTATATTACGTAGATCAAAGCCAGAAAACAGCCTCAGCGAGTTATTTTTTGCATCGATTTTTGGAGTTGCTGCGAGGCGAGATAAAAACAACAAAAACAGCCACAAGGGATTTGATTTCAGGGAAGCAATCTGTTTTTTGGAAGAGGAGTTTGGGCCGGTTACCATAGACTCCTACGGCCCACTCCCAACAGGGACATGGTATGGAAATTCGCAGGTTTATTTTTGGCTAACAAGACGCACCCTCTGATAGTTATTCCACTGCGCTTCAGCGCCTGTCAGCCACCCGGATTAACCCTCCGCGTGTCTGAACATCAAAAAACCAACAAACACCTTCATTTCAGCAGACGACGTGCCGTGAATATCGGCACTTTGCCCAAATTTCGCCCAAGTGCCCCCGAAAAACCGCATTATTTGTGACGAGTCACTAAATATCGTGTAAGGCTGTCAGATTCCGTGACGTGTCACAATATGGCATCGTTTCGCAGTAACGCCCTTCAATCTCCCAGCCCATGCCCCCGATCACGCCGTTTTCGGTTGCAAGCCGCTACAGCTACGCATCTTTCTGGCTTCAGTCATGGCCACAGGGGATGTGGGCAACAGTTCGTCAATTCTTCTTTATTTCGTCGGGTGCGGAGGTGTTGCGTGAAAAATGTCCCGGCAGTTCATGTGAAAGTCCTCGCTGGAGGCTCTCTTGGTCATAAAAAGAGGCCGCTCCAAATCCAACGGTAGATCGGCTGGGGAAATAAACACCGGTGATGGGTCCGACTTCGGATTCCGGGTATCGTCCATTCAATAAGTCCTCCTGATTTTCGACAACAACAAATCTTAATTGATGCTGCGCAACACCGAGCCTGTCGATGACCAAATCCGCTCAATCTCTGCTGCCCTCCAACACATCCAGCGCGGGGGATGCTTGCGCAAGTCACTATCGGCTCAGTGAGACACCACCGACGGGCTGCCAGGAGTTCAGAACATGAAACCCAGCCAGGAATCGGGCTCATGCCTAGCAATCGTCCCGCAACCGGCCGTTTTTGAGAAAACGTGGCATGCTATTGCGTCGGCCCCATCGGCGTGATAACGTCACGTTATTACCTCTGGAGGTCATCATG
Organism: Acidithiobacillus sulfurivorans; assembly: GCF_018853815.1. Taxonomy (GTDB): domain Bacteria; phylum Pseudomonadota; class Gammaproteobacteria; order Acidithiobacillales; family Acidithiobacillaceae; genus Acidithiobacillus; species Acidithiobacillus sulfurivorans. The sequence continues at coordinate 46 of NZ_JAAOMP010000009.1, read as the reverse complement.
CGCAAAGTTTTTCATACCCGCCAATTCATGGCGGGCAATTCACCTG
>NZ_JAAOMP010000089.1 GCF_018853815.1 Acidithiobacillus sulfurivorans | reverse complement strand
ACCCTGGCACTGGAAAAAATCACCTGGCATCTGCTATTGCGCATACTGTTCTATCCAAAGGACACAGCGTACTGCAGGTGACGGCCTACGATATCATAGCCAGGATTCGCCAGACCTGGCGACGGGAAAATGGAAAAGGGACCGAGCTGGAGGTTATTCGCGGATTCGCGGATGTGGATCTTCTCATTATTGATGAAGTAGGAAAGACCTTTGGTAGTGATGGTGAGCGGGTACATCTATTTGAAGTCATTGATCATCGATATCGCGACATGAAGCCCACGATCATTCTCTCCAATGAAGGCGTGGATGGTGTCGAGCGATTTCTCGGTATTGCTGCATTCGACAGGCTCTGCCAAAACGGCGAGCTGCTGATACTGGACTGGCAAAGCCATCGTCGCGGGAGGGCAAGCACTTCAAACTAACCTTTTGTTTTTCTTCTTCGTAAACCTTTCTTTATAGTATAGGAGAACCATTATGTCGGGTGTCAATAAAGCCATTGTTTTGGGGTATCTGGGGAAAGACCCAGAGGTACGTTATCAACCAGATGGAAATGCTGTGGCTAATTTCAGCATAGCGACTTCGGAATCCTTCAAGGACCGTGAAGGTAACAAAAAAGAGCGGACTGAATGGCATCGCATTACGCTCTGGGGTCGCCTGGCCGAGATTGCCGGACAGTATTTGCGCAAAGGCAGCATGGCGTATGTAGAAGGCAAGATACAGACGCGAAAATGGCAGGACAAAAACGGGGAAGAACGCTATACCACAGAGATTGTGGGCAACCGCCTGCAACTGATCGGCGGGAAACAT
>NZ_JAAOMP010000088.1 GCF_018853815.1 Acidithiobacillus sulfurivorans | reverse complement strand
TCAAGTCCGTTGGCTCCTGTCCGTTTTGCCGCCGCTGCCGATCGTCGAGTTGATCATCGACGATACGCTGGTCCTGCGACACTCTACCAAGGCCCCGGGCGCGACCATCCACTTCGATCACAGCCATAAGCACAACCGCCCCCGTTATGTCCTCGCCCAAAACTGGGTAGGGCTGGCGTTGACCCTGCGGAGCCGTTCCGGCAAAGCCCTTTCCTTTCCCATTCGCTTGCGCCTCGTGCCCCGCACCGGTAATACCCACAAGCTGAAAATCGCCGGGGCATTACTGCGGGCCTTTATACCCCACATCCCCGTACCCGTCCGCTTGCTCACCGATGCCTGGTTCATGCGCCGCCGCCTGCTCTTGCCCCTGCTGCGTCAGCGCGGCCAGTTCATCGGCCAGGTGCGCCATGATACCGCACTGTATCGGCAGCCTCCGCCCAAACCCGCCAAAGCGCAACGGGGGCGACCCCGAAAATATGGGGACAAACTGACCCCGGAAGCCATCGCCACACTCCCCACGGAAATCCTCACCCTGTTTGTTTATGGGAAATGGCAGAAAGTCCGTCTTCAATCCATCGTCGCCCAGGCACGCTTCCTCAACGGCCATCCCGTCCGGGCCGTCTGGAGCGCTATCCACGATGCAAAACACCATCGATGGTCGCCCACACGCCTTTATCTCGCTTCCGAAACCGATCTGACCGCCCCCGAAATCGTCACCCTCTATGGTAACCGTTGGCAGATCGAATCCCTCTTCCATAACCTGAAACGCTGGTGGGGCATCAATAACCTTTGGCAGCAAAGGCGCGCTGTTCTCGAACGCTGGATGCAAATTCGTTGCATCGCCTGGTCCATGGTGCAGCTCCTCGCGGAAACGGTCACCGAGGACTTTCCCATGACCGCCATAGCACCTTGGCGTATCGCTACGCCCGTCACCGCAGGACTCATGGCGCAATGGCTCCATCTGCATTTTCTGCGGGTTCCCTTCTGGAGGGGCTATGATCCAAAGTCCGGGAAATTCCAGTGCCCAAATCCTGACTTTTGGGCCGATACCGATGACCCACCCCGCAAAAAGGCCGCCTGACGCACTTCTACCCAAAATTTACTGCATCATATCGCCACTCACTGAGACAGGCGAGGAAGCTGAATGTCTAAACTTCAGTTTGTCTATATAGAGCTAACCGACATCTCCTTATTGATGAATTAAAAAGAAAAAAATATTGGTACTGTTTTTTTAATACACACCTGTTCAATACGCCCTGTTTTTTTCTAGCCTTGCCTCATACAGCATGCTCAACGTAATTTTATGCACTTCCAACCGGCTGGCTTCTATGTGCGATCTTAATAGTCGTTGCGCTTCACTGATCCGGCCCCGCTGAATTTGCTCCAGGATCGCCGCATGTTCTTCGTAGGTAGCGTTTACTCTCTGAGCTTTCGTAAAATCCAGGCGACGAATAATCCGCAAACGCTCCATCACGTCCTGATGAATGCGTGACATCTCTGCGTTGCCACCGGCCTCGACCAAGCCGGCATGAAATTGTTCATCCTGCAACCAGACGGCTTTGGCATCACTTTCTCGTTCATCAGGTAAACAGCACCAAGTGGTCATGAGCATTTTTATGTTCGAGATATTTTCTTTGCGTACCAAGCGTTGCAGCGAAGACTCTTCTAAAAGAATCCGTATTTCATACAGTTGATCAAATTTATCAAAATCGAGCGGGCGTACTTGCCAGCCCACTCTGGGCATAACGCGCACATAGCCTTCCCGTTGCAGCCGGAACAGTGCTTCACGAACCGGTGTGCGGCTCACTTCCATCCGCGCGGCAATTTCGTTTTCACTAAAATAATCGCCCGGTAAAAGATAAAAATTAAAAAGCTCGTCTTTTAATCGCAGATAAGTTTCATCTGCGCGATTAGAAGCGATATCTAACGGTATGGGCGCTTTTTTATTCATGGGTTAGTGCTCCCGGGTATCCAGAATGAGTAGTGGCACGCCATAACTCACGAGCTCTCCGGTTTTACAACAATGTGTGCTGACCACACCGGAACAAGGGGCATGAATGGTGAACTCCATTTTCATGGCTTCCAGAATAACCAGTGGTTCTCCGGCCTGGACGGAAATGCCCGGTTCTACCAGATATTTCCAGACGCTACTGGTCATATCGGCAGGTACCGGGGTTTCAAATTCATCCAGTTCCCGGGTTTGGTCTTGAGAGACCCCGGTCACCTCTTCCATTTGCAGATCCTGTTCTGACCACAGGGTCACCTCTGCCGCAAACGCCTCATCCTGCCGGGACTGAAAATGGGCAATCTCTGACGCGTTATCTGCCAGAAATTGCTCGTAAGCGCCTAGATCAAAAACGGTCTCTTCAATGCTTATCTGGTAAGTCCCATAACGAAATGCCTCTCTATGCTGGGTGAGCTCGTCTTCGCTCACCGGATAGAAGCGCACCTGATCAAAAAACCGGAGTAGCCAGGGCTTGCCCTCGGCAAATTGTGGGTTGCGCAAATAAGTATTCCAGATGGGCAAGGTGCGGCCCACCAGTTGATACCCACCTGGAGAATCCATGCCATAAATGCACATGTACACGCCGCCTATTCCTACCGTACCTTCCGCCGTAAATGTGCGTGCCGGATTATATTTGGAAGTCCGCAAACGGTGGCGTGGATCAATAGGTACAGCGCAGGGTGCGCCGAGGTAAACGTCCCCCAGACCCAGTACCAGATACGAGGCGTCATAAATGGCATCCACCACGTCTTGCACCGAATCCAGCCCGTTCATGCGGCGAATGAATTCCACATTATTGGGTAACCAGGGTGCGGTATCGCGTACGGATTGACGATAACGACTGACCGCCTCCAGGGTCGCCCTATCTTCAAAAGCCAATGGCAGATGCACGATGCGACCCGGTACCTGCATACTCTGAATGGATGGCAGGCGATTTTCGGTTTCCTGCAAAACGGCAATCAACTGCGGCTGAGGGATGACCTGACTGTCATAGCGGATTTGTAGAGAACGTACGCCCGGCGAAAGCTCCTCAATCCCGGGTTCGTTGCGAGCGTTCAGCGCCTCCATCAAGGCATGCACCCGAAAGCGCAGACGCAAATCCAGCACGTTATCACCATACTCAAGCAATACATAATGATCACCGGCCTGGCGATAAACGACGGTCGGAGATTCTGGCTGTGCCTGATGGCGGCCCAGTATCGCCTCACCAGAGGCACAAGCCGGCGGGTTTAGCAGAGGAAATCCCGCTGGCGAAGCCATGGTCTGAATGGCATTTTCCTGAAGCTGTTCCAGACGCAGGGCCGTGTCAAAATCCAGGGGAACAAAACGGATGCGATCACTCGGTTTGAGTTGACCCACTTTCCACAGCTCGGCCTTGGCAATGGTGGCAGGACAAACGAAACCGCCTAAACTTGGCCCGTCCTTCCCCAAAATCACCGGCATATCACCGGTAAAATTGATGGCGCCAATCGCATATTCCGTATCGTGAATATTGGAAGGATGCAGTCCAGCCTCCCCACCGTCAGATCGGGCCCATGTTGGGCGCGGGCCGATTAGGCGAATGCCGAGACGATTGGAGTTGTAATGCACTTCCCAGTCGGTTGCAAAAAACTGCTGGATGAATTCCGGCTGAAAAAAATCCGGCGCGCCATGCGGACCATACAGTACCCCAATAGTCCAGTGGCCTGTGAAGCTGGGGATCAATTCTGCCGGAATCGAAGCCGCCGTAGGTGCAGTGGCTGTCGATACGCCGAGGGGCAGCAGATCACCACTGCGGAGGGGTCTGCCACCATGTCCACCAAACTGGCCCAAGGCAAAGGTGCTCCGACTGCCGAGATAGGCCGGCACATCAAACCCACCCGCAACCGCCAGGTACGCACGACAACCCTCCGTCATGCGCCCCATATCCAGAATTTGTCCGGCGCGCACGGCAATGCTCTGCCAGGATTTTATGGCCTGACCGTCCAGGGTGGCGTTCAGATTCGCACCCGTCAACGCGATGTGCGTCTCTTCATGAAAACGGATTTTTGCCCCTACCAGCGTGCATTCCATTCCAGCGGCATCTGCCGGATTGCCTAACAGACGGTTGGCCAATGCGAAAGCATAATCATCCATGGGACCGGAGGGAGGCACCCCAATGTGCCAGTACCCGACCCGGCCGGGGATATCCTGAATGGTGCTGTAAGTACCACCGTCCAGTATTTCCGCTACCCGGGGATGAAAAGTAAAGGTGCTCAGCGCGGTGGTCGATAATTGCGCATCGACCAACAAGGGCGCCCGCGATATTTGCCGCAAATAATCCAGATTGCTGACAATGCCGGCGATCCGCGTTTGTGTCAGGGCATTTTGCAACTTGGCTACGGCCTGTTGCCGGTTCTGTCCATGCACAATGATTTTGGCAATCATCGGGTCATAGAAACTGGAAATTTCGGAACCACTTTCTACATAGCTATCGACACGGGGATCTTCCGGAAAAACCACTTCGGTTAATGTGCCGGGCGACGGCTGAAAATCCTTGAGGGGATCTTCCGCATAAAGGCGGGCTTCAATGGCTACCCCCTGAGCCTCGGGACGGTGATCCAATACCGGCGGATGCCCTGCAGCTGTCAGGAGCATCCATTCGATCAAGTCTATCCCGGTCACCATTTCGGTGATGGGATGTTCCACTTGTAAGCGGGTATTCACCTCCAGAAAGTAGAACGCATCCCGTTCCGCTTCGTACATAAACTCCACGGTACCCGCACTGCGGTAGGCGACGCTTTGTCCTAAACGTTCGGCTGCGACAAACAAAGCCTCACGCGTTGCAGCAGGTAAATCTGGTGCAGGCGTTTCTTCTATGACTTTCTGATTGCGACGTTGCAAAGAACAATCGCGATCTCCCAAAGCCAACACTTTGCCCAGTCCATCACCAAAAATCTGGACTTCCACATGGCGTGCCTGCGATACAAATCGCTCTAAAAACACCCCGGAATTGGCAAAGAAATTTTGTCCCAGTCGCTGCACAGATTCAAAGGCCTGGCGCAGTGACGCTTCATCCGCACAACGGGTCAGGCCAATACCCCCGCCTCCGGCGGTACTTTTCAGCATGACCGGATAGGTAATGCGTTCTGCTTCCTGGCAGGCCTGTTCAATATCGCGCAGCAATTCCGTTCCGGGTGCCAGAGGCACACCCGCCTTGATGGCGATTTCGCGGGCGGTATGCTTGAGGCCAAACTGACGAATCTGCTGCGGTGTCGGCCCCACAAAAGCGATGCCCGCCTGTTCACAGCTTTCGGCGAATGCTGCGTTTTCGCTCAGGAATCCGTAGCCGGGAATGATCGCTTCCGCACCTGTACGTAACGCAATATTGAGAATACGATCGGCCTGGAGATAACTTTCTGCGGGCGTATTACCGCCCAGACCCACAGCGATATCCGCGTCCAGCACATGGCGGGCGTGTCGGTCGGCATCGGAATACACCGCGACACTGGCAATATCCAGTTTGCGCAGGGTTCGTTGTATGCGTACGGCAATCTCGCCCCGGTTGGCAATCAACACCTTTCGAAACAGGTCAACCATGGTCAAGCTCTTTGTTGTTTGCAGGGAGGGTACTGAGATAAGCCCGCCAGCCACCCAGATGGGTGATGTCTTTTGCATCGTTCTGGGCGATGCCTTCACAGATGAAACCCTTCACGCTGCGTCCATCGCGAAGGGTAATGGTCCCAATCCCCAGAGGTGCCGGTATTCCGCGCATGAACTGCCCCAGTCCCGTGTCGCTCAGGGACCATAACTCCACTTCGATCCCCGCCTCTCTGACGGCCTGATCGCAACGCATCAGTCCCGGTTTGGGCGGAACGCTGTCTTTCAGGGCAAAGAGACGATAATTGGCTGCGGTATACGTGCTCTCCAGAAAAGTGGCTCCCAGACTGAGCAATTGGTGATTGAACGGTTGGCCGCGCAGGTGGGCACCCACGACTGCCACAGTAATGGCTCCGTCTTGAGTTTTTGCTGCCCCCATCTGCTCACTGATGGGGGCGGGAATATCCGAGATGCCCAGTTTCCAGGGCATGAGGTCCTGCCACTGCCTGGCAAAAGCCAGCAACGCTTCATCCTGAAAAGCCGGAGCGATGAGGGTGATGCCGAAAGGTAAGCCATCCGCACGGAATCCTGCCGGAAGCGCCAGTGCACACAAATCCGCGAGATTCACGAAATTGGTGTAGCGGCCCAGCTGCGCATTTTTCCCGACGGGATCAGCTTCCACCTCGGCAAGCGTCGGGAAGGTCGGCGCTGTCGGGACCAGCAGCGCATCGACTTGCGCAAAAATAGCCGCTATTTTGCGCAGCAGCCTCTGGCGCTGATACTGGGCCTTGAAAGTATCTACGGCACTGAAGTGCGCCCCTCCCCGAATAATGCCCTCAACAACGGGATTGGCGACGCCTGGATGCTGGTCAATAAAGTCACCCACGGCAACCGTGCGCTCCGCGACCCATGGTCCCGAATAGAGCAGAGATGCCAGTTCATACAAAGGGCTAAAATCCAGTGGTACCAGCTGCAGTCCAGCTGCACGCGCTTTTTCCAGCGCAACCTGCCAGGCATCGGCTTGAGACTGATCTCCATGCCACTCGGTTTGGTCGGGTATCCCAAAAACCTGGGGGGAGACTGCAGAAGAAGCAGGAGTTGGTCGAGACCAGATGTCACTGGCATCATACCCCGTGGCGGTATGAAGAACCGCTGTAGCATCGTCAATGGTCATAGCAAGAATACTGACGCAATCCAGAGAAGCGCATGCCGGTACTACACCCCGGGTACTCAAGCGCCCTCGGGTGGGTTTCACGCCGATGAGATTATTAAAACCCGCCGGGACACGCCCCGACCCCGCCGTATCTGTCCCCAGGGCAAAAGCGACATAGCCTTTAGCGACAGCAACAGCAGAACCGGAGCTGGAGCCACCGGAGACATACTGGGGATTAAAGGCATTGGCTACTGGCCCCCAGGGTGAGCGGGTACCCACCAACCCCGTCGCAAACTGATCCAGGTTAGTTTTACCGATAACAATGGCACCGGCGGCGCGCAAGCGCTCAATGACGCCCGCATCTGCTGATGCCGTATAAGTAAACTCGCGGCAAGCGGCAGTGGTTGGCCAGGCTGCGACATCGATATTGTCTTTGACCGCAAAGGGGACGCCCCTTAATGGTGCATCGACCGGTAAAGTGGCAATCCGTGCCAGTTCAGTTTCAAGCACTTCTGGACTAATCAAGCTGATCCAGACCGATTCTGACGCATCCAGGCCCGCAACATGTTGTCTGAGCTGCTCGGCACCTTTCTGGAAGTCAGCGCGAAAAAGATCGCGCCATGCTGAGAGGGTAATACAGGATTGATTGAGGTTTCGCATCTGGTGCTCCGTCTGGTATACAAGAGCTCATCAGCAATGACTGTGCCAGATGTGAAGGTTGTGGGCGATTCAGGTAAAAGAATGCTCTTTTATTTAATTATCTCTTTGATTTTAAGGTTATTTAAAACAATTTACATTGAACCAGATACAGCTGACTGGCAAAAAACTAAAGAGGTCACATTGCACCATTGCTGTGCATATCGCACTATTGACGTGCAAATTTCTTACTGCTTTACATGAAAATGCTTATGCCGTACGCGGATTTCGATGCTGCAGGTCGCCAGCAAGGCCATTATAAGCTATAAATAACACAATGCTCGGCCGCTGCAGACAAGTTTATAATTATGGATAATGCTTTCTTTCAAAAACCCATTCTCAATTCTCCCTATGCATATCCGCGTCGTCACTGGGAGTTGGATGAGCAAGGACAACCAACCCAGCTTATTGTCGAAGATCGACGTAAAGCCGAGTTCATCAGCCCTATTCCTCGCCCACGCAAGCAAAAAGGGGCAGGCAAACAAGCTAATCTTCTGCTGGATCAAGGCCAAGGGCTATCGACTGAAGAACAGCAATATAACAATACGGCGCTCATAAACGCAGTACGTTCTGAGGTAGAGAAATGGCGCAACATACCTCATTCATCAGACTGGCGTGTGACGCCAGAGACAGCAAGGCTACTACAATACTGGCGACACCATGCTTTCAGCAGTATTCGCCCCTTCTTCTGCCAGATCGAAGCGGTTGAAACCGCCATTTGGCTGACTGAAGTGGCACCACAAATGGGCAAAGCCGCCCAGCTTTTTTTAGATCAGCTGAACAACGCCAGCCAGGATGCCAACCCAGGTCTTCTGCGATTAGCTCTCAAGTTAGCCACCGGTGCCGGCAAAACCACGGTGATGGCCATGCTCATTGCCTGGCAGACCGTCAACGCGGTGCGACACCCCAACAGCAAAAAATTCACCCGTGGTTTTCTCATCGTCGCGCCCGGCATCACCATCAAAGACCGCCTGCGCGTGTTGCAACCCAACGATCCCGACAGTTACTACGCCAGCCGCGAACTGGTGCCGGGCGATATGCTGGCTGATCTGGAACGCGCCCGCATTGTTATCACCAACTACCATGCCTTCAAGCTGCGCGAACGACTGGAACTCTCCAAAGGCGGTCGCCGCCTGCTCCAGGGGCAGGGCGGCGAGGCGCTGAACACGCTGGAGACGGAAGGCCAGATGCTCCAGCGCGTCATGCCCGAACTCATGGGCCTGAAAAACATTATCGCCATCAATGACGAGGCCCACCACTGCTACCGCGAGAAACCCGGCGCGACGGACGACGATTTCAAAGGCGACGAGAAAAAGGAGGCCGAAGAGAACAGCGTCGCCGCCCGCCTGTGAATATCGGGGCTGGAAGCGGTGCAGCGTAAGCTCGGGCTGGCACGGGTGTTTGATCTCTCCGCCACGCCCTTTTTCCTGAGCGGCTCGGGCTACGCCGAAGGAACACTTTTTCCCTGGACCATGAGTGACTTCTCTCTCATGGATGCGATTGAATGCGGTATCGTCAAATTACCTCGCGTACCCGTAGCAGACAACATCCCCAGCGGCGAAATGCCCATGTTCCGTAATCTTTGGGAACATATCCGCAAGGCGATGCCCAAGCCGGGACGCGGCAAAGGGCAGTTTATGGACCCAAGATCCCTGCCAACGCCGCTGCAAACCGCTCTGGATGCGCTTTATGGGCATTACGAAAAAACCTTCGATCTCTGGGAAAAGGCGAAGATTACCGTACCGCCCTGCTTCATCATCGTCTGCAACAATACCGCCACTTCCAAGCTGGTCTATGACTACATCGCTGGTTTCCAGCAGCTGCAGCAAGACGGTTCCAGCCAGTTGGTGGAAGGCCGTCTGCCGCTGTTTCGCAATCATGACGAGCACGGCAACGCACTGGGCCGCCCGCGTACCCTGCTTATCGACAGCGAACAACTGGAATCCGGCGACGCGCTGGATGACAAGTTCCGCGTCATGGCCGCTGATGAAATCGAGCGTTTTCGCCGCGAGATGGTGGAGCGCAGCGGCGATCTGCAATCAGGTCAGAACATCAGCGATCAGGAACTGTTGCGCGAGGCGATGAACACCGTCGGCAAGCCGGGCCGACTGGGCGACTCCGTCCGCTGTGTGGTTTCCGTATCCATGCTGACCGAGGGCTGGGACGCCAACACCGTCACCCATGTGCTGGGGGTACGCGCCTTCGGCACCCAGTTGCTCTGCGAGCAGGTCATCGGTCGCGCTTTGCGGCGCCAGTCCTACGATCTGAATGAGGAAGGGCTGTTCAACGTCGAGTATGCCGATGTGCTGGGCATTCCCTTCGACTTCACCGCCAAACCGGTGGTGGCGCCGCCGCAACCACCCCGCGAAACCATTCACGTCAAAGCCGTGCGACCCGAGCGCGATGCCCTGGAAATCCGCTTTCCGCGAGTACAGGGTTACCGCGTCGAGCTACCGGAAACGCCGCTCGCGGCGCGCTTCGATGCCGACTCGGTCCTGGAACTCACGCCCGATTTGGTCGGCGCCACCGAGACCCGCAACTCCGGCATCATCGGCGAAACAGTGGACCTCAACCTCGTCCACACCGGCGACGTGCGCCCTTCACAGGTGGTCTATGAACTGACCTCTTACCTGCTGCTCAATGAGTTCCGCGACAAAGACGGTGAACCGAAACTCTACCTTTTCGGCCAGCTCAAGCGCATTGCCCGGCAATGGCTCGATGGTTATTTGACCTGCAAGGGCGGCACTTATCCGGCGCAACTCAAATACAAGATGCTGGCCGACATGGCCGCCAGCCGCATCATCACCGCTATCAATCGCGCTATGCTCACGGACCATTCCGAAACGGCACAGCGCCATATCCACGTCGTGCTTGACCCTTACAACCCCAGCGGCAGCACTACCTACGTCAACTTTAACACCTCCAAGACCGAACGCTGGGACACCAGCGGCCCGCCGCCCAAGTGCCACCTTAACTGGGTCATTCTCGACAGCGACTGGGAAGGGGAGTTCTGCCGCGTGGTGGAAGCCCACCCCCGCGTGCGCGCCTACGTGAAAAACCACAACCTCGGCTTTGAAGTGCCTTACCGCTACGGCTCTGAATCCCGCATTTACCGTCCCGACTTCATCGTGCGGGTGGACGACGGCCATGGCGATGAGGACCTGCTGAATCTCATTGTCGAGATCAAGGGTTATCGTGGCGAAGACGCCAAGGACAAAAAAGCCACCATGGACACCTACTGGGTGCCCGGCGTGAACAACCTCGGCAGCCACGGCCGCTGGGCCTTCGCCGAGTTTACGGATGTCTGGCTGATGCAGGAAGATTTTGTCCGTCAGATTGCGTTATTCTTTGATCGAACGATTGCCAGCGTGGTGGATTCCCACCAATCAGGAGCGATGCCATGACCGCCTTACCCCAGTTGAGTGAACTCACTGTCAATGAAAAACTTCAGATGATGGAGTCTTTGTGGGACATTCTCTGTCAGCAACCGAAAACATTCCCTCTCCCGTCTGGCACGGCGAAATACTGGTCCAACGGGAAAATGCCCTACGCCAGGGATCTGACCACTTTTCGGCTTGGGATACGGCCAAAGCGAATATCCGCAAACGCATCTGCTAAAGAGTAAAACATGGCCAAAAGCCCTAAACCATCCCTGACTATCGAAACCCTCACCCACGACGAGGCGACGCGCAAGAACATCCCCACGGCCGAATATCAGGCGGTGATGCGGCAGGACGAGCAACAGCCGGTGCAGGTGGAGTACCCCAGGAAGGCCGCCGGGCTAGAGGACGAAAAGCGCAGCCGCAACCCCGACCTCGACCCCCAGCTCATCTGGCGCGGCAAGGATCGGCAGGACTGGTCCAGCCTCGTGGTGCAGGCGCCGCCCCTCTACATTCAGGAAAAGGTCCACCCCAAAGTCCTCATCGACGACCTCCGGCGCTTTCAGGCGCGGAACCCGGCACCGGGCGCGGCGGGGCAGGAGGACGGCCAGCAGATCGACCTCTTCGCCGACTTCAACGGTCTGCCCGACGCCAACGCCAAGACCGAGTTCTACCAGCACGACGCCCACTGGGCCAATCGCATGATCCTCGGCGACAGCCTGCAGGTCATGGCCAGCCTGGCCGAGCGCGAAGGCCTGCGCGGCCAAGTGCAGTGCATTTATTTCGATCCGCCCTACGGCATCAAATTCAACAGCAATTTCCAGTGGTCCACTACCAGCCGCGACGTCAAGGATGGCAACACCGACCACATCACCCGCGAGCCGGAACAGGTCAAGGCGTTTCGCGACACCTGGAGGGACGGCATCCACTCCTATCTGACTTACCTGCGAGACCGACTGACGGTGGCGCGGGATTTGTTGACGGATTCCGGGTCAATCTTTGTGCAGATTGGGGATGAGAATGTGCACCGGGTAAGGGCGGTGATGGATGAGGTGTTTGGGGACATAAATTTCGTCAGTCAGATCACCGTCCGTAAGACGACTAGCGAGGGAAACAGTTTGCTCGGTTCAACTTGTGATTTCGTACTCTGGTTTGCAAAGTGCAGAGATCAAGCTAAGGCACACACACTATACACTGGACGAAGCGAGGATTCGGAAGGCCGTTACACATCTGAATATTTTGATGGCTCGCTGTTTCGCATGGACAACATAACCAGTTCACGCCCCGCAGGGGAAGGGGACGTAACCAAATTTCGATGGTTTGAAAAAGATTTCACTCCAGGGAATGGCACCTTCAAAACCAAAGAGTCGGGACTTGTTCGTCTTGGAAAGGCTGATCGTTTTCAAGTAACCAAAAACGGAAAGCTGAATTATCGGAGATCCCAAAACGACTTTGGCTATGGAACAACTGGTAATTTGTGGGCGGACATTAGTGGCGCTGTTCAAAGCCGTTCTGACCCAAAGATATATGTCGTTCAAACCGGAACCAAGGTTGTTGAGCGCTGCTTGTTGATGGCCACTGACCCCGGCGACCTAGTCCTCGACCCCACCTGCGGCTCAGGCACCACCGCCTATGTCGCCGAACAATGGGGCCGCCGCTGGATCACCCTCGACACCTCACGCGTCGCCCTGGCACTGGCCCGCGCCCGCATCATGGGCGCCCGCTACCCCTACTATCTCCTCGCCGACAGCCCGGAAGGACAGCAGAAGGAGGCGGAAGTCACCCGTAGCTTCCCCTCCGGCAAGCCCACTTACGGCAGCATCCGCCATTGCTTTGTCTGTGAGCGGGTGCCTCACATCACCCTCAAGTCCATCGCCAACAACGCCGAGATCGACGTCATCTGGGAGCAGTGGCAGCCCGCCGTCAGCGACGCCTTGGCAGCTCTGAACACCGCACTAAAAGGCCATAAAACGCCCTACAAAATCCCCAGCGGCGGACGGCAGGACCAGTTCCTGCATTTCGACGCGCCGGAAGGCCGCAACGTCACCCTGCCCTGCGGCAAGACCGTCAGCGCCAGCGCTCTGCTCGACTGGGAAGTCCCCCGCGACGCCCCCGCCGACTGGCCCGTCAGCACCCATGCGCCCCTCGCCGGGTTTTGGCAGGCCCGCATCACCCGCCAACAAGCCATAGATGCCTCCATCGCCGCCAAGGCCGACTTTGAGTATCTCTACGACAAGCCCTATGAGGACAAGAAAAAGGTCCGCGTCGCCGGTCCCTTCACCGTCGAAAGTCTCTCCCCCCACCGCGTGCTGGGCGTGGACGAAAACGACGAACTCATCGACCCCAACGCCAGCAAAGTCGGCGATCAGGGTTCGGGCTACGGCGAGGAACGCGACTTCGCCCAGATCATTCTCGAAAACCTTAAAACCGCCGGAGTGCAGCAGGCCCACAAGGACGGCAAGATCAACTTCACCGCACTGTCCCCCTGGCCGGGCGAACTGGTCTGCGCCGATGGCCGCTATTTGGAACCCACCGGACCGGATGGGGGCGGCACCGAGCGCCGCGCCGCCATTTTCATCGGCCCCGAATTCGGCACCGTCTCCCGGCCCGATCTGGTCGCCGCCGCCCGAGAAGCCGCCGACGCCGGATTCGACGTGCTCATCGCTTGCGCCTTCAACTACGACGCCCACGCCAGCGAGTTCGACAAACTCGGTCGCGTCCCCGTCCTCAAGGCGCGCATGAACGCCGACCTGCACATGGCCAACGACCTCAAGAACACTGGCAAAGGCAACCTTTTCGTCATCTTCGGCGAACCCGACATCGACATCCTCGACGCCGAAGGCGGCCAGATCCGTGTCAGAGTCAACGGCGTTGACGTCTTCCACCCCAACAGCGGCGAAGTCCACAGCGACGGCCCCGACGGCATCGCCTGCTGGTTCATCGACACCGACTACAACGAAGAAAGCTTCTTCGTCCGCCAAGCCTACTTCCTCGGCGCCAACGACCCCTACAAATCGCTGAAAACCACCCTGAAAGCGGAGATAGACGCAGAAGCCTGGGCAACGCTGAATAGCGACACCTCCCGGCCTTTTGACAAGCCCGCGACAGGGCGGATCGCGGTGAAGGTCATAAATCATCTGGGGGATGAGGTGATGAAGGTGTTTAGAGTGAATTAAGGCGGTATTAAGTTATCTACTCAATAAGAGAGAGCATCACATCACGAGGGAAAACCGTAATGTCATTCGATAACTTAACTATCAGTAGAATCGTAATTCATGAAATATATAAACGAACTGACGAACGTGACATTGTTCCACCCAAATACGGAACAAGACTCGTAATACTAGATCAGGAAGCGGTTGATGCATTTTGCGATCGCATTCACAGCGCAATGGGTAGTGCTGCCAAAAGCATGGAACTCGATATCATTCAAACCGGACCAGACAGTTCAATCACCAAT
The DNA here is from genome assembly GCF_018853815.1 of Acidithiobacillus sulfurivorans. Lineage (GTDB taxonomy): Bacteria > Pseudomonadota > Gammaproteobacteria > Acidithiobacillales > Acidithiobacillaceae > Acidithiobacillus > Acidithiobacillus sulfurivorans. Next base: position 60,137 of record NZ_JAAOMP010000088.1, on the reverse strand, counting down.
GCGAAATTTCTTGTGGATGCTGACGACGCACTATTCATTGAACGCTCTCGAACTATTGCTGACAAGTTAACCGATGCTCAAATGCGCCGCAATCTACCTGGCGGTGTGTTGGTGGTTTTTACCGGAACGGCGAGTTATCCTGCAAAACGTATCGTCGGCATGATTAAGGCGGAAACACACAATGGGTTTACCAGGCGAGTGACTGATGATGGCGCTATTTCCTTGCAGTTTCTGAAGGATCTTCTTCTTACGCCACAAACAAAGCTTTACAAAATTGGTATTTTTTTGCAACAAGACTCACAGACAGTCGACCCGTTACCTGCGGGATGGCAAGCATTCATTTACGACGACCAGATCAGTGCTTCGAACAAACTCACTGCTGCCCAATACTTTTATGAAGGTTTCCTCGGTTGTGGTTTCCCTGAAACGAGCGCTCGAAGAACCCGTGAATTTCATGACTACACCAAAGAGTTTATTCAGAAGCTTGATTGGTCTGAAGATGAAAAAATTGATCTCCACAATGCGCTGGTGACGTACCTAAAGGTCGACCAGAGCGTGACCGTGCAAGTATCTGACTTTGCGCACAATTATTTCCCAAATTCGGAAATGAAGGATGAGTATATCCGATATATGACAGAACGAGATTTCCCTCAAGTTGCAGTAGTCAAAGATACCTCTGATATTTCGTCTGCTCTAAAGTATCGGAAGGTGACGTTCGCAGGTGAGGTTAAACTCACCGCTCCTGCGGATAGGTTTAAGGAACTAGTGCAAATACGAGCAATTGATGGTGAAATCGATGAAGATGGTAAAGTTCCAAAATGGACTGAAGTCGTCATCCGTGGGCGCATCAGGAATCAGGAATGAACGAGTTTGATATAAAATCCCAATGGGAAAGTGATCGTCCTATCTACGAGGTATGGGCTAAGTTCGTGCGGGATGAGATTTGTGGAGAACTTGATTCGGCCGTTCGTCCACTTACGATTGGTGAGTTCTTAAGAATGCCAGTAATGCCGCGACTGAAGGAAATAAATTCGCTGATTGATAAAGCACTTTTCCGGGGGAAAAATTACCAAGATCCATACGCTGAAATCACAGATAAAGTTGGTATGAGATTTGTGGTTCTTTTGACCAGCGATATTAAAATAATAGAAGATGTCATTAGTGTATCGACCAATTGGTCCACATCAAAGGATAGAGATTACGAAGAAGAGCGTGAAGCTAAACCTTTGGAGTTTGCGTATCAGTCAGTGCATTACGTTGTTCGTGCATCTCGCGATTTGACAGTCAGTGCCATCACGATTCCTGAAGGAACTCCTTGTGAAATTCAACTGCGCACACTACTACAACATGCACACAGTGAACTAACACACGACTCAATATACAAGTCACAGAGAACTGCGTCACCTAAAACACAGCGAGTTATCGCCAGGAGCATGGCTCTCATCGAAACCACCGATGACTTTTTCGAGCAAGTAGTGGTCGAGCTCGGTAATGCCACAGAGTCTGAACGTAATGCAACAACTGTGCTAGATAGAGTCTATAGGGAATATGTGAAGCTCGTTCCAGAATCTCAAAAATCTAATTTATTAATAGTCGACGCGTTCACTGACAAATTTAATGAAGATATTGAAGGCAGTCTGAGAGATTTCCTCAAGCGTAAGCCATACGTGATTGACCGGATCGCACAGAAGGCCAACGATCGACACCTTTATCGCCAATCTGCAATTCTTCTCATTTACCTTATGGCGGATCTTTCGCCCACTGTAACAAAGGAGCTATGGCCGCTAACGCTAGATGAATTGCGACCGGTCTATGGAGATATTGGCTTAAGCATAGACGGCTTCTGACTTACGATATAACTATGACAAAATCCCAACAATTCCTAATCTACCAAAGCGAAGACGGCTCCACCCGCATTGACGTGATGCTGGAGGAAGAAACGCTGTGGCTCAATCAGAAGCAGTTGACGGAATTATTCGGCAAGGCCAAGGGCACCATCAGCGAACACATCAGGCACATCTTCGAGGATGGGGAACTGACGCCGACGGCAACTGTTCGGTTATTCCGAACAGTTCAAGTTGAGGGGGGGCGTGAAGTGGCCCGCGAGGTGGAACACTACAACCTCGACATGATCCTCGCCCTCGGCTTTCGCGTGCGCAGCCCGGTGGGTGTACGTTTTCGCCAATGGGCCAACGAGAAGCTCAAGGAATATATCGTCAAGGGCTTCGTGCTGGACGACGCGCGTCTGAAAAACCCAGGTAAGGGCCGGGATTATTTCGACGAACTGACCCGCCGCCTGCAAGACATCCGCACCAGTGAGCGGCGTTTTTATCAGAAAATCACCGATATCTACGCCACCAGTGTGGATTACGACGCGCGCCATCCACTCACTCAGCAGTTTTTCGCCACGGTGCAAAACAAGGTGCACTACGCCATCCACGGACAGACCGCCGCAGGGTTGATTACCAGCCGTGCGGATAGCCGATTGCCGAACATGGGTCTGACGACTTGGGAAGGCGCACGTATTCGCAAGTCCGATGTGGGAGTTGCCAAAAACTATCTGAGCGAGGAGGAACTGCGCGCCCTCAATAATCTAGCCGAGCAATACCTTATCTTTGCCGAAGGCCAGGCGGCGCGGCGTATCGCAATGACGATGCAGGACTGGATCACCAAGCTGGAGGGCTTCCTGACGCTGAATGACCGCGCAATTTTGCAGGGGGCGGGCCAAGTGTCTGCGGAACTCGCCAAAGCACACGCGGAGCAGGAGTTCGACAAGTTCCGGGTGCTGGATGACCAGCGTTTCGAGTCGGATTTCGATCGCATGGTGCGGCAATTACCCACAAAAAAGCCGAAGGGATGAAGCACTGATGGACTTCCGTATCTCCGATACCTTCACCGACAGCCTCGCCCGATTAACCGGCGAAGAGCAAAAACAGGCCAAGACCACCGCCTTCGACCTGCAAATAAACCCCGCGAATCCTGGTATGAGCTTTCACAAACTGGATAAGGCACGAGATAAACATTTCTGGTCCGTACGGGTGAGCAGCGATATTCGTCTGATCGTGCACAAGACGGCATCCAGCCTGCTGCTATGCTACGTGGATCACCACGATCCGGCCTACCGTTGGGCGGAACGGCGCAAACTGGAAACCCACCCCAAGACTGGCGCGGCGCAGTGGGTGGAAATCCGCGAGCGGGTGGAAGAGATGGTCATCACGCCGAAACCTTCTGCACCCGTTCAAAAACCCGCCTTGTTCGCGCACTATGCGGACGACACCTTGCTGGATTATGGCGTGCCCGCCGAATGGATAGCCGATGTGCGGCAGGCAGACGAAGACGCTTTGTTGGCACTGACGGATCATTTGCCTAGCGAAGCAGCCGAGGCCCTGTTGGAACTGGCAACGGGTGGCACACCTCGCATTTCTCCCGCCTTGGGGAAGGATTCTGATCCTTTCAGTCATCCTGATGCCCAGCGCCGCTTCCGGGTGATGGCCGATATTGAGGAGCTGGAGCGGGCGCTAGCCTCCCCTTGGGATAAATGGACGACTTTTTTACATCCAGCGCAACGGCAATGGGTGGAGCGAGATGAACGTGGCCCAGCCCGCATAGCTGGTTCAGCGGGTACGGGGAAAACAATTGTAGCACTGCATCGTGCGGTTTTTTTGGCGCGTACCAACCCACAGAATCTTGTACTGCTAACCACCTTTTCCGACACACTGGCTAATGCCCTGCGCGGAAAACTGCGAAGACTGATCGACAACCAGCCCCGCATTGCCGAGCGCTTGGAAGTGGCGGGGATGGATGCCATCGGCGAGCGTTTGTTCGCCGCAACTTTTGGCAATGGCCTGCCACAGATTGCCACGCACCTGCAAATTCAAAATCTCTTGGCGGACTGTGTGGCTGCGGCGGATAGCTTGAAGTTCAGTCTGGCTTTCGTGCGGAATGAGTGGGTTGACCTTGTGGATGCCTGGCAACTCGATAGTTGGGAGGCGTATCGCGACGTGAAACGACTCGGTCGTAAAACACGACTTAGTGAAGCGCAGCGATCAGCGTTGTGGGATGTTTTTGCGGCGATGCAGCAGCGTTTAGCGGCACAAGGCTTGATTACGCCTGCGGCTATGTTTACCCAGCTGGCTGCGGCGCTGATCAAGCGCCGGGCGGCAGGTATAGCACCACCCTTTGATCACGTATTGATCGATGAAGCGCAGGACATCGGTGTAGCGCAGTTGCGCTTTCTCTCCGCTTTATCGGGCGATCGCCGCAATGGGCTATTTTTTGCGGGTGACCTGGGCCAGCGCATTTTCCAAATGCCGTTTTCCTGGAAATCCTTGGGAGTAGACGTCCGAGGTCGTTCCCGCACCCTGCATATCAACTACCGCACCTCGCATCAGATCCGCATGCAAGCCGATCGTTTGCTGGGACTAGAGGTGTCGGACGTGGATGGCAATACAGAAGACCGGCGCGGCACCATATCCGTGTTCAACGGACCCGTACCGATGATTCGCGTCTTTGCGGATACGGCGGATGAGACTGCGGCTATAGCGCAATGGCTTCAGGAACGATTAGAGGAAGGGATGCCGCCCCACGAAATCGGCCTCTTTGTGCGCTCAGACACGGAAATAGATCGCGCCCGTGCGGCGGCTGAAGCGGCGGCGCTGCCTTTCCGTGTGCTCGACGGCCAAGTCGAGACCACGGTTGGGTACGCCTCTCTATGCACCATGCATCTGGCCAAGGGTTTAGAATTCCGCGCCGTAGCAGTGTTGGCATGCGATGATGAGGTCATCCCATTGCAGGCACGCATTGAATCTGTCGCCGACAACACCGACCTTGAAGAAGTCTACAATACCGAGCGGCACTTGTTATATGTTGCCTGCACGCGTGCCCGCGACGCACTGTTCGTAACTGGTGTAGAACCAGGGTCAGAGTTTCTAGATGATCTGCAATATCAAAAATAATAGTCATCCTAACCGGTTGGAGCTAGCAGCATTCCGAAATAAGTATGTTTGTGGAAGTCCATAGCAAGAGCCAACCGACACTTAAACGTATCTGCACAAATTCCAGCGATAACCATGAACCGATCTATCTATACGATAGTAATAATTACCATTTCTATTTCAACAAATTAAACAATATTCTAATGCGTTTAGCGCTTGAAAAGGTACCATAAATGATAAAGAATGAATTTGGGGCCTTAGCGTTTGAGATTAAGGGCGAGAGGGATTTTTTCTATTTGAAATCAGCTTTTGTACCATCTGGTGATAATTGGTATTATTCATGGAGAAAATTTAATGAATAGAATCGATGTAACCTCATTAATTTTAGAAAAAAAGCGTTTACACGGTCTCAGCTGGAAAGACATAAGCGTTCATCTCGGTGGTAGCAAGGAATGGTGCACAGCCGCTCTCCTCGGGCAGATGCCGCTATCTGCTAAACAGGCTCATACGATCAAGCAATTGCTTGACCTCTCCGATGAAGCTGAACGCATTCTGCAGGAAGTTCCTTTACGCGGGTGTATGGATAGTGCTGTCCCCACAGATCCCACTATTTATCGCTTTTACGAAATACTGCAGGTATACGGAACCACCATCAAAGAACTCATCCATGAAGAGTTTGGTGATGGAATCATGAGCGCTATTGATTTCTCCATGGACATTTCTCGCGTAAAAGATGAGCAGGGGGATCGAATTAAAGTCACCTTGAACGGTAAATACCTGAAGTACAAAAAATACTAAAAACTACAGAGGGGCGACCATCTTGCCGATATTTGATCGGATCACAGAGGGCTGCATCGGTTACTACATTAAGTGGCGATCGTCGTCACTCAAAGCCGAAATGACCGATTAGCCCCGACTTTGCCGCCGATTGATATTCAACCGTCTCCCCGCAACCGTAGATTTCGGCAAACTGCAAAAATTCCGCAGTTCCTGCTCCCACTCCGGATGGCCCAGGGCATGCACCAACCTGAGCATAGAGAATAAATAATCCTTTTGGGTCTTCTCGCTCAGCTGACGCCCCAACCGATGCGCATGTACCATTTGTTCAACGGCTTGCAGGGTGATCTGATGCAGGTATTGGATGTGGGCTGCTTGACAATAAGGCAGCACTAGCGCACATACCCGCTTCACATGCACGGCCCGCTCTTTTTTGGATCCACGAAAGTACCTCGCCAGCAAAAACGCTAGTGATGAGGCCGTAATCGGTGCCCGTAGATCTTGCATCTCGCGACGCTCCATCTTTCGCTCTTTCAGCTCTTGTTGTCGTTGATATTCCGTCGGTCGACGCGCACCGATGTATGCATTGAGCACTTCTGTGCGATTGTGTCCCAGTTCCTTACTGATGACTTCCCGGGCTGCGGTATCCAGGTTCCGCGAAACCCCTCTCCCACCCGCAAAAACCGGTGCAGCAGCGAGGGTGATTGACTGATACCGCTCACACGCGTAGCTGCTCCGGAGGTCATGATACCCTTTTATTCCATGATCTTTAAGAATGGTCCTAGCTCGGGCCACCTCGCGACGGATAAACATAATGTAATTCTGATCAGGTGGAATCAGACAATGGGAATTGGTTGCTTTGCAAAGGTCTTTAGCCTCATTGAGGATCTCTAACCCGTAGGCATCAATAATTATCTTGCGCTCTACTTTCCGGCCACCTTTAGTGCCTTCCTGCACATTGATGGTTCCCTGCCGCATCGCCTCACGGTATAGCCGAGGGATATCCGCAAGTACGGTTTCTCGGAGGCGCATTCCAAATATGCGCGCCATTAGCACAATCAGGGCACAACGCTGTAACCCTCGATTCCGCATTTCCTCCACGCAAGAGAGTACGCCTACGAGTTCCATTCCGGTGGGCGGGGCCGTGCGGGTCCAGGGTCTTTTCCCAGTGTAAGTAGATGGCGACAACCGGAATGCCCGCTGCTTGCGGACGAATCCCAGCAATCGATTGGCATCACTGATAATGTTCTGGGCATAGGCTGGGGACCAATCATTCTCTTGCATCAATTGTTGTATCTGCTGGGCAAAATGTTGGAGATCCGAAAATTTCACTTTCTCGAGATCGGTAATGCCCTCTACTTGCACAAAACGGACAAAATACTTTAGCCGAATCCGTTTAGCGCGAATCGTTCCGTATCCGCGTGCTTGCGCTTGGATAATCTTTTGCACCGCTCGTTCAACAGAAAAAGCATAGCCATAATTTTTGAATACATAGCCCATACAACGTGCCTCCAGACTACCTGATAGCCGTTCTGGGTACCCTCGGAGGAAGAAACCCAGAACGGCTAACTGCACTGCACAAAGCAGATCCGATATGTAAATAGGGGGCCTCACGGAGAACAGATCGCGTACTTCCTTTCGATAGCTTGTTCGTTCTGCTCCTTAAAAGGCCAATTGCTTTGTCTGGCAGCGGCGCGTTCCACCCCAGAATCCGCATTATTCTGCGGAATAATGTCTAATAACTTCATGATTAAAAATCCTTTATATGAAAATCCTGATCCCCTCTCTTTCTTCCTGGGGGATGCCGATGCTGACACTCGGTCAGAAGCCGGAGAAAACACAGGGCAGGAAATACCCACCTGCTTAAAAAAAAGATATAGGTGGCGTTCTGGCTGGTTACTGGCTCCATCGAGCCTGACAATAGACCGCAACGCGCATAGATTTGCCAAATTCCATGGCAGATATTCCATAACTCGTCATATGTGTCCCTACAACATGGACGATTCTTCATGTGTGCGTAACAACACGCAATCTTTGGCCAAACATCAGCCTTTTCATATCTATATTGGCATAAGCCGTTTTATGTAGGGGCGAGCCCCTGATATATAGTCCACATCTGTGGGACTTCGATTCAACTCGGGATTATGCGCCCGTTCGCAGCCCATCCGGGCAGGAAACCCATTCCTTACTGCACTTCATCCTCTGCAGTTTTTCGGCGATGAAAGGACTATATCGGTTTGCTTTGAGCAAAATGGTTTCATTAAGTGGTTTTTTTCGCGTTTTTTTAAACGGTTTTTAGTATTCCTGTCTGCTTTTCAAAAAAGCACCCCTCACTGCTGTGCTCATGACCGCAGTCTTGGACTGCATCCAGTTGAGTGGCCTGAAGATAATGATCTTGGTTTTTAAACTTCCGTAAAAACGGGGTCAATATGAAGGGACAGAGGAGTTATAGATAATTTGTATCGGTTAGAATTTTTATTCTATGGGTATAAGGTGGCTGTGAGGTGGATTCTGATGAGCCTCCCCAAGTTGGGGGCTCAGCATTTAGTGCTGTGGACCATCCCTCTGGCTCCATATGTTCTGTGAATGGTCCACTGGATCCATTCATTTTCATGCGTGTTTCTCCGAAAAAACTTTTTTTGATCCATTGATTCACGGAAGCGTGCAATGGACACAGAAGCTCTGTGCAAAAAAAGTTGTTGCTCTTCATCGGCCGGGATGCCGCGTTGTTTCTTGTCGGGAGATATCGTAAAAAATTTTCACATATTTGCGTGTGGTAATCTGAATAGGTGCACATACCGCACGGATATTGAGGACAATTACGATGCAACAGACGATCAAACCCTATGAATACCTTTTAAAGCAGTATGCCCAACAAACCCACCCGGACCAGTATCGGCAAAAGCACTTCCAACAATGGTACAGCGATGCAAACGGTTGCCGTTATGCCGTATCCCAGGGTGCCTGGCCATTTTTTGGATTCATCCCCCTCCTCAATCAACAGATTATCCTCTGTATTGCCATTAGCCACCATAAGGATTTTTTCTATCTGAAGATGCCTGCAGCAGACCTTCAGAGTAAGGTGGAAGGTCAAAAAAAACTCTGGGGGATCTTCCACCAACAACCCTGGCAGGAGAGCCTCCTGGATATGGCGGTGGTCCATCCTCTGTTTTTGCAACAACTCCCTTGGAAGCTAATGCCGGGTAATCTGGAGATTTGGGATGAAAACCGCACCCTCATACTGGTGGCGCAACTGGCACGATCTTCAGGGAAACTGGGTACCGACTCGGAAATAGAATTAAGTGGGGCATTATTCGAATTTCTCGATAAAACCATTATCCGATTCATGCTGCGGGAGCTTCAGGTCGCCACCATCGGTGCGTATCGTTTCCTCTGGGAAAGCCAGGATGCAGAAGATCGTCAGATACGGATGCACTCACTTGAACAGCAACACGGACTGATCCCCCGATTTATTGTGGATGCTCTGTAAGCAGCACAGCGATTCAAAGTTGGAACGGATGGAGATAAATTTCCCCATCCGTTCCAATCACTTGACCCGCCTCCATCCCCTGTTTTATTGAATGAAACAAGGAAAGAATGCCATGCAAATTTCTGCTCAACTTGCTCAAATTGCCTATACCGACGCCCTCCAGAATCTCATTATCGGCTTTGTTCTGCTCAGTATTGTCGTGTTAGCCTTATCTGCTGCTGGTTTCACTTGGTGGAAACACCGAAGGCATCCCGGTGCGGAGGAATGGTTTGTTGCGACTGTAATAGCCCTTCTTTTCGCGACCCTTAGCTTTTGTCTATCCCTGCTTTTTCTGGCCAACCTCTGGAATTGGGTGGGCATCCAACATCCTGCTTTACTGGCCGCTAAGCAGCAAATTGCCACAGCCCATCGGCCACGGCCCTTATTCTGATGGCTTTAGCAGGCTAGAAAACTACCAGCATGATCATAACTGCCTATTTAATTTAAATAAGAGCATTGAATGCGGCGTACCAGGTCTTGGGACCCGAAAAAAGGATCTTGGGCTCAATTTGAGCCCCAGTCCTTCGCATTTAACCCCCTATCCGCCGCAGCTGAGGAGCATGTTCAACTGACGGGAGGTCGGCAACGGCGTCGCCGAAACGCAAAACCGCCTCTACGTCCTCCCGGCGGATATAATATCTGCGACCTAACTTGATCCTCCGGCCAGAGAGCCAAATGGCCCACTTGGCCCGACTGCGACACATCGCTTCCCGAAATGCGGAAGGGGTTTTTCTGAGTTGACTCGCAGCTTCTTCGGCAGTGAGTAGTTGTGGTGTGTGATGGTTCATGGCTGTCTCCTGTTCATCCATGGAGACAGCATAACCAAAGCAAAAATCATTTTTGAACGGGAAAAGGCACTATTTTCGCGTTTTTTCTGTTGGTAACCGGTTGTTCTGTGTCTGGGGCAGGTCTCAGAATTTCAAAGCGGGTGGGTATTCCGCGTGCCTGGTCGAGGTCTGCCACCAAATCTTCTGCGCGTAGGTGCGCGTAACGAGCGAGCATCTGTGGGGATTTATGTCCAGTGATTTGCCGCACTTTGCTATCCGATAAGCCAATCTCGACAAAGCGACTGGTCGCCTCATGGCGTAGGTCATGGAAATGCAGGCCTACTATACTCGCGCGACCCAGGGCAGATTTCCAAACCTTGTGTATCCGGTAGGGGCGACGCACCCCGTCGCGACCAGGATTACCTGGGAAAATAAGGGGAGAATCCCCACGCGGATAGTGGGCAATCGCTTCCTGAAAAATTTCTGCAGCTCGCATCGTTAATGGAACACCTCGCGTGTCCTTGTTTTTAGTGTCCCGGAGAATCATTATCCGTCGCTCCAGGTGCACATCGCGCATCTCAAGGGAGAGAATCTCTTCCACGCGAGCAGCCGTTTCTAGTGCCAATTCAGTGACCCATGCAAGCATAGGATTACTGTGTTTACGCACACTTTCCAGCAATCGTGGGCTTTCCTCTCTCTGGAGACGTCGGTCACGTACATTGCCTTTGGGTTTGCTGACCTGTAAAACAGGATTGGATGGTAGACCAACTTCCCATTCACGGATTGCCACGGTGAACAGGTGGGAGAGTAAAGCGAGTTCGAGACGCACCGTATTACCTGCACGCCCCTCAGCCAGCCGGGCATCACGATATTGTCCAATAATTTTTTGGTTAAGTGCGGACAGTGCGTATTTGCCAAGCCGTTCCCGTAGCACCTTGGCACTTGTGTGGTCACGCCGTTGGGAATCACCCGCCTTCTTGGTGGGGGTTATTTCCCGCAGGTAGCGGTCAAGCGCCTGATCCAGAATGAACTTTTTGGAGTCGCTCCGTTGAATATACACGCCACGAACCATTGCATCTTCGGTCTGCCTCGCCCAATCCTCGGCATCACGTTTGGTCCGGAACGTTTTCGCGGCCGTTGGCCAACCCTGCTTGCGAATCACAGCCTTCCAAGTTCCCGCCGGGTTTTTAACTATCGTGGCCATAAAGCAAATCTCCTCAATCCAAATTTGGTACTGTACTGAATCTGTACCTGAGGAGTAGAGGATTGTCAACGACTAATTTATAACTGCTTGTTTTATTTGGTGGGCCCGCACGGACTCGAACCGTGGACCAAGGGATTATGAGTCCCCTGCTCTAACCAACTGAGCTACAGGCCCTGAAGAGAGGGCGCGAAATTGTTTCCGCGCCCGCATTTTTACCACATTTACCCTTCAGGAAGGAATGGTGACTTCTCCGTCCACAAAACTCTTTAAACGCTCAGAGCGGGAAGGATGGCGCAGCTTCCGCAGCGCCTTGGCTTCAATCTGACGAATACGCTCACGGGTCACATCAAACTGTTTACCCACTTCTTCAAGGGTGTGATCCGTGTTCATGCCGATTCCAAAGCGCATACGCAACACCTTGGCCTCTCGGGCAGTCAGACCATTGTCCAGAAGTTCTTCGACAACTTCGCGAATAGCCGCATTGACTGCTGATTCGGCTGGCGCGGTGACATTACGATCTTCAATAAAGTCACCCAGATGAGAGTCTTCATCGTCACCAATGGGGGTTTCCATGGAAATCGGTTCCTTGGCAATTTTCAGCACTTTGCGAATCTTGTCTTCGGGCATTTCCATGCGCTCTGCCAGCTCTTCCGGAGTTGGCTCACGACCCATTTCCTGCAGCATTTGCCGACTGATCCGGTTCAGCTTGTTGATGGTTTCAATCATGTGCACCGGAATACGAATGGTGCGCGCCTGATCGGCAATACTGCGGGTAATGGCCTGTCGAATCCACCAGGTAGCATAAGTAGAAAACTTGTAGCCACGCCGGTATTCAAACTTGTCCACCGCCTTCATCAAGCCGATATTGCCTTCCTGAATCAAATCGAGAAATTGCAGACCACGATTGGTGTACTTCTTGGCAATGGAAATGACCAGACGCAGGTTCGCTTCGACCATTTCCTTTTTGGCCCGCCGGGCTTTTGCCTCACCAATAGACATCAAGCGGCTGGCTTCCTTGATTTCCGCGACCGGTAAACCCGCCCGTTTTTCAATGTCTGCCAAACGCTTCATGATGGCGAGAATATCATCCCGATATTCCACTAACCGTGCGCTATAGGTAAAGCCACCGTTAATCTGTTGATCTATCCAGTTCAAATCACTTTCATGACCCGGGTAGCTGCGCACAAATTCTTTCCGGGGAAAACGCGCCCGCTCAATACAAATCTCCATGAGCTCACGCTCACAATGGCGCACGCCGTCAGTTAAACCCCGCAAGGCATCGGCCATCACATCAATCTGGCGACCATTCAACTTGATTTCCAGAAAGCGTTCTGCTAGTTCGCGTCTTTTTTCCTGATAGCTTTCATCATGCATTTCCCCTTCGGCATGACTGGTAAGCAGATTCAGATAGGCTTCGCGAATGACGGCAAAGCGCTCCAGGGCTTCTTCCAGCTGCGGCCCCTTATCCGCTTCAATAGTGCCTTCTTCGCTTTCTTCATCCGCATCATCCGTGTCTTCAGGCTCTTCGCCTTCCAGCAAAACAGGCTCTTCCTCTTCACTGACGGCTTCTGCATCTAGGGCGTTGGGATCAATAAACGCATCGACCACTTCATCCAGGCGCGTTTCTCCGCGCTCGACCCGATCAGCAGCATCCAGCAACAACGAGATAGTAGTCGGGCAGGTGGAAACCGCACGCAAAACCTGCATCAGACCATCTTCAATGCGGCGGGCTATTTCAATTTCGCCTTCCCGGGTTAAAAGCTCAACCGTGCCCATCTCACGCATGTACATACGCACCGGATCACTGGTACGGCCAATATCCGCTTCGACTACAGCAAGGGCTTCCTCGGCAGCTTCTTCAGCCTCCTGAGCAGCCACGCCAACATTACCTTCACCATCCAGAAGCGTATCGCCATCCGGTGCTTCTTCAAACACTTCGATGCCCATGTCATTAATCATGGAAATGACATTTTCCATCTGCTCAGGATCAAAAACCTCTTCGGGCAGATGATCATTAATCTCCCCGTAGGTCAGGTATCCCTGCTCTTTTCCGCGCGCAATCAGGCGCTTCAGCTCAGACCGCTGAGACTCATTGTCCACTACACTCTCACCGTCTCTCATAACCATCCTGCACTCGCGGAAAGCCGCACATTATATAAGAAAAACCACCTGGATGAAAAGCTAAATTCATTGACAGCATTCATCCATCCCTTTTGTCTGGACACTTCAGGATTCGGGACGCTTGTGGCGACCACGTCGCGTTGACAACACGATTTCGGTCCGCTCCTGCTCTGTCAGCGCGCCCAATCCCGAACGATCCGCCGTATGGCCCATATAATCCAACCTGGCGGCGCTCAGGCGCCGATTTATCCTGTACACACATTCAGGTATTTCATTGCGCAACAATGCGCCATCCTCGCCACCTTCAGCATCAGACATGACCAAGGCATAACAAAACTCTGCCAAGTCAGTACCAGCCAATCTCGCCAAAAGTTCGTGAGAACTTAAATGGGTCATGTTTGCCAAAATATCAAGGGTAGCATCCAGTTTTTTTGCAATGGGGTCAGATGCAAAAGGCAGCAGATTTTTTTCCATTTGCTGCCAGGCGGGGTCATCGGGATGATTCAGAAGCAGGCGCATCGCCTTCTTAAAGAGGGAGGGCCCTTCTTTGCCCCGCGACGGTTGCACTGACGCTGTAACTCGAGCATCCCGACGACGCGTTTTGGAAGGTATGGCAAAGGCCAGACCACATAACTCCTGGAGTTTATGAAGATAAACTTCCCGCAATGTGGTGTCATTTATCCGCTGTAAAAATTCCCGGGCTTCCCGCAGAAACTGGGCTTTTTCATCTTCTGCGGCAATATTATAGCGGCGCTGCAGTTCATCGAGAAAAAAATCGATAGCGGGGCGGGCCGTCGGGAATAAAGCCTCCAGTGCTGCTGCTCCCTGCTCGCGCACCAGCGAATCCGGGTCCTGGCCGTCCGGCAAAAACAGTACCCGCAGCAGACGCCCCTCGCGCAACAGCTCAGGCGCCATTTGCACCGCTCGCCAAGCCGCCTTGCGTCCGGCAGCATCCCCATCAAAGCACAGCAAAATCTCTGCGGCCGCACGAAACAACATCTGTAGCTGGCTTTCACCGAGTGCCGTACCACTGGCGGCAACGGCATAATCCAGTCCGGCCTGATGCAGGGTGATGACATCCAGATAGCCTTCCACCAGCACGGCACGATTCACTCGGCGCAAACCGTCCCGCGCCTGATGAAGACCGTAGAGCACCTGACCCTTGTGGTACAGCGGACCTTCGGGAGAGTTCAGATATTTGGGCTCCCGGCCATCGAGACTGCGCCCTCCCAGTCCGACCAGATGGCCGCGACCATCACGAATCGGGAAAATGACCCTTTCCCGAAAACGATCATAGACCGAATGATCCTCGCGGCTACTCACCAACCCTGCGCCAATCAGTGCGCGCCGGGTATTTTCATCCTTACCCAGTTGCTGACTGAGAAAATTCGCGGCAGGAGGGGCATAACCCAATTCAAAGCGCGTAATGATTTCCGGATGGAGACCTCGGCTCTGCCAGTACTGCTGGGCCGCCGGATTTTTTGCGAGTGCATCACGGTACAGGCTGACCGCCTTATCCAGAATCTGCCGAAAAGGGCGGAGATCTTCCTGAACAGACTGCCCAGCAGCTTCTTCAGGTAAGGCCACCCCGGCATCTTCCGCCAGCAAGGCTACCGCCTCAGGAAAGGAAAGACGATCATGGGCCATCAGAAACCCAATGGCGTTACCATGGGCATGACATCCAAAACAATAATAAATCTGTTTTTCCGGACTCACTGAAAATGAGGGACTTTTTTCCTGATGAAAAGGACAGCAGGCCCAAAAATCCTTGCCTTTCTTTTTCAGGGGAACACGACCTTCCACCAGACGGATCAAATCGGTCCGTTCGAGGAGAGCATCTATAAAGGCGGGAGAAAATTTGACCATGTTTCAGCGTAGCTCCAACTCACTGACACCGCCACCCCCCTGTTCAGGACGCGCCATACGCCACTGGATTATGCGCGGATCCTGATTGGCAAATTCCCTGACCATTTCAGCCAGGACGCCGTTGCCTTTACCATGCAGCACCTCAATTTGCTGGCGACCGGAAGCCATGGCTCCATCTACATGGCGACACAAAGCCTGCCAGGCATCTTCGCGCAGCTGACCACGCAGATCGAGACGCCACGGATGGTTTTCCGGTGAAGCATACTGAGTACTCCCCTTTTCCTTGGGTATTTCCAGTGCGGAATCCGCGCGGAACTGCTCCAGGGGAATCCACACCTGTTTGCCGCGCAACTGAATTTGCAGACGTTGCCGGGCAGCGTCCACACGGACAATCTGGGTGACCTGGCGCAGGGGCAGAAACAAGCCTTTGCTGCCGACTGCGGGCAAATCCACTGACACGGCTTCGGCCATCTGAAAAGGCGTACCCAACTGTTCCAGTGCCGCACTGGCCGCCTGGGTATCCCGTCCAGATTTGAGCGCGGCGATGGTTTTCCGCACTTCACTGCGGGCATTTTGCAGCAACTGTGTCCACTCATTTCGAGCCTGTTCAGCTGCTCTTTCCCGATCCTGACGTGCCGCATCCAATTCACGCTGCAAACGTTTCGCCGACTTGTCAGCTTCCATCCGTGCCTGCGCCGCTTCATCCATTGCCTGTTGTGCCGCGCGCAACAGGCCTTCCCGTTGTGCTTCCCAGCGTTCCCAGTCCTCACGATCATCCGCGTACAAGGCTTCGGCCCGCAGCACCAGCGTTTCAGGCATCCCGACACGTCGCGCAATAGTTAAACCCTGACTGGCACCACCTACTCCCCACTGCAAACGATAGGTCGGGGCAAGACGTTCTGTGTCAAAGCCCATACCTGCCAAAGCTACGGTAGCGCGGCTGAGCGCATAACGTTTCATGATTTCCTGATGACTGGTGAGTACCGTACAGGCTTGTGCCGACAGAAGCGCCTCGGCCACGGCCTGGGCCAGGGCACCCCCTTCGCGGGGATCCGTACCATTTCCCAGTTCATCCAACAGTACCAGGCTGTGGTGATCAGCCTGCTCCAGCACCCTGCGCAAGCGACTCACCTGTGCCGAAAAAGTAGACAGGTCAGCCTGAATATCCTGAGCGTCACCGATAACAGCAAAGCCTTGCCGAAAATATCCCGGACGACCCTCAGCCGCTACCGGCATGCCTAAATAGGCCATCAGATGGTTTAATCCCAAAGCCTTGAGCAGTGCCGTTTTACCGCCCGTATTGGGTCCGGTAATCACCAGTTGATGATTACTTTCGCCCAAAGCCAGAGAATTACCAACCACCTGACCCGGATGCTGCATACACAGCAGGGGATGACGTAAATTCTGCAGATCAAAAGCCGGACGATTATCCACCTGAACCAGCGTACCCTGATAATCCTTGCCCAGTTCCAGGGCGGCGCGAACTCCGTCCAGCCGTCCGATGTACTTTAAGGCGCGACGCATGGACGGCACTTGCTGGCTTACGGCCGCACTTAAAGCCCGTAGCACCTTTTCCTGCTCCAGACGCTCGGCCTGGCGGTCCTGTACCAACTGGTTATTCAGGTCCACCGCCGTTAAGGGTTCTACAAAAAGGGTTTCACCACTCGCCGAACGATCATGCACAATAGCCTTGATGCGGCCTTTGTGACTGGTTTTCAGGGGCAATACATAGCGGTCATTACGCTGGACAATCAGCTGATCCTGCCAGTAATCCTGCCAATCGGGATTACGTAAAAATCCCTGCAAAAAGCGTTGTATTTCACCGCGCCCCTGGCGTAACTGGCGACGAATGGCGCTTAATTCAGCACTGGCAGCATCCAGAAGTTCCCCCTCATCATCCAGGGCCTGCTGCAGGTGCCGCAGCAGCGGCAGCGAAGGCTCCAGATCTGTTGCCCATTCCGTCAGAGTGTCATCAGCTTCCCGTAAGGCCGAGGCATAGTGCTTCTGGCCATGCAAAACCTGGGTTATCTGCTGCAACTCGCGTCCGCTCAGGATAGCGCCAGGGCGCTCAAGCAGGTCCAGCAGGGAACGAACATCCGGGAGAATTTGAATGGGCAGCGAAAAGCCAGCGGCAGATCGTTCCGCCAGCGAAAGCGCCATATTCTGGCGCTGCTGAATTTCAGCAAGGCTTACCCATGGATTGAGGTTTTCTACATAATGCTGCCCATATACATGGGCACATTTGGCCAGCCAGGCGGCACGAATATCTTCCAGATCGAGCGCTCTGGAAAAGCTGTCCTGCCAGGGAGCTGCCCCTGCCACAGCGTCTTTCATCCGTTATTCAGACGCGCCTTTACTTTTTCCGCAACCAGCGCCATATCAGCCCGACCCAGCAATTGCGGTTTCAGGCTATTCAACACCTTACCCATATCTTTGGGACCGCTGGCAGCGGTGTTTGAAACCGCTTCTGCAATCAGGGCATCAATGGCTTCCATACTCAGGGGCTCGGGGAGATAAGCTGAAAGGATGACAATTTCTGCTTCTTCCTTATCGGCAAGATCCGGGCGATTTCCCGCTCTGAACTGACTGGCAGAATCTTTTCTTTGCTTGATCAGTTTTTCGACGATACTCAGAACCTCGGTATCATCCAACTCGCGGCGATCGTCCACCTCACGTTGCTTGATCGCTGCCTGGAGCATGCGAATAGTGGTAAGACGATCAGACTCACGAGCGCGCATCGCCGCCTTCATGTCCTCCTGAAGACGTTCGCGTAAAGACATACCTTAGTACATCCGAACCAAACGCATGGACTGACGGCGCATCCGCTTCAAAGCCCGCTTGCGGGCAGCAGCTGCCTTGCGTTTGCGCTCTTCTGTGGGCTTTTCATAAAACTCGCGACGACGTACTTCCGTCAGGACTCCGGCCTTTTCACAGGAGCGTTTGAAGCGCCGCAGCGCCACTTCGAAAGGTTCATTTTCTTTAACACGAACAGTTGGCATAGAAGGTTTCTGACCTCATCAAAAATAAAAGCTTAGCGAGAAAGGGGCAGAGTATAGGCAGATCAACGGCGCGAGTCAAAAAGAAACCACTCTCAGCAGTCGTTGTAAAAAACACAAAACTATAGTTGCATCTACTTGACAGGATGATCAAAAAGAATGCTAATATATGAAATCATAAAAACTCTTTTAGATATAGAATATTAGATTACAATGTTACAGCGATTGTGCTCTTAGTGGTCAGGGGATAAGCATGCGAACGGAAGTGAGAGAATTGAACGAAGCATTGCCCGATGTCTCGCCGGCTATTGATCCGCCCCCTTTGGCTGATTTTATTGAGAGCGATCAGAGTAGCCCTTTTCTCACTCAGGATCAGGAACTGCAACTCATCCGCCGCCTGCGTCAGGGAGATGACTGCGCCAGAGCCACCCTGATTTCTGCGCACATGCCGCTGGTCAGAGCCGTTGCCCGGGCTTACCGGAACAAGGGGCTCAGCCAGGAAGATTTGCTTCAGGAAGGTTACATGGGTTTACTGCGTGCCGCAGATCGCTTCCGTGAAGGTCTTGGTACCCGTTTTTCCAGCTATGCAACCTGGTGGATTCGGGAAGCCATGCAACGTGCGCTCATCCGCTCCCGCTTCATCCGGCTGCCGGACTATCTGGCAAAATCGCTGCACGCCTACCTGCAGCGCGGTGAAGATGAAACCGAATCGACAGAAGACGTCCGGCGCGAGCAACGCCGGGAGGCCCTGGGGGTGCGTGAAAGTACCATGCGTGCTCTGGATTTTGCCGACATTCGCGTCTGCTCGCTGGATGAAGAATTTACCGATGGCCCCAGTCGCATTGAACAGGTGCCTGGCGATACAGCCAGCCCCGACATGGACTACGACCGTGACTCCATCTGCAAGGCACTCCGGGAGCATCTGGCGGAACTGAATGAAAAGCAACGGGAAGTGATGATCTTCCGCTACGGCATCCATGGAGATGCGCCCATGACGCTGGAAGCCGTGGCCGAACGTATGGGCGTCAGCCGCGAGGCAGTCCGCCAGTTGCAGGTCAGAGCTCTGACCCGACTGCGTCAATCACTTTCTGACAGTGGCTGGGGTGTCTGACGTTCCTGCAACATGGCCAACAGTCGCCGCAGAGCTTGGGCGCGATGACTCACCTGATTTTTTTCTGCCAGTGTCCATTCAGCCGCACTACGCGCACCACCCAGCGGCCAAAATAATGGATCGTAACCAAAACCACCTTCTCCCTGAAGCGTTTTACCAATAGTTCCCATCCAGAATCCCTGAGCCACAATGGGGGCAGGATCGTCGGCTGACTCCATAAAGACCATACAGGCAATATAATAGGCTGCACGCGATGGCCCGATTAAAGCACGCATCCGCTCAAGTAAGCGCTGATTATTCTCGGCGTCAGTCGCGCCGACACCGGCATAACGTGCCGAAAACAAGCCCGGTGCACCCTGCAGGGCTGGCACACAAAGACCTGAGTCTTCCGCAAGAGACGCCATCCCTGAGATGGCCGCAGCATGACGGGCCTTCAGCAAGGCATTTTCCACAAAAGTGCTGCCACTTTCCTCTGCACCTTTAATACCTTGCTCGTCCTGCCCATGGACTGTGTAGCCGTACTCACCCAGCAGTGTACGCAATTCCCGGATTTTGCCGGCATTACTACTGGCCAGCAGGATGGGCTTCAAGGCAAAGCCTCAG
The DNA here is from genome assembly GCF_018853815.1 of Acidithiobacillus sulfurivorans. Taxonomy (GTDB): domain Bacteria; phylum Pseudomonadota; class Gammaproteobacteria; order Acidithiobacillales; family Acidithiobacillaceae; genus Acidithiobacillus; species Acidithiobacillus sulfurivorans. The sequence goes on along the minus strand of NZ_JAAOMP010000088.1, from coordinate 40,229 downwards.
GAATTTCCTCACGTTGACGGGCAATCAGATCGCGAATGCCCTGCCGCGCCAGCGCCAGCATGGCGGCCATTTCCTGATCACTGAAAACAGCGCCTTCAGCAGTACCCTGCACTTCTACAAAAGCGCCGGCACCCGTCATGACCACATTCATGTCCACTTCGGCGTGACTATCTTCGGCATAGTCCAAATCCAGTACGGCCTGTCCCTGATACATCCCGACGGAGATGGCAGCTACCCAGTCGCGCAACGGATTACCCTGAACTTTTCCGTTTTGGCGCAGGGCCTGCAGAGCATCTGCTACCGCCAGACAGGCACCCGTGATGCTGGCCGTACGCGTGCCGCCATCCGCCTGCAAAACATCACAATCCACCCAGATAGTGCGCTCGCCCAAGGCCTGCAAGTCGACGGCTGCGCGTAAGCTACGCCCAATCAGCCGCTGAATTTCATGAGTCCGACCCGAGATTTTTCCCTTGGCCGATTCACGCTGCATCCGATCCTGAGTTGCTCTGGGCAACATACTGTACTCTGCCGTCACCCATCCCTTCCCCGCCCCACGCAAAAAAGGTGGGACCTTTTCTTCAATACTGGCGGTACACAACACCTTGGTATCCCCGCAGGCCATCAGTACGGAGCCTTCGGCGTGTTTGGTGAAATTGCGGGTAATTTCTATCGGGCGCAGGGCGTCTGCCATTCTTCCACTGGGTCGATTCATTTGCGGATACTCATCATGATGGAGGATGGGCGCATTGTAGACCTGTCCTTCTTTCACCATAACCCCCTATAATGCAGTCATACCCCCCCAAAAAACGAGGAGCGCCTCATGTCTGCCACCGCGCATGTCGAAATCACCCAATTTCTGAAGCAGCACCATCTGGCCCAGTCACTCACCATTGCTGAAATCCAGACTCTGGCAGAGTACGTAACCCATGCCCAGTTTCGCGCCGACCAGGTCATTGCTGAATGGGGCACGCTGGGTGAAGCCCTATTTTTCTGCGTCAAAGGAGAAATGGCCATCATTCACCATACCGCCGACGGCGATGAAATGGAGGTCGTGCGGGTCAAGGAAGGAGAAATGGCTGGAGAAATGTCATTTTTTGACCGGCAACCACGTAGCGCGCGCATTCTTGCCAAAAGCGAAGACACCCAGGTTCTGGTCCTGACTCGCGCCCGTTATCAGCGCCTGAAAGTAGAGAAACCTTATATCACGGTCAACATTCTGGAACAGGCCATCATCAGCCTGGACCACCTGTTTCGCAATCTTTCCCAGAATTATACGGATTTTTCTACTTACATTTACGGCAAGGGTAAGCACTAAGCTCCGCTACGCCGCTGCAGCAGGTGATGAATGCGCTGCAATCGTTCGAGGGGGTCCTGCAGCAGAAGCAGGTCCTGCTTTTCTTCTGGAGAAGCGGGTAAGGCCTGAGCGAGTACCATACCTGCAGTACTGGCATCGAGGTCCCTGGCCGCTTCTTCACCCAGCAACTCCTTCAAAATGGCACGCAGGGTATCGTCTTCCCGGCGCATGGGCACTACCGGCTCCTCCGCCCAGTAGTGCACCGTGGCCATGGCCAGAGCCCCCGCATAATGCCAGTTCTGAATACTGAAGCGTTGCTGCCCCTCCACCTGAATTTCCAGAACCCCTGGCTCACCACCCCAATCCACAATTCGCGCCAGTGTTCCTACCCGTTCCGGCTCCGCATGACCATCTCCCCGCGAGTGTGTCAAACAAATTCCAAAGCCATGATCATTGCGCAGGGAGCTGCTGATCATGTCCAGATAACGGGGTTCAAACACTCTCAATCCGATTAAGGCCTTGGGAAAAAGTACTGTTCGGAGTAAAAATAGGGGTATTGTATGCGTATCCGTCACTTTGCTGTTCCTCTCACGAGTATTCATGAATCCCAGCCTGAAACCATCCTCCACGTTCTCACTATATGTACATTTGCCTTGGTGTAAAGCCAAGTGTCCTTATTGTGACTTCAATTCACATGCGGCAGACCATATTCCTGCAGAGCGTTATGCCCGCGCCCTGATTGCTGATCTGGATCGGGAACTACCACGCATCTGGGGGCGACGTCTGCACAGTATTTTTATCGGCGGAGGCACTCCCAGCCTGTTTCCACCGGAAATCATCAACCAGCTGCTTTCCGACATCCGGGCCCGACTGCAACCCCTGTCTGCCATGGAGGTGACCCTGGAGGCTAATCCTGGCGCCATTGAAGCCGCAGCATTTGCCGATTTTCGTGCGGCCGGGGTTACCCGTCTGTCTCTGGGTATCCAGTCTTTCAATAATGTGCACCTGCAACGCCTGGGACGCATTCATGATGCAGATGCAGCCCATCGGGCCGTGGAAAAAGCCATTGCTGCGCAATTTGCCAGCTTTAATCTGGATCTCATGTTTGCCCTGCCCGGCCAGAGTACTGCTGAAGCTTTGGCAGACCTGGACGCGGCCTTACAATATCAGCCTCCCCATTTATCGCTTTACCAGCTTACTCTGGAAGTCGGCACGCCCTTTGCCAACCATCCTCCGGCTCAGCTCCCTGACGATGATACTGCGGCGGATATGGAAAATATTTTACGCAGTGAACTGGAAAATCACGGTTTGGGTCGCTACGAAATCTCCGCGCACGCCCGTCCCGGACAACAATGCCAGCACAACCGCAATTACTGGCTATATGGGGACTATCTGGGAATTGGCGCCGGAGCCCATGGCAAAATCACCCAGGCGGAAGGCATCTGGCGAAGCCGTAAACCCAGCCGACCCGAGAGTTACATGATCGACGCGCTCAGCGATATGGAAACTCTTGGAGATTACACCCCGGTTCCACCAGCAGAACGCCCCTTTGAATTCATGCTGAATGCCCTGCGGCTGACCGAAGGTTTTTCAAGCCGTCTGTTTACCGAATGCACCGGCCTGGACAGTCTGCTGATTGAACCACAGATTCGCCGTGCCCGCCGCGAGGGTTTACTGTATGCCGATACCGAAATAATCCGGCCCACCGCCCAGGGAATGAATTTTTACAATGAATTGTGTGCCCGCTTCATTCCCTGAATGGGCAATACTATTCCCGACCCATCGCCTCAGCTTCATGACCGGTAATGGAACCGTCCTTGAACAAATATTCACGCAACTCTTTATCCAGACGCGGCATTTTACGGCGCAACCACTCCAGAACCATGGCCGCGTGCTCAATTTCTTCATCCCGATTGTGTTCCAGCACTTTTTTGAGCTGGAGATCACTGCAGGCATCCGCGCGCTGCTGGTACCAGTCTACCGCCTCAAATTCTTCCATCAGCGAGGATATCGCCCGATGAATATCCAGCGTATCACTGGACAGAGACTCCAAAGGCTCGTGCATTGTTTCATGTGCCATCTTGAGATCCTTTAACGATGAAATATCTGTTCAAGCATAGCCCAAAGCGTTCACTAAACCCAAGTGACACCAGACCGGGAGAAATACGCCATGAATTGGCAAGACTCCTGTCCAAAGCAGGGCTGTGTTCGCGGAGCATAGCCGCCGATTGGATTCGTGCCGGCAAGGTGACCGTCAACGGGCAGATTATTTACGAGCCGGAAGCCCGTTTTTCGCTACAGGACCAGATTTCAGTGGCGGGACAACGCCTGCAAGAACAAGCTCGTAAGGTGCTGATGCTGCATAAACCCCGAGGCGTTGTCAGTACCCGCGCCGATGAAAGAGGACGGCCCACAGTTTATGATTTACTGCCCTCCGACCATTGGCTGGCACCCATAGGACGTCTGGATCAGGCCAGCTCCGGGTTATTGCTGTTCAGTAACGATCCGGAATGGGCCCAGGGCCTGCTGAATCCTGATCAGCACGTCAGCAAAACCTACCACGTGCAAATCCGCCCTCCCCTTCCTGCCGAAGTACTTCAGCACATTGCCCGGCATTCCAGTCTGGACGGCAAACCATGCCTGCCCATGCAAATTCGTGAGCTGCGCTGCGGGGGAAAAACCCAATGGCTGGAAATGGTCCTGCAGGAAGGGCGCAACCGGCAGATTCGTCGCCTGCTGCAAGACGCCGATGCGGAAGTGCTACGCCTGATTCGAGTAGCCGTAGGAGATCTGCTTTTGGGCAGCCTGACCAGTGGGCAGTGGCGCTGGCTGAGCCCGGATGAAGAAAGACTTCTGGAACTCTGAGCAGAGTATATTAGATATTTATTATATTGACACACCCATAATTTCCATGTATGTTAGATGTTCCTTATTTACTGATGGAGAACGATCATGGAAATGGAACAGGAATTTGAAATGATTGCCCTGGTTTACCAACTGGAAGAAGCCGGTTACTGCTTTGCCGACGTTTCTGATGAAGAACTGCACCAGGCATTCATGAATAATCAGGACCTGCGGGATCTGGCGGTTCCCCGTGCTGCCTGATCATTTATATCCTCCACAACCGGCCCTTTATGGCCGGTTTTTTTTCGCCTTACCCGCTGCCAATCCCTCTTGCGAGCAAGCATATTCCTCTCTATACTGACCGAACGGTCGGTATCTGACAGATTATTATTCCCCATCAAGGAGCCCAACTGGTGGCGCAAGAGCAGTCTACATCCCGTCTGATCATCACCGTGGCGGTCATGCTGGCAGTAGTGATGCAGGTTCTGGATCTCACCATTGTCAATGTTGCCCTGACCTATATGCGCGGCTCCCTACAGGCTAATAGTGATCAGATCACCTGGGTGCTCACCGCTTATATGGTGGCCAACGTCATAGTGCTCCCCCTCACCGGCCTTCTGGTGGAACGTTACGGACAACGCAACATCATGCTTTGGAGTGTGGTGGGATTCGTGATTTCTTCGGCACTATGCGGACAATCACACAGCCTTACCGAGATTGTCCTCTGGCGCTTTCTTCAGGGCATTTTCGGGGCGTCCCTGGCACCCGTCGGACAAACCATCATGCTCGGAGCCTATCCGGCCAATAAACGCGGTCAGGCCATGGCGATTCTCGGTATGGGTATCATGCTGGGGCCGATTCTGGGACCGACTCTGGGTGGTTATCTGACGGATACTCTCAGTTGGCGCTGGGTATTTTACGTCAATATTCCCTTTGGGATTCTCGCCTTTTTGCTGATGCAAAGTGTGCCGGACGGCGGCAAAAGTGCAAACCCCAGGCCCGTAGACTGGACCGGATTTGCGCTGATGGCCCTGGGCTTGGGGTCTCTGCAAGGCATTCTCAGCCTCGGCGATCAGGATGACTGGTTCAGTTCACAAACCATCATCATCCTGACCTTGATTACCATCCTTGGGCTGCTCTTTTTTGTGTGGCGTTCCCTGAGCGTCAAACATCCGGTTGTCGATTTGCGCCTCCTCAAAGACCGCAATCTGGCTATTGGCAGCATGGGAATCGGCATATTTGGCCTCGCTCTATTTGGCACCATGGTCATTTTACCCATCATGCTGGAGACTTTGATGCACTATGAGGCCTTTACGGCCGGACTGGCTATGGCGCCTCAAGGAATCGGCGCAATGCTGGCGATGATGCTGGCTGGACGCCTGCTCGGCAAGGGCATCAATCCCCGCGATATTGTGTTGGTCGGTATTGTAATCGGTGCCTTTGGAACCTACCTCACCACACTTTACAACCTCAATATCAATATGGAGTGGGTGATCTGGCCCAGCTTTATTCGCGGCATTGGTTTCGGTCTGGTGACCATTCCCCTGTTTACCCTGGCTTTTACAACCCTCAAGAAATCACAGCAAGCAGAGGGATCGGGAATTTTCAATTTGATGAGAACCCTCGGTGGCAGTGTCGGCATCGCCATCGTGTCTACCGTCATGAGCCAGGAAACTCAAGTGGGTTGGAACCAGATGAGCAAGTTTATCAACCCCTTCAATCCGGCGTTTCACCAATATCTGGCAGCGGCTGGAATGACCCAGAATCCTACTACCTGGCAGGTTCTGGGTAATGTTGTTGTGTATAATCAGGCCAACATGCGCGGCACCCTCGACGCATTTGTGCTGGTATTTTACGGTTTTCTGGTGATGATTCCGTTGATTTTATTTCTCAAGAAGCCAGCTCCGGAAAAGGGAGAAAACACTCCGCCACCGGTACAGGAATAATCCTGAAACGGCGGTGGGCCGGGAAGCTTTGCAGCGACTTTGGCCCGAGCCGTTGTTGTTCTTGGTGAAATCCTGCGCCCGTCAGGAGAGCTGTCTGAGCCCAAAGGGCGGGTTCTCTCCTGACAGCAGGATGAACCTTAGAACAACAGGCAAGGGACGTGGGAGCAAAAAGCTTCCCGGCCCACGGCCTCCTTTACGATTAACCGTAAAGCTAAGTATCAAAAAGCACTAAAAAACCCGCAGCTTCAAGCTGCGGGTTTTTTATGGCCAACGCTCTGATCAGTACAGCAACCTTAATAAGAGTTGGCTACCGGCAAACTGCGTGCACCGTCATAATGCGCTGCCCAATAAGGATCATTCAGGCTGCCAACCTGGACACCAGTGCGGGGTGTCTGGGCGCTGACAAAACGCTGGTGACCGATGTATATACCTACGTGAGAATAGGCCCGATGCATGGTATCAAAAAACACCAGATCGCCGGGTTTGAGATTTTCCCGGGACACCTTGTGCAACTCCGCAGCCTGGGCATAAGAAGTGCGCGGCACCTGGATGTCAAATTTGGCCAGTATGTATTTCACGAAGCCACTGCAATCAAAACCTGAAGCCGGACTCATCCCGCCCCAGCGATAGGGGGCACCAATAAACTTCAAGGCCGAAACCACCATGGCCCGGGGCGAAAGCCAGGAATCACCCGAGGACGAAGGAACATTGCTTCCGGTATTATTTTGATCTGCCTGTTGTTGGGCCATATCGTCTGCCAATTCAGCAGCAGCTTGAGGCCCGCTGGCGGCATCCCCGCTGGACTCTAAAGTTTGCAGCGGATGACGGGCCCAGTGGTAGGCCTGACTGGCGAACATTTCCAGGGCAATGCGCAAATGCGACTGTTCCGGCGCGGAAGTGGCGACCACTGCATCCACCGGGGCTGCCGCTGGCTTGGCCGGAGAATCTGTAGTCATCGTGCTGGCTGCAATACCGGTTTTCACCAGCACCAGGGATTGATCAACAAAGTCGGGGCTGGTGACAGAACTGGCAGGGACATCCGGAAACGAATGAACAGGATATTGGTAATTTGTTACTGGCTGAGGTGCTGCACCTACTCCCGCAAATTCCACTGGGGAAAGATGCATCAATTGCAGGGCAGTTGGCGTCAAAGCCGTATAATCCGCTGGTTTAGCTGGCAAAACCTCATGCCGATGAGAAACTTTTCGGACCGATTTGACGGCATGATAATGTCTCGAATAGGGATGCCTGGGAGAGGTCTCCCGATGATATCGATGCGCATCCACTCGATGAGCCGCCGTCTTAACGTGATGTGGCGCGGCCTGAGCCACAGCAACACCTCCTGTACACAAACATACCGCCAAAGCAATCTGCCAGCGATGCTTCTTCTTCATTCTTATCTCCAGAATCACCTGGGAATCGCCGCTGCGTAATCTGCCCAAGGGCTGATTATGCAGAGACATTGCCATTTCTCATAAAGTTGAAAGAGAAACTTCGAGGCTACCCCCTGAACCCAACAAAAAAGCCGAACATTGGTTCGGCTCGATTAGTATTACCCGGAATATGGAGCACGCGGGCCGACACCGAATCAAAACTACCGGCACCTTGGGGCGTCAAGCCCCAAATAACCAGACAGTCTTCTCCCGAATCAATTCGAATATTAGCCATTAGTAAAATCGATGCTCCATAGTCCGTACTTGGGAATATAGGTGGAATTGCCGGGACAGGCAAGGTCTGAAAAGCAATTTTTTTGCCTGGTTTCCGAAAAATACTTAAAACTGGCCTGAGTATTGCTTTAATACAAGGAGATAGCAAAAACCAAGGAGCGCATGCATGTTCTCTTCTGTTTTGATGAGCAAAAAAAGTTGGCTTTATTCTATGGGCTTAGCGTTTTCCATGGCCCTCATGACAAGTAGCTTCAGCCCAGCTAGCCAAGCCTCGACGCTGGGCCAGATGGCAGCCAGTTTTGCCCCAAAGCGCACAACAGCCAGCTCTGCACAGATCTGGCAACGACTCAATCATGCCCGCTGGTTCGTCCAAGGTTCGGGACCACACATCATTTATCTGATATTTGATCCGAACTGCCCCTATTGCCACCTTCTCATCCAGGAACTGCAATCCCTGATCAAACCGGATCAACTCAGCATACGCTATGTTCCCGTGGGCTTTCTGGAACCTTCCAGTACCGGCAAGGCAGCCGCGATTCTGGAAGCGAAAAATCCACTGAAGGCCCTATGGGAAAATGAAAAAGGGTTTACGGAAAAAGGTCATGATGGTGCCATCCAGGAAATTTTGCCCAGTACGGCAACTGAAAAAGCCCTGAAAAACAATCTGAGCATACTCGAAGCCACCGGCCAAAAAACCGTCCCTACCATGCTTTACATGGATAGCCACAATCAGGCACAAATTGTCTGGCAGGTTCTGGATGCTAAAAATCTCGCCCAGACTTTAAAGGGACTTCACTAGCCGAATCTGGAGCCGATGCTGGGCCGGGAAGCTTTTTGCTCCAACGTCCCTTGCCTGTTGTTCTAAGGCTCATCCTGCTGTCAGGAGAGAACTCGCCCTTTGGGCTCAGACAGATCTCCTGACGGGCGCAGGATTTCACCAAGAACAACAACGGCGCGGGCCAAAGTCGCTGCAAAGCTTCCCGGCCCAGCATCGGCTCCAGATTCCCGCAATAAAATAATCCGAAAATATTGACATTGCCAACAGTCTCTATAATATTAAGAATAATTATCGTTAATATTCTAATAATGGAGCGTATCTGCAATGTCTCGCCTGTCTTTTTCCGTGGCGACTGCACTTTGTGCGGCGTCTTTTCTGGGCTGTCCAGCAATCAGTTGCGCTGATGCTGCTGACGGCAACCCGGAATCCTCCATACCCAACACCCCCGGACTCTCTGCCAAGTACTTACCTGCTTATACCCATATCGGCAACGGGCTATCCTGGGCGGGGCATCTGGACAGCGAGATTTTTTCCAATTTTTCGGGAGGAATCCAGCAGGCCAGTGAAGGCAATATTGTCGGGCAAATCGGGGCAGAATATGACACCGACAAAGCCGGTCTCTGGAAAGGTGGCCAATTCACCCTCTCCCTGATGGGCATCTACAGTAGTGGCATTCAGCAAAACTATAGTGGCGATATTCAGACTGCCAGCAATATCTGGGCGCCCAATGCTGTCCGTTTTTACGATGCCGCCTATCGGCAACGCTGGAATGACTGGCTCAACACCCGGGTCGGTTATATGGACGTCAACTATTATTTTGATGTTGCCGCCAACGCCCTGCAATTGATCAACAGCTCTTTTGGCATGTCGCCTACCATCACGGTCAATGTCCCTGGTACTGCCACCTATCCCTATTCAGGGCTCGGCCTGCTGGTCAGTACACACACGCAAAATGTGAGTAACAAATTAGCGATTTTTCAGGGTGATCCACAGCACCAGACCTCTGCTTTTGAACGAGGCTACATGGCCCTGTGGGAAGGCGCAGTGCACTGGGGTCACAAAGCCGACGAAGACATGGAGGACAATACTGATGAATATGGCCAATATGAATTAAAAATCGGTGCCTGGCGCTATCAGCAGGCCAATCCCGAACTTTATGGCCTATCTCCCAGTACCGCCGGTGCCTATGGCATCGTCGAAGGAAACTGGACGCTGCCGGGTGAACGCCAGCTCGGCGCATTCCTGCAGGCCGGGGCAGCGCCGCAAAACTTCAATCCAGTCCCCTGGTACCTGGGCGTGGGCTTGCGACTCGGGCATCCCTTTGCAGGCCGCCCGGACGACAGTATTTCCATTGGTATGGCGAGAGCGTGGCTACGCCCTGAAGCAGTCGCTGCGGGGCTTGATGTGGAACCATCCAGCATTCATCGCGCTGAAACTACCTATGAACTGACTTATCTGGCAAAAGTGACAGAGCACATCAATATTCAGCCGGATTTGCAATACATCCAGCATCCTTCCGGTTATTACCCGGATGCTCTGGTCGGTATTTTGCGTCTGCACCTCGAATTTTTTTGAATGTTGAATCAGGAAATCTATTCATCCATGAACACGCCCAATCTCGCTTCTGAAAACCCTTCACGCAGTCTGGATCAGTTACCCAGCGCTGCCTCCGCGCGCATTATCCGTATTGCTGGTGATCGGGCGATGCAGCAACGTCTGCAGATGCTGGGTATTCGCCCGGGAGTAGCACTACAAATTGTCCACGGCCCCAATAAACGTGGCGTAGTCATTCAAATCAACGGGGCGCGCTTTGCCATCGGCAGCAGCATGGTCCAGAAAATATGGGTTACGGAGCTATCAGCATGAGCACCTGTCATGAAAATCAAGGAAAAGCGGCCCCAGTCCTGTCCGAACAAACCATTGTTCTTGCGGGCAATCCCAACTGCGGCAAGACCACGGTGTTCAACCTGCTCACCGGCGCCCACCAGCAGGTCGGTAACTGGCCGGGAGTCACGGTAGAAAAACGCAGCGGCAGCCTGCAGCTTGCCAAAAAGAAAGTTTCGGTTATCGATCTTCCCGGCGTTTACAGCCTGATGGGTGGTGGCGGAGAGGACCAACGAGTCGCTCGGGATTATCTGCTGGATACCCCGGTAGACCTGATTGTCAACATTGTTGATGCCTCCAATCTGGAACGTCATCTTGCCTTGACAGCCGAATTGCTGGAAACCGGCCACCCCATGCTGCTCATCATGAACATGACGGACGAGGCAGAAGCCAGAGGCTGGAAGTTACGTTGTACTGAACTGGAAAATGCTTTGGGGATTCCCGTAGTGCCCATGGTGGCGCGAAAAAACAAAGGACGAGACTATTTGCTCCAGAGGATGATTGAGGCCTTGCAAAAAAAACCGCAGGGTCATCCAATCCTTTATCCGGCCCCCGTAGAAGAAGCACTGCAAACACTGGGGACAACGCTAAGCGGACAAAATTCTGCCAGGACAAGGATGGACGCTCTGCGTCTTCTGGATGGCTCTGCGCAACCATCTTCAGATCCGAACGCGAAAATGCTGAAAGACTTGCGCCGGCATATTGAGTTGATCAGTGATGAGGATCCCGCTGACCTGGTCATGGATCGGCGTTTTTCCTGGGCTCACGACATGGCGGATATAGCCCTACAAGCGCACGGGAAAGCCGGTCTGCGCGACCAAATCAATCACCACCTGGATCGCATTGTTCTCAATGAATGGCTGGGGGTACCGATATTTTTGCTGGTTCTTTATCTGGTGTTTGTCGTGAGTTTCAGTGGCGGCAACATTTTCCTGGATTTTTTTGATCAGGCTTCTGCGGCCCTGCTCATCCATGGAACAGGTCATCTCCTGTTGCTGGCGGGTTTACCGGACTGGCTGATTTCGGTGATTGCCGGCGGGGTTGGCGGCGGCCTCAATCTGGTGATTTCCTTCATTCCGCCCATTGGTCTTACTTTTCTGTTTCTGGCATTTCTGGATGACTCCGGCTATATGGCGCGTGCCGCCTATGCCATGGATCGCCTGATGCGGCGCATGGGCTTACCCGGCAATGCGCTGGTACCCATGGTCATTGGTTTTGGCTGCAATGTTCCGGCCATTATGGGTGCGCGTATTATTGAAGATCCGCGTGGACGCATTTTGACCGTGTTAATGCAACCCTTCATGTCCTGCTCGGCGCGTCTCACCATCTACATGGCTTTTGCGGTCGTATTTTTCCGCAGCAATGGTGGTCAGGTCGTATTTGCCTTATATGTTCTGGGCATACTGGTCGCGCTGCTCACGGCCTGGTTGCTGGGGAAAACGGCCCTGCGCGGTGAAGCCATGCCTTTTGTCATGGAACTGCCGCCCTACCGCCTGCCCAGTTTCCGCAGCGTCGTTCTGCAAAGCTGGCAACGCCTGAAAGTCTTTATATTCAGGGTCGGCAAGGTCATCGCCGTCATCGGTCTGGTTCTCTTCATCTTGCCCGGCATTGGCTGGACCAGTCAGGGCTTGCGCAGCACGGACATTGATCACTCTCTGCTGGCCCAGGGCAGTCAGGCATTGGTTCCGATATTCGCACCCATGGGCGTCCGGAGTGACAACTGGCCTGCCGTATCCGGCCTCATTGCTGGGGCAGCAGCCAAGGAAATCGTCATCGGCACCCTCAATGGTATTTATCAGCGCCAAAATGCGGCAGATTTGATGGCGGATTACCGACACCCCGACATTATCGGCCAACTGCGGGATGCGCTACTGACCATTCCGGCCAATGCCCTGACTTTCATGCGCACGCTGGACGACCCTCTGGGCTTGAGTGCCATGACTTCCACCACCGCAACGGAGCAGGCCTCCGGTGCAGAAAGCGCTACCCTACAGGCCATTGCTGCGGGCTTTACGCCGCTCTCAGCTTTTGCTTACCTGGTATTTGTATTGCTCTATGTACCCTGCGCCAGCACCATGGGAGCCCTGCGCCGGGAAGTCGGTTGGGGATGGATGGGGTTTTCCCTGCTTTACGGCACAGGTCTCGCCTGGGGTACCAGTACGCTTATTTTTCAGGCAGGAACTTTCGCCGCCCACCCTGCTGCATCCCTGGCCTGGATAGCCGGGATTATGACGAGCTTCGGACTGCTGATCATTGCCCTGCGCATTTATGGGCGACGCCAGGACACGAATTCCGCAGCCAGCGTTAAAAATCAGGCTGCGGCATGACGACACTTTTTGCCGTGCGCGACAGCCTGCGTGACCATGCCCTGCTTACCAGCAGCCAGATTGCCGCAATTCTGAACCTGCCCAAAACTACAGTAGAAGATATGCTGCGTTACTGGCAAAGCCGGGGGCGGGTCGAGACCGTTTCTCTCTCTTCAGCCAAAAACTGTGGGAGTTCGTGCAAGTCTGGAAGTTGCAGCAGTTGCGCCAGCCCACCGCAAAATGAGGCCCTGCAGGCCTGGCGTTGGCGGGATCAGTCCGAAGTCCCTGCGGGTAGCGTCATGACTTTTCACCCGCCACAGCACCCCTGAGCTCAGCTAAACCCCGTAAACTGCTCCGATCATCAGGCCCTCTTGCCCCTCCCGGTGGCTCCTCTATACTCCAATTTGGGGAATTGGCCAGCAGTTTGCGGACAGGGGTGCATCATGCAGGTAAAAGTAGCTGCCATTCAGATGGCAGTCGGGGACAACGAAGCGGAAAACATCGACAAGGCACTGCAGCAGGTGCATTGTGCAGCAGATGCCGGGGCGAACATTATCCTCCTCCAGGAGTTATTCAGCACACCCTACTTTTGCAAGGATCAGAACCCGGATTTTTTGGCACGGGCCCAGCCGCGCGCCTCCCATCCTGCATTACTCGCCCTGCAAAAGCTGGCGAAAGACCGGCATCTGGTCCTGCCCGTGAGTTTTTTTGAGCGTGCCAACAATGCCTTTTTTAATAGCCTGGTGGTGTTTGATGCCGACGGAAAAGATCTGGGGCTGTATCGCAAAGCCCATATCCCCGATGGTCCCGGCTATCAGGAAAAATTTTACTTCAGTCCCGGCGACACCGGCTTCAAAGTTTTCGCCACCCATTATGGCCGAATTGGCGTAGCCATCTGCTGGGATCAATGGTTTCCCGAAGCCGCTCGGGTGATGGCGCTGCAAGGGGCGGAAATCCTGTTTTATCCCACCGCCATCGGTTCCGAACCCCGTGCCCCGGAAATCAACAGCCGTGGGCACTGGACCCGGGTGATGCAGGGACATGCAGCTGCCAATCTGGTCCCGGTAGTAGCGGCAAATCGGGTCGGCCACGAAATCGGTGCGGAAAGCAGCATCACCTTTTATGGCGGCTCTTTTATCAGTGATCCAACTGGAGCTCTGCTCGCCCAGGCTGACCAGGAAGAATGCATCCTCTATGCTGACCTGGATTTATCCAAACTGGCGGCACAACGGGCCGAGTGGGGATTATTCCGGGATCGCCGCCCGGAATGGTACGCGCCCATCCTCAGCCTGGATGGAAGCCATTCCGATGGATGAGATTTTACCTCCGGAACCCCCGGTCATCGCCCTCAGCGCTTATGAGCGGAACGGCGAACCTTTTTCCCTTGCTCCCCAGTACGCCGCAGCCGTATGCCAGGCGGGTGGTCTGCCGGTTTTGTTTCCTCCCCAATGCCCGGAAGCCCGGATTATTTTGTCGCGCTGCGACGCCCTGGTGCTGACGGGTGGTGGCGATATTTCTCCGGAGTTTTATCGCGCCACCTGTGATGAAAGTGTGTACATGGTGCATCCAGATCGCGATGCAGCAGAAATTGCCCTGGCCCGGGAAGCCATCGCCCGCCGCATTCCGGTATTGGGTATTTGTCGCGGCCTGCAAATCATCAATGTCGCGTTGGGGGGTGACCTCCTGCAGGATTTACCCAAAAACATTGGTACCCGCATTTGTCATCGCAACAATGACGGGGATCCCATCATGCATGAAGTCATTGTCCTGCCGGACACCCTTTTGGGCAGTATTGTTCGTCGGGAAACCCTCGAAATATCTTCCTGGCATCATCAGGCCATTGCCAACATGGCCCCGTCCCTGCGTATCAACGCCATCGCCGAAGATGGCGTGATTGAGGCGGTGGACATGCCCGACAACCCGGATATTTTCGCCGTACAGTGGCACCCCGAACATACTGCTGCTGGTGATCCCCATCAGCAGGCGCTTTTCAACTGGCTGGTGAAACGTGCCGAACGCCGCATTGTGCGGACCATCGAACGACAGGAAAACAAGGCCTGAGCCCACTAAGCCGAAGCCTACACGGATTCAGGGTGCCGGATTACCGGCGGGCTGCAGACGCTGCTGTAACCAGGCAAAACCTGCTGGCAACAGGGAAATCACAATAATGGCGATCAAAACCAGGTTCAGATGGGTTTTCACCCAGGGGAAGCTCCCCAGAAAATAACCAGCTCCCAGCAGTCCACCCACCCAGAGAAATGCTCCAGTCAGATTAAAGACCACAAAACGCCGATAAGGCATGGCCGCAATACCGGCGACAAAAGGCGCAAAAGTGCGGATGATAGGCAGCAGCCTGGCGATGACTACCGTTTTCCCGCCATGCCGGGCATAAAAACGCTGAGTGGTTTCCAGGTGGCGGATGTTCAGCAGCTTGCCGCCAAACAGATGCACACCCCAGCGCTTGCCCACCCAGTAATTGACCGCATCTCCCAGTACCGCCGCTGTCACCAGCAAAAACAGTAGCCAGGGTGCGCTCATGGCACCAATTCCAGCCAGGGTGCCACACACAAAAAGCATGGAATCCCCGGGAAGAATGGGCATGATGACCAGCCCGGTTTCTGCAAACAAAATCAGGAAAAGCAGGGCATACACCCAAGCCCCGTACTCCTGCAAAAACAAAAGCAGGTAATGGTCAAAGTGCAGAAGCATCTGCAGCAAGACATGAAAATCCGGCATCAGTCGTCTTCCGGAACTCCGCAATAGCGTTGGTAGTGACGCTCAAACATGACTTCCAGCTCGATGATCACCGTTTCCGCCTCTATCCCGCCCATGACATGCCTGGACATCAGGCTGGACGTATCATTGAGCATCTCCTTGGCATCCAGCATGCTGTAACTCTCACGCAGCCGCTTGATGGCCCCTACCACGCTTTCACCTTCCCGGGCGGGCAATAGGTTGGGCTTTTCAATCACTTTTTCCTGCGGCGCTTCAGGTTTCTGGCGACTGCGCAGAAACTCGGCAAAAGCCACTACCTGTTCCTGCCCCGCAGCATCCAGTTTGCGCATCACTTTCAGGAACTGACGCTCACGACTGTTCATACGTCACTACCCGTATCTACCTTCAGGGAAAATACCGGGGGTTTGCGCTTTTCAGTCATCAGCGCCAGCTCGCGAACCAGGGCGACAATGACGCGGTCAGTGGTTTTCTGCATTTCCGGCCAAAGCTGACGACATTGTTCCAGTAACTCACCGACATTTTCAGGGATTTCGCGATCTTCTTCCATGAGAATGTCTTCAATCAGACCCGGTTTCATTTCCGGTCGAAACAGCAGGCCCACCGCACCCTCTTCAGGGCGAAAGGCAATCCAACGGCCTTCATCATCCACCACCAGAGGCTGGATGCCTTCCGGCAAAATGGCGGTTCCCGGCGCCCAGACCATCACCTTGGCACCGTCCACGGCCTGAGCCAGAGGATCGTTCTTACCCGCTTCCGTGGCATGCGCCGTCGTAAAATAGGCGTTGTGATAAGGTTCGAGTTGTAATTCTGCGCCCTCATATTTAGCCAGCAGCAGTGCCCCCAGCCCGAAACCCACTACCGGTCTGCGGTTTTTACGGAACATGGCAATAGTTTTGATTTCCTGTCCCAGCCATTCGTATTTTTCTGTTTCCAGCGGAGACATCGGCCCACCCAACAAAAACAGGGCATCAAAAGTCAGGGCATTCCCCGGTAATTCACCACTCAAAAAAACCCGAAAATAACTGAAACCGATGTCGCGCTTTTCCAGTTGGCTTTCCACGATTCCCAGAAATTCGGAATAACTGTGCTGCACGACTGCAAAATGCTTCATTCATACTCCTCAAAACTTCTCGTTGATTAGACCTCGCGACGCACCGGCATGGCCAACATGTCCTTGCTGCAACGTTCCTTGGCAAACTCCAGAAATTCATCCATAACCAGACTGCGGAATTTTTGTTTCTGGTACACAAAAAAGTACGGCCTCGCCAGAGCCGGACTCAGGGGACGAGCCAGCAAGGTACCCAGGGCCAGTTCTTTCAGCACCGTGGCCTCGGAGACAATGGCCACGCCGAGCCCCCCTTCCACCGCGCCCTTGACCGCCTCAGGGCTACCCAATTCCATGGTGATATGCAAATCATCCGTATCTATGCCGGCCTGATGCAGATACTCCATGGTGACTTCCCGGGTACCGGAACCTTCTTCACGGGACACAAAGGGATAATCCAGCAGCTCTTGAGCAGACACGCTTTCATGAAGGCCCAGGGCGTGATCAGGCTGGGCGATGACAATCATGGAATCCATGCAACACTTGAGCGTCGCCAGACTTTTATTGGTCACTACGCCTTCCACCAGTCCCAAATCAATGCTGTTATCTTCAATCATGTGGACAATTTTGTCGGTATTTCCTACATGCAGGCGTACCTGCACGTCTGGGTATTTCATTTTGAAATCACCGAGCAGACGGGGAAGCATATACTCGGCAATGGTAGTACTGGCTCCGATCAGCAATTGACCACGCAAGTCTCCCGTCATTTCTCCAACCCGATTGGACATTTCCGTGTACAGGGAAATGATGCGTTCTGAGTATTCGTACACCACCATGCCCGCTTCAGTGAGGCTGATGCGATTATGGGTACGATCAAACAACCGCGTATTGAATTGCTCTTCAAGCTGTTTCACCTGAAAAGTCACCGCAGGCTGCGTCATGTGCAAAGTATCTGCCGCTTTGGTAAAGCTGAGCATCCTTGCCACCGTGTGAAAAACCTGTAACCGTCGATCTGCCATGGAAATCCTTAGTCACCCGCGACTTTTAATGAGTTTAGGGGTAATATTTGAGCACTTCAATACAGTATTTAAGGAGGATAACCCATGCCCAAGGCTTGGGAAAAGCTCGATCTGCAAGGCGCCGGGGTACAGAGTTTACAAATTCGCTTGCAAAAACTCCAGAAAAAACCTCTATGGGCCTATCTATACTGGTTTTTGTTCCCCTTTGGCGCCCATCGTTTTTATCTGGAAGAATCTTTGGCCTGGGTATTTCCACTGATAACGGCCGCCGTAGTGGTTCTGGCCATACTGGGGTTATTTTGGGAAGCCATTGGCCTGGCCGTCCTGATGCTGGCGTTCGCTCTTTGGGATCTTAGCCGCATCAGCCACTGGATCAGTACCTATAACAAGGAGTTGCGCAAGGCCAGCTGGTTTGCCCGACAAACCCCTGCCGCGCCTGCTAATTATCAGGGTCGCACAGATACGGGTGAAGCGCCTGCCCAGTGGCAACGTGAGTTACAAAACTATACGGCCACCAAGGAAAGTGAACGGGCCGGGCACCCTGCTACACAAAACCCTGCCAATAAAGGTTTCGCGCCGGGGCAAAGACGTATGTCCTTTGCAGAACAGGAAAAACTGTTGCGGGAAATTGCCAGCGCGCCCAAAGGCGAAAAGCCCAAAGATCATTAGCGGGCGAGCCAATATAATGAGACTGGTCGCGTATAGTCAAAACCCTCCATCCGAAACCCTCTGTCTGGATCATTTATTATGGGACACCGCTGCTCAGGCGGTGGTAATCCCGAAAGACGGGCGGCCCGGTACCGTCCAGATTGTATCCGGTCGTTTTGATGCTGTGCAGAATATGACGGTTTTACATTTGGCAGGTGCCCCTTTGCCCTTGGAGATTCAATTATGACGATTCAGGCAACAAATGGTTTTGACGAAGAGGTAACGCCCGAAGTGTTGCAGCGGGCTGTGGCTCTAGGTCAGCGTCACCATAGAGGGAGTATTCATGCCCAGTCCTTGCGCTACCTGCCGGACACGCGCGCGCTGATGATTACCTTTGGCGACCAGACAGCGATTGTTCTGCCCGTAGCGAACTATTCTGAGCTGTCAGCACTCACGGAGAAGGAACGCCAGCAACTGAGTTTATGTTTTGCCGGCAGTGCGTTGTGTCTCAATGATCAAGACTTGCACGTTTCTATCGCCGGGCTTATGGCCATGAGTCAACCTCTGCTGGAGGTGGCTAAAACGGTAACAGCTTCTTATAACGGCAGATTGAGAACGCCCGCAAAGGCTGCTGCATCCCGTGAGAATGGCAAAAAAGGGGGACGCCCGCGATCGTTAACCCATTCCGGATCAGTATAAGAAGGCGTGATAGATGGCGATCCGGTAGCGCACCTTTTTCGATCAGTTCTCTGTTTTGGATACAGTGGGAAAGGCCTCGTCTTGCGTAGGAGGAACCGATCGTGAGAAAACACAGAAAATGTAAACCGCGCAATGGTCCATTCGCTTTTATTCACATTCAAACGCGCTTTAAGGCGCATCGCTATGCAGGTTATTGCAGGAACCACCTGCCTGGTACCTCCTGCTCCAAGCGGTGTGCACCTGGCCGTTATGTCGATACAGGATACCGGGGTTGTGCCTTAAGACGGCAGGTATGGCTCAAACACCAAGGCCTTCGCAGGTTGGCCCATCGTCAATGGCATCAGAACATCGCCTGGGGGAGCTGGAGAAAATGGAGAATAATGGGGCTGCACGACACACGACTGCTCTAATTCATGAGGGCGTTGAGAACGATGGTCCCAGGAGAAAAAGTGGAATACGCGCAATTCAAAATAGGGGAGCCCTTCAAAACGGTGACAGGCACCTGGCGATGCACGGATGTGGGCACCAGAACCATCGCCGCTATCCATATAGCACACGCGGACAGTAGCCCTGTTTGTGCGGATCCGTCGTGGTTCAATGGGCCGCCCTATGCGGTAGTTGAAGCGGTTTTCGATGCCTATGATTTGGGTGGATGCTACGCCATCGATGATCCGGAGCCGTTCTGAGCAACAGGCCCGATCATCAGGAAAAACTTCATGTCAAAAACCACTCGGCGGCGTAGCGCCCGATACGAATATCGTTGGGTATTGTCAGATGGGGTCAGGTTGCCCCCACGATGTTTGGTGCGGCAGAGGATTGGTTTGTCGGATAAGTTGCTGTGGGAGTAGCGGGCTTGCTTTTCTGCACGGCTCGTCTAATTCTCCGGGCAGGACCACATCAGAGATGGCTGTAGACAGCCTGTATAGACTGGCCTTACCGTTTTAAAACAGGAGCATGCGTAGTGCAAAAACGCGGTAGAACATCCTTATTTGAAGATCTGCTCACTATGGCCACCAGATTGCCATGGTGGATGGATTTGATGATCGCTGTCTTCGCCTATATCGGTTTTCACCTGTGGCATGTGCATTTCCTGCACGAAATGAACCAGATGAATGAGTCAGTACCCGTCCCCGTTGCCACCAATCCCGCAGCAGCAATACCCAACGCCGTAAACACAGGTATGGCCCGTGGCGGAATCGTGGTCGGAAATATCATGACGGAAGTGTTCCAATATGCCATACCCGCGTTGTTTGTGATGGGCAGTATCTCGTCGGCCATCAGAGAACAAAAAATGAAACGCAGAAAATGGGATGGGACGCCGTGAAACGAACTTCTATGGGCTTCAGAAAGGCCAACAAGGTTGACGGAGAACTCCGCAGCACCCGCCTTGTAGATCGTTCAATATGGAATTAGCGTCAGAGCAATCGGCCCTTTGCGTAAAAACCAGAAAAGCCAGGTTCACTCAAAACTATTTTTCCTTTTCAAACATCGCCAGATAGCGTTCTTTGGGTAAGGGTAACTGCTTGGCCACCGCCAAAAAATCTGCCAAATGAATGGGTGAACTCATTCCCACCAGGGTGACGCCAATGCCCGGCGTCGAGCGCACAAACTGAATGGCCCGCTGCGCCGCATTGGCCAGTTCGGGAATCCCTTCCTGCAAGGAGGGGATTTCTTCCTGGGCCAGCAATCCTTTACCCAGGGTATGGCTGGCCATGACGGTCAGCTTGAGCTGAAAAGCCGCCTGAATGGTCGAACCAATATTTCCCTGTCCGGCAACCTGACTGAAGCGCGTGTAGGCTTCGGGCATCAGGGCATTAAAGGGGAGTTCCACTACCCGCAGATGGTGTCTGTTGCCATCGCCTGCTGCCTTCTCGGCCAGACCAATCAGACTGGTCAGGGACTGGAACAGGGTGTGATCGGTTTCCACTCGACAGGCATTGAAGGTAGATATGCCATAATAGCGAATCTTGTTTTCCTTGACCGCCTGCTCCAATAGGGTAAAGACCTTGAGCAACTTCTGGTACATACGTTCTTTGCCAATCAGCGGAATATGCACCTCCGGCTGATCCACCAAAAACACATCCAGGGTTTCCAGGCCGGTTTGGCTGCGTAAATCATCCAGTTGCCAGGCAATATATTCGGGACTCAGGCAATGCACATTCTGGGCGAGGTCTTCTTCTTCGCCCAAGCCTTTGGCGACCACTTCCTCGCGAAAAAAGGCGAGAGGATCTTCGGGACGCCCGCCCGTGAAGGTCAAGAATCCGCCCTTGCCCACCACAAAAAACTCCTCGCGGAGAATTCCCGCCGCCATGGCTTTGGCAATACCGGCCCCCACCGCCCGACCAGCCCGGCCAAAACGATAATTCGCACCGGTATCAATCACGTTAATCCCGGACTGCAGGGCCTGAGCAACAATGGCCGCCACGGCCAAATCCGTCACATCATCCACCGCGCCAGGGAATGTGCCTACCCCCAAAGAGGACAGCTTGATCCGGGTATTCAGAAAATCACTGAAATGTTCTTCCGCCAGAGTCTCTGCAAAACGCGCTACATAGGCCTTACTGCCGACACTACTAGCGGCTCCGGGAATCAATGTGTTATCCGCAGCATTCACGCAGCGTTTCTCCTGTTTGCAAAAAGGGGATGATGGTGGAACAGACAATCCAGACGATCCGTCACTTCGCTCCGCAAGGGACCCGGCAAGGGCAGATCATCCAGATACTGAAATTGACGGCTGTAATCAGGGGCCTCTTCATCGTCCAGATCCCATTCCACGCCTTCCAGCAGGGCTCGGCCTGAATCTGGCAGATTTTCGTCCAGTGTCCGCCCGGACAAAATCGCCCAAACCCCGGTCCAGCAACGTGCCAAAGCAATGGGATGATACCCTCCTCCACCCAGAACCAGCAAACGCGGACTTTCGGCGAGCAGGCGCCGGAGTATCTGCCAGAAGAGTCCATTGGATATCCGGAATTTGCTCAGCGGATCCGGAGACAAAATGTCTGTACCCGCCTGCAGGACCACCACATCCGGGGAAAACTGCTGCATGATCCGAAACCATAGGGCCTCGAAAACTGCCGCATATTCCGTGTCGTTGATTTCTGCTGGAAGGGGTAGATTGACCGCCATTCCTTCATGGTCATCCAGCCCGCCACCCTGAAAAGGATAGGCATAAGCCGTGTCCATATGCAGGGAAACCGTCAAGGTATCAGGATCCGCATGAAAAGCTGCCTCTACGCCATCGCCATGATGGGCGTCCATATCCCAGTACAGCACGCGCAGACCGGCCTTGCGCAGACGCTGGATAGCCAGCACCGGATCATTCAGATAACAAAATCCGCGCGCCTGGCCGGGTGCCGCATGGTGCATTCCTCCTGCCGGACTGAAAGCGGTAAAACCCTGCAATACCTGCTCTGCGGCCAATATGCTGGAACCCGTAGCCAGATTGGGCGTATCAAAAAAACCGGGGAAATACGGATTTTCCAAGGTACCCAGTTGATATTGTTTACGATCTGTATCGCGGACATTACCGCGAAACTGGGCACGTTCAAAGGCCTGGATATAATCGCGGGTATGAAAACCAAACAGCTCCTGATGACTGGCTGGACGCCCCAGGCAATATTCTTCGGGAGCAATAGCGCCATAACTGTTGATCAGATCCAGGGTCAGGGAAACGCGCGGAATCGCCAGCGGATGATTACTGCCATAACTGGCGCGGCGATATCGGGCAGCGCCGACAAAGCGGGCCGAACGGGTAGCCGCAAGCCGTGGCTGCAGTAATTCCTTTTCATTCATCAGCCATGCCCCCGCAGGCGCAGGTACACTTCGGGCAGGCGCGCCGGCAGGCTATCCAGATGCGGCAGTACCAGATAGTGTCCCTGTCCGAAAACCTGCGGCAAATATTCTCCACCCTGGGGATCAAGACTGATACAGAAGGCGTGAATACCCAGTTCCAGCGCTTCCCGCACCGCCATGCGGGTATCTTCCTGCAAATAGCGGGCATCTCCCCCGTCATCATAATCTGCCGGACGACCATCGGAAAGAATCAGTAACAGGCGGCGCTGGGCAGGGCTCCGCAGCATCAGTTTGGTGCTGTGGCGGATAGCCGCTCCCATGCGCGTCGCCAGACGCCCCGACAAGCCTCCCAACAGGGCCCTGGCTCTTGCGTCAAATTTGTCGGTGAAGCGCTTGATGGGGTACATCAGCACCTCATCATGATATTTGCTCGCAAAACCATAGACCGCAAAGGGATCCCCCACTTCCAGCAACGCCTCACCAAAAAGCAGCATGGCCGCACGCAGTCGGTCCACCACGCGCACCCCGGAATCTCCTGCTTCAGCCATGATGGAGGTGGAAAGATCGGCCAGCAGCAACACCGCCGTATTCCTTTGCTGGGGACGGCGCTGCAAATACACGCTGGCTTTGGGCGAACGTCCGGCACGTTTTTCAATCAGAAACTGTACAGCGGCTTCGAGATCCGGTTCCTCCCCTTCATACTGGCGACGACGGGGAGACATCCGGGTCGGCTTCTGGGCCTGCAGGGCGCGCTTCAAGCGTCGCAAAGTCCCATCATATTCAGCCGCTATTTCAATGGCCTTGGCTTCATCCTGTTCGCGCAGCTTGCGTTCGTGCACCCTTGCCCAGTCCATTTTGTACTGCTGATGACGGTAGTCCCACTCGCGGTAGGGCCAGCCGCCCTTGGGGCCTTTCACACCCCGACCGCTGCCCACCACCTTGGCCGGCAAAGGAATACCCACGCCCACGCGCCCCCCCGTACCCTGAATATCTTCGGGCGGGATTTCCATGTCCGGGTCATTCCCCTCGGCGGCCTGCGGGGTTTCCTTGGGTTTTTCCTGATGGCCAGCCGCACCCAGGGCACTGTCGCCCTCTACTTCCGGTCCATCGCTGCCGCTTTTTTGCCGGGGATAGACGGGCCTTGCGGCATTGGGAGAATGGCCGGGCAAATAAGCTCGGGCACGCTCCGTGAGGGTCAAAGGCGGCAGGGTGGTTGTGGCATACAACCCCATAGCTACCCGAAAGGCATCCACAATACCGGCTTCACAACGGGTCAAATCAGCCAGATCAGGGCTCAACCGACCTTGCTGGTAATTTTCCAGATAGCGTTGGGCCTGTTCATAATAGGCAGCAGCCACACCCTCAGGCAGTCCGTGCTTACGGGCTGCCCGTACAACCCGAGAGATATATCCTGGCATTTCCCGATCCAGCGCTACATCTACGCGCAGGTCTTCGCATAAATCAAAAATCATCTGGAAACGAATCAGGTCTTCGCCAAACTGGGCAAACAGCGGGCGCCAGGTGATGCGCTGATCGGGGTCCAGGGGTGGATGCTCCATGCCGATTTCCGCAAACAGGGCGTGGATGGCATCCTGCTCATAGCTGTCATACGCCAGATGCGCACCGGTATGGTAAAAAGCCAGCAGGGCTTCTTCCCGATCCGGCATGACCGCCGGTACAAACAGACTGC
Organism: Acidithiobacillus sulfurivorans; assembly: GCF_018853815.1. GTDB lineage: Bacteria > Pseudomonadota > Gammaproteobacteria > Acidithiobacillales > Acidithiobacillaceae > Acidithiobacillus > Acidithiobacillus sulfurivorans. Next base: position 15,881 of record NZ_JAAOMP010000088.1, on the reverse strand, counting down.
GGCCATCGGTTTCCAGAAAACTGCGGCCCCCTTCCAGACTCCAGTCGCCCTCTTCCAAAGGTAAATGCAATCCGGTCCAGGCCTGCAGCAATAAACCAAACAGCCGCTTGTGGGTTCCCATCCGAAAACCGGGCAGCACCTCCAGCAGAAAGCTGCGGGCTTCATCACTTTCCAGACGGAACCAGGCCTCACCCCGAATCCGACCGGCAGCCAGCACATCTGCCCCGCGTCGCGCCCATTCCGCTACACCGTCCAGACCACAGATGCCGCGCACCTTGATGGCGCCATCCAGATAAGTCCCCAGTCCCAGACGGCCCTTGGCCAGGCTGTCAGCAGGTTGCAGCAGGGCAGTCAGGCCAGTTGTGCCGTTATCCCCAAAAAGCGGCGCCACCGGCATCCGAAAATAAGCCGCAGCACTATCCACATGACGATCAATCCAGGCCGCCCCCAGCTTGAACCACAGCGCCTCGCCTTCGGCCCCCCAGTTTTTACGCACCGAGGCCGCCTGCGCAAAAAAGCCGACTACGGCTCGAAAAGTTCCGCGCTGAGTCAGAAACTGCCGCGATTGTTCCAGCCAGGGATCCAGACCACCAAAAGTCGCCACCATGTTGGCCGTAGCATGAAAAAAGGCCTTGCCGGCTTCCCGATCATAAAAAAACAGGTCTCTGCCTGTTTCCAGAAAGCGCAGGGTGGCGGCTTCTCCGAGCGGCGTCACTGCAGGCAGCGCTTCGCGGGCATCACGCCCGGCCACAAAACTGATGGCCGCCAGATGTTCGAGGATTTCTTCGGTCGCTTCCGACATGAAAGCTCCTTAACGTTCCGGGAAAAAAGTCCGGAAAATTTCCAGCAAAGCTTCACTTAATTCCGGATCATCCGTTTGCGGGTTGATGATCGCCATGGTGCAAGCTTCCAGAGATTCCAGTCCCGCCATCATCAACGCTCCGGCGTAAATCAGCGCGCGCGTCGAGGTCACTTCCTGCAGGCCCTGATCCTTGAGATTCCGGGCTTTATCTGCTGCCGCCACCAGGGCCTTGGAGCGGGATTCATCCAGCCCCGCCTCTTTCATGACAATCCGGGTTTCCACCTCGGCCGGGGGATAGGTAAAATTCATACCCACAAAACGCTGCTTGGTCGAAGGTTTAAGATCTTTCAAAACCGTCTGGTAACCGGGATTGTAGGAAATGACCAGCATGAAATCGGGATGCGCATTGATTTCCGTGCCCAGCTTTTCAATAGGCAGATGGCGGCGATGATCCGTCAGGGGATGGATCACGACCGTCGTGTCGGTCCGCGCTTCGACAATTTCATCCAGATAGCAGATCGCCCCCTCACGCACCGCCTTAGTCAAGGGTCCGTCCTGCCAGACCGTGGCATCCCCTTCAATGAGAAAGCGCCCGACCAGGTCTGAGCTGGTCAGATCTTCGTGGCAGGCTACGGTAATCAGGGGCCGCTTGAGACGCCAGGCCATATGTTCCAGAAAACGGGTTTTGCCGCAGCCTGTCGGGCCTTTGAGCATGACCGGCAAACGGCGGCTCCAGGCCGCCATAAACACCCCGACTTCATTGGCTACGGGTTGATAAAAAGGTTCCTGGATAATCATTTCACTCATTACTCAACCCTCTTGATTTTGTTCGGCATGACTACGCAAATAAAGAAATATATGACGCAGGGTATGAATCACCATCCGCTCAGGCTGGGCGGGCAGTGCATCCTGACGCTCCGCTTTCAGACAATTCTGGTAGTAAATCAGTTCACGACAATTATCGCGAATCGTATTCCAGTGCGGCTTGCCCTTCACCAGGGTTTTCCACAATTCCAGCAAATCCGCATCGCTGGCATAAGGCTTATGCTCGTTTTCCAGCATAATGCGCAACATGGCCTGCGCTTCGGCAATACCAGCGACCAGCAATTCGGGCAAAGGCATTCCTGCAATTTGTTGTCTGGCTAGTGCTTCAATACGTTCATGGGCGGCATCCAGTGCCGTAATTAACTGCGTTGACTCGGTCATCATCACTCCTGATCGGTTTTTCGGCGAAACCCGCTACCACTCCGGGAGATTTTCGTCTAGGATAAAAGAGTTTTAGCTAAATGCGTGTATAATTCATTTTATAGTGTGATTAATAAGGGGCAACCATGAACAACAAACTCGTCAAGATGGTCAAACTGAACAACCTGCAATACAACGCCAATCGCGATCCTCAGGTCTACCGTCGCGTCGCCGGACATCCTTTCCGGATTCAGGCCATGCTGGAAGGTCAGGGCAGCGCCAAAGTCAGTGTAACCTGTGAAGGCAAGACTCTGAAAGAAAGCACCCTGGAACTGCCAGGTATTTTCTCCTACGAAGTCACCTTCAAGGATGCCGGCATTCGCATTGCTACCCTGACCGTCAGCGCCGAAGGCCAGAGCGAAAGCCATGATCTGCTGCTGGACACCGAGGCACACGCCAAGGTCGGCTGAACCACCGAGCCAATCGGTCTATCAAGCGCCGCCCGGCTGAACAAAGCCAGCGGCGCTATTTTTTGGTGCTTTTTATTACCAGGCAAACTGCTGGAAAAATTCCGGCAGACGTTGCAAACCTTCTTCCCGATCAAAAAAACGGTCAGCCCGCGCTGAACGCGCCTGATCACGCAATTCGCGGCTCCCACCCAAACAGAAAATAGGGATATTCAGCTGGTGCTCGCGGCGGATCATGTCTATCAATTCCACCGGATCACTGATTTGCGGATCTTCCAGATTCAGCAGCATAAAGCGGTGCAAGAGAATTTCCTGCCATTCATCAAAAGCATCCAGATCTGTGGCTTCTGTCATTTCCCACTTTTCCGGAGTAGATGATTCCACCGCCTGACGCAATGCCAAATCACTATTCATCAATATAAAACGTTTGCGCATCCGGTCATCAATACTGGGCATTCGTCATCTCCTGTCATTCTGGATTCGGATTTTAATCTTTCCAGACAGCCGTTTCGGCAAATCGCGCCGCCCAAAGGTCATATTCGTCACCCGTCAATTGTTGCAAGGCGGTGTTGAAAGCGCGGGAACCCATCTGCAAGCCACTGAACATCTGCGTCTCGCTTTCTGCCCACAGCGAGGCTTTCACCATACGAAAGCAGCCATTTTCTGTCCAGACACGTAAATACTGCCTTTCCGGCCAATGGCGTTCTGTCAGAAAAGCGCCCGCTTTAATCTTAATGCCCGCAGAAACGCGGCGGCTTCTGCGGTCTTCCCATTCCGGCTCTTCCCGTTCCGCTTCTGCCACGGCGCGCTGCTCATCGCGACTCAGCACCGTCTCGATGACCACTTGCACACCCAACTTTTCCAGCACCAGAGGAAAAGCCGCGCGTAGAGCCTCGGGCGTGGGTGGCGAGGAGGACAGTTGCGACCAACTCCAGACACTGTCCTCCAAGGCCTCCGCGAGCCAGGCGCGAAACTCTTCCGAAGGGGCTGCCACACAACCGACAAAACTCTGCCAGTCCACATGAAGCATGACGCTACCGCCCAGCACCAGACTGCGTCCAATACTCGCTGCTCCGGTCCCACTGATTTTACGTCCGGCGCACCAGAAATCGTGCCCATCGCGCGCCTCAACCAGCACCCCAAAATGGGCATAAAGAGCCACCATCCAGGGCGCAATGTAGTCAAAAAGCTCAGGGGCACGGCGCGCACCCCACGCCGTCGGAAAAATAAAAAAGTAGTTGAGCTGTCCGCCATCCACCCAGACCAGCCCGCCCCCCAAGGATCTTTGCAGCACCGGGACCCCCAGCTTTTTGCAAGCAGGTAGGTCGAGTTCCGCCCCGGCAGATTGCGCCGCACCCAGACTCAGATGTGCTGCGCTTTGTACCAGCAGCAAAATAGGCAGATCACTGTCACTTTGCGCCTCTGCCAGCCCCACATAGGTTTTGTGGAGTAACTCCGGGGACAGTACCTCTAAGGAGATGATGCGTAACTGCACCCCTCAGAGCTGCCCTGACCGGAGCTGAAAATAGCCGAAGGTCATCAAATCAGGCGTTTTCTTCCCGGGTTTCCCTGTCCTTGGGGCGGTAAAAGGCCGAAAAATAGAAATCCCGCTCATTCAAGGCTTCATGCCAGCGCACCCGTTCTTCCACACCCGCTTGCATAATACCTGCCATAGCCATGGACTGCTCGCTATCCAGAATCAGGATGGTATCCTGCAAATCCTCATCCAGTTCGATAAAGTGCGCGGCCATGCCCAAAGGTTCCTGCACATGCACCAGAAATGATTTGCAGGCCGGATCTTCGGGATCCAGTGGCGTCATGACCAAACGACCCATATAGGCCATTCTCGCCAATTGATTAAAACGGGGAATCTCCAGCTTTTTCCCCATCTTGTATTTGTTGAGTTCATTTTTGAGGCTACTGACATCAGTAATCGGTATGGACTTCATGAGATTCCTTAGATTCCTTGCTGATCGGATTCAGGCCAGTTTCGCGCAAAACCCCCTTGGGGCGCAAGGTTAGGGATTTTTTGCGACGCCAACGCAGTCCCGAAATCTGAACACAAAAAAGGAGACGGTCGCCCGTCTCCTACGTACCCTGAGGAGGGGTATAGTTTTAGAAGTCGTAACCGACTTGCAGACCGAAGGAGTTTTCGGCGAGGGTGGCGCTGGGGGCTTGGGTACCACCGTTTTGAGCGAACGGTGAAGAACCAGCAGCACCAGTGAGTGTATTAGCAAAGGCGTGCATGTAGGCTTCCGTCAACTTCCAGCCCATGCCGAGTTTCTGGGTTGAGCCAAAAGTAATGGCATTCTCCACTACGGCCGGGAACAAAATATTGTTGCCTATATTACTTGCCTGAATGGGGTTACTACCGTAAGTGTAGCCTGCGCGAACCTGCAGCCAGTTATTGACATCGTACTGGGTACCGATGTTGGCCACCCACTGGTTACTCCAGTGTGTTCCCAGACTGACACTACCCTGCGCATTTCCTTGTGCATCAGTCCATGGGCCGTAAATATTGAACGTGTTCAGTGTGCTCCGCCAATTGATCCATTGTCCCTCAACACTGATAAGCCATTGCTTGGTAGGATGAATAGCCAAACCTAAAGCGATCTGCTGAGGATAATTCAAATGTCCACTATATTGACCAGCTGCGCCTGTTGCGCCGCCAGGGCCATTTTGTGTTCCAGCTTGCCAGGTCAAAGGCGTAAACCAGATTGGTGATTTATACGTAAAGCCCAGGGTTACCATGTCGTTGACTTGATACAGTGCGCCCAACGTAAAGCCTACACCATAGGCCCACGATGGTGATGACAAATTCAGACCACCTGTCTGCGCAACGCCTCCAGGAACGGGAACTATCTCACCTTTTTGATTCATAACTTCACCGGGCGCGTAACCTGTCATGGTCTGTTGAAACGAAGCTTGTTCAGCAGCGACATTCAAAGTCGCACCTACTGCCAAATGATGATTCACCTTCATAGCAATGGAAGGAGCCAATTGCATAAAAGTGATACTACTAAATGATTGGATATAGCTGTTATTGAATGATGGCCCACCCGGCAGCTGTGCTGCGTACTGTGATGCGTACTGTGATGCTACCTGCGGGGACAGGCCGTTCTGCTCGAGCTGTTGCTGTATACCAGCTTCAACACCAGAAGGAACCTGCTGTAAATAGTTAACCCCTAACCCAGAAGTACCATAGACACCACCGCCGAAAACGATACCATCACCAAAAGCAGGTGCTACCCAACCAATAGCAGGTACACCATAAACGTTACTATGGCTTCCAATTTCGCCAAAACCCATATTGGTTTTGCGCGTAGGGTTAAAAATTTCAGCCGAGAAAGCTGCCTGCGGGGCCAGCAGAGCCAAACCGGCAGGGTTACTCATCGCTGCAGACAAAGGATCATCTGGTGCTGCGACAACCGCGCCACCCATACCCATGGCATACTGACCAATACCAATCAATTGATAACCATCCGTTGCAAAAGCGCTGCTGGAAATTCCCATTGCCAGAGTCGCTGCTACTGCTACCCCTAAAATCCGTGATTTTTTCATCTGTATCCTCCGCCCACAGTTGTGTCGCTAATGACACGATGATTGTGTCTTATCGGGAACAGTGTTGCAAGAACATTGATCTATCAATTTTTTAATCCAATTATCAGCGCTTAAAATATTGGCATATTAGCAACAATAAATATTACTGAATTTTGGGGAATCCCCATTAAAAAAGGGGCCGAAGCCCCTTTTCTTCATTCGACCAATTTATAAAGCCAGTCAGCCTGGGAATTGCAGGTCCTGCAAACGCATTTGCCGACGCACAATTTCCACATCTTCCTTGTTGAGGGCGAAGGGGAAGGAACGAATATCCGAGGGCGAAGAATCGCCATAGGGACGGTTGCAGGCGCTGACTTCTTCATCGTCTTTGCCGGGGCAGCCGGAAGTCTGGAAAGGCTTACCGGAGTTGATAATGTCTTCCAGCTCTGCTTCGGGGTAGCCGAAGTCCACTACCCGGCCATATTCGTCGAATTTCATGTCATCGTAGCGGCCACCAGCATAATCAATGAGGAAGCGGCCCAACTGAACGCGACGCCAATGATCCTGAGGCACCGGATCCCAGTCTTCCATCATGGAACCTTTCTCCGGGAAAAAGGCAAACATATGATTATGACCACCCATGTCCTTCATTTTCTGACAGACTTCAAGAATTTCCTGTTCGGTTTCACCCATGCCACAAATCAGATGGGCGCCAAATTTTTCCGGTCCATAAATTTCGGCCGCCCATTCAATGGCCTGCCAGTATTTATCCCAGGAATGCGGGCTTTGTACGGTTTTGCCACGGGTCCGCTCAAAAATTTCAGGAGTCACCGCATCCAGAGCCACCGTGAAAATGTCCGCACCGGCTTCTTTAAGGTTGATGAGATCCTGCTTGTCCATGGTGGTCGGGTTGGAAAGGATGGAAACCGGAATATGGGGGGCGACTTCCATCCAGCGTTTGAGCATGGTCATGGTGTCATTGTCTGAATCGGGATGGGTAATCATGCTGATGCACATACGCTGAAAATCACCCTTGTCGCTGTTCCGGGCAATGCGTTCGAGCATTTCGTCCACCCGCACCGTCGGCCAGTCCACCCGAATGAAGTTGCGGTCGGCATAATCGCGGCTTTCTTCGCGATGGCGAGCCAGACCACAGTAGGTGCAGTTGGCGCGGCAACCTTCCGGGTAGGTCATCAGCAGATTCAGGCAGTTGGTACAAGAGGTGCGATGCATCACGCCGGGCACCAAACCCAGGGTAATGGCTGCCGCCGTACTCAACTGCACATAGTCCGGGGAACGCATCGTCGGTGTTTTGACGAAATAATCCGGGCGATAAAAATTTAGGGTCTGAGAATTTTCTTCGACTACCGCACTCATGGACGTTCCTCCTGTCAATCTGCCTTAAGCGGCAAAGTATTCATCAAAAGCGATCCAGGCGGATCGCATTACCTGGTCTTCCTGGGCTGCAGGCTTGCGCCACACAGCTTCCAGAGATGTTCTGCGCTGCACAGCCCGGCGCAAAGCGGGTCCGAACTGATCCTGCATGTCTTCTTCATAACTTTCCAGCGCATCTTCATCGCCGGACAGAAAAGCGGCAGCGGCCAAACCGACAGCTTCCCCACTGATGACCGCCGCAGGGATGCCCGCGCCCGTAATGGGATGCGTCAATCCGGCAGCATCCCCACAAAGCAAAACATTACCGTGGATCATGGTGCGTAATCCACCAACGGGTATGGCACCACCAGTTCTACCGAGCACTTCGGGACCAATAATGCCGCGCTCCACCATCTGCTGATGGAGATGTTCCAGCGGTAATTTGAGATTATCCTCAAAGCGTTTATCCGCCCCCAAACCCAAATTGGCAACAGGTCCACGCGGAAATAACCAGCCGTAGCCCCCTGGAAAAGCATCAGACAGAAAAATATCCGTATCCGCATAGGGATGATTCAAGGGTACCGTGTATTGTCGGGTATAAACCACCTGCTGATGAGGCAATCCAATCGCTTCAGCCACCGGGCTGTGCGGACCATCGGCGGCAATCATCAGCAAGGGTTCAACCTCTTGAATCTCACCGGTAGACAGCTTGATTTGGGCGTGGCGACCATCCCAGGCAAGAAAGGTGCAGCGCGTTTTCACCTCAGCCCCGGCGGCCTGAGCGAGCTCTGCCAGCCCCTGATCAAAACGGCCCCGATCAATCATGATACCGGGGAAGACGCTGTGATGCGCTAGGCCGGAAGGAAGAACCGTCATCATGCCTGCCACATCCTGCACCCGCGCTTGGGTTTCATGAACAGTGCGCAACAAGGGCATGGGAACAAATTCTGCACATTGTACCGGCAGGCCAATTTGCGCCCGACGATCCACACACAGTACCCGCAGTCCCTTATAGGCGGCCGCACGGGCTGCGGCAGTTCCGGCCGGGCCGGCACCGATAATCAACACATCCAGCTTGATGTTATTCATGGCTGCTCCGCTGCCATACGCAGCACACTGGCGAAGTGTTCAGCCTGCAAACCAAAACCATCAATCCGCTGCTGCACAAACAGCTCCGTCAAAATGCTGTCCACGTCATTCAGATGCACATTACGCAGGGCGGCTTCCATGTCGACGATGGCGCGGCGGGGCTGAATGAAGTAATCCCCGCTGAAATGCACCTGACGCACCCGATTACCGAAGCTATCCCAGAGGATTTCTGCCTGCAGGGTTCCACCCGGCGCACGCAGACTGGCTTTGCGCAGTGGCATACCGTCGCGGGCACGGTTGTTCACACCCAACCATTCCGGATCGCGGATTTCAATCAACATCCCGGGCAGTAAGGCCATGACCGGTTCTGGCATTTCTCCTGTTTCAAAAGACAATCCCAGGTGTAAGCGGAAACCTTCCAGCAACACCTCTTGAACCATGCTTAGCTCAGGCGCTTCGCCGAGCAGGGCTCTTAAACTGGTGACCCGATCAGCAACAGAAGCAATGGCATGGGCATCCAGCTTTTCCACCGGAACCCGAAGGACCCGCAGCATTCTGGGTATATCCAGATCTACCAGCACGGTACCCTGGAAGAGCAAAACATCGCCGTCCATGATACCGCCCGTGCCGGAGATTTTTTTGCCTTCCACTTCAATATCATTACGCGGACGAAAACGGGCATTGACCCCCAGCTTCGACAAACCTGCCGCAGCCGCCAGACATATTTGCCGGGAGACTGCCGCCATATCGCCTTTGGGCAGAGCATCCCGATGGCAGACCAGTTCCCAGCCAATTTGGGTCGGATCAAAAATCAACGCACCACCACCAGTAAGCCGGCGCTGAACCGCAATGCCCTCTTCCCGGCAAAAATCCAGATTCAATTCCTGATCCGGAGACTGGTGGTAACCCACCAGCGCCGATTCTTCAAAGCGCAAAAAGCGGAAAATGTTGGGAATGGCCTGATCACCCATCGCCTGCAGCAAAGCTTTATCCAGCGCCATGTTTTCATCGGCTGGACGCAAACCCGTATCTACTACCAGCCAGGGAGCCTGCGCTGCAGCGTTCACTGCGGGTAACCCCGACGCTGCTGCAAGCTGGTCACAAATACCACGTACATTGCTCAGGCCGTGAAGACGATGGGAATATCGCGCAGTTGGGTGCGACGCTTGGGAGCGGCAGGTACGTAATCCAGAGGCATGGTCGTCGACTCGTCGCCCATGCTGAGCACTTCTTCGCCGACAATCATGGAGCAGCAGGAAGGCGTTACGAACACATCCCGTTCCAGATGCTTGGCTAATGCCAACATGCCATCGGAGGGAAATGCCACCCCATTGAGACCCGCCATGACCGCATAGGTATCGGTAATGGAACGGTGAACGCCTGATGGCCGCGCACAACCCAATAACACCGGGGTTTCTGGAAGTGCAGCACGGGCATCCATAAAGAATTTACCGACTTCATCGGTGGGCGGGGTCACAAAAGGACGACTGGAAGAGGCATACTGGGGCATAATCACGACCAGCACCAAGGCACTGGGCAGATGCCGTTGAATGATTTCCAGCGAATTCCACTCACCCAGCAGTTCTCCATAATGCAAACCGATAACAATGTGGGGAACAACCTTCATGGAGGTAGCAACCAAAGCCTCCAGGGCCGCCTCGAAGTCATCCACAGTGCGACGCAGATGGTAGACCTGATTGATGGTGTCCTGGGCGCCGATCACATCCATCATCGCCACATCTACTCCCGCATCTTCCATACCTCTGGCAAATTCAGGGGTGGCAATACCCGTATGCATGGCAATTTGCAGGTTGGGATAACGATCCTTGATTTTGCGCACCATAGGGAAATACGGTTCATAATGAACTACATTCTGGTGGTCCGACCCACCGGACAGGAGTAAACCGCGACCACCGTCCAGAACTATCTGATCGACCAGGCGATCCAGTTCTTCAGGACTGCGTACCGGAATCATGGGTTCCAGAATTTTGGCCTTGCAGTGATCACATTGGAGTTTGCAGTCACCGCCGGTAATGGAGATGGCCGGGAACGCATTTTTACCACAAGCAGAAACTTCCGAAGTTTCGTGGTGTTTGAATGAAGGGGTATAGAAATTGATACGACCCACCTGGCTGCCAGCCAGGCCAGACCAACGCTCCCGCATGGATTCGACCAGATCAGCGTTGAGCGTCAGATCTTCTAATGCTTCCACTTGCGAAACAGCGTTTAACCATGGGTTCATATTAATTTCCATCCTTGTCAACCATTAAGAAAGCTAGACGGCCGCAAAATGCGGCCGTCTGACTGGATAGGGCTATCTGAATAACTCAGCAGCCGCCAAAACCATCAGCCGTCATCTTTTCTTCAAAAGCGGCCAGAGCGTCAGCACCGGTTTTCAGCTCGCCGGAATCACCAGCGAAGTCAGCCGGGGTCAACTTGGCAATCCAGCCACTACCATAGGGATCCTTGTTAATCAGGCCCGGGTCCTTGGCTACGTCATCATTGCTGGAAACCACGGTGCCACTCACCGGGCTCTTCAGCGGACCTACCCACTTGCCGGATTCTACCGTTGCGGCAGACTTGTCTTTTTTGATGTCCTTTCCAGCACCCTTGGGGGTGTAGGAAACAATCTGACCAGCCAAAGCACAGGCATAAGAAGTCATACCAATGGTGATGCTGCCGTCATCTTCCTTGCGCAACCAAACGTTGTTATCAACGTTGTACATCAAATCTTCGGGGATTTCACAGCCACGTACAGTTCCCATCATTTTCTCCTTCGGGTTTTAAATTAAAAAAACAATAGCCGGTCAACAGACAAAATCAGATCAGCAAGGTCACCTGCTGAAGCGACTTCATCCACTTCATCAATCAGGTCATCCGCTTCAATCTCATATCCAGGCAGAGCCGGTCGGCATACATAAAGCTGAGCTCCAGCATTCTTGGCATCGCGGATAAAATCAATAATCCGCTTTCCACCTTCCATCGCTGCCAAATTTTCTGCAACGCCCACTTTCATGAGTTTTACGGCTTCCATGGTGCAAAAAATCTTAACCTCTGCGTCCATGGAAGACAACAGCGAACCCAAATAGAAAGGCGTGGCGCAACGATGGGCGGTGCTTGGGCCACTGGTCATCACAATAACCACCGACTTTTCACCGTCATCGTTCAAATAATGATCACTCATCGCATACCCCGTTCACAATGGATGTCGTCGCGCAGACAGCGCTGCCGATATAACTCAAATGCTGCATCCCCAGTAAACATTTTTTTTAACGCTACGTCCACGGATGCCACCGGTCGAACCCGGGCAATCCACGCTTCGTAAGGCTCAATATTCAGCAGGTTGGAATCTTCCAGCACATCTTCATTGGCCAAATCTATTACGCAATCAAACACATTAGGAACCGGACCCGCCCATTTGCCACTTTCAATGGTTGCCACCGGCTTGCCTACGGGCCTGCGCGTGCCCGGACGGCGCACCCGCACATGCAAAATTTTACCAGCAATTGACTGAGAAATATCCGTCATGCCCACCGTAAGGGTTCCGTCGCCTTCGCGACGCACCCAGATCTGACACTCCTGATCATAATATAATTCGGCGCGAAATTCGCATCCGTTACATTCCATAGCCTCCCCCTGTTGACAGCGGCAGGTAAAAAAAAGCGCCCCATTACGGGGCGCTTTCCAACCTTGTTATACGATGCCTTTGGCCGCGAGCAGGTCCATGGAATCGCTGACGTTGTCGGGAATGCCAACCTTGCGTGCAGACAAGCCCATAGCCAACCCTAACAACTGGGTGAAGTAAATGACTTTGACGTTGGATTTGATACCAAATTCCGTCTCCGCACGTACCTGGTGCATTTCCAGGCCGGAGTGACAGGTCGGGCATTCGGTAGCAATAACTTCAGCGCCGGCATCTTCGGCTGCCTGGAGGATATTCAACACCAACTGAGTGGAGGTATCCGAGTCAGAAAGCGTATGCGCACCACCACAACAAGCGGTTTTCAAGGGAAAATCGACGGCTACCGCACCCGCTGCATTGAGCAGGTCGTCCATAAAATGCGGTGCATAGCTGGACTCAGAGCCGGGACCTTGGTCCTTTTCCGGAAAGATCTGCCGGGGACGGGTATACATACAGCCATAATAATTGGCTATTTTCAGACCGTTGAGACTTTTCTTGACCTTGCTCTTGATACCATCAGGACCGACTTCTTCCATGAACCACTCAAGAGCATGCAACGTCCGCACATCACCGTCATAAACCGGATCACCGGATTTATCCGCCAGATCCTGGACCGTCTTCATGGTTTCTTCAGAAGTGGCACATTCATATTCCGTCTGCTTCAGGTTGCGGTAACAACCATTGCAAGGTGCCATCACCGTATCACAACCCTGCAATTTACTGGCAATGGCCAGATTGCGAGCGGACATGTAGGTCTGCAGCATGGGGTGGATATTCTTCACCTCCATGGCGCCACAGCAGTTATAGTCTTCAAGATTTTCCATCTGCAGGCCAAGTTCCTTGACCAGAACGCGCGTGGACTTGTCGTAGGGACCGCCGGAACCTTCCAGCGCACAACCCGGATAATATGCAACCTTAGCCATGATGAGCAGCCTCCTTCTGTGCTTTCACATATTCTGCGAGTACTTCTCCGGTCTTGCCCCAGGACTTGGTTTTCGGACGGAAAACAACATTCATACCCATTTTCGCCAACTGCCCCAGAGGCAAGCCCTTGGACAGACGCTTTCCGAACTCAACAATCCAGGCCTGCACCAAAGGCTGATTGGAACGCTTGTAAAAACCCATCATGACTTCGGTATCTTCAATGCGACCAAACTCAATACACTGATGGGTGAATTCTTCGTCAAAGTGGGTGGAAAGGGTCTTGGGGGTCAGCCCATTATCTTCCATCCAGTGTGCGGTGGCTTTCATTACGCCTTCAGGGCGTACGTCCTTAGGACAAATGTTGGTGCACTTGTTACAGGACACGCACTGCCAGATAATGTCCTTATCTTTCATCAACTCGGCCTTCAGGCCCAGACGAATCAGATAAATCCAGTACCGTGGATTGAAGTCCACGTTCTGAGCGTACATGGTGCAGGAGTTTGTGCAGGAACCGCACTGCCAACAACGATGCACATTCTCGCCACCGCTGTAGCTCTGAATGATTTTTTCGAAATTTTCTTCATAGTCGGTCAGCGTACGAGGAGTAATCATCGTGTTCCAGGAACCTGAAACATCGACTCCGTCCACTACCAGATGGTCGTGCTGTAAAATCCGATCTGGATCGATCAGTGTTTTTTCATGAATAGCCATAGCTGCTCCTAAACCCTAATTCATCAATGAATGTCGTCTCTTTTGAGACGAGACCCGCCCATCCGCCGCTGTACTTCAACACCCAGCAACTTACGAATCTGCTCCGTAAAGTCGGTCTGACCGCCAAAGTCCGAACGCAAAAAACCTTCTGCCATTGCCCGTACATACTGTGAATACTGATGAGAGAGAATGATGTCCACCATATAGGGAACATCACGATATACGCCCAACTCCAGCAGTGTTTCACGCATCCACTGACGTAGCCCCTCAAACATTTCGGGGCTCTCGCCAAAAGGAAAATCCGTGAGGTAATCACCACCACGAATAAACTCACGAATGGCTCCGGAAGTTGTTCCTTGATCCCAGACCCAGCGGGTCATCAGTGGATAACGCTCCGGGTCGCTGAAGTGCAGGACTTCAGCCGCCACATCCCTGATGACACGTTTGACTTTTCCAGTAGCTGGCAAGGCCTCTTCGAATCTTGCCATACGCTGCGTCAGATCACCGTGTCCGGTGAGCAGATCGCGCATTAACTCCCCAACCTTGGCCGCACCTTGTTCCTTTATGAGCGGCCATATTTTCCGCCGCGCTGTAAACATCTGCGCGACGAGATGTTCCATTTGTGTTTCGGTCAGGGGTTGCTGTTCTTCCAGTAGCAGACGGCGAAAACTTGCCGTCTTTTCTGCCATGCTGCTCACCAGATCGGCAAGACCCTGTTGTCCCTCAAAAGCTTCTTCCAGTTCATAGAAAGAACGATTGAGCAGGCCCTTGTCGAGCTCAATGGGCAGTGTGGCAGGAACGATATGTTCTTCGTTCCTGCCCTGGTAGATATCAGCTGGCAACTTTCTGCTGTCCGAAGAGATCGGCTACTGCACGTGAACCAGCGGACTGGCCTTGGGCAATAGAAGTATCGATATCTTCCGGGCCGGTAGCCGCACCACACACGTAAATACCCTTGCGCGTTGTTCCCTGGCTATTGGTGTACTGCTCGGCACGATCAATAAAGCCGTGCTTTTCGAGACCAATACCAAAAGTCTTGGCGATTTCAGGATTAAGTGCATTGGGATCCATACCGATAGCGTGAACAACGATATCCATAGGAATCACAATAGGACGTTTGACCAGGGTGTCTTCGCCCTTCACCAGCAAACGACCGTCCGGTGATTTGGTGACTTCGGCAATACGCGCTTTGACGAACTTGGTCTTGTACTCTTCCTGACTCTTCCAGTAGAACTTGTCTTCGTAAAGGCCGAACGTACGGATGTCCATGTAGTATATGAACACATCGGTGCTCGGTGAAATTTCCTTGATTTCCATCGCCAGATTCGTAGAAACGGTGCAGCAGATTTTTGAGCACCATTCACGACCAATCTGACGGTCACGGGAACCGACGCAGAGCAGAATGGCTACACGCTCGGGCACCCGTCCATCCGAAGGACAGGTAATCTGACCGGTACCAACCATCTGTTCCATCTGGGTGGTGGTCAATACGTCTTCATAGGTACCAAAACCCCATTCCGGCTTGTTGATGGAATCAAAGTGGGTGAAACCTGTTCCCAGCACAATGGACCCGGCCTCGACCTTTTCACCATTGCTCAGAGTCGCCATAAAATTGCCGACTTCACCTTCAAGCATGGTCACCTTGGTCGATTTGTGGATGGCCACATTGCCATCCCCTTCTACCCGACTGACCATACGGCCAATAGCGTCCTTGGCCCACTCACCGGAAGGCACGAGTTTGGCGTAACCAGAAATAATAGGGGCACCGCCGAGAATATCTTCTCTCTCGACGATAACCGCTTTCTTACCCATCGAAGCGATAGTTGCAGCTGCTGACAGACCGGCTGGGCCGGCACCTACGACTAATACTGTATCCTGTGCACTCACTGATTTTTCTCCTTAAGCGCCCGCTTTCATGTTGATATTTTGGTTAGTGGCGAGTTCGGGGTTGTAGAGGTATTCCACATTGCCCTGCTCGACCTGTTTGAGGTATTCCTGGAAGTCGGCTTTGGCCTTGTCCCAGCTGATGCCCATTTTTTCCACCAGATCTTCACAGGGTGAAGCATGCCACTGGAGCTGGACGATCTTGAAGGGATCGGCCCCACAG
>NZ_JAAOMP010000087.1 GCF_018853815.1 Acidithiobacillus sulfurivorans | reverse complement strand
ACCCGCCGCGACGGGGGCAGGCAGAGTCTCGTGGATAGGCTTCACCGCATAGGAAGTGTTTTCATCCATACAGGCCGCAAGGCCCAGACAAACACCGATCAACAAACTGAAGCGTGCCAGACGGATAGGTTTTACTCCCGTAAAACGACTGGAAAGGTTTCGAAACACCTGATGCGACATGACTATCCTTGATGTCTTTGTTTTTTTGCTGGACGACTTTAACAATAAAACGAATTACATGCCACGCTCAATTTTATAAACCCAGGCCAACACCTCGGCTACCGCCTGATATAGCTGAGGTGGTATTTGTTGATCCAGGTCCAGTTGCATGAGCAGATTAACCAGCTCCTTGGATTCATGGACAAATATACCAGCCTCTCGCGCTCTGGCAATAATTTGCTCGGCTACCAGGCCCTGACCCTTGGCAACCAGAGTGGGGGCCGTATCTTCTGCCTGATAACGCAGAGCCACCGCACTTTTTGGTTTATCCATGTACGGAATCATCCACAGGACGAATCTGCTGCGTCGAAACCTGTAAGCCCAAATCCTGCAAGGATTGGATCAGCTCTCTTCCGTGCGCCCGCAGTAAAGCCGCCTGATCTGCAGTGAGAACCAGATGTAAGGTAGATTTCACTAATTGAAGACGGGCTTCCACGTGCCCCAGCTTGGGCATATCCAGAATCAGGGTACTATCCCAGCGCTGGGAGTGAATCTCTTCACCCGCTTGAGAAGACTCTTCACCCTCTCCATCACGACGCCTCACCAACCAGCTCACGTTCTGGCCTGGCCAAAGAGGCCCCGTCCAGACAAACTGCTGCTGATTCAAAACCTGGATTTGTTGTCCCAAAATCTGCATAGAAGCGGCAGTTGAGTTGCTGGATAAAAATAACGCTCCCGATTTATTCAAATCGGCAATTTGTGCATAAGTTGCAACCCATTGATTTGCGGTCTTGCTGGTGTCACCCGCAGAAAAAGGAAGAGATGACAATGTTGCTCGCGATGCATTTTCATTCGTTGGTAGTAATTCGGTTGCGCCCTTTTGAGTGGAAGGCAGGACAGGATTGTGGATGGCATTGGCTGCGGTGTCAGTCATGGGCCTGCCCGCATTTTGTGGTTCGGCCAACAAGTTTTGTGTGGTCCATTGGCCCTGGTTCCAGGCGGCCAGATGGCTTTCGTAAAAAACACCACTCTGCTGCAAACTGCTCTGTAAAAAATTCGCGATATGGGCCGGAGACGCCTCATTCGGCGCTAACATAGCCGCAGTATGAACGATTTGCGCAGCCGGATTCCCGGTCTGGACCAGGTTACGTAAGGATTGCGCAGTATCCGATAAAGCCACCTGATCACTACGCACGGCTGCCAAATGACTCATCAGCAAAAACTTGGGATTATTATTGCCACCCAGGTAGGTCAACTGCACTTCCTGTCCTACTGACCAGTGGCCTGGTAAATCAAAGGCCAGTGTCTTTCCTGCTACCGTAAGCATGGTTTGCTGATTACCCGATTGTAACACTTTTGCACTCAGCGTATTCCCTGGCAGCAAGCTATGAGATAGCGATAATGCTGTGGCATTATTAAGAGCCGTTTCCACGACTCTGATGGTGTATGCCGTTTCCAGAGTCGTGGAATTCATGAGCGATTTTCTACATTCAGACGTCTAATCAACCATTCGGCATCCTCTTCGCGCATCTGACAGGCACTGGCAATAAATCTGGCATCTCGACCAGCTTCTGCCAACAGCCATAGTATCAATGACACAATTAGCAGAAGTATCCAGCACATGCGCAAGACTCCTCAACCGTCAGCTTTTCCACCAGCTTTTTATTTTATCGCTCCAAGAAGAAGGTTGCTGTTTTCCTGAACTACGAAGTCCAATACCCAGCATCCTCAATATTTCCCGATCACGGGTTTGCACATATTGGGCCACTTTTTCCTGGTCAGCGGCCGGTGGATTTTGAAACTCCACACCCAGAATGACGCCGGTAGCTCCCGCAACATGATTGTCCACAAAACGAATGACTGCAGGCATATGCAAAGGATCACTGTCGCGAATTTTAAATACTAACTGCGATAAAATTTCGCTGGGCTGAAAAGGCAGATCCTTTGGACAGCGACTCATGATCCGGATTCCGCCAGCACTGATATCCTGCATTCGTCCAGAAACCATCAAGGCACCCTGACGATAAATTTCCACCTCATCGGGATCCTGTACGGTGGGAGGTACCCGAAAAAGTTGACGACGCTGTAGCTGATAAATCGCATCGGGATAATGCAGGACAATGCCAGATTCGTCTTGACGCAATATTTGGCTCTGAAAGCCACTGATCACCCCATCTACCCGAGAAAGTAGCGTGACATGAAAGCCAGCATCAATCTGCTTAGGAAAATTCAAGGGCACATCAATGTGCAACTCACTTTCCAAATTTATGCCCAGCAACAGCGTGTTATAACTCTGGATCTGGTCATCCAGCCATAAAGTACAGAAAATATGCTCCCGTAATAAATTTTCCAGGATGCCTGATGCTTTTACCGAGGCCGTAACACGAAAACGTTCGGAAAACAGATTGCGACGCATTTCATGAATTTGTTCCGTCATAAATACCTGCTCTGATCCAGAATATGCATTATCTTATCAACACCCATGATAGCTGTCGTCAATTCAGGACTATGAATGAATTTCTTGCCAGAGACTAGCCATATCCTGGAGGCCTACTGTTCGTACCGAACGGAGAACCGGCGGGATCAAGCACGCTCGCCAGGTAAAAAAGGCATTTTCCGGCAGCGGGGGAGAAAGAAGGTATCCCTGAATATAGCGACCACCAAGTTTTAGCCACAAATATAGTTCGTCAGGGGTAGCAACACCCTCTGCAACCAGATCGCAGTCCGTCAACTCGCTGAGCAGGTGACTGGCTCCCGCCACACCAAAACTGGCGATATCCTCACGGAACGCCCGAATAAAACTCTGATCCAGCTTCAACTCATTGAAGCGTAAACGGGCAACAGAAAGCAATGAAGAATATCCGGTCCCAAAATCATCCATGGATAACTTGAATCCTCGGATTTGGCACCATTCCATAACTGGACGCGCAGATTTACGCCCGGTAACAGAAGCCGTTTCGGTAATCTCCAAGGTCAAACCATTACCATCAGGACACAACTGTTCAATATCCTGCATAAATGCGGGATCAAGAAAATGTTTGGCACCTATATTCAGCGAAACCTGCAGCTCCAGACCTTCTGACTGCATGCGCGCGCGCAAACGCGCTGCTTCTTCCAGTGCCCAGCGGCCTAGCAGTCTAACCAAGTGGGCATTTTCCTCGACATAAGGCATAAATTTTCCGGGTCCAATCCAGTGAGCATGCGCTGGACACCAGCGCGCCAACATTTCGACGCCGGTCAGGCAGCCTTCCAGCATATCGGCTTTGGGCTGCAGGAAAAAACGAATATCCCCCTTCTGCAAAGCACCTGGAAAATCTCGTCGTACCCACAACCGTTGCTTCGCACGGCGGGCGACTTCTCCTCCAAAAAACTTAAAAGCATTCCCGCCCTGGCGCTTGGCTTCGGCCAGCGCTTCATCGGCCTGGGCCATCAGTGTGTAGACATCCTGTCCATCGGCCGGAA
This sequence comes from Acidithiobacillus sulfurivorans, assembly GCF_018853815.1. Classification (GTDB taxonomy): domain Bacteria; phylum Pseudomonadota; class Gammaproteobacteria; order Acidithiobacillales; family Acidithiobacillaceae; genus Acidithiobacillus; species Acidithiobacillus sulfurivorans. The sequence goes on along the minus strand of NZ_JAAOMP010000087.1, from coordinate 16,296 downwards.
ACATCGCCCAGCCAATAGATGTAGATAAAGTGGAGTCCAACACTTTACGTGCTGCATTCTGAACGGCTTTCAGAATTCCTTCACTGATTGAAATGGCGTGATCGGTATCGTTTAATTTAATGAAAAGCCCGAACTCATCTCCACCGACACGCGCCAGGATATCATCAGATTGTGGCAGTACTCCCTGTAATTGACAGGCAATTTCCTGTAAACATTGATCTGCCTCCAGTGAACTGAAAGAAGTATTGACCTCATTAAACATATCCATATCCAGCAAGGCCAGACCAAATAATGGCTGAGCTTCACTGGCGGTGTTCAGACTATTTGAAACGAGCGTCGTAAAATGGGATCGGTTCGGTAATCCGGTTAATACATCTGTCTGCAGCAGGTGCTCCTTATCCCTAAGCGCTTGCATTTTTTCCTGGTAGCGTTCGAGATCGTGCAATAAGGATTCCCAATGCGCAATCAAATTACGGCCAAAAAGCCAGCGGGTCAGACGGGTTATTTCCAGCACAAAAATGGCTACCGGAATAGGCGCACTTTCCGTCATGACTGGCCAGGCGATAACCTCCCGAAAACCACGTAATTGCGGATAAGCAGCAATCGCCTTGGTCATCATGCCAGAGATATGAGGGGTTCGCGGACTCACTCGGCATTGCAGACGATACGCCAGAGAGGGCAGGAGTTGCCCCCAAGGCAGATTCTCCGGATCGAGACTCAGGGGTAGTTGCCAGAGAATCTCGGCAAGCCCTGGTTTACGAGCCGAAGCCGCTATCACGGGTAAAGTACCCTGTTTTTCATCAGGCACAGCCACATAGGCGGCTAACGCCCCCGTGCCTAAGACACTGAGTTGTACCAACCCCATATACATTTCATTGATATCATGCGCTTCATCCACCATTTCATGTAAGGCTTGATGCGCCCGCTGATAACGGCTTTCCACAAAACGACGATACATCCAGATCAAGGCGGCCAAAGCCAGCCCAGATTCAGTAGCAAGTAGCAATACGGTCCAGATATCCAGACGATCAAGCAAATGCTGAAGATCCGGGAGAGGCTGGGAATTCCAGCGCACCTGCATAGTCCATGGTGTATCGCGAACCGGTATCTCCAGGTGCGCAGTCCAGGCCGCAGGAATATCTTCTGCCTGCTGCCAGTGACCATTCATCCATTGGGCGAGAACATGGTGTCGCCCGTCCAGAAGCAGCAGCATATGAGCATGCTCCGGGCTGGCACTGGCATGTTGATTGCCAAAAAACAAGTCAGCCTGACAAGTTCTATAAAAACCCTTGCCGGATGGCTGCACGGAAAACGCAAAAATACGCAGAGGAATATGCAGCAGCCCTTTCCTGTCCACAAAGGGACGGTCTACTCCGCCTTTCCACGCATTGACACCGTCTGATAGCAACCTGTTGAAATCTTGCGGATAGTCCACTGCCAGCGGGGGTTTATGCGAACCATCACCCGAACGGCAGGACACTCCGGCAAGCCAGGGATGCATGTTGTTAAAACGACGCAGCAAATCGGGGCTTAGCTCCCCGGTCGGCAAACTCGTCATAAACTGCAAATCACGCATGTGCATCTGAATCATGGCAGAGAGATTACTGGAAAAGCTTTCGGCCAGACGAGTGGCCGCTTCCTGTGTGCGTAGCCGGGAACGATCCAGCAAGTGCTGCTGCCAGCTGCCAATACTGAAAATCGTCAGGCCAACCAGACTCAAAAAAACCAGCAAAATTGACAGGATAAAAATGCGCTGCCGTTTTCGAATACGCTGCGACATCAGTATGAGCTTTTTCAATGGTTCCGGCATGACGGAATCTTCATCAGCCAACCCCTGAGAAGAGGTCATCATCAGCGCGTCCCTTCTATGGATCGCGGCAAGCGGCTGGCAATATGGGTCAGGGCTACCACTTCATCGACGCCGCCGAGTTTTATCGCTTCCTTGGGCATCCCAAAAACCACGCAACTGGATTCATCCTGGGCAATGGTGCGGGCTCCCGCCTGATGCATCTCCAGCAACCCCTGGGCACCGTCGTCTCCCATTCCGGTCATGATCACGCCCCAGGCATTTCGTCCAGCTACCTGAGCCACCGAACGAAACAGCACGTCCACTGAAGGCCGATGATGTTTGACTAAAGGCCCGTCAAAAACCTGGACGGCAAATTGTGCACCACTGCGGACCAGACGCATGTGCTTACCGCCCGGAGCGATCAGGGCACGCCCTGGCAAAACCCGATCTCCATCCCGGGCTTCGCGCACTTCCAGGGCGCTGATCGTATTCAGCCGTGCGGCAAAAGCCGCCGTAAACTTTTCCGGCATATGCTGTACCACCACAATGCCCGGCACAGTCACCGGCAAGGCGCGCAACAAAACTTCCAGAGCCTGGGTACCGCCCGTACTGGTTCCTACCGCAATGACTTTTTCCGTACTTTTTTGTAAAAGCAAATCCGCACAAACCGGTGGCGCAATGGCTGTCTCAGGAGATGGGGAGCGTGAAGAGCGCATATTACGCAAATTGGCGCGTGCCGCAGCTTTCACGGCCCGGATAATTTCCGGTGCATCTTTTTGCAAAAAGTCTTTTAGTCCAGTTTGGGGTTTCTGGATAATCTGCACCGCCCCTGCGGCCAGAGCATCCAGGGTAATTTGTGCCCCCGATTCCGCGAGACTGGAACAGATAATCACAGGCAACGGATGTTCTTGCATGATTTTACGCAGAAAAGTCACACCATCCATACGCGGCATTTCAATATCCAAAATCACCACATCCGGCCATTGCCGCTGCATGCGATCCCAGGCAAACAACGGGTCCTGGGCGGTCGCCAAAATGGCAATATCCGGATCCTGACTTAATGCGGCCTGGAGAACCTGCCGGACGACCGCCGAGTCGTCCACAATAAAAACCTGTATTTTTTGGGTCATATCCACTCTGGAAAATAATTTTTAATCCGTTTTCTGTACTAATGCCCCATGCCCGGTAAATTTCATATAAACATCACCCGTCCATATTTCGAAATACAAATTACGATGCCCGTGTCCACCCAAATGCGAAGCAGTCACATGAAAACCCGCCTGAGTAGCCAGAGTTTTGGCGGCCCTGACATTTTTACAGGGTACATCGCTGCAATCCGGACTCGTGGAAGCTCTACCCGATGGCTCTCTGAGAGCACTACGCGCTGCCAGAGTTTGAAACATGTTGCCGCCGCCAAAAATCTTGCAGACATACTCACCGGGATGCGTGCGCTGCCTCCGCAGCTCCTGCATCAGGGCGGCAATAGCCTCATCTCCATAGCGACCGTCGAGCCCCACGGATGGGGTACAAACACCTCTGCCGGGTAAAAGAAAATGGCACATACCCCCAACCCGTAGTCGCGGATGCCAGATAGTGATGGCAATACAGGAGCCCAACAACGTTCTTATACGGGTATCTTTATCACCGAAATACCAGTCTCCCGGCTGGAGAAAAATCTCCATGATCGCCATAAAAATTTATTCCTTCCTGTAAATTGCCGGCTGGATCAACTGCAAACCCTCTACAATCCCATTGAGACTTTCCGAATGTCCAACCAGAAAAAAACCACCGGGACGCAATTGCTGCAATAAACGTTGACAAATTGATTTTTTCTGTGGCGCTTCAAAGTATATCAATACATTGCGTAAAAAAATCATATCGAAGTCTCCGACATTCGGCAATGTACTATTTAGATTAATTTGTGAAAACTTCACGAAACGTCGAATTTCCGGCGCAATGGAAAAAAAACCTTCCTGCTTGCCCGTTCCACGTAAACAGTACCGTTTTAAGTAAGGTTTAGGAATTTTTTCAGCTCGCGTCATGGGATAAATGGCTTTTTCAGCAGCTGACAATACTTGACTACTTAAATCCGAACCAAAAATTTCCCAACTTTTAGCACGCCTTTCGGCAAGAACCATGGCGATACTATAAGCTTCTTCACCGGATGAGCTGGCAGCACTCCAAATTCTGACGGTTTCCTGATTATTCCAGACAGGTATGGCCTGTTCTGCCAAAAACGCGAAATGTTTAGGCTCACGAAAAAAATAGGTTTCATTGGTAGTCAGCAAATCTATGGCGCGTTGTCGCTCTTCACTATCCTGATTAAGCAAGCGCAAATAGGCATCATAACTGGGGCAGTTGGTGGCACGCAGGCGTTTGCCCAAACGACCCATCACCAATGTTTGCTTGGCTGGTCCTAATGAAATTCCCGCCTCACGAGAAAGAAATGTCTGAATACGCTGGTATTCAGGCAGGGTCATGACCAGATCATGAGGGGATGAAGCCATTTTCAGGTCTCTGGGTCAGAAGAGCCAGACTCAACGGTCTTGGCTGCAACTACCGAGAGCGCTGACATTTCCTCCATGGAAAGCACCTTCTCAATTTCCAGCAAAATCATGAAAGTTCCATTGATTTTTCCCATACCCCGGATGAATTCCGTCCGTAAACCCGCGCCAAATTGTGGAGCAGCTTCAATTTGCTCTGCGCCGAATTCCAGCACTTCATTCACCGCGTCTACCACCACCCCGAGTCGTTGTCGGGAATGACCGTCTTGCAGGTCAATAATGATAATACAGCTCCGTTTATGAATTTGCGTAGCCGGACGCCCAAAGCGTCGGGCCATATCAATCACCGGGACCACCTGCCCCCGTAAATTGATTACCCCTACCACAAAATCAGGCATCATCGGGATCTGGGTAGGAACAATGTAGGCAATAATTTCACGGACACCAGATATATCCAGCCCGAAGGCTTCACCTTGAAGCTGGACAATCAGGTACTGACCGGCCCATGAACGCAGCGATGTGGACGACTCTTGGGCTGCTAGCATTTCCATGACAAGCTCCTCAGAAACGGACAAATTCGTGACTGTCGGCACCGCTCACGGATGATTCTGCGTGGGCATTTTTCAGATGGGCTACAGCAGCACCTTTCCCTTTACCCTCTGTATGTCCCTGCCTGGATGCGACTGCGGCCCCTCCGGAACGCAAGCGGAAAGCCGCCATCAGTTGTTGTAATTGCTCCGCCTGCCCGCTCATTTCTTCGGCAGTAGCCGCCAGCTCTTCAGATGCCGAGGCATTTTGCTGGGTAACCTGATTGAGCTGTCCCACGGCCACATTAATCTGATCAATTCCGGTGGCCTGTTCGTTGGAAGCGGCATTAATTTCCTGCACCAAATCAGAAGTTTTGCCAATGGCGGGCACCAGTGCATTGAGCGCGTTGCCCGCCTGTTCAGCCACTTTGACACTACTACTGGCCAAAGTACCAATTTCCTGTGCGGCGACCTGACTGCGCTCGGCCAACTTGCGCACCTCTGCGGCGACCACGGCAAATCCTTTGCCGTGCTCACCCGCCCGCGCCGCTTCGATGGCGGCATTCAGTGCCAACATATTGGTCTGATAAGCAATATCGTCAATAATTCCGATTTTCTCGGCAATATTTTTCATGGCCTGCACCGTGTCAGTCACCGCCGCGCCACCAAGCCGCGCCTCTTTGGCCGCTCCCGTAGCGATATCATCGGTAACGCGAGCATTTTCCGCATTTTGTTTGATGGATGCTGCGGCCTCTTCCAGGGTTGCCGAAGTTTCCTCGACGCTCGCAGCCTGTTCCGAAGCCGCTTGCGACAGGGATTGAGAGGTTGCACTGACTTCTTCGGAAGCACTGGACAAATTATCAGCAGCACTGCGTACCTCACCAATGGTCTGGGTCAACTTTTCGACCATCTGTGCCATGGCGGCGATCAACCTGCCCGTTTCATCGCGGCTACGAGAGACCACCTGCATACTCAAATCACCATCAGCAACCCGCTCGGAAATGCTGACCGCCTCGGCCAATGGGCGGGTAATGGAACGGGACAATGCCCAGGCAATCAATATTCCCAAAATAATGGAAACGAGGGAAATAATAACAATGGCATCAATCACCAGAGTGACATCACTGGCACCCTGTTTTTTGAGGGTTGCCATCGTTAACAGTGCGTCTTCACGAAGTTGCTCATTAACCGCATGCAAGTGATTTTCATCGGGCAACGTGGTGTTTTGGTAATACTGGTTAGCTGCCTGTACTTGTGCCGCCGCATTTTTGGCATCAGGGGCAATCGCTGCCAGCATACTCAAATATTGTTGTGAGGAATTCATGAACTGGATGAATGCCGCTTTGGATTCCGGTAGCACAATTTTGGCTTTTGGATCCATCAAATTACTTTTCAAAAAGCTATAATAGGAGAAAATTTTGGCAGTACCTGCAGACAGAGTTTGCGAAGCCTGTTTGGCCTGACTGGGCAGCCCATAACTAAAGGCAAAAGCGGTTTTCAGTTTGGCTGTGGCCAGCATCATGGAATCGACTTTATGAATATTATCCGAAACCCTGCCCGTAGAGGTTTCCAGATCCTTCTGTAATCTTCCGGCTCCCCACCAACCTGTAGCACCTACCAGCATCAGCAACAAAATAACCAGCGCGAAAGCCAGACCCAGGCGCAGTCCGATACGCATATTCCCAAACATGTTTATCCCCTTTTAATGAATGAATGAATGCGCGGACTTCGCGCTGATGGCATAGTGCCGTTGAATCAAAGTAGGTATATCCAGTATCGGGGCGACATCGCCATTACCCAGAATGGTAGCGGAAGCGATACCCGGTACTTGCTCAAATAGTTTACCCAGCGGTTTAATGACCGTTTGCTGACTGCCTAAAATGCCACTCACTACCATCCCGATACGCTCAAGACCATGCCTGACAACCACCACATTACGACGACTTTCGTCGGTAGCGCGCTTGTTGAATACCGCATTCAGATCCAGAAGAGGCAAAGGCTGATCGCGTAATTCCATGTACCCCACCGTACCCTGCACTTTTGGGTATTCCAGACATTCTTCTACGGATTCGGAGGGAATCACATACGTATCCTGGGCCAGTCGCACGAGAAAACCATCAATAATGGAAAGGGTCAGGGGCAGATGAATCCGCATGATACTCCCCCGGCCAGAGACTGAATGGATTTCAATGCGACCACGCACGGATTCAATATTTTGCCGAACCACATCCATACCCACGCCGCGACCGGAAATATCACTGATTTTATCGGCTGTGGAGAATCCCGGGGCAAATATCAAGGCGTATATTTCCTGATCGCTGAGGACCTGATCGGCCGTAATCAAGCCCTTTTCCAGCGCCTTGCGCTGGATTTTTTCACGATTCAGACCAGCACCGTCGTCACTCACTTCTATGACAATGCCCCCCGAATCATGACGGGCATGCAAAGCAATACAACCCTGAGCGGGTTTACCGACCTGCAGACGCTGCTCGGCAGGTTCAATACCATGATCCATGGCATTGCGCACCAGGTGCATCAATGGATCGGTAATTTTTTCGGCCATGCTTTTATCCAGTTCAGTGCCTTCGCCATGCATTTCCAGACGAATATCCTTGCCCAAAGTGCGGGCAGTATCGCGAACTACCCGAGGAAAACGCTGAAACAATTCAGATACATCAATCATGCGCAGGCGCAAAGCCCCGTCGCGAATTTCCTCGACCAGGCGAGCTACCTGTGTGGCCGATTCCAGGCGAGCTTCCAGGGCGTCCTGACCCGCAAAAAGCCGATTGGCGGCACTCGCAATAACCAGCTCTCCTACCAGATCCACCAGATAATCCAGATCACTGGCACGCACCCGCAACAGTTGCCGCTCCGCACTTTGCGACTCCCGTTGCTGTTGCTGCTTTTCCAAAGCACCCTGTACTACAGGCTCCTGGACCATTTTCTGGTCCACCAGGATTTCTCCCAATGGCTGATGTTGACCGGTCTGGTCTGTATTTTCCTGCAATGCCAAAGCCCGTTGCAGCTCTTCCGACGTCAATGAGCCCACCGCCACCAGAATCTCACCCAAATGTTGATCTGCCTCTGGAAGCTGCTGGATCATTTTGAGATACGCGCCAATTTGACTATGCGCGGGCAGCAGATGAACCACGCTACTTTCCTTCACAAAATCAAAAACATCCAGAATAGTGGCTTTGTCAGCGACACTACTAAAACCAATCTCAAAACCCAGATAACAGGATTCTGCGTCCATCTGCGGTAATGCAGGCAAGGCATCAGTCAGGGTGACCAGCCCCGTAATATCGCCTATTTGCTGCAAATATCGCAGAAATGACAGAGGATCCATGCCGTCGCGGAAGGTATCTATTCCGAAACGGAGAGAAATATGCCAATTGGCAGATGTAGAGACTTTTTCATCCGCTGGTATTTCCGTGACAGACGATGAAGAAGCTTCTGTATGCTCATAAAGCTGTAGATTATTCTCTTTGGAAATGGGTAATTTTTGCTCCCTTGCACCCAACGCGGCCTGGAGTTCTGCGAGAAGCCTTAAATCTTCCGAGAGAAAATGCTGATCCAAAGGCGCAGCAGAAACCAGGCGGTCCAGATAATCCCCGATATGATCACCGCAGGAGAGGAGCAGGGTGATATTGGCGGGCGTCAGCATCTTGGTGCCAGAGCGAATCTGGTCCAGGAGATTTTCCAGTCGATGCGTAAACCGTACGACTTCTTCAAGTCCGAATAAACCTGCAGAACCTTTGATCGTATGAGCCGCCCGAAAAACCGCATTGATGCGCTCCAAATCTGCACCCTGGTCTTCCATAAATAGCAGTGCGCTTTCCATCTCTTGCAACAAATCTCGACTTTCCTCAAAAAAAGTCTGAAGGGCTGCGGCCATCTGCGGATCCAGATCCATCATTCTGGCATCTCCTTGGTCAATACAATCGGATCACCAAAAAATCTGTCCAGGCGACAAAGCTGCAGAGCGTTAACGACGGCAACAGAATGATCACTCAAAGATAAGCGAGTACCTTGCCGCAATGCTTCATTTTTGGCTGCTACCAAAATCTGTAAACCGGCGCCATCCACTTCACTGACATCGGCTAAAAGTATTTCGATTTCATGATGTTGTGCCACAACTTGGTGCAAGCATTCGCGTAGAGCTGCGGCGGCGTAAATATCCAGTTCACCGGCCAGACGCATCTGCAATCTTCCCGCACAAACTTCCTGCTGAATATCGAGGCTCATAATCAGGGCAATATCAGCTTGCTGACGGCGGCCAGCATTTGCTGCGGTTGAAAAGGCTTGATCACCCAGGCCTTGGCGCCTGCCGCCTGCCCTTCCCTCTTTTTTTCCTCTTCGGCTTCCGTGGTCAGCATGATCACCGGGGTAAACTTGTACTCCGGTTTTTGCTTAAGCGTTTTCACAAATTGAATGCCGTCCATATTTGGCATATTCACGTCACTGATGATGAGATGAACCTTGTCCGTCGCCGCCAGTTTCGCAAGCCCATCCACGCCGTCGCAGGCCTCGATCACGTTATAACCTGCGCCCTTAAGGGCAATGCCTACCACTTGGCGCAGTGAAGCAGAGTCATCAACTACCAATACGGTTTTTGCCATTTCACAGTATCCTTATTAAAAAAAGGTGATTTCCTGATCCCCTGCCGAAGAAGACCCAGTAGCATCCCCGCGATGAATGGACCGTTCTTCTGAAGTCGTGTACTTGCTTACCAACGATTGGAGCCAGCTTTCCAGGCCCTGATCGCTGTCAGATTGCAGATGACCGGGTAACTCTTCCATCCCTTCTTCCACATGTGTAAGGGTCTGGCTGACCCGGTCCTGAAACTGCAGTGCTACCAGCAATTGATCCATTTCTGCGCTGATTCCCTCTGCTTCCTGCTGCAAAGTTTCTGCAGAAGCGCTCAAATGCCTGGTCATATCCTGAAGACGATGAAGAACGTCGCGAATCGACCGCTCCGCATTACCCAAAAACTGGCGCTCTTGCTGAATGGCTGTAGCAGACTGATGTACGACCCCACGGATTGAAGTGGTAATATCCTTGACGCTTTCACCCATTTGCTGACTGGTTTCTTTGGAACGCGTGGATAACTTGCGAACCTCATCGGCCACCACCGCAAAACCACGACCCTGCTCCCCCGCACGAGCGGCTTCAATGGCTGCATTAAGTGCCAGCAGGGTAGTCTGAGAGGCAATTTCACCCACATCTCTGGCCATCCTTTCAAGGACGGTAACCTGTTGCAACAAGGCAGAAATAGTGGCCTGCTGTGCTTCATGTTGCGCAGTCGCCGCCGCAATATGCTTGAGCACACTCAGCAGCTCGTTCTCACTACTTTGAAATAACGCAGCAAGATCTTGAGGAGAGCCACCCTGGCTATCACCACGTGATGCCTGAACAGCATTACCGAGACGCTGATGCAAATTGACAAAACGGGACATGAGGTCAGCAATTGCCGATTCCATCTGGACGCGTCCGGATCGCACCTGAGAACTCAAGACTTGAACAGCTTGCCCGAGGGCATGAACGAGTGCTTCCGTTGCCATTTATCTATCCATCCTGGAGAGTTGTATCAAATTTAAAACAGTCATCGATCAATACGGCACGGAGCCGATAAAACTTTAGGGGATGCTAATGCTGCTTGTGCAGCTTTCTGGATTGCTCCATGCTCATACCCAACGGGGTTGCTAGATTCCAGAAAAATGACTAATTGTTGTATCATTCACGTGTCAAGGATTGTGGTAACAAGATGAGCCCAAACTCCCAAAACTCAATGCTCCCTGAAGATAATCAAGAACTGGTGGCACGGCAGGCCATACTCGGACGCCAGGATGAAATCATCGGGTATGAGCTTTTTGCGCGTAACGAAAGCAGTGGGCCGCTGGAAGACCCCTTTCTTTGCTCGGCACGGGTTTTGATCAAAACATTCAGTGTCTACAATCTCGAAAGCCTGCTGGGCGGGAAACCCGCCTTCATCAACTTCACCAATAGCAACTTCGATGAAAAAAGCCTGGAGTTGTTTCCTGCTCGCCAGGTAATTCCCGAGTTCACCATTACCGAAGCACCCAGTCGGGAGTTTCTCGGCCATCTCCTTCAGTTGCAGAAATTGGGTTTTCGTCTGGCTCTGGATCGCTTTGAAGCCTCCCCCTGGCACATGGCATTACTCAAGATTGTTGACTTCATCAAGATCGACTGTTTTAGCAACGTACCAGAACAGTGGGAAGCCTGGATCAAGCAAATTAAAAACTGCAAGCTTCCCCGACAACCGGCAATAGTTGCCACACGCGTAGAAACCGCCCTTTTGGCGCGTCGCTGCTTCGAGGCAGGAGTCGATTACACGCAAGGCTTTTATTATATGGAACCGGAAGTCGTCAAAGGAAAAGCCCTGACCTCCAATCAACATACCATTTTCAACCTGCTCAATTTGCTACTCGAAGAAAACCCTGTCTGTGATATCGAAGAAGCCTTTCGCCGTGATCCGGGTCTTTCGTATCAGCTTTTACGCTATTTAAATTCTGCTGGAATGACTCGTGGTCAGGAAATAGAGAGTATCCGCCAGGCCCTTATTTTACTTGGTCGACAACCCTTACAACGCTGGCTGACTTTACTGTTGTTTGCCAGCCAGGGTACCCAAAAATCATCTGTTCTCGTTATGGCGGCAACTCGCGCCAAATTTGCCGAAATTCTCAGAGAAAAATCTCCGGTCCTGGATGATCAGCCAGCGGCTCTTCATCGTAGCTTTCTCGCTGGCATGTTGTCTCTTCTGGATGTTTATTTAAAGCAACCATTACCAGATCTTTTGAGTGAACTGAAAATTTCAGATGACATGCGCAAAGCCATCATCAACCATGAAGGCGAGGACGGCGCAATACTGACGCTTGTTGAAGCGGCAGAACATGGAGATCTGGACACGGTTAAAAAAATTGGGCAAACACTGGCGCTACCTCTTGCCGAAATCACGGCTGCATCGCTGGAATCGATGAACTGGTCTTCCAGTTTAAAATAATTACATTTTATAGAATTGATCAATGGAAGGATGCGTACAATTATGCTCATTGAAGCTTTTTTACCTCAGCTAGAAAAAGGCAATTGTCCTTCTCCATCGCAAAGTACATTAGCGCTCATGGAGTTGCTGCAAAAGGAAGATGCAAGCCTGGACGAAGCTGCACGGCTAATTCGTCTTGATCCGATTTTGGTAGCAAAAACTATCAAGCTCGCCAATTCTCCCATATATCGTCCTACACGTCCGATTGTATCTTTGGATGAAGCCTTGATGCGAATAGGTCTGCAAGTGCTAGTTCGCATGGCACTGGGCCTTGCCTTAATCAATGGAAAGCTTTCTTCCACTCCCGGTTTTGATTTAAATCATTTCTGGTCAGCCAGCTTATTACGGGCAATTGCCATGCAGGCCCTGGCGAAAGAAATGGGAAACTGGCCCACCGGAGAAATTTTTGTTTTTGGCTTATTAAGTGAAATCGGCAGCCTGATGATGGTTTGTACCGCTCCAGAAAAAAGCACCATATTCAGCAATGAAGGCCTAAGTTTTGCAGAACAGAAAATTCTGGAAAAAAATGAATTCGGATTTAGTCGTCACGATTTGACGGCCGCTCTGATGCGACAGTGGCGGCTCCCGGAAACCATGATTATGGCTATTGAAAGCCGCAATTCTGGTGCTGATTTTGATCTTGAACACGCCTCTAATAGTGCGCCAGATCGACTGCAGACGCTTATTCGTATTCTCGGGGCCGGACGTAGTATCACTGAATGGGCCATGTCTCCAGCTTCTGAGCGCAGCCTGGAAGTCCTGCAGGAAAACATCCAAAGCTGGTGGATGAATACACCGCACTTTGTAGCCATGATTCACCATGTACTCTCTGAGTGGGCAGATATCGCCGAAATATTTGAATTGCCGCAATCTCCCCCAGGACTGGATAATCTGGAATCAATTCGTAATACATTAATGCGATCACGAGATGATCAAGAAGATATTCGCAACAAACCACTGCTTCTGGTGGATGATCAGGCCGGAGATCGAGCCTTGTTACAACGCACCCTGGAGCCTGCCGGTTATCAAACTCTGCAGGCATCTTCTGCAGACGAAGCGTTCACCGTTATATATAAAAATTCACCACGTATTATTCTTCTAGATTGGGTGATGCCCGAAATCAATGGACTGGATTTATGTCGTCGACTACGTCGTGAGTTTGGCCCCCGTCTGTACATTATTATTTTGACAGCTCACTACAATCAGAGTTATGCCGTGGAAGCTTTGGAAGCCGGTGCCAACGATTATTTGAGCAAACCCATATCGCGGAGTGTCTTATTAGCTAAACTCGTTGTAGCCCAACAGATAGTTGAATTCATTTCTTCACTCGAAAGTAACTGCGAAAAACTCATTCATCAAAATAACTCGTTACAGTCCATGGCGATGAAAGACGCATTAACAGGCCTTGCCAATCGACGGGGAGCGGATGAGTTTCTGAATCAGCACTGGTCGAGTGCCCTGCGCAGCCAAAGCATTTTAAGCTGTATTATGATAGATATTGATTATTTTAAACAAATTAATGACAAACATGGTCATGATCAAGGAGACTTAGTACTGGAAGCCTTGGGAAAACTGCTTCTGGAAACATCGCGAATTGGTGACCTCACGGCCCGGGTCGGAGGAGAAGAATTTATGATCGTCTGCCTCCAATGCCAATTGGCCGACGCAGCAGCTTTAGCCGAACGTATCCGCAACAAAGCCATGAGTCTATCCGACCAACTGCCGCCCATTACCATCAGTGCCGGTGTCGCCGAATTGAGTGAAAACATGAGTAACAGCGAGACATTACTGCGCGCTGCTGACCAGGCATTGCTTGCAGCAAAACGAAAAGGGCGAAACCAGGTGGTTTGTGCGCCCAAAGAGGCTGGGGGTGCTGCATTATGATTGGTCTGATTCAAAAACTGGTTTTGCAAATGGTCGAAGAAATAGGTGGCCCGGAAGCGTTGCTTGAAGTAAAACGTCGTACAAGCTTACCTGAAGAATTCGAGTTTAGAATTGATACGGATTATGAAAATGAGCAAATGCAACAAATTCTCGAAAATGCCTGTGCTGTTCTACAGGTAAGCGAAGAAGCAGCACTCAGCGCTTTTGCAGATTATTTCTTGCGAGATGTCCGAAATCGCTTCCCGGTATTTATTGCTCAAGCACGGACCAGTCGAGAATTATTAATTCATCAAACTACCATTCATAATATGCTGGGATCCGGTCTCAGAAACGCCGAAAAACTGAAAGCTATTAATGATAAATTCCAGGTAATCAAGCACGACAATGGTGATCTTGAAGTGCTCTATCGTTCTCCAAATCAATGGTGTACACTATACCGTAAACTTGCGGAGGCGGTCGCCGAATTGTACCAGGAGAATATGACGCTGAGCACCATCCAGTGTCGTAAACGCGGAGATCAGCATTGCGCTTTTCTCCTTCACTGGCCTGAACCAGTCACTTTGGTAAAAGAACAGAGTTAACATGCTGACCAGTAATATGCAAATCGACATCAGTCAGCTACACACGGCCATGCGGGAAATCTCTGACCAGCTCTGTCAGGCCGTTAATGGTGATTTCAATTTTGTGGTGCATTGTTCTATAGCCGATGAAGAGGCGGAAAAACTGACTTTACTGGTCAATTTTGTATTAAGCGCTGCAGCAAGAGCTATAGACCAACGCGAGTTGCAAACCGCCAATCTGGATAAAATTGTAGCAGAAAGAACCGCCATGCTCACTGAAGCCAAAGAATCCGCTGAAGCCGCTTCTCAGGCTAAAAGTCAGTTTCTTGCCAGTATGAGTCATGAGCTTCGCACGCCTCTCAATGCAGTTATTGGTTATAGCGAACTGATTCTCGAAGAACTGGAAGATGGGGCACCTGGTGCCAATACTCACAATGATTTAATGGTCATTCGTGATGCAGGTAGGCATCTTCTCGGTCTCATTAACGATGTTCTGGATTTAAGTCGCATAGAAGCCGGCCAAACAGATATTTTTCCGGAATATTTTGATCCCTTGGCTTTTACCCGATCTACTGCAGCGACATTACATACGCTCATCCAGTCTAAAGGAAACGTCCTTAAATTTGAGTTACCCGATCAGACTGGTCGAATTCATACTGATATGGGTAAAGTTCGACAATGCTTGATTAACATATTGGGTAATGCCGCAAAATTTACGGAACATGGGTCCATCACCTTGGGATATCGGGAATCATCTTCAAAAGATCATCGGCGATACGTCGAATGGTGGATTAAAGATACAGGACCAGGAATTGGTCCCGATCAAATCCAGAAAATTTTTGAGGCTTTTACTCAGGCGGATGGATCTATCAATCGCCGTTATGGCGGGACAGGATTAGGTTTGACTCTCACCACCACTTTATGTCGGATGCTGGGTGGAGATATCCGGGTAGAAAGCACACTTGGACAAGGCTCTACTTTTATCATGAGGTTACCTGGCTATTATCAGGCAACAGGCATCAATCCATGATTATTTTGGTTGCAGAAGATGATTCACGAAACCGGGAAATGCTGGTTCGCCGCCTTCTGCGCCGAAATTATTCGGTTCTGGAAGCCGAGAATGGCTTGAGTGTCGTTGAGATGGCCAAAGCCCAGCATCCTGACATTATTTTGATGGATATTGCCATGCCCGAGCTCAATGGTTGGGAAGCGTTGGCGCAAATTCATGCTGTTTATCCAGAACTGCCCGTCATTATACTCTCGGCCCACTCCATGATTGATGATCAGCGACGCGCCATTAGCGCAGGAGCCGTAGCTTACCTTTCCAAGCCCATTGATTTTGATAGACTATTAATTAAAATTGAACAATTCAGACGATAATAAACACCCACAATGCATTTTGGTGGTTGAAGACGATACTCCCAGTCGTCAACTCCTGGTACGACGCCTGAGTCATGCTGGCTGGCAGGTTCTTGATGCCCCGGATGGGCCGTCCGCATTGGAAATTGTCGCAACCCACGCTCTGTCGGGGATTCTACTGGATATGGGATTACCCGGCATGAATGGTTTGGAAGTTTTGCAGCGGATACGTCAAAACAGCACCCCTCTCAGTTTGCCCATCATCATGGTGACCGCTTTTGATGAAAGAGATTATCTGGTTGAGGCTCTGAGCAAAGGCGCCAATGATTTTGTTAGCAAACCGGTAGATTTCAGTGCACTTAAAGCGCGATTAAAAGCCCATTTGGATTTGGCTGAAACCAGCAAAATTCTCAGTAATCTTCAGGCACGTCAAGAACTCATATTGCGCGGTGCCAATGATGGCATCTGGGAACTGGACGTGCAATCAGGACGCTTAAATCACTCACAACGCTGGCTGGACTTATTACAGTATAGTGGACCCCAGATTTGAGACAATAGTTTAAGCTTGTTGTCTGGTCAGGAGGAGACGATGAGCGCAGCAAAGCGGAAAGTG
>NZ_JAAOMP010000086.1 GCF_018853815.1 Acidithiobacillus sulfurivorans | reverse complement strand
CTTTAGGCGCAGGGTCCGGTGCCTGGGGGGCTTTGCCTCGGGGTTTTTGCCCCAGGGCTTCTTGTTCCGCACGGCGCGCCATTTTCGTGTCGTAATGTTCTTTCTCTTTGGCATAACGGACCTGTGCCCGCTCGGCAATCTTCGCCTTGGCCACTGCCATCACGGCCAACCGGTCTTCTCGGCGCTGGATCTCTTCGGGCAGATTCACGCCCTCGGGAATCCCGGACTGATCCGCCTGTTCTGCCAGTGTAAAGAGTTCCTGT
>NZ_JAAOMP010000085.1 GCF_018853815.1 Acidithiobacillus sulfurivorans | reverse complement strand
CTTCAAGACGCACGAGACAGCCGCACCCCATCCCGCATCAGCAGCCTGCCCCGCAGGCAGCTGCTGCGTCAAAACCTCCGCACTCCCCGAACAGCAGGCTACTCAGACACAGTGCGCACCCGTGACCGCGCCTACGGCTTCGACGAAGTCCTGCAATCCGACTTCTGCCAATCGGTGTAGTCGCACGGCGGACACATGCCAGTCGGCAATAAAAATTGATCGCTCATTCACGATTCAGAATGAATTAGGGCCTTACAAAGTGACGAATGTTGACGTGCCGTGCTCGCTCTCTGTGCGTAAGAAGCCCAACAAGGACCCCAAGGCACCGCCCAGCTACTCGTGCACCCCCAACCCGGACATGGCCTGCTATAGCGGCATTACCGTCAGCGCAGGAATCGATTTATCGCAACAAAGCATCCGTTCGCTCAATTCTATGGGAATCAATGCTACACAGAATGTGGGGCTTTTCAATCTTCTCAAACCCTATCTGCCACCTCCGCAGAGAACCGGATGTAACGCAGAAATATATCTCTTGGAGCACCCCATGAGTATCACGGCCACGCAAGCTCAGACTTTTGACAACCTCGCTTACGCAAGCTACGAAGGTCAGGTCGTCAAGGCATTTGATGACGAAACAGGACAAAATTTTGCCTTGTTGCCAGCGCCAGTGCAAACCACGCTCTTCGACTATTATTATTGGCACGGGAATATTCTGGCACTTGTACCAGATATAAAATCAGATGATTGGAATGGCGTAGTTGCAGATCTTCATGCAATGCAATCCAACTTCAAGAAAGGAAGTGATTTCTATAATAGATATAAAAGAGAGGCAGATAAATTGCAAAGTTCCATAAGTGATGGCTCTCTTAAGGAGTATACAAAATGCTTAAAGAAATGATCGTCGCCTTTAGTTTTCTGGCGACATTTTTGGCTATATCCCCTGCTTTGGCGGGCGACAACGTGCAAAGGACGTCATCGATCTCAAAGATGACACCAATACCCAAAAAAAACTCAATGCTAGACATGAAGTTCAGTGAAACCCAGAGATTAATCCAAGAGGCGTCAGATTTTGTTGGTAAAAAATTTATTACGAATTCTTGGCTTACCATAAATCAAAAAATTAATTCCCCACCAGAAATTCTTAGTGATGCCCTGTGCGATAGAATGCAATCAGTTGCTGGAAAATGGTCCCATGTCGTTCAAGGTGTTTTCGTCGAAGGTGGTATCATCCCCGGCCAAGCCTTGGTCACAGCGTTCGTCGTGCTGAACGCGCGACATCAAGTTTTAGCAGTGGGGGGTATATCTGTTGGAACTATCGGGGAAAATGACGGGAATCCACTTGATGCAACTGACCCAAACAAAGTCGACATTTTTTACAAATCTCGTACTGATCTTCAGACAGCGCTCCCGCAGATCAACGGGTTCGCTCGGTTTTATATCAAAAGCTTTGATAACCCATCGTCTCCGGCAACAAATCCGCCATCAACATTCATTGAGAGACAGTATGACCTGGGACGATGTAGCGCGGGCAAGACGGGAAAGCACATTGATGTGGAGACTTGCCTCAAACAAACAAGGACGCTGCCCGTGAATTGATATTGGAGAGTGAAACCATTCCTGGGGAGGGGTTGATGGCTTTTATTTATCTATTTGGTTGTGTTCGCAGGCTACGGTGGCCCATTATTCGATGGTGAATATCGCTCAACGGCTGGATAACCTGGTTAAACAGCTGCCGGCATCCTCCGCCTCAAGCACATGCAGCATCACGACTGCGGCGCAAAAACTGGCTAACGAAATGACTGACGCGCTGATTTCCAACGATGTATACAACAACAGCGCACAGGCCTATCTTCCGTCCTTTGTCCAACGGATTCCCAACAATGACACTTCTGCACTGGCCGTGTTGGGGATCAATCAGCCCGGGCTCTTATCACACCCTGCGTCTGGTTTTTATGCGTCGGTGTATTATGATAAATATACTCATAAATATATTGTTGCAAACAGAGGCACATCCCCCACTTATTTCCACGGAATACCAACATTTTTGGATTATACGACAGACGTTAGGCAGGCGTTGGGCTATCCAACGCGGCAATATAATATTGATGCCTATAAATTGGCAAAAGCCCTGACCAACGGACATAACGTGGTTTTCACCGGTCATTCTCTTGGTGGTGGACTGGCAGCCTTGGAAGCCCGTATTACTGGAGATCCAGCAGTCACTTTTGATTCAGCAGGAGTGAGCACTTCTACATTGGAAGCTACTGGAGCTTCTGATCCGGCAACAATCGTTAATTTGGAAGTCAACGGCCAACTCCTTGGTCAAGTGCAAGGACATTCCTTACGTTCCGATTTTTCCTGCATGCTGCAAAATGAACCCTCAATAACAAAGGCATTTTTGTATGCCATTGCACTTGATTCGTCGGTAAGATACGGTCAGGCGATGAAAAGTACGACCATCCTTCCGCGATCATTAGGGCAACAAGTGGTTTTACCTCTGACCACTTGGTCTCCTACCGCCCTGGATTCAGAAACAGCAACGACGCCTACTACCGGAACATGCCTGGCCAATATTGAAGAAGAAGCCCTTGTTTATCACAAGGCGGATAAGGTGGTTCATGCGCTCAACTACGAAGTGACTCAACTGATTTGTCCCAAAGGAAAAAGCTCATGACGGTCTATAAACGAATCCACATTATTGCTGTAGCGGCTATAACGCTGCTCTTCCTGCTTAACACGACATCCGATGCGGCTTTGTTTCGTCTGCACGGCATGACCGCGCAAGACGTTTTTTCTAATGCAAAAGCTGCCGCACTGGCCAATGCCGCCTGCAAGGGGGATGCTTCTGAAATTGTGCATCTGGTTCACTCTGGTGCCGATGTGAATTATCGCGGGAAAGGGGGCATTTCTCCGCTCATTTGGGCGATGTCCTGCCACAACTACAACGGTATGCGGGCCCTCCTGAAGCATGGAGCCAACCCGAACCAGCCGATGGAAGATGATCAAGGGCCGGTTTGGCTTGCAGCGGGCGGTAGCGACCCAAAAATCTTGCCGATTCTGTTGAAGTATGGCGGAAATCCTAATGATGTGCATCACGGGCGTAGTTCGGCTCTGGAAAATGCGATTATGTTCCAGCGTACCGCCAATATGAAACTGCTCGTGCAGCATGGGGCTAATGTAAACTATGTAGGTCTGCTAAGCGCAGGCCTAAATGCTGCTGGCCACCATCGCTTCGACTATGTCGTGTTTTTGTTAAAGCATGGCTACGATCATGACCTGCAGGAACTAGCGAACGCCATTCTCCAACAAAAAAGCAGTTTTGGGCGCTATTGGAAGGAAACGAAGAATGGTCGTTCCAAACTGATGTACAACCCGCATTGGCGGGAAGACAAGAAACAGATGCAGCAATATCTCTATTTCAAGCAGGCTCTGCAGATGCTTGCCGCCAAGGGCTATAGGGCACACAAGATAGCACCTAAGATTCTGCCTCCGCCGCCGCCGCTTCCCTCAGGCGCTCCAATTCCCTCAGGCGGCAGCTGATAGCACCGAGGGATAGAGATGAAGCCCAGCGTATATGGTTCATAAGCATGTTCGTGCAGTTGCATTGTTGCCGGGTGCCTACAGTATCTGCCATTCAATGGGTTACGGAGGGCTCAGACAAAGCTCTAATTGTAAGGGGCCATAGAAATGACATTTAAAACGTCACTACTGAGCACGTACAATCACTTTAGATGGGAGATAGCCTTAACAACCATAATATTTATGTTGTTATTGTTACAAATGATGTTGTTTTATCTGCTTGAAATACCTTTTGATTTAGGCAGAGAAATTGACGCGCTAACCATTATTGTTATTTTTGTAGCCCTAGCAGAATTTGGAAGATCTTTTAATAATTTTATTTTAGACTTTTCGTTTTTTTTAATTACAACATTTATTTTTTTGTTAATTATTTTGGCATCATCGGCCTTTCTTTTACAATTGTTGGTATTTTTATTGTTTTTATATGGATGGTATCGTCATCTTTTACTATTTTTCCAGTTAGATTTCTTAATCACATCTATAGGTTTTTTAATCGTTATTACGGTATGGTCAAAAAATATACAGAAGAATTCTCATGTTGTGGCGGATAAGGTAGATGGATCCCCAACTCCCTGAAGAGCATACGCAGCCCCCCCACCCACTGTTGACGCTCTCAGTGGGTACAGCAGGAACCCGACCCAAGAACCGATTGCCGCGCAGGACTGCCTGGGTCACTGCAGCAGTGCTATCCTCTCTCGGTATCGCTTGGGGAGCACCGGTCGTGCCAACATCATCT
>NZ_JAAOMP010000084.1 GCF_018853815.1 Acidithiobacillus sulfurivorans | reverse complement strand
AGTGCGGAGGTTTTGACGCAGCAGCTGCCTGCGGGGCAGGCTGCTGATGCGGGATGGGGTGCGGCTGTCTCGTGCGTCTTGAAGTATTGCTCAATGGACTGCATGGAGTTCCAGTTGATGCCTCCGGAAGCACTCGTGCCCGGGGTCGGACAGGGGGCCAAAAAGACCGCGCTGGTGGTGGATGCCGTAGGTGCGGTAGTGGAGGTAGTAGGCGATGCTGCCGGAGAGCCGTTTGAACCGGGACCGTATTCCTGTTGCCGTATCTGTACGATGCGCTGGTCGGTATGCTGAATCAGGCAGCCCAGACCCTGGGTACTTTGCTG
>NZ_JAAOMP010000083.1 GCF_018853815.1 Acidithiobacillus sulfurivorans | reverse complement strand
GGCTCTTCGTCAGATTGAGTGGGTAGGGGGTAGAATGCTGTGGAGCGGTCGTGCCCTGAATTGGAGTTAGCTGATGGTCCCTGAAGAGCTGTTTTCTCTCGCGTTAGGATTGGTTCCGCCGTGGTTGGTGGATCATGTGACTTTCACGGTGGAGGAGAAACGCCTGGATCTGCACATCAACTTTCCCAAGGGTAGTCGCTTTGCTTGCTCCGTCTGTGGTGAGGAGTGTCCGGTACATGATACCCGTGACCATACTTGGCGGCACATGGATTTCTTCCAGCATGAAGCCTATCTCCATGCCCGCGTACCTCGTGTGAAGTGCCAGGAGCATGGAGTGCATCAGATATCTGTTCCCTGGGCACGGGAAGGCTCGCATTTCACCCTGCTCTTCGAAGCGCTGATCATGACCCTGGTGCGGGAGATGCCGGTATTGACCGTAGCCCGCCTAGTCGGCGAGACCGACACGCTCCTGTGGCGGGTGATTGACCACTATGTGCCAGAAGCCCGTACCAGAGTGGATATGGCCCATGTCCATGCCGTCGGCGTCGATGAAACCAGCAGTCGGCGCGGCCACGACTACATCACGCTCTTCGTGGATCTGGATGCCCGGCGACTCTTGTTCGCTACTCCCGGCAAGGATGCCAAGACCTTTGAGAGATTCTCCGCAGATCTACAGGCCCATGGTGGTAGCGCGGAAGCGATCACCGATGTGAGCATGGACCTCTCGCCGGCCTTCCAGAAAGGGGCTGCCGAGCACCTGCCCAATGCGGAGATCACTTTCGATCGTTTTCACCTCATGAAGCTCGTCAACGAGGCCGTGGACGACGTGCGCAAGGGGGAAGTCCTCACTCAGCCAAATCTCAAAAAGACCCGCTGGCTCTGGCTCAAGAACGATTGCAACCTCAAGGTGAAGCAGAAAGAAAAGCTGCAGGCATTACTCAAAGACCAGAACCTCAAGACGGCGCAGGCCTACCAGTTCCGCCTGACCTTTCAGGACATCTTCACGATCAAGAATCGCCATCAGGGGGCTACCCTCTTGAAAGCCTGGTTGGAAAACGCCAGAACCAGCGATCTGCCGCCTATCGTCAAGGTCGCCTACACCATCATGAATCACTGGGATGGCGTGCTCCGATGGTTCGAGAGCCAGATCACCAATGGAATTCTGGAAGGTTTCAACAGCCTCATTCAATCCGCCAAGGCCAAGGCTCGGGGTTACCGCACGCACAAGAACTTTATCAACCTGGCCTACCTGATCCTGGGCAAGCTGGATCTCAGGCTACCCACTTGAAATGACGAGGAACC
>NZ_JAAOMP010000082.1 GCF_018853815.1 Acidithiobacillus sulfurivorans | reverse complement strand
ACATCGTCTGAAGACGCAGGCAGGCCGAAGCGTTTACCGTCTGCGCAAACAAACGGTAGAACCGGTCTTCGGGATTATCAAATCCGTGATGGGATTCCGGCAGTTCTCCTTGCACGGCCTGCGTCAGGTTCAAGGAGAATGGAGTCTGGTCTGCCTGGCGTGGAACATAAAACGTATGGCCGTATTGCGCCTGTAGGGCAGGAAAATGCAGATAAACCGCAAAAAACAGGGCAATAATGACCGAAATCGGCTCAAAATG
>NZ_JAAOMP010000081.1 GCF_018853815.1 Acidithiobacillus sulfurivorans | reverse complement strand
CAAGATTCACGCCAACGCTTCCAAACATCAAGCCCTGTCCCATGGGCATATTGAGCAAATGGAGCGTCATCTCCAAGCCGAAGTGCAGGAGCTCTTTGCGCTGGCAGAACAAGCGGATCAGTCTGTAATTCCCGAGGGCGTGAATCTGCCCGAAGAGATCCAGCGTCGAGAAGACCGGTTGGCCGCAGCCTATCATTCAGTTGAATGTTCATTTTCAACGAGGTTGTGTGGCAAAAGCGTGATGCTGACATAGGGCAAAAGATGACGTTGATTAACATTCAACCAATATTAAGTTCATGATAAACATCAGGGTCAACCGTAATGTCAAGCGTGATTTTTTGTGTTACGACTGCACGTTCTATCACCGACTGACCGATACAATCCCGCAAACATTTTCGCCGTAAAACGATGAGAAGCGAGTTTGACCATTTCCTCACAACGAATGTGGAAGCCCTCCATGCGTTCTATTTTTACATTTTTCAAAATGTTGTCAGAGTGGTTTCTCTGATTGATATCTTCTGGTCGAATTGTGCTAAAGCTTCACCGCTACTTTCGTTCGCTAGCAGACTGCCGGATTATTCGCTTAACCAACTGATTCTATTACATCGGCCATTTTCTGAGAATTTACAGATAGCACTATAAATCAGCATGTTGTATTTTTTCAAAACCGAAAGTCCGACATAAGCCTGCTAATTGTGATGAAAACGTTGATCTGCCGATTTTTGGGTAGCGGGCGGGGCTGCTTCCAGTTCAGCAATCACGTTCTTGATATCCTGTAAAAGCAGACCCGCCATATCTCGTGAAAACCCTTCTCGAATGACTAGCCGTAATACGGCGATTCCGCCTGCATTTTCCGGTAGGGTGTAAGCAGGAACCTGCCAGCCCCGAATACGCAGCCGTTCGGATACATCAAATACACTATAGGATTTGGCTTTTTTGAGGCGTACGGCAAATACCGGAATGGCGCTGCCATCACTCAAGAGACTGAAGGGCCCTGTTTTAGCCATTTCGCCAGAAAGCCAGAGGGCAGTATCCCGTAAATTCGACATGATTCGCGTGTAACCTTCCCGCCCAAGACGCAACAGATTGTAATACTGTCCGACAATCTGGTTGCCCGGGCGGGAAAAATTGAGGGTAAAAGTGGGCATGTCGCCGCCCAAATAATTGACATGGAATACCAAATCATCCGGGAGATGTTCTTCACCCCGCCAAAGCGCCCAGCCCACTCCAGGATATACGAGTCCATACTTGTGCCCGGAGGTGTTGATGGAAACCACATTGGGCAGGCGAAAATCCCAGTGTAAATCGGGTTGCAGAAAAGGGGCCACAAAACCGCCGCTGGCAGCGTCGACATGAATGGGAACCTGCAACCCACTGTGCTGATTATGGGCCACAAGGGCATCGTGGATTTCTTTGACCGGATCAAACTCCCCAGTAAAAGTGGTACCCAGTACCGCGACGACACCGATACTGTTTTCATCCACCATAGCCAGAACTTCGTCGGCAGTCAGGGTATATCGATCATCCTGCATGGGAATATAACGCGGTTCCACTTCCCAATAGCGACAGAATTTTTCCCAGACGACTTGCACGTTTCGGCCCATGACGAGATTGGGTTTTTCCGTGCTCAGGCCTTTATTCTGACGGCGTTTACGCCAGCGCCATTTCAACGCCATACCCGCGAGCATGACGGCTTCGCTGGAACCAATGGCCGAGACGCCTACGGGTTTTTCTTCGGGGTTGGCATTGAACAAACGAGACAACATGTTCACACAGCGGGTTTCGATTTCGGCGGTCTGTGGATATTCATCCTTGTCGATCATGTTTTTGTCGAAAGTTTCAGCCATGAGCTTTTCAGCTTCAGGCTCCATCCAGGTAGTAACAAAAGTGGCCAGATTGAGCCTGGCGTTCCCATCTAGCATGAGTTCATCATGAATCAACTGGTAGGCTGTTTGCGCAGGCATTTCTCCATCAGGCAAACGGTATTTGGGAATGGGGTGATCCATGGTGCGGGATCCATAAGCCGGGGTAATATCGCTGTCTTTGGCAAAACGCTTGACCATGTGGGTCTCCTTGGTGATGGGCGAGAGCTTCCTGCTTTTGGTCTCCGCACAGTGGTTAAAGTTCCTGCTATAAAAGGCCACCCGCTCAATCAGGCCACCCAGGAGTTCTGTGGGCACATCCTACTGGGGCGCGCCGATTTGGCCATAGGAACAAGACTCATGACGCAGCGATTCTCCGCTGACCTTGGTAAAATGGTAGCATGGTCAGCAAAGGCTGTAATTTGGGGAGGATGCATGTGCGGACGCTATGGATTCATTCACAGTCCAGAGGATCTTCAGCAGGCCTGGGGAAGTTTTCGGGTGCATGGCGCATTCCCGCCTTCTTACAACCGTGCACCAGGTCAGATGCATCCGGTCCTGCGTCAGGCTCCGGATCTGCGTCTCGAACTGGTGCCCATGCGCTGGGGATTTTTGCCGGGCTGGAGTACCCGCACCCAGATACGACCGATCAATGCGCGGGTGGAAACCGTCGCGACGCAACCGCTGTTTCGGGAAGCCTTTCGTCTGCGGCGAGCCGTGATACCGGCAGACTGGTATTTTGAGTGGCCTTTTATTCCTGAAGATCCCTCTGAAAAACAGCCCGTACTCATCCGGGCCAGGGATCAGAGCATTCTGGGGCTGGCCGGCATCTGGGATCGACACAAGGGCACAGAGGGTCAAACCGAGGATACCTTTGCCATTCTCACCGCTCCTGCCACCCCCCCCACACTGCAGTCGGTGCATCCACGAATGCCGCTGGTTCTGAATCCTCAGCATTGGTCGCTTTGGTGGCATCCGCACGCCCAGCGCAAACATCTGGAACCCTGTTTACAACCCGCAGCGACGCTTTGGGAAAGCTTTCCCGTGACCCCACAGGTGAACAGCCCCCGTTTTGATGAACCAGAGGCCATTCTGCCTTGGGATGGAACACAACCGGCATAAGGACATTCAACCGTTCACCAGGCGAAAAGTGGACTTGCGTCGCGCGGAATACTTACTATATAAATATATAGTAAGCGCTCAAGAGGGATTCCTCATGCGTACTATTCACGCAAAATCTTCCCAGAAACCAGCGCGGTCAATGGTTTCAAGACCGTTAAGTTTCATTTGGGTCATCATTCCCGCCTTGCTGCTGGCCGGTTGGCTGGGTCGTCAGTCTTCCAGGTATGCACCCGATCATTGGAACCTGTTGCAGGGTATTGGTGTTATCCATTCTATCGGGGGCTGCCTGAAACAGGATCAAGCAGGGCAACCAGCAAAAGGTCAAAAGCCACATACTCTTCAGGATGACATTTATGCATAGTTCGATCAGCGCATTTCCAGGCAGTACGAATCGGGCGTTGCTGGCCACAGCACCCCGTCCTTTGCGGTCGGATTTGCCTCATTGCCGGTTCCCGCTCATGGTTTCCCATATTGCGGCAGGTTTTCCGTCTCCCGCCGATGACTATGTGGAAAACCAGATTGATCTGAATGCGCATCTTGTTCAACACAAGGAAGCGACGTTCATTCTCCGAGTATCGGGCTGGTCTATGCGGGATGTGGGCATATTTGATGGGGATGAAATCATCGTGGATCGAGCCATTACCCCCAGCGATGGGAAAATCGTGGTTGCGGCCATCAATGGAGAATTCACCGTCACCATCATTCCACGACAGGGAAGCACTTAAAGGCCCTTCACTGGCGTTGAACTGGATCCCGCGACTCGCTGTGGGTTCCATATCCCACAACAAACCGCGTTCAATGTTGATATTCTGATAGGTGAAGGCATCCTCCACGCCAATCAGGGACGGCGGTTTGCCAATTTCCACCGAAAAATGGGAAGATGGCACGATTTTTAAATACGCCATGGGTAATGCCCCATATTCGCTGATTGTGTTGGTCGCTGAAGCCAAGGAAGACGCCAGGGTAGGAAAGCTGTAAGTCCCGGCCTGAATGTAAAACTGAATGGGGCCATTTTCTTTCTGGATAATCACCATGCCATTGGTGATATCAGCGCCCACCCGTTTGGCACCCAAAGTACCTGGGTCATCCTGATAGAAGGCCATGCCACTGGCAATGCCTTGCACGTCAATCTTTCCCAATGGTCCAGCTCTGGCCCGTTCTCCGGCGCAACTGAGCGTCAAGGAGCAGGTGATGTCTGCCTATCAACCGTGTGCGGATAAATCCTCTGTACCGCTTTGTACAGATTTATAGGAACAGCGCTATCTCCAGTATGTCCCCAATCTGGACACAAAGTGGTGCCAGTCTGTACCCACTAAGTGGATAGACGTATAACATGGATCCAAGCACCTTTTTTCGCAATGGGCCGAAACTGGAGCCAAAGTGATGCCAGTATGTATCCAGCACACTCTCTATAAAAAAATCACCGGCCATATGCTCCAAAACCGGCATAACGTAAACATTATGATGGCGTTTTTTCCCCCTAAAAAAACTCCATGAAAAATGCTCCAAATGGAGCGTAGCATAGGGAGGACATCCAAACGGTTCTGCGAACCTAAAAAAGGAACCCCATTTCTGACCTGTCCAAGGCCTGACAAAAAAGCGCCATCCATCCCAAAGGCTAACCCTCAATCATGTTTTAGGCGCTTTCCCTACGGATGTTGTCGTAATCGCCGTTTTTAAGGCCTTTTTTCATGAGAGGCTACTGGCTGCATTGAAGCCAGTACTTCACCCAAAACGGGTTCCCCTTTGGTCTCCGTCCGGCCAATCCGCAATACTTCCTCCCGCAGCATCAAGCATTTTTCCCATTGGAAAGGTATCAACAACATCAATACGGTGTAGAAAATGCTCGTGTGCTGAACTGTCAAACAATTTCCATCCTCCGTTTTCATTTTTTAGGCAATCTATGCGATTTCAATATTTGCCTCACCCTACGCGGTGTACATCCAAACTCTCGGGCTAAAATCGATGCAGCTTTCCGTTCCTGTCCGGGTGCCTCGGTGAGTAAGCTTTTGTATGCTTGAATGACTTCCTGAGGATCAACCTGCGGTGGTCGACCCTTGCCTCGATCGAGGCCGTAGTACTCTGGTGCGTGATTCTGCGCATACCACGACTCTTCGAGAAACAGTCGCATGTAGGTGGCCACCATGCTGGGATAAAAGGGCAGAAATTCGTCGAAAAAAAACCAGCCGAACACTTTGATTAATTGCGGGGGCGTATGTCGAGATTTTTCAATGAGTGACTGCACGCTCTTTGCAAACTGGTCCGGTCTGGCGATTGGCGGAAATTCACTCTGCACTTCATCCATCAGCGCGTTGAGCAGGTTAGTATCAACTTGTTGTTTGGTATCAGATAAAAACAAGGCTTTTGTTCTGTTGAAAAGATCATCATCCAGTAACTCAATGTCCTGTGGGGCCGTCAAAGCAAGATCCATCAATCGGAGTATGCGCAAAGGGGCCAGTTCCGGATTATCTCTATTACTCATGACCTCTATTTTTTTGTTTTCTCTTTGCACGGCAATATGGGCTTGCAAGACTTTTTGCCTTGCCAGAGCTGCTGGATATAGACTTGGCCGCCTTTTGGGGTCATGTAACGCACAGGTTTTGCCGATCGTTGATTTTGTCGCACCAGAACGTTCGGGTATAAGGCGAAAGCAGAATGCACAGTGTTTCCTGGCAAATAGTTCCTTTGCACGGGGATCCCGTGTATCTGCACATCGGATGACTTTGTTTTCATAGTGTTCACGGCACTCATTCTCTTTTCGAGAGAAAGCCAGCGCGCGATCCTTCTCGTATCGGAGAAGTTCCTTCGAAAGTGCATTGAAAAAATTATTCAATTCGCTGTAGATGCGGTCTGGTTCGCTATGGTGGTACTGTTCGTCCCAGCCCATGAGTCGGTATGCCTCCTCCATTTTTTGAGCGAGATCGTAGTCGGCAAATTCCCCCTCGGCATATCCTTCAGGTCGAAGCATAAAAAAATCTCGGCCCGTACCTTCCAGCGTCTTGGTCGGTTCGGCTTCATGAATCCGCTCAGCTAAGCCCACACCGAACCGTGAATCAAAATTAGTCGGTGCGCGCTGAAAATCCGCTAACACAGCATTCAGACACTCCCACCGCTCTTTGTAGCGCGCCTCGCCGTCAGGCCAGCGCTCATACCCACGGAAGGTATCTTTCAAAAACTCCCGCCAGGCTCGACAGTAGTCAGCGAGTTTTTCCCGCATATTTTGCATTGTCGCCCTTCCTATTGGCACCTTCATCGTATTCAGTTGCAGTCATCCCTGATCCGCGTATGTGAAACGGAAATTATTCAAAAAGTTGCGCCGTGCAAGCGTTCCTGGATTTCAACAAACTTGCATCCTGACAGAGCAAGAAGAGGGAATACAGTGAACACAAACGATCATAACAACCCACGATTGATCTGACTCCCCGAAGTCATGTCCATGGTCGCGCTGCGACGCTCGTCCATTTACGGGCTCATTGGGAAAGGGCAATTCCCCTCTCCACGAAAAATCGGACGTGCCAGCGTTTGGTCATCAGCCGAAGTCCAACAATGGATTGAGGATATCTTGCAAGTCAGAGAGGCGAGTGACCAGCAATGCGCGCCAGAGGAAAAGGGTAGAATCAATCAATTTCTCACTGAGGGGTAGCTCGAAGAACCGGCCTCAGTCGCAAACTCTGCCCACATCTGCATCAGCTTCCGGCGCAGGTCGAATAGGTCCGAACGTTGGTATGCTGCCTCGACCTTGTTCGGGTTGGTGTGGGCAAGCGCTTGCTCCAATACTGCGGCCGGGAAATGGGTTTGCTCGGCACCCCAGTCTCGAAACGAACTGCGAAACCCGTGTACCGTCACATCGGCGATCACGCTGTGAAGCGTCTTGTTCACGGCCACATCTGACAACAATCCGCCACGGGCGCCGGGGAAGATCCTGGGATTGTTGCCCATCCTCCACGCCTGCATCTGGCTCAAAATAGCCATGGCGGCATCAGACAGTGGCACCCGGTGCGGTTTTGCGGCTTTCATGCGCATGCCGGGTATCGTCCAGATTCTTGTGTCTAGATCGACCTCTTCCCAGGTGGCACCACGGGACTCCCCAGAACGTGCGGCCGTCAGAATGGTAAACTGCAAACAATAGGCAGAGATATGCGATTTATCCCGCAATGCTGCCATGATATGGGGAATGTCGGTGTAAGCTGAAGCGGCGTGATGCTCGCGCTTACTCACCTTGCCAGGTTCTGGCAATACTTTGTTCAATATGCCTTTCCATCGTGCCGGATTTCGGGTGCCATCACACCAGTCATGTACAGCGGCATAATCCAAAACCGCCTCAATCCGCTGACGCACTCTGCTTGCCGTTTCTGTTTTGGTCGTCCAGATGGGCAGTAGGATTGATTTCACATCCGCCAGCGTCACCTCTGCTGGGGCTTTGGCCCCGATAACCGGGAAGGCATAGTCACGCAGGGTGTTAATCCATTGTTGCGCGTG
This sequence comes from Acidithiobacillus sulfurivorans, assembly GCF_018853815.1. GTDB lineage: Bacteria > Pseudomonadota > Gammaproteobacteria > Acidithiobacillales > Acidithiobacillaceae > Acidithiobacillus > Acidithiobacillus sulfurivorans. The sequence continues at coordinate 809 of NZ_JAAOMP010000081.1, read as the reverse complement.
TTTGACATTTTTCCAGCCGGGCCGCTTGGCTTCAAGCAAATCTTGGGCGCATTGCTCGAAGGTCATGGATACCGTCTCCGTGGAGGCATCAATACGCAGTAATTCGCCGGGATCACGGCCGTCGGCTTGGGTCTTGCGCATACCCTCCGCCAGAACGCGAACATCTTTTAGCTTACGAATGGAAGTGGGTCCCAATCCAATCTCACGTACGCGTCCTTTCTCCTTGTAACGAAAGACCCACGCACGGCTGCCGCCTTTCACGCGTAGATAGAGATTACCACCGTCGCTGTGAAACCCTTCGGGCAGGGTATCTACCTGTCGAACGGTGAGTTTTCCAATGGTCGTCGCCATCGTGTTATCCTCTGATAAAGTGACACTTCGCCAAACGCGTCTGTCTTACCGTTTATCTTACCCGACAACATGGCTTATGGCGAATTTCGTCGGACTTTAGTGGATAGATATTTTTATAACATGATGAATGAAAATACTATTATTAATGATCTTGAACGCTGGTGGACATAGGGTTGGACTTCACCCTCTCCGCCAAAAATATAATACAATTTCGTGGAAAATGAACCAGGTCATGGGTAAACCATATTGACGCTGTTTTCTGCTGAAAGCTGACAAGTCACAGGCGCTGTTTGACCCCCTCAAAAACACACGACTTCATCTGCGGCACTGATCCAGCTGGACAAGCCTTTCATGGAACTTCTGCTGACCCCGCTCGGTAATGTTTCTATAGCCTGTGCCTTTAAAGAGCTACCGCAGCACTGGACCTCCAGGCCCAATTCCAACAGTTCACCCAACAA
>NZ_JAAOMP010000080.1 GCF_018853815.1 Acidithiobacillus sulfurivorans | reverse complement strand
TGTTAAACAGCGTGCAAAAGTTGCCAGAATTGGGTGGAAAACAGCGTTTAAATTGACCACCTGATAACCTGCCGGATTTGCCGGGAGGAAACTGGAGTGATTTGCATGGAAACCATAGCCAAAGTGCGCCGTCTGTATCATCTGGACAAAGAGACGGTCAGTCATATTTCTCGAAAAATGAATTTATCGCGTGCCACGGTGCGCAAGTATCTGGACCATGTCGGAGATGAACCGAAGTACCCCCAGCGGAAATCCCGACCACGGCCGCAATTGGGAGCTTTTGAGGCGATCCTGCAGCAATGGCTGGAGACGGATGCGCACTTACCGCGCAAGCAGAAGCGGACCGCACGCAGACTGTTCGAGGGTTTGCAGAAGGCAGGATACCAGGGGGCTTATGACAGCATTCAGCGCTGGGTAAAGGCGTGGAAGGCGAACGTTCGCCCTGGTCTGCACCAAGCCTTTATTCCCCTGAGTTTCCGTCCCGGTGAAGCGTATCAGTTTGACTGGAGCAGCGAGACGGTGATTCTGGATGGGGTGGCCATGGCGATCAAGGTCGCCCACTTTCGCCTGACTTACAGCCGGATGTCCTTTGTCCGGGCCTATCCCAGAGAAACCCAGGAGATGGTCTTCGCCGCCCATCAGGAAGCCTTTCTGGCCTTTGAAGGGGTCCCTGAGCGGGGTATTTACGATAACCCCAAGACCATTGTGGATGTGGTGTATAACCGCCCCCTCAAAGGCCGGGAACGGGATTTCAATCGGCGCTTCCTGGCCCTCATGAACCATTATCTGATTCGGCCCACCGCCTGCACGGTCGCTGCCGGATGGGAGAAGGGACAGGTCGAGAATCAGGTCGGCAATATCCGCGAATGGTTTTTTACCCCGCTTCCGCACTTTGAAACACTGGATCAGCTGAACGCCTGGCTCTGGGAACGCTGTCAGGAGCGGGCACAGAATCATGCACACCCCGAGCAGAA
>NZ_JAAOMP010000008.1 GCF_018853815.1 Acidithiobacillus sulfurivorans | reverse complement strand
CAGGGTGTTCCGGAAAAATTTGCGCAACCACGTAGCCTGCCGGTGTTCGCCCTTATGCATGCGTTCCAGGGTTTTCAGGCTGGGTTTGAAACGCAGCATCAACCAGGGGGCCAGAGCAAAGGCGGTGAACAGGGAAAAGAGCATGGCCACGGAACCCAGTACCGGAATGGGCGCCATGTAAGGACCCATCATTCCGCCCACAAAACCCATGGGCAACAAGGCGGCAATGACCGTAAAAGTCGCCAGAATGGTGGGATTACCCACTTCGCGCACCGCATCAATGAGGGTTTCAGTGGACGTCGTCCCTTCCTGCAGCCAGCGGCGATACACGTTCTCGACAATCACGATGGAGTCGTCGACGAGAATACCGATGGAGAAAATCAACCCGAACAGGCTGACCCGATTGATGGTGATCCCCAATAACCAGGCCGAGAATACGGTAATCAGCAAAATCAGCGGAATGGTGATGACGACGACAGCGGCCGCCCGCCATCCCAGGGCCAGCAGAATCAGCAGGGTGACGGCTGCGGTGGCCACAAAAAGCTTGAAGAGCAGGGAATCGACCTTGGCATTGGCTTTTTTGCCGTTATCACGGGTGATACTGACATGCACATTACCGGGGATGACCGTCCCTTCCAGACTGTGCATTTTCTGGATGAGGGCCCGGGCTACCGTCACGCCGTTACTGCCGGCAATTTTGGCCAGGGCAATGGTGACCGCCGGAGCGCCATCCACTTCGGGCTGATTTTTGCTGGCCTTCTGGTAATAAGTTACCAGACTGTGAGGATCGCTGGGTCCGAGCCGGACCTGCGCCACCTGAAACAGATACACCGGTTCTCCGTCATATACCCCGACCACCAAATTGCGCACTTCTGCCGGAGTGCGCAGAAACTGTCCGGTGACAACGCGCATCTGCATGTTTTGCACATCGGTCTGCCCGGTTTCTGTCTGGGCATTGGAAGCCTTAATCGTTTGCGCGACCTGCTGCGGGGTGATGCCATAAGCGGCCAGGCGGCCCGGGTGAATATCGACGGTCAGTGTTTCCTGAGGACCGTGGACAATAAAACTCTCCCCGGTCTGGGGAACCTGCTTGAGATGTTGCAACGCGGTGCGGGCAATTTCGTTGAGGGTGGCAGGACCGACCTGCCGGGACCAGAGCGTAAACGTCATGAAGGGGACGCTGTTGATGCCCTTGGCACGGACCAGAGGATGACTGGCTCCCGGCGGAATCCGGTTCATGTTGGCGGCGAGCTTGTTGTAGACCTCCACCAGGGAGGGGCCCATCCGTCTGCCCACCTGAAAGCGCACAGTAACCATGGATTCACCGCGATTCGACACCGAATAAACGTGTCGCACGCCGGGCAATTCGCTCATCATGCGTTCCAGAGGATCACTGACCATGCGCGATACTTCGGCAGGAGAGTGACCTGGGTAACCCACAAAAATATGGTTCCTCGTCATTTCAAGTGGGTAGCCTGAGATCCAGCTTGCCCAGGATCAGGTAGGCCAGGTTGATAAAGTTCTTGTGCGT
>NZ_JAAOMP010000079.1 GCF_018853815.1 Acidithiobacillus sulfurivorans | reverse complement strand
TTCTGCTTCGTTGGCCGATAAGTTCGTGTCCTGGAAAAAAGCTCCGTGCCCCGCTAATCCTTGCTGCGTGCTGTTGTCGCTCATAACGATCTCCTTGATCCGTCAGTCTTCCTGGCTCTCGAGCCAGTCTTCATAATCTTCCCGCTTTTCATCAATGAAATCCTCGATTACGTCGAAGAGGTTTTCATCCATGGTCTCCAGAGACTTCAGAACACCCGTCATTTCCCAGATGGTGTACATCTCTACGGAAGTTTTCAGGGATACTTCCCATGCCGTTTCTACCGTTTGCAGGGTGCGGACCGGGATTGCCTTGCGCAGAATCCGCAAATCTCCTTCAACCTTCTGAATATTGGGGCCCCAATCCGGAAAATGATCGGGCTGGATCATATCAGGAGAAAGCTGGTTACCCGTGGTAATCAGTTTGAGCATTACGCGACCGAAGGGGCGCAATACATCTTTGGCAGATTGCATACCATGACGAATGGACACTTCGCGCATGATCATGACCAGTCCACCGGGAGAATTCTTGAAGGGGCAACGTGCTGCACAGGTCATGCACTGGGCACAAGCCCAGATTTTTTCCTGCATGGCGTCATAAATCTGTTCCACGTTTTCGGTCCAGAGCAACTGGACAATTTCACGGGGACTATAATCGTAGAACTGCGCCGACGGGCAGGTAGCCGTACAAATGCCACAATTCAAACAGCCATTGAGTTCGTGGTCATAACGAAAATCCGCACGGATCTCGTCAAACATCTCTTTCATTTCAGCGTAAGTCGCCATCTACTCGCTCCTCGCTCGTAATTAATACGTCGTACCTGTTCGACCCGCAGCGCAGATCATTGGTTCAAATAAATAACGTGATATCGGACTCACCGGCGAATTCAAAAAAGGCCGCTGCACCGCCCAATTCAATCCCGTCAATAAAGTCAGCCGTATCAAACTCGAAAAGATCGACGGTCATCTGGCAAGCGATCATTCTTACTTCAGCTTCAACACAAAGTTCGCGCAACTCATCCAGACTGGCCACGCCCTTGGCTTTCATTTTGCTTTTCATCATGGATGTAGCCATTCCTTCCATACCCGGCAACACCATCATCAGGGTAGGCATGGGAATAGGCATCGGCATGGCCGGATTCCCCAGGGGGCTGACGCGCAGATGACTCAGATCTTTCTTGAGCAATTGCAGACCGTAAAAGGTGAAGAAGATTTCCACACTATAACCCAAGGCTGCAGCAGTGGAAGCCAGGATAAAGGGAGGATATCCCCAATCGAGGGTGCCTTTTGTGGCAACAATCGCTAGTTTTTTCTCGTCCATTTTCTACTCCTGGTCAGGCCGTCAGCCCAACCTCATTCAATTATGCCTTCTGGATGAAGAAGATAAATTCGCCGGCTGCTTCAGCATGCTCCAGAAGAGGATTCTTGGTCTGCTTGGCAAATGCTTCAAAATCTTTCACTGCACCAGGATCAGTGGCCACGATCTTCAAAACCTGACCGGAAGTTAGCTCACCGAGAGCCTTTTTGGTGCGCAGGATGGGCAAGGGGCAATTCAGGCCACGTGCGTCGAGTACTTGATCTTCTTGTACCATGGTTTAACCTCCTAAGGTTGTTGATGTCTGGAAACTACCTGCAAGACTGTATCAGGAAAAGGGGGAACAGCAAGGCAAATATTTTGATTTGATGATTAAGCACCCCTATTTTAGAAAATGCTAATCAACCGGGTAACTGACCAATAGGCAGCCCACGATTCGCCCAAGCTGAAATTCCACCACGCAAATTAAGCACTTGCCCAAAACCCTGAGCTGCGGCAAATGCTGCGGCCTGGGCTGAACGTCCACCACTGAGACAATAAAATACCACCGTTTTGGACTTATCCAACTGCTGTAGAGACATCGGCAGCATGTGCAAGGGTACGTGCCGGGCTCCTTCGATGATTCCACGTGCCACCTCAGCGGGAGAACGTACATCCACCAGAATGAACTCATCGCCTTGATCGCTCAAGGCCTTGAGTTGATCTGCCGTGATTTCCTGAAAACCGTACATAAGCTATTCACCAATTAATAAAATAACGTCATCTGCTAGCTTACACCATGTGTTCGTTCTCGTGTAGCACCATTACCCGCCCAAACGCATCATAAAAATCCGCGAAGAACGCTCCGGATCAGTGACAAATTCATGGCGTTCGGGTTTATCCTGCCAAATCCTTTCGCGGATTACGTCGGCAATTTCTTCGTTCCTGCTGCTGCCTCTCAGCAGAGGGAGCAGGTCCATACCATTTTCCTGACCCAGACAAAATACCAGTCGTCCACTTGCAGTCAGGCGGACCCGATTACAGGTAGCACAAAAATTATCGCTGATGGGCGTAATAAATCCGATTTGCGAACGTGGGTGCTCTGCGAACTGGAAAAGCCGGGCGGGACCATTATCCGTCGGCCGAAAGGCCGGATACAAAGTGCCCAGTTCCTTTTCGATGAGCATTTTCGCTTCGCTTGCACTCAAAAATTCGGCGTTCTGGGCTTTGCTGCCGGCTTGGCCCAAGGGCATGGTTTCAATAAAACGGATATCAACATGCTGAGTCAAAGCGTAGCGGACCAGATCAGCGAGATTATGGCCGTTTTCGGTACGCATGAGCACCACATTCAGCTTAATACGGGGAATACCAGCACTGATTGCGGCAGAAATTCCGTGCAGCACCTCTTGCAGATTTCCACCCCGGGTTACCCGCGTAAATACTTCCGGTTCCAAACTATCCAGACTGATATTAAGATTATTGACCCCGGATTGTTGGAGCAGCTCGGACTTGCGAGCCAGTAACAGTCCATTGGTGCTGATACTGATTTTACCAATCTCATGACGACGGGCCGCAGCAATCAGAGCAGGCAAGTGCGGGTGTATAAGGGGTTCACCACCAGTAAAGCGCATGTGGCGCACACCCAGTTCTGCAAAAATCCCGATCAGGCGATCATATTCATCCACCTGAAGGTGATCTTTTCTGGCAAAAAAAGGAGTACCTTCTGCTGGTGAGCAGTAGGAGCAGCGGAAATTACAGTGCTCGGTAACGGAAATACGCAGGTAAGTAATCCGCCTCCCGAAACGATCCGCCAGAGCGGATTCCCGTACCGGTACAGCAAACACTTCCTGCGCCATATCTATTTACCTCAGCAATACTGAAGAAAACTATACTAGACCTCTTTTCAGACCCAGTTCAACATTGCTGGCGGCCATGATACAAATTGATGACGTGTTGGGCCTCAACAAAAAACAGCCAGCGTTCAACACCAATACCAAAGACGACGGACACAATGGCAAGCCATGCAAAAAACATTTGCCCGGTCAGGAAGCCAATGACCAGAGCGGCCACCGGGATAATAAAGGCAAATATATACATCATGAATTTAATACTGCGCGCCTTGGCACTGGGCAGAGTATGTCCGAACTCTTCCGTCAGAAAGGTACCAAAAGTGTGGCCCTGATCGAGGATACGCACGGTTGAGCGGTTGAAACCCGTTGCCGTACGAATGGTAGGGCCGTTTGGACGACTGATCCAGAAATAATAAATGCCTTTCATCACGGCAGCAGCGACCAGCAGACCCAGGGCGATACCCACCAGGGTAAGAGCCGGTGCTCCCATGATCATTCGCTCGGCAGCCAGAATCGTGGCACCAATGGCCAAACCCATCACATAAAAATTAGCGGGTACAAGTGCTGTATTCCATTGGCGAATGGTTCTGAGCACGGCATAAATCATGCCTTGACAGAAAATGGTAATCAAACCGATCAGTCCGGCCAGATTCGCCAGAATCAAACCTACCGTATCTTGTGTACCTGCCGTGAAAAATACCCAGACCAGATAGGCAAAAGCAAACGGATAATATAACACCGCAAAAACACCCTCGCGGGCTAACCAGGAGGTTCGCCAACGGGTAAAAGCCCGCCAGGCGTTCTTGGGGTTTGCCAGATGCGCGGTAGACGAAAGCATACCGATGCTGACAAAAACCAGCGAGAGAATGACTGCTACCATGGTCTGCAAGGGATTTAACCCACCATCAATCTGAAAATCATTGATGATGGCGGTCAATGCCATAATGCCAAAACCACCGCCAGAAAAAAGCGTCAGAAAAATAACTGCGAGTGCCGGATGCATGGTATCTCCTTAACGCTCAACAACACGGTTGACCCATTCTTTCACTTTACGAACTGCTTTTTTCTTCAGTTCTTCAGTGGGGATCGGGGCATGAACACGGGGTGGCAAATAATGGTTGGTAGGGTTGTAATTCAGTTCGGGCATCAGCTGATAGCCGCCCCGATCACGCACAGCACGACTAACCGGACTTTCTGCATCGTCCAGATCGCCGTACATACGGGCATGAGCCGGACAAGTCAACACGCAGGCGGGCTGTCTTTCTTCTTCTGGAATTTCCATATCATAAATGCGGTCGATACACAGGGTGCATTTTTTCATGGTTCCAGAGACGCGATCCAACTCACGGGCGCCATAAGGACAAGCCCAGGAACAATAATTACAACCCATGCATTTGTTCTGATCGACCAGAACAATGCCGTCTTCGGCGCGCTTGTAGGAAGCTCCGGTGGGACAAACCGTCACACATTCAGCATTTTCACAATGCATACAGGACATGGGAAAATTGATGGTTTTGTTGTAGGGGTAGTCCCCTATTTCAAAATGCCGGATCCGATTGAACCAGACCCCGGATGGCTTGGCGCCGTAGGGATCATAATCGGTCAGCGGCGCCGTGGTGCCACTGGTATTCCATTCTTTGCAAGCCACCGCGCAGGCATGGCAGCCCACGCAGGTGTCCAGATCAATGACTAAACCGAGTCTCATAATAGTCTCCTTGGCACGTCAGGATTTCAGATTGACGGGCTTGTGGGTATGGTAGCGCAGCACGTCAGGTGCTGGGGTATCACCAGGTAAAGGCTTCATGGTTGGGAATACGGGCCAGGTGCCTTCTTCTCCTGGTGCCGCCGGATATATTTTCACCATCAGATCGTACCAAGCCGCCTGACCCGTAATGGGGTCGGAGTTGGTCAAACGTCTTTCCCCCTGCTTGGCTGGCAGTAGTTCGGAAATCAGGTGATTCATCAGGAAACCGCGTGTTGCTTCAGCGGCTTCCGGCTTCAGGCCCCAGGCCCCGGATTGTTTACCAATGGCATTCCAGGTCCAGACGGTATCTTCCTGACAACCTTCAATCAGCTTGACCTGCACCCGGATTTTACCATTGTGACTTTCCACCCATACCCAGCTTTTATCGACAATCCCCATCTGCTCACCGCGCTTGCGGTTCATATACATATAGTTTTGGGCGATAATCTGACGCAGCCAGGCATTCTGACTATCCCAGGAGTGGTACATCATCATGGGACGCTGATTGACGGCAAAAAATGGGTATTCTTTTTTGTCCACGCGCTGCTGTTCCAGCGGCTCATAAAAAGCTGGCAGCGGATCAAAATAGGTAGCCAAACGCTCGCGGTCTACCGGATCTTTGGGCTGTGGACCATCGTACAGACCCATGCCCGCCAGACGGAAGCGCTGGAAGGTCTCGGAGTACAATTCAATGATGATGGGATCAGCCGTCGGGTTGAAACCAACACGCTGGGATAACTCCAGGTATTCCTTGTTGGCAAAGCGATAAAAAGCCATGGACTCCGGCAAGTGATACTTGAAGAATCCCTGGTTTTCGATGTAACGATCCCATTGATTGGGGTTTGGTGCCCCACGCAAGTGGGTTTCACCATCTTCACCACGCCAGCCCGCCAGGAAACCGATACCGGGAGCACGTTCGTAGTTGATGATGAAATCTTTGTAACCCGAAAAACGGGGTTCTCCGTTTTCCTTGGTAAAGGCTGGAAATTTGAGACGACCAGCAATGTCCACCATGACTTCCTGCCAGGGACGCACATTACGGTCGGGCTGGAGAATCGGATGACGGATGGAATCACAAATAGCATCCGGCTCGGAAATCGGGCGATCCAGCAGCGAGATGGCATCGTAACGTTCCAGATACGTGGTATCTGGTAGAATCAAATCGCCGAAATTGACCATTTCCGAATGAAAGGCATCTACCACCACCAGAAAGGGAATATTATATTCGCCATTCTCGTCCTTGGATTTCAGCATATCCTGAACATTGCCCGTGTTCATGGTGGAGTTCCAGCTCATGTTGGCCATGAAAAAAATCAGGGTATCAATAGCATAGGGGTCTTTATTGACCGCATTGGTGACCACCATGTGCATCAAGCCGTGGTTGGCTATAGGTGCTTCCCAGGAATAGGCCTTATCAATGCGCTTGGGCTGACCATTTTCATCAATCACCAGATCTTCCGGTGCGGTGGGGAAACCCAACGGCGAAGACTTAAGGGGCGTATTGGGCGCACTGTGCTGAGCGGGTTTGACTGCTGGTGGCACGGGCTTGGGGTAAGGCGCCTTGGATCTGAAGCCTCCGGGACAATCAATCGTACCCAGCAATACCTGCAGCAAGTGAATGGCCCGAGCTGACTGCATGCCATTGGAATGCGCCGAAATACCGCGCATGGCGTGCATGGAAACCGGACGCCCAATGAACTTGTCATGCTTGCGTCCAGCCCAGTCTGTCCACTCTACATTGATTTCAATGCTTTCCTTGAAAGCCACATGCGCCATTTCCAGCGCCAGTCGTTCAATGGTCTCGGCTGGAATGCCCGTAATTTTACTGGCATTTTCCGGAGAAAACTCGTCGCTGAGATAACGTTCCGCCAGAATCGACATGACCGTACGCACCGGCCTGCCGTCGGGGGCCGTATATTCTCCAAACATGGCTCCAGCTGAGCCCGCTTCCATGCCATTGGCGAAGCATTCTTTCTGGATATCCCAAATCATGGGATGCCCTTCTGCATCACGCAGAATCAGACCATCTCCTGTTTTGCCGGGCGTATTGACGACCAGGAAAGGGGCATTGGTATAGCGTAACAGGAAATCCCAGTCAAACTGTTCGTTCTGAAGTAGAACATGCACCATCGACAGGGCGAGCATGCCATCGGTACCTGGCTTGATGGGCACCCACTCGTCAGCGATGGCCTGGTAACCCGTACGTGCAGGATTGATTCCGACAAACTTGCCACCATGACGTTTGAGTTTTTCCAGGCCGATTTTCAAGGGATTGGAGGAGTGATCTTCGGCCACGCCCCAGAGCATGAAATACTTGGTGCGATCCCAATCCGGATCACCGAATTCCCAGAATGCATGACCCAGCATATACAATCCGGCCGTAGCCATGTTCACCGAACAGAAGCCGCCATGGGCAGACCAGTTCAGGGTTCCAAACTGCTGCGCCCACAATCCGGTGAGTGCCTGCATCTGGTCACGTCCCGTAAAATAGGCGAGTTTATTTGGATCAGTGGCGCGAATATGAGCCAATCTTTCGGTCAGAGTGTTAATAGCTTCGTCCCAGGAAATTTCCTCGAACTCTCCAGCCCCACGCTCAGTACCGGGCTTACGCCGCAGTGGATTACGCAATTTACCCGGCGAATACTGCTTCATGATGCCTGCAGAGCCTTTGGCGCAAAGCACACCCTGATTGATGGGGTGGTTGCGGTTACCCTGGATAAATCGTACCTTATTGTCTTCTACAGTGACTTTGATTCCACAACGACAAGCACACATGTAGCAAGTGGTGTACTTGATTTCCTGCTTGCTGTGGTCTTCAAATTCCATAACCGTAGCCATATTTGTACCTCGCGTCTGGCTGCAACAAATCGGGGACATCCCGTTATCGCCGAAATCTTGGCGGAGCGTGCCTGATAAAGCAAGTCAGCGTTTTTGATTTTGTAATAAGTAGTCCTTATTTGCTTTGTGGTAGGGACGATGATTAGTTTATGGCGCTTAGTCCAAGGAGATGCATTCATGATTCGCAACGATTTTAAAGAACATTCCCGCATTACCGTGACCTGGAAGGATAAGGAAGGTAAATTGCGCCCCGGTAATTTTTACGTATATGCCCTGCTCAAGGATGCCATGATCGTTCGTGCCACCGACAAAGATGGCCTACTGCGCAAGCTACCTTATGGAGATGTGCTGCGGGTAGTGAAATTCCAGGATGTAGCTCCGCAGGATCGTTACATGATTCCGGATGAAATTCTTAAGGAAGCCAGCTGGAAAGATACGGATGTCATGATGCGTTATAGCTCCAGTCCGCATCGCGGCAAATAGTTGAAGTTTACGAACGGGTCTCTCTTGTCCAGAGGCCCGTCTTGCCGCCTTCCTTTTTAAGCAGGCGGATGTCACTGATGACCATGCCCCTGTCTATTGCCTTGCACATATCGTATATGGTCAGCAATGCAATCGATACGGCAGTTAACGCTTCCATTTCCACGCCGGTTTGCCCTGCACAGTGTACTTCTGCACGACAAACAATGCGGGCGGGGTCAGCTTCAGGAATAAGTTCTACCTGAACAGCCGTCAAGAACAACGGGTGCGCCAAAGGGATCAGCTCCCAGGTTCTTTTAGTGGCCTGGATGGCGGCTATTCTGGCAATTCCGAGCACATCGCCTTTGTGAATCTGCCCCTCGGTAATGTGGTCGAAGGTGCTTTCTGCCATGTTGATTTCGCCTTCTGCAATGGCGATCCGCGTACTCACTGCTTTGGCGCCAACATCGACCATGTGGGCTTCGCCCTGCGCATTAAAATGATTCAGATTTTCAGGAACCGACATGAATCTGGCACTCCTTTTGCTTACAATTTGAACATATCCGAACGGCTCTGGAATTTCTTATGAAAACCAAAAGACAGCTCTGGCTGTGGATGATTCTCTGTTGTTTCACCTTGCCAGCGCAAGCCGATTTACGCTTTCTGTTGCCCCCAGTCAGCAGCCCGGCCGTCATGTATGCAGCATTCACACCGCTGGCCAACTATTTAAGCCATGCCATTGATCAAAAAATCACGCTGAGCTTCAGTGCCAATCTACAAAGCTTTTACAATCAGGCCGACCAAAACACGCCGCAAATGGTGCTTTTTTGTCCTATTGCCTACATCCGCAGTGCGCATCAACAGGCTTACTACCCTCTCGCCGGTGTGATTCCCACTCCCGGCGGAAATCACAGTGTTATTGTGGTGCGCCGTAACAGCCCCATCCACAACGCGTTACAACTCAGGAACCGCAGCTTTGTCATGGGGGATCCTGCCTGTGCAGCATCCTCGCTGGTACCCTTGTCCATGTTTCGCGAGCTGGGGATGACTCCCAAAAGTTTTAGTGTATTTCGACAAAGCGGATCGGACCAGAGTGCGCTCATGGATGTGGCTGCGCGTTTTTACGATGCTACGGCGGTTGCCAAAAATGTGGCAGCACCCTATATCCATTCTGGAACCCTGCGCGCCATTGCCGATGCCGAGGTCGGCCCCGGCGACCTGCTGGCGGCCTCCGCCGGTGTGCCCGCCAACGTCCGCACGAAACTCACCGCCGCTTTACTGACAGCAAAAATGCAGGATCCCGCCAGTATTCAGGCTCTTGGCGGTCTGGCAGCAGGATTTAAAGCCATTAATGATGGAGACTACAATGCGCTACGCACGCTCTATCAAGAAATACACGGCGTCAAACTACTTCCCAAAGTGCCGCAAGAAGCCATGACATTGGGAATTCCGCCCACTTTCACACCGATAGCGGCATACCGCATTTTTGCCCCGCTGCAAAAGGCGTTGAATGAAGCCACGGGACTTCCTGTGCAGCTGGTCATTCCCCATAACGAACAGAGTTTCGTCGCCGATGGGCGCGCTGGCAAATTTGACTTCGCCCTGCTAACCCCCAGAATGGTCGCCATGGAAAAAACGCAGATGCTGCCTATTGCCCAGTCAGTTCCTCGCCGTGACATGCATGGCCTGGCGATTATACGCAGGGATATGCCGTCACCAAGCGCTGCGCCATCCATGGGTCCCCTGCGCATTGCTTTTGCCAGCCCTTACTGCAGCGCCCGCTCGCTGGCTAAAGCCAAACTGCTCCACCTGGCTGGCAAAAGAACGGTGATATGGGTTCCGGAAGGTTCAGAGCATGCTGTTTTTACAGCACTGGCAGAAAATCGTGCAACACTTGGCATAGTCCGTACAGCTACGGTCATGGCCCTTGAAAAAGAATTACCCGGTATCTGGTCGATTGTCCAAAGCGCTGGCAGGGCACCGGTATGGACCCTGGTCGGTAAACGCCAGCTACCACCCAGAATACACAGCGCGGTCAAACAACAGGTTGCCAAAATGCCCCTCAACGTGCTGGACACGGCCGGTTTCATGCGTTTCAGCATTCTGCCTGATGCCTAGTTCGAGCAAGGCTTCAGGACCAGACCTTCCTGCTTCCCCAAAAAATCAGAATGCCTGGAAAACTCGGTCAGTCGTTGCGCATTTTTTCCAGCCAGTGATGCACTTTTGGCAAAATATGTCCTGGCGGGCCAAAAGCATGACTTTCGTCCTGCTTTTGGTGGCCCTGATTTATTTATCTATCTCCATATTTTTATATACCTCCGTACGCAACGATCTCACCAATCAGGTACAGACCGAACTGCTGCGGCTGACGGAAACACTGGCCAGTTCAGCAGCGGATCCTCTCCTGCTGAAAGATGGTGGAAAACTGGGCAAGCTGGCAGAACTGCACAATCCTTTGGTGCAAACAGTGGTCATCACCAACAGCCGGAATGTCGTGGTAGCCAGTCCCGATATCCGCCAGTTGGGACAAACCCTCCCGTCATATTTGTCCAGAGCCAACCCCCATCAGACCGATCACTTTGTTGCGCCTATTCTGGCCGGAGGCAATCAGCTGGGCTCTGTATATCTCCAGGGTAATCAGAAACATATTAACGGACTGGTGAACCAGCGTCTGGATAGAACCACCAGTCGTTTGATTGTGCTTGGCTTGATTACCGCATTACTGGGTCTGTTGGGGGCCTATCTGGTCAGTCTGGCGATGACGCGCCCGGTATTAAGACTACTGGATGAAATTGAAAGCATGGAAGACCGTCTTGGCCTCGACAAAAAGTTCACCCTCGTTCGCCCTCCCCAGTCGGGCGACGAACTGTACCGCCTGGAATGGGCTTTTCGCTTCACCGAACAGCGCCTCAAGGAACATTTGCTGGAGCTTCGTCAGCTGCACCAGCGCCAACAGGCCATGCAATGTATGGCCACCATTGGTGAAATGTCTGCGCAGGTGGCTCATGAAATCCGCAATGCCCTGTCCTCCCTGCGCGGCGCCGCACGTTACCTGGTACGCTATGGTCATGCAGACAATCAGGGCGATTTTATCCGCATCATTGAAGAAGAAGTGCAGCGCCTGTATGACATGACACAGGGCTTTCTGGACTTTGGTCGTCCTTACGCGGCGATCCCTGTCGACACGCAAATCCGGCACCTGCTGGAGCGATGTCTCACCAGGCATCGCGCAGACCTGGAGACCAAAACTATTGTGGCCACGCTGGATTGCCCGGAATCCCTGCATGCCATGCTCGACCCTTCCCTGATCGAACAAGCATTGAGCAATCTGATTCTCAATGCCATTGATGCCCTGCCCATGCAAGATGGGGAGCTGCATCTTTCTGCAGAAAAATCTGGACTTGCACGGCTAGACATTATGGTTTCTGATAATGGACCGGGCATTCCTCCGGAAAAACGAGCGACCATTTTCAAACCCTATGTTACCACCAAAACCAAGGGTAGTGGTCTGGGATTGGCAGTGGTCACCAAAATCATGATGGTGCATGATGGCAGCGTAGAGTTGTGCGAAACCCATTCTGGTGCCAGGTTCATTCTCCATTTGCCCTGCAGGCTCTCCCTGTCGTCCTGATGATGATTATGGCCAAAAAACTTCTGAGACCGACCCTATAAACATGCAAAATCTAATTTTAATTGTAGAAGATGAAAAAAACCTTCGTTGTGTTTTGGCAGCGGTACTGACTGCCGAGGGTTTCCAGGTACTGGAAGCTGAAAATGGCGAACAGGCACTGGCGACCATTGAAAATAGTGAACCCGCATTAATCCTGACTGATCAGCGTCTGCCCGGGCTTTCCGGCACCGAACTGTTGCGCAATATCAAGACGACGCATCCTGAAATACCGGTCATTATTACGACAGCCTATGGAGAAATTGAGCAGGCGGTCGAAGCCATCAAGGCAGGTGCCGAACATTATCTGACGAAACCGGTCGATGAGGGCGAACTGATTGCCTTGATTCGCCAAACCCTGGGGCGGCGTGGCAGATCTCTACCCCCCATGCGTCAGGAGCCACGCCGGCACGGCTTGATCGGGGTCAGCCGCGCCATCGAAACCCTGCTGGAAACCATTGATCTGGTGGCGCCAGCACCCTCCAATGTGCTGATTACCGGAGAATCCGGGACCGGTAAGGAGCTGGTTGCTCGCGCCTTGCATCAAGCTTCAAATCGGGCTGACCAACCTTTTGTCGCTTTTAACTGTGGCGCCATTCCACTGGAGTTAGTGGAAAGTGAAATTTTTGGCTATGAAAAAGGCGCCTTTACTGGAGCGACCCGCACCCAGGCTGGCAAACTGGAAATGGCTGGTGCCGGAACCCTTTTTCTGGATGAAGTGGGAGATATGCCCCTCGCCATGCAGGTCAAATTGCTCCGCGCCCTGCAGGAACGGGAATTTACCCGTCTGGGCACCCATCAACCCTTGCGTATGTTGGCCAGGATTGTGGCAGCCACCCACATGGATCTGGTAAAGGCTGTGGCCGAAGGCCACTTCCGGGAAGATCTCTATTATCGGCTGAATGTCATTCCACTTCATATTCCTCCGCTGCGCGAGCGACGCGCGGACATTGCGCCGCTGGTACATCATTTTCTGGAACAAATCTGCAACGTCATTGGCCGTAGCCCGACCGTAACCATCAGCAGTGAGGCCCTGGCTGCCCTGGAAGCCTATGAGTGGCCAGGCAATATCAGACAACTTGAAAATCTTCTGGAACGGATGGTGGTGCTCAATCGTCATGGGCACATACAGCGGCAAAACCTTCCTCCCGACATCTGCCAGCAAAATGCCGGATCTGGTGGATCAGGTACGGCAAGCCCCTTTGATTTACCTGCCCTGGAACGGCAAACCGTCCTCAGCGCCCTTGAAAAAACCCGTTTCAATCAAAGTCAGGCAGCTGTTCTTCTGGGCATCAGCCGCAAACAATTGCGGACCAAAATGAAAAACATCGGCCTGCTTGGCGACCAGGATTCTGAAGAAGACAACCTCGACAACTGATCCATTGCAGGGACCTGCGTGAAACATCTGGTCCTTTTGGCACACTGTTTTTTCTCTCGACTGCCCCTTCTCTTGGGCGCGGCAACCCCCTAACCCGAACAGCGCCTTTGCACCGTCCTTTCTGAATCAATGGAAAACACCCATTGATCCAAATTTAGGGCCTGAAATGCCATAAAAATGGCTTAAAAAAATAATACTCCTAATTATACTTTACAGACTATTTTATTGTTTATTGTAGGAGGCCATTCTTTCTAAAAGGATGGCACAAAAGCTGCTAATTGATTTTGCCGCGCCAGTAGGACGCGCTGCATTAAAGGAGCATTTTATGAAGCACAGAAATAAACAGCTGGCTCAGATCGCTTTGCTGGTGACGGGGATTTCCTGTCTGGGACTTAGCCTAAATGCCGCAGCGGCAGAAGCGCCAGGCAACGTCAGCAGTATTCAGGCCGGTAAAGCTATTGCCTTCAATCGCGCTCAGGGAAACTGCTTGGCCTGCCACGCTCTACCAGGTGGAACAATGGCGGGCAATGTGGGTCCGGCCCTGCCCATGCAGGGGGTGACCTTTCAGCAGATGTTTCAGACCAAGGAAAAACTCGTAGCTTTTTTGGGTGATCCTGAAAAACTATTTCCTTACGCAAACATGCCTGAATTTGGAAAAAACAAAGTGCTTACGCAGACACAGTTAGAGCAGGTTGCCGACTATTTGTGGTCTTTGAAGTAAAAAATCCACCCGTAATTCCTAAGGAGACAATAATGATGAGTAAACCCATTGAGCGACGCCAGTTTTTAGGTGCCAGCCTAGCTACAGGGGCGGTGGCTACGGCTGCTGGTCTTGGCTTGATCAAGCCGCAGCTGGCCTTTGCGGATAATGTTGCCGGATGGCCTGAAAAAGCTTTTGATGCCAAGTTGCTGAAAGAAGCCATGTCCGACTCCGTTGGTAAAACCGACATTCCGGTATCCTCCAAAGTCAAACTGACAGCGCCCACTATTGCTGAAAACGGCGGAGCGGTTCCCGTCACCATTGAAGTGGATTCACCCATGACGGCAGACGATTACATTGCAACGGTTTATCTTTTTGTCGATCACAACCCCACCCCTCTGGCCAGTCAGTTCACGTTTACGCCTGCAGCGGGTAAAGCATACATCCAACAACGCATCAAAATGGCAAAAACTGACAATGTCCGGGTCGTTGCCAAAACCAATAAAGGCGTACTGATGGCCTCTGCCCCCCGGGAAGTCAAAGTCACCATTGGTGGTTGCGGCGGTTAAACCAATATACACCCATTGAAAAGAGGAATTATCCATGGCAGGAAATGTAGGTAACCCAATGATTCGCATGGCAAGCAGCGCCAAAAAAGGGGAAATTGTCGAAATCCGTTCATTGATCATGAATCCCATGACTACGGGTCTGACCAAAGACAAGGCTGGAAAAGTCATTCCGGCCCATTTTATCCAGACCGTCACCGTGACATTTGATGACAAGCCTTTACTGGACATCGACTGGAGTACAGCCGTCAGTGCCAATCCCTACCTCGCTTTCAAATTGCGGGCCGAAAGTAGCGGAACCCTGAAAATGGTCTGGAAAGACAATACCGGCGGTAACTGGAGTGCTGACTCCAAACTGACAGTAGCCTGATACCTATATCGGGGCGAATGTAATCGCCCCTGCAACAAAAGGAGGAACCCATGAAGCGGTTGCTGATTGCGCTTTCAATCATAGGCCTAGCTGGTGTCAGTGACGCCGCGCAGGCAGTCAACTGGTGGGACCTGGGAAATACCAAGGTCGGACCGGCCGAGACTCTCAAACAATTTCATACCTATTTCGAGGAACAAAATCCCAAAATGTCTTTGGAGAAGTACGCGCTGGGTTCTTATGCATTCAGCCCGGAAATGTACAGTCAATATCAGGAGGCCATTCAGTTTAATCCCGGAGATTTGACTTTATCCCAAGGCAAGGCTTTATGGACCAAACCTTTTGCTAACGGCAAGTCTTATGCCAGTTGTTATCCTGATGGTGGCAAGGGTGTGGCGGCGCACTACCCCATGTATGATCCCAAAACCCATGACCTAGTGACTATCGGTACCAGTCTGAATGCTTGCCGCAAGGCTAATGGTGAGGCACCGCTTAAATATGGCAGCAGTGATATGGTGGCTTTGCAAACCTATCTGACCTCGTTATCTAATGGTATGCCCGTAGATGTTCAGGTACAGGGTCCGGGAGCCACGCAAGCCTTTGAAGAAGGGAAAGCCTACTTTTTCATGAAACGCGGGCAACTGAATTTTTCCTGCGCTACTTGTCATGTTGCTTATGCCGGGAAATATTTACGCGCACAAATCATCTCTCCAGTACAGGGCCAAAGTGCCCATTTTCCAACTTATCGCGCGGCCTGGTCGGCAGTAAATACTTTGCAAAAGCGGATGCAGGGTTGTGATAAAAAAGTAGGTGCGGTACCACAACCGCTCGAAAGCGCAGATTATCAGCGGCTGGAATATTTCATGAGTTATCTCAGCAACGGAATCAAGATCAATGTGCCGGGATATCGTCCCTGAACTCAACCCCGGGTAATAAATCCTGAATTTTTACCCGGTACTACTTCTACCAGAAACAATGGGGAATACCATGAATATGAAAAAATCATTACTCGTGCTCGGATTATGTTGCACGGGATTGAGTCTTGGCGGCTGGGCACAGGGTGCCGAGATTTCTTCGACAGTATCTGGAATGCCAGCAATTAATACCGCCAGCCCGTTGTACATTGTCAATGTGCAGAAAGGTGTCACTCCGGCCCAGATCAAGATGGGCATTCAGAGCGGTGCCGAGGCTGAAAATATGAATGTAGTAGGTACGCTGGATGTTCAGCAGGGACTCAAGGAAAGAGGTATTAAAAGCAATCAGCCCTATGTCATTTATGAGGTCTGTAATTTGGTACTGGGTGCAAAAATTCTCAAAAGCACACCGGAATTTGGGGCTTTTGCACCCTGTAAAATTGTCATGTATGAACAAAATGGCCAACTAAAATTGATGACCTATTTACCGACTTATGCCCTGAAATATTTCCCGAAAAATCCAGAATCCGCCAAGGTGGCTCAGGAACTGGATCATCAGATTATCCACGTGATGAAGCAAGCCGCTGCTGGCGGGCTTTAATCCGTACCGGAGGATTCAATGAATTTAAGTAGACGTGATTTCATGCAATTAATGGGCATAGCCGGTGCTGGCAGCTTCTTGACACCAGGTGCCGTGCAGTCGGCCTGGGGAGCAGATGCCGACCCTTATGAAATTCCTGATTACGGAAATGTCACCTTATTGCACATGACTGACTCTCATGCGCAACTGCTGCCGGTATGGTGGCGTGAGCCGGATACCAACATCGGCGTAGGGCAGGTACTGAATCAGGTTCCCCATCTCTGCGGACAGTGGATGCTGGATTATTATGGAGTAGCCACCCCCTATTCCAGCAAATATGCCTATTCTTGCCTGGACTTCGACACCCTCGCGCACAAATACGGCAAAATCGGTGGATACGCACATATCGCCAGCCTGGTCAAACGCTATCGGCAACAACGTGGAGACAAGGTGTTGCTGCTGGATGGTGGAGATACCTGGCAGGGTTCAGCGACCAGTCTCTGGACCAAGGGTGCGGATATGGTCGGTGCCCAGAATCTCTTGGGGATAGATGATTTTGTTGGTCACTGGGAATTTACTTACGGGCAGGATCAGGTGGAGCACCTGGTCAAAACTGAACTCAAGGCCAATTTTCTGGCCCAGAACATCTTCAACAATACCTGGCAGGAACTGGTTTTTAAACCCTACCATATTCATGAGGTCAGTGGCCGTAAAATTGCCGTTATTGGTCAGGCTTTTCCGTTTACCCCCATTGCCAATCCCGGTTACATGATACCTGACTGGGGGTTTGGTATTCATACCGAGCATATGCAGAAAATGGTGACAGAATGCCGCGAGAAACAGCACGCTGACCTGGTGGTCTTGCTCTCGCATAACGGTGCTGACGTTGACAAGAAAATGGCCTCAATGGTCAAGGGTATTGACATCATCCTGGGTGGTCATACCCATGACATTATGGGACCCAAGCCATTTATGGTCGGCAAGACTCTGATTATCAATACCAGCACCAATGGCAAGGTATTAGCCCGTTTCGATCTGGATGTCGGCAAAGGTAAGCTCAATGGCTGGCGTTTCCATTATCTGCCGGTGTTCTCCAACCTGATCAAGGAAGATCCGGAGATGGCTGACTACATCCATAAGGTTCGCAGCCCTTATCAGCAGAAATTGGCGCAGCCCCTGGCTACTACCGAAAGCCTGCTTTATCGGCGTGACAACTTTAATGGCAGCTTTGACCAGCTACTTTGTGACGCCTTACGGGAAGAAATGGATTGCGAAGTCTCTTTCTCCCCCGGCTTCCGCTGGGGCTACTGCAAGCTCCCCGGTGAAACCATTACCATGGAAGACGTCATGGGGCAGACGGCCATCACCTATCCCCAGGTTACCGTCAACACCTACACCGGGGAACAAATCAAGAACATCATGGAGCAGGTGGCAGATAACATCTTCAATCCGAACCCATATTATCAACAGGGCGGGGATATGATCCGGGTCGGGAATATTCAGTATGACTTTAATCCGGATGAAAAAATCTATCATCGGTGCAGCAATATGCGGGTTGGTGGTCAAACGATGTCTGCCAGCAAAAAATACAAAGTGGCAGGCTGGGCAGCCATGCAACCTGTTGAAGGGAAACCAGTCTGGGATATTTTTTCAAAGTGGCTGCAGTCCAAAAAGAATGTGCGGGTAGACAAAGTGGATCTGCCAGTACTCAACAAGGACATGGCCAACAACCACGGTATTGCCTTCCCTAAAACCTACAAGCTTTAACCATCTTCAGGTGACGAGCAGCATTAGCCAGCGGTTTTGACCGCTGGTTTTTTTGTGAGCAAAACAAGGTCCTGTAGCCAAATCACCCCATTTCACCAGATTTTATCTCGACCATACCTCATGCTAGACTGCGCACTGAAATTTTGCAGCCCGGAAATGATGTTTAACTTTCGTTCACGTCCCGGCCGTGTCCCCACTTGCATAATAAAGGCCTGTAACCAGATGATCATGAAACGCATTCTTGGACTTTTTTCCACGGACCTCGCTGTTGACCTGGGTACGGCCAATACCCTGATTTATGTGCGAGGAAAGGGCATTGTCCTTTCGGAACCTTCTGTCGTTGCCATTCATACCGGCCGCCGTGGTGGTGGCAGTCGACGTTTACATGTTGGTGAAGAAGCCAAACGCATGCTCGGACGCACCCCCGCCAACATCACCGCCATTCGGCCTTTAAAAGACGGCGTCATTGCCGATTTTGAAATTACGGAGGCGATGCTCAAACACTTCATTCGCCGCGTCCATCATCAGCGTTTTCTCAGCCCCAGCCCCCGTATTATTGTTTGTGTACCCTACGGAGCCACGCAGGTGGAACGCCGTGCCATCCGCGAATCAGCCATGAGTGCAGGAGCCCGCGAAGTGCATCTGATTGAAGAACCCATGGCGGCAGCCATTGGCGCCGGCATGCCGGTCGCAGAACCCACCGGCTCCATGGTGGTGGACATTGGCGGTGGGACCACTGAGGTCGGGGTAATTGCACTGGGCGGTGTGGTTTATTCCCAAAGCGTCCGGGTAGGTGGTGACAAAATGGATGAAGCCATCGTTAATTATATTCGGCGAAATTACGGCATGTTGATTGGTGAAAGTACCGCCGAAGAAATCAAGAAAAAGGTGGGCTGTGCTTATCCCGGTCAGGAAGTGCTGACGCTTGAAGTGCGCGGGCGCAATCTCGCCGAAGGTGTTCCCCGCACCTTCACCATCAATAGTAATGAAATCCTGGAAGCTCTTCAGGAACCGCTGGGGGCCATTGTCGGCGCCATCAAGCTGGCCCTGGAACAAACCCCTCCGGAGCTCGCTGGCGATATTGCCGAGCGCGGCATGGTTCTGACGGGAGGTGGTGCCCTGTTGCGCGATCTGGACCGCCTCATCATGGAAGAGACCTCCTTGCCGGTGATTGTTGCCGAAGATCCTTTGACCTGTGTAGTGCGAGGCAGTGGTCGTGCTCTGGAAGAGCTGGAGCTTCTGGGTGAGGTATTCGCCGACGATTAATTCGGCGAAACTGTAAACATTCAGCATGCCAGCGTTGTTTTTCCCCCGCCGCTACCCGCCGCTCCTTCGTGTAGCGGCATTTGTGTTGTTGAGTATTGTCATTGCGGGGCTCAGCGAAAAGCATCCCAACATGCTGAACTGGTCCGGGAATCTGACTTATCCCATTCATTGGCTGGATCTTCAGGTCACAGAAAACTGGCGTACAGTGGGTCAATACCTGCAAGATCGCCGCAGTTTGCTTGCCGAAAATGCGCAAATGCGGGAAAAACTCAAAACACTGGAACCAAAACTGCTGGAAAACGAGATATTACACAATGAAAACCGGCAACTGTTGGCATTACTCGACAGCTTTCCCCAGCCGCCCGGGAAGATGGCTGTTGCCCAGGTCATCGCCGAAAACTTTTCTCCCGGTAGCCAGCTCATTACCGTCAATCTGGGCAGTCGCAATGGCGTTCAGGTGGGTCAGCCGGTGCTGGCCGCTGGCGGTGTGGCCGGGCAAGTCATTCACGTAGCCGATCTCAGCGCCCAGATCGCCCTGATTTCCGACCTCGACAGCAGCATCCCGGCGCAACTGGCGGGCACAAACCTTCCGCTGCTGGTTAATGGCAAGGGCAATATTCATTGGTTGAGTGTTCCCTTTCAGCCGCGCAACACCACCCTGAAAGCAGGTGATCAATTGGTCACCTCTGGGCTCGGGGGGCGTTTTCCCTCTGGCCTGCATATTGGTACCATTTCCAGGGTCATTCACAATGGTGACGAGCCCTTTGCGCAAATTTCAGTGCGGCCCGCAGTACCCTTGGGTCAGCTCACCACGGTACTCATACTTCTAAAGAACAAGCCGACATCACGGCCTGACAAAGCATGAATGCTATCGCCATGGTGATCGCCTTTTTCCTGGCTATGGTCCTGGAAACGCTCCCCTCTGGCCCTGTTTATGGCATGATCCATCCGGATTTTGTAGCCATGCTTCTGCTTTACTGGTCGATCCGTAGTGGCTCCGAACTCAGCTATACGGTGGTATGGCTCATAGGATTACTTCAGGATATGGTGATGGGTGATGTGCCCGGTGGACAGGCCGTTGCCGGTGTTCTCATGATTTATGCGCTGGTCAATGGCCTGGGCAGGGTACGCCATCTATCCGTTTGGGAACAATTGGTTTTCATTTTCATGCTGTTGTTCGCCCATCGACTGATCGTCTGGTCCTGGCAACTATGGTCCGGGCCAGTGAGCTGGCATTTCAGCCTGCTCATCAGCCCGTTGATGGGGGCCTTACTATGGCCCCTGTTTACCTATTTGCTGGATTATCTACGCCATCATATGCAGGCATCGTCATGAACCTGTCACAACGCCTGTTCCGTCCCTTGCAAAAACTGGATCCAGCACTGTTGATCGGCGTTGTCATTCTGATGGGCATCAGTTTGGCCGTACTTTACAGCGGCAGCCAGGAAAGTCTGCGCGTGGTTTTCGCCCAGTTATTCCACTTTGCTATCGGTTTTATTGTGCTGATCGCCATTGCCAATACCCCGCCGGAACGCATTCGCGCCTGGGCTCCGGCACTTTATGGCATCGGCGTTATCCTCCTGGCACTCACCCTGGTCGCTGGCAAAACCAGCCTGGGAGCCCGACGCTGGTTAGGTGCCGGACCCGTCACCTTTCAGCCCTCGGAACTCATGAAACTGGCTTTACCGCTACTGATGGCCTACTACTACTCCCAGCAGGAAAACGTGCGCCATTGGCGTGCCGCAATTACCGGATTGATACTGATCGCCATTCCTTTTCTGCTGATTGCCAAGGAGCCAGATCTGGGTACCGCCGCACAAATTGGTGCCGCTGGTATTTTTATGATGTGGCTGGCTGGCGTGAGACGGCGCTGGTTTATTGGACTACTCATCATTGTCGCGGTCAGCGGACCCGTCATGTGGCATTTCCTGCACGGTTATCAAAAGGAGCGCATTCTGACCTTCCTTGACCCTCAACGCGACCCCTTGGGGGCGGGATATCACATCATTCAGAGCATGATTGCTGTTGGCTCCGGGGGCTTTTGGGGAAAGGGCTGGTTTAACGGTACCCAGGTCAACCTCGACTTTTTGCCCGAAGCACAAACAGATTTTGTTTTTGCCGGTTTTGCCGAAGAATTCGGCCTTTTTGGTGTGCTCATTCTGATCGCCACTTACCTCCTGATTGTCCTGCGCGGGCTGGTCATCGCCTTTGAAAGTCGAGATGCTTTTGGCCGCTTGATTGCCGGCACCCTGAGTCTGACATTTTTTCTGTATATTTTTATCAACATGGGGATGACCACGGGGATTTTACCCGTAGTCGGAGTGCCACTGCCCCTCATCAGCTACGGCGGTACCGCCATGCTGACATTCATGATCGGGCTGGGGATTCTGATGTCAGTGCACGCACATCCACGAACCCATGAATAGCCCTGCAACCGGTGGTGGGCCGGGAAGCTTTGCCGCGACTTTGGCCCGCGCCGTGGTTGTTCTTGGTGAAATCCTGCGCCCGTCAGGAGAGCTGTTTGAGCCCAAAGGGCGAGTTCTCTCCTGACAGCAGGATGAGCCTTAGAACAACAGGCAAGGGACGTTGGAGCGGCAAAGCTTCCCGGCCCACCACCGCTTGCAAGACAATTAGCATACAAACATAGCTTTCTTGGCGGACATCATTATAATTCTTCGGATACCACCAAAATTACACTCTAATTAAACACTACGTATTGAGGCCCCGATGATTTCCCGCCCATCACTGATGAGTAACGTTTTTCTTGTTTTTTTCGGGCTGCTTTTTGCCAGTACCGCCTTTGCCGTTGTGCCGACCCCACGACTGCCCACACCTCCAGCACCCGCCCTGCCGTCCATCGTCAGCTATGTGCTGATGGATTATGACACGGGTCAGATTATTGCGGCGAAAAGTGAAAACCTGCGCCGCGCACCGGCCAGCCTCACCAAGCTGATGACGGCCTATCTGACCTATCAAGCCATCCACAATGGCACCCTCAATACCAATGAGAACATTCAAATATCCAAAACAGCCTGGAAAACCGGCGGTTCCAGCATGTTCATCCAGCCCGGTCTGGCGGTCAACGTTGACCAGCTGTTGCACGGGCTACTCATTGATTCGGGCAACGATGCTGCCGTGGCATTGGCCGAAACCGTGGCAGGAAGCCAGTCCGGCTTTGTAACTCTGATGAATGAGACAGCAGCACAACTGGGACTGCACAATACCCATTACAACAATGTTGATGGTTTGCCGGATGACAACCTGTATACCACTGCTCTGGATGTAGCGCGGCTATCCCAGACGCTGATTCAGCAATACCCTCAAGTGATTCAAATTACCCAACAAAAATCCTATACCTACAACAAAATCACCCAACGGAGCTGGAATCCTGTATTGTTTCGTGACCCCAGCGTGGATGGTCTGAAAACAGGACTGACGGATGCCTCCGGCTATTGCATCGACGCTACCGCACAACGCAATGGTCGTCGCCTGATTGCCGTAGTGATGGGTGGACCCAACTGGTCTGGCAGTACCAATGCCGTAGAAGCACTGTTGGACTACGGTTATCGTTTTTTTGTGAATCATCCGATTTACCAGTCGGGCCAGCAGGTTGGGAAAATCACGCGGAACGAATTCTCTCCCATGCATATTCCCGTAGGTGTCACCCAAAATGTCACCGTCACCGTACCCAAGGGGCATTTTTCTGATTTGCAGCGCGTTGTCGAACTCAACCCCAATTTGCAGGCACCTCTGAAAAAAGGTACGGTCGTGGGAGCATTGGTTTTCCGGCTTGACGGCAAAACGCTCAAAACAGTCCCGGTTGTCAGCATGGTTTCTGCGGAGAAAGCGGGCTGGTTATCACGGATGTTCCACAAAATCGGTGACGCGCTCTGAAACAGAATGAGGGGCTTGCATGAAGACAGAAACCCAGCAAGCAGATGACTTTCCCCATCTGCATCATGTCAAGGTAATCGGGCAGCATGCTGATCTGCTGGGTGCAGTACGCGAAGCCGTAGAGCCCCATGCCCCCGATTTACCGGAAAGCGCTTTTGCCCTGCGCGCCAGCAGTCAGGGACAGTATCTTTCGGTAACCATCTCTTTGGAAATACAAAATGAAGCACAGCTTCTGAATATTTATACGGCGGTAAAAGCCGTAGACGGAGTCATCCTCTGCTTATGAATACTTCCCCCATACTGGTGCGCTGCTGGCCCGGAATCCTGCCCTACTTCACGGTGCTTGACGCCATGCGCGAATTCACCACCCAGCGCGATGCGGAAACCCCTGATCAAATGTGGCTGCTCCAGCATCCGCCGGTATTTACGCTCGGTCGCAATGCCGATGCCACCGACGTTCTGGATCCTGGCCCCATACCGGTCATCCGCAGTGATCGGGGGGGCAAGGTGACCTACCATGGCCCCGGGCAATGGATTGTTTACCTGCTGATTGATTTACCCCGAATGGGTATTAATGTACGGCAACTCACCAGCATGATGGAACAGGCTGTTATTCAACTCCTGGCAGATCATGGGGTAAATGCCCATGCTCGTCAGGATGCTCCCGGCGTTTATGTGGGCGAGGCCAAAATCGCCTCTTTAGGACTGCGCGTCCAGCGCGGGCGTAGCTATCATGGTTTAAGCCTGAATACGGACATGGATTTATCTCCTTTTCAGCGCATTCATCCTTGCGGAATGCCCCACCTCACCGTCACCCAGATCCACGATCTCTGTCCCGACTGGCCCAGTCGTGACGTTGCCGAAGCGTTGATGAATGCTCTTTCCGATCAGCTGCAGCGACCTCTACAAAAAGGAGGTGCCTGATCATGGAGACCCGCTCAGACAAAAAAGTCGGAAGAGGCGCTGAAAAAACAGCCCGCAACCCTATTCCAATCCCCATCATTCCCGTAGAAACGCCGAGAGTGCCTAAACCGCAATGGTTAAGAGTGCGCTCTCCCTTGTCTCCGGAAGTCGATCGGCTCAAAAAAATTCTGCGCGCAGCGGATCTGCACACCGTCTGTGAAGAAGCTTCGTGCCCCAATCTGGGTGAATGCTTCGGCGGCGGAACGGCCACCTTCATGATTTTGGGCGATGTATGCACACGCCGCTGCCCGTTTTGTGATGTGGCCCACGGCCGCCCCAAACCCCCTGATTCGGCAGAACCGCTACACCTTGCCCAGACCGTCGCGACGATGGGACTGCGTTTTGTGGTCATCACCTCTGTAGATCGGGATGATCTAAGAGATGGCGGTGCCCAGCATTTCGCAGAAGTAATCAGCGCCTTACGCGATCATTGTCCGAGTCTCCACATAGAAATTCTGGTGCCCGACTTTCGCGGGCGCGTCGATAAAGCTCTGACGGCGCTCCGCAATACTCCCCCAGATGTATTCAATCACAACCTCGAAACTGTGCCTCGCCTTTATTTACAGGCCCGACCCGGTGCCGATTATCGACATTCCCTCAATTTACTTGCGACCTTCAAGGCAGAACATCCAGATATTCCCAGCAAATCAGGGCTGATGCTTGGGCTCGGGGAAGAGCCGGATGAAATTCGAGAGGTCATGCAGGACCTTCGACAAGCGGGTTGCGAGTTGCTGACCTTGGGACAGTATTTATCTCCTTCCCGTCACCACCTGCCCGTGGCCCGCTTCGTGCCCCCGGATGAATTTGAAATCCTGCGCCTGGATGGACTGGCCATGGGCTTCCGTCATGTCGCCAGTGGCCCGCTGGTACGCTCTTCCTACCATGCCGAACGCAGTTTTCATGAAATGACCGAAGACTGACCGGAAGCTTCCATGCTACTGCGTTACACCACGGTACTGACGCTGGCATCGGCGCTACTCCAACCGCCGGGAGTATTGTTCCTGTTGGCCATGTTTGGCTGGCTGAGTGAGGTGCTGGGCTGGCGATACTGGGGACGGACGCTGATTATTCTGGCGCTGGTCATTTTATACTTTTTTTCAACCGCGATCGGTGCCCGATTGCTGCTCATGCCTCTGGAAAACCGCTACCCAACCCTAAACCAGCCATTAACGGGAGCAGAGCGCCCCGGGGCCATTGTCGTCCTGGGTGGTGGTGAAGTCATGGATTCTCCCCATTCGCGCCTGGAAACCGCCAATGCCCGCACTTTGGTACGGCTCATGGCAGCGGCGCGACTCGCCAACCGCACGCAGCTGCCTGTGGTCCCCAGTGGGGGGGCGCCGCGTTTCGGAGTCGCTGCGGAAGCCACGACCATGGCACACATTCTCCGCCAGGATTTTCACGTTACCAGTCCAATATGGCCGGAAACCCACTCCTACAATACGGCGGCCAACGCCGCCGACTCCAGCGCCTTGCTGGCAGAGCACCATATCCAAAAAATATATCTGGTGACTTCAGCCCTGCACATGCCCCGGGCTGTCGCCTGGTTTCGTTTGTCTCATCTGGAAGTGATCCCGGTACCCACCGACTATCGGCTTAATCAGGTCCGGGAGCTGAAGCTGGATAGCTGGCTACCTCGAGCCATTTTCATGGAAATCAGCAGTGAGGCCTGCCATGAATACCTTGGCCTGCTCTGGCTTTGGTTGCAAGAACAGGGCCTCGGTAACGGCAAGTAATATTCACGGAAACTACTGGTCTTTACTATCCGGGAGACTCACTTGCACATGCAAATGCTCCCGATCACTAGGCTTGGCCAGTTGCAATGGCGCTGGCACCGCTGCGCCATTGGCTGAAGGCCCATAAGGCGCATAAGCATAAGGTCTGGCTGGCAAGGCAGCAGACAGCGTCTGATAACTCGGCGAATTGACACCGATGGGCAGAGCCACTGTGTTGTGCTCACCCACAATGCGCCGCACCTTGCTCCAGTCAATCGCCTGCTGAATATGATTTTCTGCCATGAAATCCTTGATGCGCATGGCTGCTCTCTGCAACTCGGGAACCCCCTTGTGATAGGTGTCCATGGGCTTGTAGGACTGCAAATAGACTTCGCCATCGTGCACGCCTACCAGATTAGGCATATCTATAATACGCACCGGGGTTCCGACCGGAACCATGGGAAACAATTGCGCGACATTTTCAGGGAACATCTGAAAACAGCCCTGGCTGGCGCGCATACCCACACCCCAGGGATGATAGGTGCCATGAATAAATATCCCCGAAAGGCCAGTTTCCATGGCCAGCTCACCCATCGGATTTTCCGGTCCAGGCGGCCAATACCAAGGAATATCCATGTGAAATTTTGTCTTGAACCAGGAGTGAATATTTTTGGGAACATTCCAGGCCGGCATTTTAAACTTGGCAATAATCTGGGTCGTCGTCAAATTCTCTTTCCAACCAGGCAGAAACACCCCTACCGGATACGTGTACACCACATGATCATTATTCGGGAAAAAGTAAATCCGCCGCGCCGGAATGTCCACCACAATTCCGGTCCAGGGTTTGGGCGGCAATATATATTGGGCGGGAATAACCACCTTACTAGCCTGCCCCGGTAACCAGGGATTCACTCCGGGATTGGCTTTGGTAACCTGATTGTAGCCCAGATCGTAAAACCGGCCGATATCCAGAAGAGTATCGACTCGATGCGTAGTGACTGCATGCAATGTACCCACCACATTGCCGTGCTCCGGCAAGGGAAACACGCTCGCCTGAGCGACGCCAACACCCAAAGCACTCAGTGCAGCAGTTAATAGCCAGATACCCCATTGTTTTTGCTTCATTAGCCTTCCTGTTTGCGGCAAATACCATTAAGATGCCCAGCCAATCCAAAAGGATCGTTGGCAGCATTTTGTATAACGGTCATAATCATAAGGGAAAAGGAGGCCTTTATGGAATCACCTCATCTGATATTTTTAAAAAATGTAGCGCAGGGAACCACGGCAAACTCACCAGAAATCCGTGATGCCCTCCATCGCCTCGACCATATGCTCGCCGATCTGTCCAGCGACCTGCAGATCCCTTTCGTGGGGCCGTGCGTAGGTTTGCACCATGCACCGGAACAGCATTTGCTCAGCGTCGCGGAACATCGCTGGTCCCAAGCCGATTCCTATTGGGGTGCAGCCATCTGCAGCCATCATCCTGTTTACGGCTTGCGGGCAGAATGGACGCTGGCCACGGTCAGTCGCGAAAGATTGCCCATTGTCGTCCGGGCTCTACCCAGTTTTTTTTCTGGCTACGCGGCCATTGCCGCACAATCTGCCGAGCCTTCGCGACCAAGCTTGTCCCGGTTAAAATCCCTTGCTGAACTGTTTGCACATTGACAGAACATTTAAAACGCCTATTTACGAGGCTATGAATCAATTGCCGCAAAAATGCGTTTAACCGGAAGTGAGCTTCGTGTATGGAACTACCCCTAAGCAGCCTGATTATTATTGTATTACTGCTCGCCCTGGTGGTTTCAGCGGGGCTGTGGAAGCTGTTCAACAGGAAAAAACTGCTTAAAAATAACGCAAAACCCAAAAAAATCACGCCTGCCCCAAAAAATTCCGCTCCCGTTTCCACGGGTCAAATTTCCGGAACGAGCAGCGCTGATAATACAAGTCTTACCGCCGCCGAAGTCGATGAAACCAGTATCCTGGATGAAATTGAAATTTACCTCGCTTACGGCCATCTGGAACAAGCGGCCACCTCACTCAGTTGGTACGTTACCCACAATCCTGATGATACCCGGCAAAGCCGAAAATTGTTGGCGTTATATCAGGAAATTCCAGACCTGGATCGCTTTGCAGAATTGCTGAGTAATTTGTGTGAGTCAGGAATCATCTCAGATGCCGAAGCCCAAAACCTGACCCTTGCCGGTCTGCAAGCTGACCCGGAAAACCTCCAACTCCGTGTGCTTGCCGAAAATTTGGGCATCAGCAATAGTCAGTTGGCAGCCATTAGCACCATCAAAACCAGCGAAGCCCAGCCAGCACCTTCATCGGTATTAATCAGGGTACAACAGGAACTCCAGCAGGCTCTCGTCAATCCCGAACCTATGGATATGGATCTCAGCGGCTTTTCCGAAAAGCCGCTGCAATCATTCCAGAACAACAATCCTTCCGAAACGGTCAGCAATGTAGACGCGCTGCTCCAAGGTAATGTCAAAATTGAGGCCATTAATCCTAGAGAATGGGGAATCTGTGCGACGCTGGTAGAGCCGTTGGCTGCTATTCGCGCATTACTGGCGACCCAACAAATTCAGGAAGCTGAACATATTTTAAAACGCAATCTCATTTTTGAACCGCGTAAGTTGATATTGCATGTAACCTTGCTGGATATTTTTTACCGACAAAAACGCTGTGACAACTACGCAGAATCTTTATTGCAGTTATATATCAGTTTGTGGGGAGCCGGAAGCGCACTCCGTACCCGAATGCTTAAACATGGCCGACAACTGGGCGAACATCCGCTCTGGGATCATCTGGAAGCCAGCGAAACCAACAAACATCTTCTCGCTGAACAGGCAGAAATATATGGTCTCTATCTTCCCTTGACGGCTATCCCTTTTTCCAGCCCGGCACTGGTTCTGGAGGAAATTCATCGTGATCATCAGATCATGCCCCACAACAGTGATGACAGCATCCTTGAAGAATTTGACAGCCTGCTGGAGTACGGACAAGTGGAAGAGGCCGTTGATCTTCTTGAAAAAGCCACCCTGGCACGTCCTGATCACCAGCTTTACTATCGCCCGCTCCTGGAAATGTATGAGCGCATGGGCGCTCATGAGCGCTTTTCCAGCTTTACCCGATCCATACTCAATATGGATACGCCACCTGATGAAGAAATCATGCGGCAGATGTTTAGCCTTGCTGAACGTATGCAACGCCAACCGCAGCGACAGGTTATTTAGGACTTGATCATGACGAATAATACTCCAGACAATGCCAGCATCCTCGTCCGCAGCCTCGGCATGGACACCCGTAAAGAAGCTGTTTTTCGCATGGCGTTTAAAATGCATACACGGCGTCAGTATCAACTGCTGGAATCAGGAGATGATCGCGTCGCCCACCTGACCATTGTGGACATTGACGGACCAGGGGGCACTGAACTCGCGAGAAATTTGCATCAGAGCGAACCTGAGCAGCGGATACTCGTGACCAGTATAGCTTCACCGGCAGATTGTATTTTTCCCATACTCCAAAAGCCGGTGCGCATGGAAACCTTGTTTCCGGCATTGGAATCTCTCCTGTTGGATACACCCAGAACAGCTGAAAAACAGGATACCAATGTCAAGCCGATTCGACCGGATATAACAGTCCCGGTCACCAGCCTCCATACTCAGCAAGCCAGTCCATCCCCGGCTCCGCAAAATGCACCCGAAGCACCCAGCAAACCCGCTCCTGTTCTTCGCCCCGAGGAAGTACAGTATTTTAATCCTGACGAAGGATTATTAGGACTTCTGAAAATTGCGCACCGCGATCAGAGTATTAGCGTAATTTCTGATCAAAATCAGCGCGCGATTTTGCGCCTTGATCCCTCCGCAGACCAGGCAGCAGCTCTAATAGATGATGCACAACTGCAGCAACTGTGCCACGTTTCTGCCGGTAATCTGCAGATGAGAGCTCCAAGAGATGGCGATTCAGGAGAAAATAGCAGCCTTCGTCATATGTCCCTGCAATCCTTGCTCTGGCAAGTAGCCGCATGGACAGCCAACGGGCGGTTGAATCAAAAATTGCAACTCAACGCCCCGGTTCAGCTGAAACAATGGCCTAATCTGACGCGTCTGCCCATGCTTCCTGATGCATTAAGACTGGCTGCGTTCCTGGCACGTTCCCCGGCCTCGCCCGCTCTCACCGTCAAGATGTTACGCATCGAACCTCGGGATTTGTTCAATTTTCTTGCTGCTGCAGATAGCCTGGAATTACTACGCTACAACACGCCGGAAAATCCGGGCAATATCGTTCGAATGCCACATGATTCAGCATCCTTAGAGACAGAAATCCCTGCAGCCAAGCGAAGCTTTTTGGGCCGTCTCCTGAAACGCATAGCCGGGATATAGAGCTGAGGCGCGCAGCGATGCAGATAACAATGAATATCAAGGAGCCAATTTGTGAGAGAAGATAATAAAATCGTTTTTACCGGTCCGGTAGGTGCGGGGAAAACCACGGCCATATCCGTATTATCTGATACACCCATCATATCTACAGATGCTCAGGCTTCGGACATGACCCTGAATCGTAAGGGTCATACAACCGTCGCCATGG
Source organism: Acidithiobacillus sulfurivorans (assembly GCF_018853815.1). GTDB lineage: Bacteria > Pseudomonadota > Gammaproteobacteria > Acidithiobacillales > Acidithiobacillaceae > Acidithiobacillus > Acidithiobacillus sulfurivorans. Next base: position 7,223 of record NZ_JAAOMP010000079.1, on the reverse strand, counting down.
ACTATGGCATTCTCAAACTGGACGCCCAAACCAAAATTCATCTATATGGCACCCCGGGTCAAGAACGCTTTGATTTTATGTGGGACATCCTGACCACGGGCGGACTGGGCCTGGTTCTCATGCTGGACAACACCCGCCCTAATCCGAAGAAGGATCTCCACTTCTTTCTGCACGCCTTCAAGGACTACATCGTCAATGTTCCAGTCGTCATTGGTATTTCCAAAACCGATGTCCAGAATCGTCCAGGTCCCGCCGATTACGCGAACATGCTTCCTGAAGTCACCGCTGACCTCAAAATGCTCAATCCTATCCCTCCCATTTTTGAAATTGATGGTCGCAAAAAGGAGGACATCAAAAACCTGGTCATGGCCCTGCTTTATTCCATTGACCCAGGAATTGGAGACATCTTATGAGTGTAGAGCTGGTTGCAACGCGTACTGAAGTATACGCTGAGGTTACTCCCGCAGGAGCCTTTTACGCGACATCCAGTCCTGATCAGGAAGGTAACCGGGCCATTCTGTTGCACGTACTGCGTGAAGGTCACCGCGCTCCTTTTACGACGGAAATAGCCAGTCAATGGGCGGAAAATAACCATACGGATGAAGCCTTGCGCAGCATTTTCCGGCTACAGCGCCTTGGTCTTCTGCGTGGTACCCACCAGGCCCGTACTGACAGCACACTGCGACTGGAAGACGCTTTACCACCGCTACTGGCCCGTCTATCTGACCAGCAAAAAACCCTTCTGGCTGATGAAAATGGTTTTTATCTAGCTGCAGCAGGCTTTGCCCATGAAGCTGCAGAAGAGCTGGCGGGCCTTTCCGCTGATCTGCTCTCCCTGCAATCACGCCATAATCGCCTGCTCAAAAACAATTTGCGGGTCAACACGGAAACCTGGGGGCTGCTGGACCCTTCCGGCCGATCGGAATTGGGCTTTTGGCCGCTGTTCATCGGACAACAACGTTTCATGCTCGTCGTCAGCGGAACGCCCCGTCTCCAGGATCAATCCTTCGTGACCCTGGTTCAGGAACTCGACAAACGTTACCGCTAAGCTTAACCCATTTTAATATTGCATTATTGACAGTTTATTCAGGAGAAAACCCATGCGCGAAGAAATGCTCAAATCCATCCTCAGTGATCTCAATGGCTCGTCTGCCGATATTGAGGCTTCTGCGGTCATCTCTACTGATGGTCTTACCATTGCCTCCCTGCTTTCTTCCACCATGGACGAGGACCGCGTCGGTGCGATGGCCGCCGCCATGCTTTCCCTGGGCGACCGAACGGCAGCAGAGCTGGCCCGCGGCGAACTCGAACAGGTCATGATCAAGGGCGATAACGGTTATGTACTGCTTATTCACGCCGGCCCTGATGCAGTATTGACCATCATCGCCCGCAAGGAAGCCAAGCTGGGCCTGGTGTTTCTGGATGCCAAACGCGCATCAAGCGGTATCGCCGAACTGTTGTGACCGGATATTTTCGAGGGATCCGGTCTAGCTCCCTTCACAGCCTCTGCTCCATTGGTTCATAATGCGCGAAATCACTGTCTGAGACGCATATGACTTTTCAGGAAATCATCCAGCGGCTCCAAAACTTCTGGGCCGCTCAGGGTTGCGTATTGTTGCAACCCATGGACATGCCCGTTGGAGCGGGCACCTTTCATCCTGCCACCTTTCTGCGCGCCATTGGTCCAGAACCGTGGCGAGCCGCATATGTGCAGCCTTCAAGACGCCCCACAGACGGCCGCTACGGAGACAACCCCAATCGTCTCCAGCATTACTACCAGTTTCAGGCGGTACTCAAACCCAACCCCAATAATCTTCAGGATTTGTATCTGGAGTCCCTGGCGGTGCTGGGAATTGATCCAAAATTGCAGGACATCCGCTTTGTCGAAGATGACTGGGAATCGCCCACGCTGGGTGCCTGGGGTCTTGGCTGGGAGGTCTGGCTGAATGGCATGGAAGTCACCCAGTTCACATATTTCCAGCAGGTGGGCGGCCTTGATTGTCACCCGGTCATGGGCGAAGTGACCTATGGTCTGGAACGTCTTGCCATGTATCTGCAAGGGGTAGAAAGTGTGTACGATCTGGTCTGGACGCCAGGCGTACTGTATGGAGATGTATTTCACCAAAACGAGGTGGAACAGTCCCGCTATAATTTCGAGCTGGCACCCGTGGAAGACCTTTTTCAGCGCTTTGATCGCGCCGAGGCAGATTGCCGCAAGCTGCTTGATCACAAACTCCCTTTACCAGCCTACGAGCGGGTTCTTGACTGTTCCCATACGTTTAATCTCCTGGATGCCCGCCATGCCATCGGCGTCAATGAACGCGCCCGCTTCATTGGCCGGGTACGCGGACTGGCCAAAGGCGTTGCAGAAATTTATGCAGAAGCCCGTGCCGAACTCGGCCACCCTCTGCTACGGAGTGAATGATGTCAGCCCATGAAAATCCTCTCCAGGAAGATTGCCTTCTGGAAATCGGTTGTGAAGAGCTACCCGCGCGTGAGCAGCTCCCCATTCGCGACGCCGCCATTGAACAAATGACGCGTCTGCTGAATGATGCCGGTCTCAGCTTTGGGCAAATCACGGCTTATGTCACCCCACGGCGTTTAGCGTTATGGATTCAGAACCTGACCCTGCACAGTCAGCCCCGGGAAAGCATCCGGCGCGGCCCCCCCGTAGAAAGAGCGCGTGATGCGGCGGGTAACATAAGCCCGGCTGCCGAAGGCTTTGCCCGTTCCTGCGGGGTTGCCTTTGCCGATCTCAGCACCCTGGACACGGAAAAAGGACCGGTTCTGGCCTGGCGGGAAGTTGAAGCAGCCCGCAGCAGCCACAGTCTTCTGCCAGACATTGCCAGTCAGACCATTGCCGCCCTGCCCTTGCGTAAACGCATGCACTGGGGGAGCCGTCAGGATAGCTTCATTCGTCCGGTGCGCTGGTTACTGTTGCGGCAAGGACAACAAGTGCTCGACTGGCAGGCATTCGGACTGCAGGCCGGCGGACAGAGCTTTGGTCACCGTGTGCATCATCCTGAAGCGATCCAGATTCATCAGCCCGCCAATTACGCTGCGGCTTTGCTGGATGGTCAGGTCATGGCCGACTTCGACGCCCGTCGGACGCATATTTCCCATAAAATTTCGGACATTGCGGAAGACCTGCGGGCAACCCCCATCTTGCCTGCAGCATTACTGGAGGAGATTACCGGACTCAATGAATGGCCAGTCATCCTGATTGGCAGCTTTGCAGAAGATTACCTGCGAATTCCTGAGGAGGCACTGATTACGGTCATGATGCAACATCAGCGCTATGTCCCGTTACGTGACGCAAACGGTCGCCTGATTTCCCAATACCTGTTTGCCGCCAACATACACAGTCAGGATGCCCAAATGGTCATTCACGGCAATAATCGGGTGCTGCGGGCACGCCTGGCGGATGCGGCTTTTTTCTGGGATCAGGACCGCCAAAAATCTTTGACTGCAAGGCTTCCTGAATTGCAGAACGTCCTCTTTCAGGAAGGCCTGGGCAGCATTTACGACAAAACCCTGCGCCTGCAAAAAGTAGCGCGGTCATTGAGTAGCCTCTGTAACGTCAAAGCCGATGATCTGGAACGTGCTGCGGCACTTTGTAAAAGTGATTTGCTCTCTGGCGTGGTGGGGGAGTTCCCCGAGTTGCAAGGCATCATGGGTGGACATTACGCCCGCCATGATGGTGAAAATGCCGAGGTCGTTGCGGCCATTGCCCAACATTACCTGCCCAATGGCCGCGATGATGACACGCCGCAAAGTCCTGCGGGCCAGTGCCTGGCCATTGCCGACAAGCTGGATACCCTCTGCGGTTTTTTTGCCATTGGCAAAATACCCACGGGCGATCGCGATCCCTTCGCCCTGCGCCGTGCGGCTCTGGGAGTGTTACGCATCATTCTGGATGCAGAGCTTGTCCTGCCCCTGGATGAAGCGGTGGGCATGACGCTGGGAGCTTTAGGTCACCAAATTGTCAAAGATCCCACCGCCATCAGCACTGGCGTACTGGATTTTTTCCAGGACCGGATGCGTGTCTATTTCAAGGAAGAGGGTTTTCGTGCCGACCAGATTAATGCCGTACTCAGTCGTCAACCCCATCAGGTTCTTGATGCCCGTAAACGCCTGGAAGCCCTGTCACGCTTCCTGACCGGACACCAGGCGGCTGAGGCGCTCGCGGCTCTAATCAAACGCGTCAATAATCTGCTTCGCAAGGAAAATGTGGAAATACAACGCGAACCCGACCCGCAATTATTTGAAGATCCCGCCGAACATCAGCTCTGGGAACACTGGCAAGTCATGGCCGGGCCCGTTCATTCCCACCTTCAGCATGCACAATATGCCAGCGCACTGGACCTTCTGGCCGGATTACGTCCTTCGGTCGATGCCTTTTTCGACAAAGTCATGGTCCTTGCTGAAAATCCCGAAATACGCCAGAACCGCCTTGCTCTCCTCACCAGGCTGCAGGATGCGTTTCTGCGTATTGCCGACTTTACGCAACTCCAGGGCTCCTGATGGCGCAGTGGATCATCCTCGATCGCGACGGTGTCATCAACGAAGACAGTAACGCCTTCATTAAATCACCGGCCGAATGGCGACCCATTCCTGGCAGTCTGGAAGCCATCGCCCGCCTCAACCGGGCTGGTTTTCAGGTGGTCGTTGCCACTAATCAATCCGGCGTGGGACGGGGACTTTTCGATATTCGCACCCTCACCGCCATCCATCAGCGCATGCGCCAGGAACTCGCCGTTTTTGGGGGGCGCATTGAAGCCATATTTTTTTGTCCCCACCTGCCCGACGCCGGCTGTCAGTGCCGCAAGCCTTTGCCGGGCATGTTTCACGAAATTGCCGAACGCCTGCAAATATCTCTTGAAAATGTCCCGGCTATTGGTGACAGCCTGCGGGATCTTCAAGCCGCCCAGGAAGCCGGGGCCAAACCCATTCTCGTGCTCACCGGTAAAGGCCAAAATACCCGTCGCGATGCCGAAGCTGCTGGTTTCCCGATTTTTCTCGATCTTGCTGCCGCTGTACAGGCCATCCTGGGTGCCTCTTGATACAAACCCTGCGTAGCGGGATTTTCTACATCGGCTTTACCTTATGGACACTCGTCTGGGCATTTTTCACCCTGTTGACCATCCCCATGCCCCTTTCCGCCCGGGTCTGGTCCAGCCGCCTCTGGGCGCGAACTGCCGTCCTGTGGTTGCGCTTGAGTTGTGGTTTGAGTTATCAGGTCACTGGCCTGGAAAATATCCCGGATACACCCTGCGTCATTGTTGCCAACCATCAATCAGCGCTGGAAACCCTGTTACTCTGGTGTATTTTTCCGCGCCTGTCTTATGTACTCAAACAGGAACTGTTTCGGATTCCGATTATCGGCTGGGGCTTACGCCTGGCCTGGCCGATCGGCATTGATCGCAGTGCCGGTCGTCAGGCACTCGTGCAGGTCATGGAAGAAGGCAAACTGCGTCTTGCGGCTGGATTTAATGTGGTCATATTTCCTGAAGGAACCCGTTACCCCTGCGGCGAAGTCGGGCCCTTCAGCAGCACGGCCGCCGGACTGGCCCTGCGCGCAAAAGTCCCGCTTTTACCCATAGCCGTCAACAGTGGCTGCTATTGGGCCCGTAACAACTGGCGAAAAAAACCCGGAAAAATGGACTTATGGATTGGTCCGGCTTTTGCGCCATACGGAAAATCTTCCACCTTGACCGAACAGGCAGAATCCTGGATTCGCAACGCCGTCAGGCAGATGCCAGGCGCAGCTTCAAAGCAGTAATTACGCACCCTGCCACGTCCACAGCACTACTTTTTTCAATACCCTCCAGACTGGGGACGGGGTTCACTTCCAATACCAGTGGGTTTTGATCCGCGTCCGCCATCAAATCCACACCGGCAAAATCGAGGCCTAATGCAACAGCGGCTTTCCGGGCAATTTCCGCCCAGGACTCAGGCAGATCAGGAAACGCCAAGGCGCGGCCTCCACAGTGCAGATTACTGCGAAAATCTTCCGCCGCAGACTCCCGACGCATGGCCGCAACGACCTCCCCAAACAAGACAATCACCCTGACATCCTGGCGGCCCGGCAAAAAACGCTGAACCATGGCCTCATGCTGCAAACCCAAAAAAGTATCCAGCATCCCCCGCGCGGCTACCGGGGTCTCGGCCAAACTCACCCCGACTCCCTGCGAACCTTGCAATATTTTATGGACGAGGGGCGTGCCCAGCATCTGCAAGGCCAGTTCTTTCTGCCTGGATTCCGTGAAATAAACGGTTTGTGGAACCGCTATTCCCGCCGCCGCCAGAGCCTGCAGGGAGGCAAATTTGTCTCGCGCCAGTTGCAATGCCTCGGCAGAATTCAGACAAAAAGTACCAGCCCCGGCAAAATAGCGCAGCAATCGCGCCCCCAAGGCCGTTATCGGTCCGCCAATGCGGGGAATGACCGCCGCGCAATGAGGAAATTTTTCACCCTGCACATAAAGATCCGCGTGGACGCCATTCAGGATCAACAAACATTGCTCCGGAGCCAACAACACCGCTTCCATTCCCGCCGCATCCACCACCTGAAGCAATCTTTGGGTAGAATAAAGCCCAGGAAAACGCGACAGTACTGCAACTCTCGCTGTCTCCGACATGATCAGGACACATCCGCACGAAAAGTCAGCAACGGGAGTTCACCATGGGCGATGGACCTCTCGATGAAACCCGCCCTTCCCGGCTTGATCTGCTCAAGGCTGCTGCGCGCCTCGGATGTTTGTCCGCATATTGCCGAAAACAGCACCTCCAGCTCCAGAGGATTCACCCGCAAACAGCCAAACGGATTCTCCGTATTTTTGGCGCGCCAAAACAAATTGGGTAACCAGCCCTTGCTCTGCACCAGCGGATTCAGGTAAAGCGTCCGACAACGCTCTGCGATTTGTAATTCAGACTGATCATTTTGTGTATTTTCCATTGAGTTCCTTTGATCCTTAGTTTGGTCCCTGCAAATTTGTGCCTATTCCTGCATGTTGCGGCAAGCTGAACGACAAAACCACTTGCCTTGGCAAAGGAATTATTGTGGAGCATAATGGTCAAGTATATAAACAGTTAATAATGTTTATTCGCAATAGCTGGCCATTCGGCCAAGGAGTGCAGCAATGAGCGACAACAGCACGCAGCAAGGATTAGCGGGGCACGGAGCTTTTTTCCAGGACACGAACTTATCGGCCAACGAAGCAGAA
>NZ_JAAOMP010000078.1 GCF_018853815.1 Acidithiobacillus sulfurivorans | reverse complement strand
GTCATGACAAACTTCGCGGGACCAGCATGTTGCTCTGGCGTAAATGAGAGGTTTCCGGGATGGCGGTCCGTGTTGTCAATAAAATGCCCATACGCATCCAGCAAGCCAATCTGTTCCATGGTATCCGCATCAATACGTCCATTTCTGCACAATGCTTCCGCAGCGATTATCCATCCTGGCAAATCGCCCGCATCTTCAATAATAATGGACCGCAAGGAAAAGGTTGGTACACGACCGTATTGTCCGATTCTGTCGAATCGGGTGCTTTCCAAAAACCAACGGCCATCCAACCCTTGAACGATGTCCGTCACTGCCGCTGATACCCCATGCCTAGTCAACACAGAAAGCGCATGAAACTCAGCGAGAAGCAAGTCACGCCATCGTCGAGCCGCCAAGCTTTCGTCCTGCTCTGGTGGGGAAAATTTAACAATAACCTGCCGTACAACCGCGTCGTCGGCATTGACCACAGAGGCCGTAAATTTGGGTTGCTCGCCGCCTGCACTGGAATGCGGTATCCATTGCCCTGACACGAGAGCATGGACACGCCGCGCATAAACTGCTGGACGATCACTCGTGTGAACAATCTGCGTGGATTTTTCCTGCCGTTGAGACAGAAATCGCTCAGCCGACAGCCGACCTATCAGAAAACTTTCTGGCAGATCATCGCCTGCGCGAGAAATCACTCTCAGAACCTGGTCGTCACCCCAATGTTGAATATGCTCCGGAAGCCCTGATATCGCCATCGCATCATCGGGCTGACCGAACAATCGTTGCGCCAACACACGACCAAGATACCCCTGTGGACGAATGTCCTGCAGGAACCAGGGGATGCCTTCATAATGCGTCCGTATCCAGCCATTCGGGAAGCGCCATACCATGGAGGATGCCTCGTCGGCGCTTGGCTCAAAGCAATACTCGTCTGCCTCCAGAACGGTCAATGTGCCGGTAGACTGTAACACGCCCTGCCGGTCCACCTGATACACAGGGATCACCCATGGCTGGTCCGCAGCGTCTTCCGCCGCTTTCGCCCAGGCATAGCGCGTGGACCGTGCGGCACCGATCCTGCGCAGGAACCCTGGATTCGCGCTTCGGCAATTCTCCATCATGCGGGATAGCGTGGCGCGCGACACGTTCAACCGTTCACAAAGGGTTTGCCCCGTTTGTGAGCCAGCTCGCAACAAGCGAGCCAGGCGATCTGTTGGTACGTCCATATTCCCCTACGACCAATGAAAAGATACTTAATTCTTATAATTTATAACAATTCTTTTATTGTCAATAAATTATTACATTTTTATGCTGGGTAATGAAAAGATAATTTTGTGTCTAGTTGTCTTGAGATTTGAGTACTGAGATAAGCGCGGTTATTCTTGGGCGCAGAGTTCGTGTGTCACAAAACATTTGCTTCTCGTCACTGCGACCCCTCCCACGGATTGATGAGGGGCACTCCCGTAGACTTGAAATCCGCGACATTACGCGTGACCACCGTCATACCATGCACCAGGGCGGTTGCCGCGATGAGTGCATCGCGCTCGCCGCGCTTGTCGGGCACAAGCAGCCTGGCGCAGCGTTGTGCCACAGCGGTATCGACTGGCAACGTGCGTCTGGAGAACTCAGGCAATACGTGCTGCTCCAGCCACGCGCGCAACAGGGCCCCCTGGGTGGCGTCCTTTCGCTCAATCGACTGAACACCAAGCTCCAGTTCCATGATGGTGACGGCCGACACAAAGAGGTCGGTGGCATCCACACTTTCCGCCCATGCCGTCACGTTCATATCGGCCTTGCCAAGCCGCACCTTGCGCAGTTCAGACACCACGTTGGTATCGAGAACCAACATCATGAAAAATCAGTCGGACGCGTTTCAATAGCCACACGCGGCGGCTCAAACTCGATGTCGGCAATACCCGGCATAGCCAGCGCATCGGCAATGTTGCGGCGCTGCCTGGTGAGCCGCTGATAGTCCTCAAAGCTCATCAGCACATGGGCCGGGCGGCCTCGATCGGTGATGAATACCGGCCCGTTGTTGGCGGACCGTTTGGCCTCGCTCGCCCTTTGGTTGAACTCGCGGCTGGATAAGGTGGTAATAGTCATGATGGCACCCCCGTATGCTGGATTAACGTAGAAACGTTACTACACTGATCCAGCAGGTGCAAGCGTTTCAGCGTCGGCAAACAGTCAGCAAAGAGGACAAATTCCGCGATTCTGGCGCAGAAAACCCCTGCCGGAAAAACTGGGATTCCGCCACCCGATACCCCCAGCAACGTTCGGGTTACGCTTTAAGTGTTAGTGACGGGTTGGCAAAATATTTACTGGCGGACGGGCGACTTCGACGGCGTTGAGCGGTTCTCGCCGCCGCGCTATCCATCTGCGCCATAGGCGTATTCAATGGTTTGCAGGGCAGCCCCCCCTTGGGATGCCTTCAGTATTTCGATACCTACTACATTTCCGTGATCATCATAATCCAGAATGACGCCGGGGCTTGCCTCGTCACTTTCCATGACAGGATGCTCACTCAGTCTCATGGTCAAGGTGTCGGTGTCCGGGTCGTAGCGTACTTTCATGAGCCCCTCCAATACTTCTCTATCTTGCTGGTACGGTAGACGGTAATGATCCGCATAGGTTGGTCTTGGTGTGCCACGATGGCCCTGAGCAGCATGGGTCCTTCGGGAAAATTTATCACCGACTGATAAGCCACCAATTCCTCTTTCTCCGGTACAATCTCTCCGGGTGCCTGCAAGACCACATCCAAAATGGATTCAGGAATTCCCCGAATAGCCATTCCTTCTTTACCATCTTAAATAACTGTCCGGAAATTGGGGTCCACTATTCTTCCAGTAAATCCATCTGGCCAGTATGTTTGTCAGAATCCTCTGGACGGAGCATGCCACTCACGGATACTCCCAGCAATCGGATAGATGGCTGTGATTCAACGGGAAGTGCCTTGTCCAACAAATCAGGCAGACAGGCGATAAGGTCTTCTGTGCGCCAAACAGACTGCGCATGGGTATAGGCTCTTGTGATTGTTTCAAAATCAGAAAAGCGCACCTTGATGCTGATAGTGCGTCCCGCCAGCCCCACGGTTTTAAGGCGGGCGGAAACCTGGCTCGCCATTTCCTGCAGATGGGTCAGCATGACCTGGGGGTCGTTTATATTTTGCGGGAAGGTCCGCTCCGCCCCCACGGACTTTCGCTGACGACTGGGTTGAACGGGACGTTTGTCTATGCCTCGGGCAATCTCGTAAAACCAAAGGCCGGTTTTTCCAAATTGTGCGATCAATGTTTCCCGTGCGGCATTTCGGAGATCCAGAACGGTATGGATACCCAGTGTGGACAACTTTTTCACAGTGGCCGGTCCTACACCGTGGAGCTTGCCAACAGGGAGGGGAGATAGAAAGTCCAGGCCCTTTTCGGGCGGGATCACAAAAAGCCCATTGGGCTTGCGCCAATCGGAAGCGAGTTTGGCCAGCAACTTGTTGTAAGATACCCCGGCTGAGGCGGTCAGACCGGTTTCCTGTTGGATGCACGAACGAATCTCCCGGGCAATCTGTACCGCCAGGACCCCATCGGCAGTGGCCGCTGTCACATCCAGAAAAGCTTCATCCAGTGACAGGGGCTCCACAAGGGGAGTGTATCTCTGCAGGATATTCATGACCTGACGGGAGGCTTTCCGATATGCCTCCATGCGGGGGCGGAGAAAAATCGCTTGCGGGCAGAGCGACCGGGCACGGGCGGCTGTCATGGCGGAATGAATGCCGAACCGACGGGCTTCATAGCTGCAGGTGGCCACGACACCTCGACCAGCCGGGTCGCCACCGACGATGACGGGTTGCCCTTGGAGTTCGGGATGGTCCCTTTGCTCCACGGCGGCGAAAAACGCGTCCATGTCCACATGAATGATCTTGCGAAATTTGGCGATCGGTTCTGTCAGCAGGTTCGGCAATGAACAGTCTCCTCAGTGGCTGGGATTCTATCAGAAATCAAGCACGGAGGAGGTTGAGGTTCGAGTGTGTGGCGAGACACAGCGCAAAATGGGGTTTCATATCTGAGAGAAAATGAGCTTGCGTAACCTAATTCACCAAGCTCGCTCAATTCAATCGCGGAAATTGGATTTAAGCTGTGCTGTAACGGACTTAAACAATATCAAGCAGAACGACCACCTGATACTTCTCCTGCCGTGCCATCAGCGCCCAGATCACATAAACTGTCTTATAGAAAACCAGACACATCAACTGCATGGTCGAGACAAAAGCGCGAGGATCTGCGTAGTCATTTCATTTTCGTTCAAGCGCAAGATTTGTTCAGCAACGCTGGGATTTTCCCAAGCGATTTCTACTCCTTTCTGTAAAGCAACCAAAATCATAGGTAGTGCCGTAAAGTCCCCATTTTTGTCATTTTCGCGGATAATATCCATACCAACACAAACTGGCTCCCATATGTCTTTCATAAAACTCCCACATTGATTATCAATAAATCATTATTCCTGTGCCAGGGCATGCGCATGAAAGTGCTCACTATTCATTAAATCCAGTAATCCTTGCTGCAAAATCTGTTTTTCCTGAACAGCAAAGTCTCTTTCAGGTACCAGATCATTTGCGCCTGCCTCAATGAACGTCTGTGCTAACGTCAAGCCAGGCATGGTATGGAGCGGATGCATTTTCATCCCCGTCAAAACCTGATTCAGTTGGGCCGCGCACTTTCCACCCCCATGTCCACCATAGGACACGATCAACGCAGGTTTTCCTACCCATTCTTGATATAAATGATCCAGGGCATTTTTGAGCGCAGCCGGATAACCCCAGTTATATTGAGGCGTAACAAAAATAAATGCGTCAGCACTTACGATTTTGTCACTCCAGTTTCGGGTTGACGGATTTTGATAGTTTCCCTTCACGGGGAGGAATGCTTCATCATCCATACGCATAGGGTAATCCAGAAGATCAACCACCTCGAAGCGAGTGGAAACCAGGCTTTCTCCCAACTGCTTAATCCAATCAGCAATTACCGGACAGATTCGTACGGGCCGCACACTGCCCATGATGATCTGAATATTCGCAAACGGCAATTTTGTATTGATAAAACTCAAGACACACCTCCAGGAATCAATGACCAGGACAGGGTTCCAAATGAAAGTTGACAATGTCAACAATGATCGATTTTGTTGATAAAGTCAACCATAAGCCTGATCTGCAGTGTTCTTTGGCCGCCGACGATATTGTGTTGCTGCACGCTTACAGGCATTCTTGAGCGAAAAGGCTAAGAATCCAGCTTCCATCATCAAGGTATTACGTTGATAATGCTTCTATGAGTCCAAAAAAAACAATGGAAACAGTCCACCAGCAAAGTAGCTTTGAGGCTGAGGACATAGTGGAAGCACTTCACGCTGTTATGCATAGTTATCGCGCTTGCCTTTTTCGGGCAATGCGTGACAACCCTCATGGCATTACGCCTATGGATGCCAAAGTACTAAATCATGTTGCACGTCACCCTGGTTCCACCCAACGCGATCTGGTGATGCACTCGGGAAAAGATAAAGGCCAATTGGCCCGCCTGATTACCGGCCTGAGAAAACGCAACCTTATAAAAGTGCAGGTTGATGACCAGGATCGGCGCAGCCTGAAGCTCTACCTAACATCTGCTGGTGAAAGCATACAGGCAGACATCCTTGAGCAACGCCAGGAAATCAATGGGGAAATCAGGCACAAGCTGAACACTGCAGAGCGCCAGACCTTGATGGACCTTGTTGAGAAACTCCGCTTGGGAATAGATTCCGTCAACCGTAAAATCAGCGACTGATTTTTTGCTCCCCAGCCATTAATGGCATTATTTATAAATCAGCTTTATTCATTAGCCGCCTGACGCCTATTCCTGCTTAAAACTGACCAATCGGAAGTGCTGATTGAGTAAGCATTAAATTAAAACCACCGGCTTCAGCCGGCGGCGTATTCACAAGCGTGTCGTACTGAATTGCTTGCAGTAATTTCTAAGCCGCGATTGCATGGCCCAGAAGATTCCTAGACGTAACGCGCTTCATCGAGATCGGCGATTAGCGTCGGTCCCGTTGGGTGCCAGCCCAGCCTCGCCTGCGTGCGGATACTTGAAGCCGGCATATCCATTGCGGCGAACATCGCCATCCAGCCGAAATATGCTGCAGCTTGCTCCGGGGCGATCGGAACGACCGGCAGATGCAGGCCGCGACCGAGCGCCTCGGCAATTTCCCGTGAACTGATGCCTTCCTCGCCAACCGCGTGATAACGCGCGCCACGCTGATTTGCCTCCACGGCGAGTCGGTACAAGCACACAGCGTCTGAAAGATGACAAGCCGACATGCGGTTAAGTCCTTCACCCAGATAGGCCACGAAGCCCTTTTCGCGAGCGAAGCCAATAAGTGGCGTGACGAGTCCCTGTCTGAAATGATTGTGAATCTGCGATAGCCGTACCACAGATACGTTGATACCCGCCTCTAGCAGGGCATTGCCGGACAGTTCGGATGCGATGCGTGGATTGGGATGACTGGCATCGAAAACGTCTTCGATTGCCAGTTGACCATGCTGACCGCCGCCCATTCCGGTTCCCGAAGTAATGACCAGAGGCCGATCGGAACCCGCGAGCGTGGACCCGAGGGTAGCGATGGCCCGCTTGTCCTTCTCGCAGTTCTCGACGAATCTTGAAAAGTCATGATCGAAGGCTGCGTGGATCACGGCGTCCGCATTCTCGGCGCCTTTGCGTAAGCTCTCGGCGTCTTCCAGCGTGCCGCGATGCACCTCGGCGCCTGCGACAGTAAGAGCTTGTGCCCCCAGGTCAGAACGGGCCATACCAACTACCTGGTGACCCGCTGCAATGAGTTCAGGAACGAGAGCGGAACCGATGAAGCCGGTAGCGCCCGTAAGAAAAATGCGCATGATGATGTCTCCTTGCTCGTAAAGAATCTGCACTATACGGTCATCATTTATCCGGTTATAGTAGTTATTTTATCCTATTAAAACAGTTAACAGGTTCCTTATGTCTCTCAACGCAGGCAGTTCACTTGGGGAATTCCTAAAAAGCCGTCGGACACGCTTAGATCCTGCAAGTTTCGGATTTTTGGGACGTAGACGAACGCCAGGGTTGCGCCGCGAAGAAGTGGCCCAGCGTGCGTACATCAGCACAGCTTGGTACACATGGCTCGAACAAGGGCGCGGCGGTGCACCATCGGCAAATGTGCTGGACAGGATTGCCAGTGCCTTGTTGCTGACAGATGCCGAGCGTGAGCATTTATTCATGCTCGGGCTCGGTCGACCGCCTGAAATCCGTTACAAACTTGTTCTCAGCGTTAACCCCAGGCTGCAGAGATTGATCGATTTGCTTGAAACCAGCCCTGCGATCGTCAGGACCGCCACGTGGGACATCGTCGCATGGAACCGTGCCGCCACGGTCGTGCTGACTGACTACGGTGCGCTGCCGGTAGGTCAGCGTAATATTCTACATTTCCTGTTCCGTGATCCCGCTGCCCGCGCAAAGCAGCATGATTGGGAGGCTGTCGCGCGCTTCGTGGTGGCCGGGTTCAGAGCGGACGTTGCACGTGCTGGTCTGGCCTCTGAGGTCAGCGAACTCGTCAAAGAGCTCAGTAGTGTCAGCCCGGAATTCGAAGCTCTGTGGCGGGACAACGAGATACTCAGCCATGGAGACGAAAACAACGTCAAACGCCTGCTGCATCCCGAGCTTGGTTCCATCGAGCTCGAATATTCGGCGTTTTCGGTCGATGGTCGGCCGGACCTGAGCATGATCGTGTACAACCCGCTCGACAGCGAGATAGCCATGCGCATCAAAATGCTTACAGCTAATGCTGGGAAGTGACTGAGATAACGTCCTTGATTGTTAATCAGTGTCATTCGTTTGCCATTTGTCAGCATCAGGTATTTACCACCCCATATCGCGGAATATGAATCATTAGTCCTTTTAAATATTGGGTGAATTAGCGAAACACTGAGGCTCTCAATGGCGAACCATCCAAACGCTGATTTCTGCTGAAAACTGGCTAATCACCAGCGCTGTTTGACAGCCGACAGTGCTGGTGCTAATCATGGTTATCTTATCCGTGCTTTCTATGGGCGCAAACCGCCGATCAGTGTTCCGCCTTCGGCAAGTCGGCGGCTCGCACTGCTCGCAGCACTTCCCGAAAAACGTCATCGAACGGTGGAAGATTGCTCATCTGATGCGAGAGTCGAGCATCCCAGAGTCGGCGCAGACGATCTTCCTTGGCGGCGATTGCCTGCTCCATTCCTGCAACGATGCGCTGCCGCAATGCCAACTTGGTATCGAGTTCGGCACGCATCTCCGCAACGCGCAAGTTGGTGGAGCCGAAAAGATACCAGAGGTCATACAAGTCACGCGGCTCGTTGCGCGCCCGATCGCTCAAGGCCAGCAGTTTTTCAACCACGATCTCCTCGATGGCGTAGACCTTCACGGTCGGCCCTTCGGGCAAGTCGTCAAAGCTGTCGTAGGTGCGATGAATCGAGCGATCTTGCAGCGGGAAGCACAGGACTTCGTTGATCGTGATATCAACCTTCACGTCGTTCGCGGCGGGTAGCGGCCCCTGGTAGCGCAGATAAAACGTGTGACTGTTCTGGTGGCCGTGGCGG
>NZ_JAAOMP010000077.1 GCF_018853815.1 Acidithiobacillus sulfurivorans | reverse complement strand
AACCGCCTGCAACTGATCGGCGGGAAACATGAAGATGCCGATAGCCCTGCCTCTCCCGAGTCTGATGCTGGGGTTAGCGGTGGCGGTGGAACCGATCCAGCCCCTGCCCCAACCCAGACAGATTTTGATGATGACATAGCCTTCATCGTGAATGGAGAGGCTTGTTTTAATAGTAATCCTACCCATTCCCCACTACTGAAACGAGTTCGTTTTTAGCCTTGTTCCCCGGCATTGCCCGGGGGCTCCCTATATCAAGGCTGAGAAAGCAGAAAACGTAAGCACATAAAACCGCTGTAAACCCATTTACAATCAATGCAATAAGAAACATTAGATCTACAAAAACCTATAGAAAAGTGAACGCAAGATAAAGGGGTTGTGCTGCTACTGATTGCGTCGTAGTATACTATTTACTCATATTTCAACATAAGGAATGCAAACAATGCGTTACTCTAAAATCGCTGCACGTCTTGGCCTTGCAATGCTGTTGGCAACAGGGCTGGCTGCCTGTTCGCATGAATACAATGGCCCATATCCCGGGCATTCAGTGGCTTGGTACACCAAACACCATTGGAAGGCGCAAAAACAAATGCATTGGTGTTCAAAAATTGATCGCGAAGGGAATCGTTCCATTCCCCAGCCTACTTGTAAGAATGCAAATACTGGTTTCTCTGCTGCTATGAAAAAAGAGCTTTCAGGAAAACACAATCCGACATCTGCAGCCAGCCTGCTTTAACACCAAACCACCCTCCCCTCTCGGCGCCTGACGGTGCCTTTTTTTGCGTCGATAGCTCATGTTGCTGTTTTCAGAAAACACTACAAGTCGCCATCATCAAACCCCCATCTCTCTTGTGCTATACCAAAGCGATATTTTTATCACGAGGGGATTATCCATGTTACGCAAAATCAGTATTGCAGCCATTGCTGTAGCCGTTTCCGGTTTTTCCATGACCGCCTGTGCCACGACCATAGGCATCGGCTTTACCAATATCGGCATCCATGCCGGGGATGGACTGAACATGAGCCTGCCAGGTGGCAGTCTGACGGCCAAACAGTCTTTGGGTAGCGACTATCAGGTGAATGGTCATTTCCTGGGCGCTGGCGGTGAAAATCAGGCCGATTTTTTCTTAGGCAACGTCGGTGTCGGCAAGGTGATTCCTCTGGGCGAAGGCTTGGGTACGGTCACCCCTTCCCTGAATATGGGTTTCCAGTCCCTTAACGTCCAGGGCGGCAACTTGTCGGCAGCAACCGCCTTTGCGCGGGTCAAGTATGACTATGCCATCAACCACAACGTCAAGCTGTATGCCCAGGGTGGCTTTGGCCGCGACTTTGCGACCAGTGTGACCAATCTCTCCACCATCGGCGGCCTGATGTATAACGCCGGAGCCGGTGCGAACTTCAGGGTCGGCCCCGGCATGTTCAACGTCGGTTATGAATACAGCCACTTGCCTCTGTCCGGTGCGGCGGGTCTGCATCTTTCGACAGACCAATATCAGATTGGTTATTCCATGATGTTCTGACGTTTTTTTGTAATCTGCAGGCCGGATTTTCGGGTCCGGCTTTTTGTACTTTACATTCAAAGAAGGCGTTATGAAAAAACGATTTTTGTTAGTCGCCATTTTGGCCGCGCTTTTTGTTTCCCAGGAAGCGTTTGCAGCTATTGCTGTATCCCCACCCAATACATCTGTAGCCATTGGTAACGATTCCAGCGCCATCGGTACAGGTGACATCGCCATTGGCGGAGAGACTAATTCATCTGGCGATGGAAACATCAATATTGGTGGATACATTGCAGAAAACGGCAACACCAGTACACTCACCGAAAACAGTACGGTCGCCCAAAGTGCGGCCAATGTTGGCGGGTCCGGCAGCACATCCGGTACTGGCGGCACATCTTCTACTGCCATCAACAATAGCGATAATGCAACGGCTTATGGCTCCGGGGCGACGGTTTACAGCACTGGAGAACGCACTTTTCCGCCAGAAACCGGTACGGCCATTGGCGACGATGCGCAAACCAATAGTGACGTGGCAATTGGGACCGAAGCACAATCGGGTAGAGGTACCCAAAGCAGCGAAGCGCCGTTAGATAATACAGTCATCAACGGGTCTGTAAATGACGAAAATCTGCCTTTAGACAGATTTGGCGTCAACGATGAAACCGACGGCGAAACAGGCGAAGTCCCTGCACCACAAGATAACACCTCTATCGGCGGCGGTACGACGTATGGTAATGACAATGTTGCAGAGGGAAGTGGCGCAGACGCTACCGGAGATGGCAGCATAGCCATTGGCGGCGATGCTACCGCAGGCAAAACTGATTCCATCTCACTAGTGGACCCTTCTACCGCCGTAGGTAAAGACGCTACGGCGACCGGAACAGACTCAGAAGCCTATGGTTATGGATCCTCAGCAACCGGCAATGATTCAGAAGCTCTGGGTACAGACAGTGCCGTACAGGATAGCAATTCCGTAGCCTTGGGGGCACACAGCACCGCCAATACCGCGCCAACCGGTACATCGAGCGTCACTATTCGCGGTCAAAGCTATTCGGTTGCCGGGTCCAGCTCGGTCGGAACCGTAAGTGTGGGTTCCTCCGGCAATGATCGGCTGATTACGCATGTGGCGGCAGGCCAGATCAGCGCAACCAGTACCAATGCCGTGAACGGATCAGAACTCTATGCCACAAATCAGGCATTGAACAATCTGCAAGCGACCGCCAGCAGTACCGGTGTTTTGCATTACACAACATCCAGCGGCAGTACCAGCACTACGCCGACCGCTACGGCCAGCGCCGGAAACGCTACAACGGGTCCGGTCACGATCTCGAATGTCGGAAATGGAACCATTGCCGAGGGCAATACCACGGCGGCCAACGGTAACGATGTCTGGGAATCCGAACAGGCGGCACAGGGGTATGCGAACCAGGCCCAGCAACAGGCCGATCTACATAGCAACGATTTGTTTAATCTGACCTGTCATCAAACCGACAATGGAACCGGCGATATTATATGTGGCCGGGGATCATCGGTGCAGGGCCAGGGAGCCATCGCGCAAGGCGACAACGCCGAAGCATCCGGTAATGGCGCAACGGCCTATGGTGCGGGTAGCCGGGCAGAAGGCAATGCTGCAGTTGCCGTAGGACCAGATGCTAGGGCTTACGGGTATTCTACAACGGCCATGGGAGATCATGCGCAAGCCCTGGCTCCGAACAGCACGGCAGTCGGCCAGGATTCGGAAGCCCTGGGTAGCGGGTCCGTCGCTTTGGGTTATGGCTCCATAGCGCGTCGGCCCAATTCTGTTTCGGTCGGTAACGCAGCGTCCGGTCTGGATCGTCAAGTAACCAACGTGGCCTCAGGCACAGAACCGCATGACGCAGTGAATTTGCAGCAGTTTGAGGATGGACTGAAAGGTATAAAGGGCGATGCTCAGGCCATTGCCGATAAAGTAGGATCTGTCGATGCGTCCATGGCCGGCGCAGCCGCCGAAGCTGCAGCCGGTCAACATCGCAACACCATTGCCGGCAGCACGGCAGAGTATAACGGCCAGTCCAGTTTTGCTTTTGCCTATCAACATCGTTGGGGCAGCCATTGGGCGGCCATGCTCAGTGTCGGCAGCAACGGACAGCCCAAGAATACGGCGGTCGATGCCGCAGGCAGTTATAGTTGGAAATAACACTATCTCACTTTGCCGCGCCGACCTGGGTATGGGCTGGTCGCGCTGGTAGTTTCCTCACGATTGCGGCAGCGCTTGTACTGGCCGTAGACCACGCGCCACCTATGCGCTGGTTGTTTATTGTCTGGACAATCTCTAATGCGCTCTGGTTTTGGTATGGCTGGAAAATAGGCTCCGGTTCTCTGGTTTCAGCGCAAATAGTTTTTTTGATCATTGATGTAGTGGGTATAACGCATTATTGGATATTAGGAAATATCATATGGCTGAATTTGTTCGGATAACACACAAAGAAACGTTGCTCAGACTTTTCCAGGCGCTGGACCAGCGCATTAAAAATCGGGAAGGACAATCCACTGTTAAAGGATTCTGGCAATCTGGCAGCATGAATAGTCTTTTTTTGCCAGATACATCACCGGAGGCGATGTCTGTACGGTATATGGGTTTTTGGAAAGCTACGGCGTCCATGGCGCAGGGAAAAGTTGAGATACTGTCTGCGGTACTTGGGGGTAATGTTCGGATTGGTATTTTGTTACCGATTTTGTTTATCGAAAAGCACAGTGGAATACGTGAAGCTGTGTCTTGCCTTTATGACGGGAAACCTGCAGATATTGAAAGAGCCATCGGCGGAGCGATGCTTTTTGATTGGGTTTTTACAGATGCGCCATTTTCTGCGGAATGGATGTTGCGATGCACTCATGAAGATGCCGCTTATGACATTCTCGAAAATCATTTTTTATGGCTGGTCGTCCATCTTTTAGAGGGGCTAACACGGGCTTTGTCATCCTGCTTGGGTAATGCCATTCCATTTTTTGGTGAGAAATTCATTTCGGCAGATGTCGCCGAGTCTTTGGGGCTAACGGTTATTGACTGCTTTGAGATGCAAACAGAAAGTGGCGTGCAATGTGTCACTCTGGTAAAGGCTGAAAATGGGGAACTATCTGAAGCCACGCTAAATAAACTTCTGGCTGGCGAATGATACCGTTGCGGCGAGCGGCTATACCATAACCCCCCGGGCTATACCTGATCATTCAGACATTGGATCAGGAGATTGTCATGGCAGGGGAAGAGAAAACACACGGCGGAAAAGATAAGCAGAAGAAGGATCTACGGGCGGAACTCGCTGAAAGCTTACTGACTTCTATTGAGAAAAACGACGCCTGGTGGCAAAAGCCCTGGGACGCCGGTGAGATGGAAATGCCTTTCAATGCGATCACGGGTAAACCTTATCGTGGAGTCAATGCAGAAAATCTCATGATGTTTTCGCCAGACCCCGGAGACAATCGCTGGATGACTTACAAGCAAGCCGCAGATGCTGGTTGGCAGGTACGCAAAGGCGAACATGGTACGACCATTGAAAAATGGTCAGATTACAAGCACAAGCGTACCGAAGAAGAGATCCAGAGGCTGCGAGACGCTGGAGCAGAGGATATCACTCCGGAAGAAAGACGTAAGGGTGTGAGATATTACAAGGTTTTTCACGCTTCACAAATTGACGGTATTCCTCCAAAAGATCGGGAGCAAGAATTACCCGGTCGAAACAATGCTGTAGATGAACGCATCCCCAAATTAGCGGAAAACATGGGTGTAGGTGTGCAGCATTCTGGTTCGCGGGCATTTTATCGTCCTGTGGAGGACCGAGTGAATATGCCGCCCATCGAAACATTTCAGACTGGTCGCGACCACGACACGATTTTCCTACATGAACTCTCCCATTCTACCGGCCACCAAAATCGTTTGAATCGGGATTTGTCTGGCCGCTTTGGGTCTCAAAAATACGCGAAAGAAGAACTACGGGCGGAATTATCTGCTGCCATGACGGCTTTAAGCTTAGGTATCGGTTTCTCGCCAGACGCACAAAAGCAGGAAGAAGGCCGCGAAGTGATTGCTGGGGTTGATAATACGGCAGCTTATTTGACCAGTTGGCTGAGAGCTCTACCAGAAAAGGATCGACAAAAAGAGATCATGAATGCCATTAGCGATGCGCAAAAAATCAGTGATTACCTGATCGAACGGACGCCGGAATTATCGGTGGAACAACAACAGGAAATGCCAGGTGTTTCTCGTGGCGATTATTTGCGGTTCAGAAATGAAGTTGGACAGGAGGTGGAAGGTATCGTACTGGACAATGCCCAGCCCGGCGAAGCCACACGATTGCGGTCCATTGATCGATTCCCGAGCGGCGCTCCCATCCTGGGCGGGGGGGATAACCTCGTGCCCATGGTACTGCCGGATAACATGGTAGAGCACATCCCGGGTGCCGTCACTCCCGGACCTGACCTGGACGCCATTGATCCCATCACGGAGGCTTATAAACAGACCATGGGTATGGATGATTCTCGCAATCAGGCCGATCAAGCGGTACTCGCTGAGGTGGAAAAGGCGCGTGAAAATCCAGAGAGAAATCCGAGGATGGCGAACATTCAAAATCTGCAGGTAGGCGATTTGATTCGCACCCGCGAAAAGAGCCTGAATGAACAGGGAGTGTTTGCAGATCGTGAACGACTGGGCATTGTTACCCACCTGCGAACCAACGATGACGGCAAACTGTCGGCAGTTGCATCCCGATGGATTTACCCTTACCAGGAAGGGGAAGTCCCATCACAGGACTTTCGGGGATTTGTCATGTCTGCGGGCAAAGATGACGTACACCAACTGGCCGATCTTAAAGAACAGTTGCTCGAAGTCCGCAAGGGCGTTGTCTCTCCGGATCTAGCCTCTGACAATCTGCAAAATCGGGAGATTCGTGAGCAGTTTGAAAATGCGGTCAATGCCTATGAACGAAAAATTGTTCTTGAGGGGGGTGAGCCACTGATCAGTCAGGACAATAGCGTGAAATCAATCCCTGCAGACAACGACAAATATTTTGTCTATGAAGAACACACACTGGGCTTTATACGCCAGGATGAAGCGCCTGATTTTTTCACGCCATTGGCCGGCGAACGCGACTGGAGAAATGGAGGATTCCATTTGCTGGACAGCGAAAAGGCCAACTTGCGCCCTGCCACGGAAGCGGATTTTGAAAAATATCGGGTGGTTCCGCCCCCGGATTTCCGGAAGACGCTTACCCTTGATCAGT
Source organism: Acidithiobacillus sulfurivorans (assembly GCF_018853815.1). Taxonomy (GTDB): domain Bacteria; phylum Pseudomonadota; class Gammaproteobacteria; order Acidithiobacillales; family Acidithiobacillaceae; genus Acidithiobacillus; species Acidithiobacillus sulfurivorans. The sequence goes on along the minus strand of NZ_JAAOMP010000077.1, from coordinate 42,328 downwards.
TGCGCCTGGATATTCAGGAACACCAGGATTCGTCAGAAAATCTATCGAAATATCTAGCGTATGCTGTGGAAAACGGTTATCTATTCTCTGCCCCAATGAAGACCGACAATCAGGTTACCGTGAAGTTTCCGCATGATGTATCTGAGGATGGTGGATACCAACTGGCTTCTTTCAAAGGAGAATCTGTAAGAACAACTTCTTTCCATACACTGGAAGGAGCCGCTGCAAGCTTCGCTGGAATAGCGGATTTGAATGATTTGAAGATTGATCGGGCGCCTGAACAGGCGTCAACGCTGAAGAAGACGCTCACTATGGATGCGCAGACTTTAACAAAATCATGGCTGGATACCCGCTTTGGAACAGATAAAGCAATGGGCGTAATTTATGATGAAACGGCCCATGAAGGTGAAGGCGGCAGCATTTTTAAGGATGGAACAGATGCCATTGCTTGCACGAATTACGCACTGCAGGTGCAGCAGGCTTTGACGGGTCATTCTGTTCGCGTAGTCGGATTTAATGTGGCCGATAACCCAGATTGTGCAGTATCCAAGGAAGGGTGGCATGAGGGGCACGACTTCGCGCTGATCAATAACGAATGGCTTATTGATCCATGGGCGAAGCTGGTAGAAGGTGTGCGAGAACAGATTGTTTACGATTTGAAAGATCCCGAAGATTTGCGCTTGGCACAAGAAACATATGGCAACCCCAAAAATTGGGTAGAAGTCTATGGACCGGATGGTAGCCTTTCGAGGTTCAATCCTGATTGGGACCGTTCTGGATTGGAAAAAATGGTGGAAATCCAACTCGACACCGATCTGGTGGCTTTCCTGCAAGAACGCCACAGCATTCGGCAAGGTGAACATCCTGATTATGCCGGTTTTAGTGACCCTGTTGCCAATGCGGAATCCTTCGTAACCCGTCAGGGGCGTACCGACCCACAACAGGCTACACAATGGGCCAAAGCCATCCAGGATAATCCTGTAGAGTATGGTGAGGCGGGTGGCTTCTCCCCTGACACCGCGAAACTGGTTGCTTCCCAGCTTAATGAAGGCGCGCAGCGCATGGATCGCCCCCAGGTGGGTGATTTGGTTCGCTTTGAACCGCACGAACAGAACAATGCCAAGTCAATGCCCTTCTCTGGTCGTGTCGTCGATGCTCTGGATACCAACACCAGTGATGTCCGTTATCACCTGCGGGCGGAGACGGGGCCAGATCAGGGTATGGAGGCGCGGATCTATGGGCGGGACGGACAGTTTCGCGAGATCGCTATGGAGCAGGCGGTAGGGTTTGACCGTGCTTTGGCTCCGGAACCTGAGAAAACCCAAGGATTCCATGTGGGGGATTTCGTGACTACGCACGAAAACCATTTTGGTGCCGACTGGAACACTAATTCGATTCTGGTGGGCCTGGATGACCAACAGGTTAAATTACAGAACCTGTATCGGTCCGGTCAGGAGTGGAAGGTTTATCCCGGCATACAGACCATGCCGCCTGAGAAATTCAAGCAGACCGTCCGGCATCAGGTCAGTGGTGTGGTGCCTCCGGAAATAGCCTCTGCCGAAAAGGGCGGCCATTCCGCAGCCCGAAGAGACCGCATTGAAAAAGCCGTCAATGCCTTTCACGCGGAAAACAACCTGCATTATGGAAAAACCTCGCCGACACCCGAAAGAGTGCCGGAAAAGGTCCGCTATTTCCTGGGCGACAGACAGGCTCTGGCGACCGATCAATTGCTTCGTGATAAAGAAGGAAAAGCTTTTTACGGAGACAAAATGCAGGAACTGAACAATATCATCATGGACATGCCGCAGACCTATGAAACGGACGGCAGATCCGATGCGGAAAAGGTGGCGGCCTTGCGTTACTTTGGCCCCGGCAATGCGCAGTTTTTCATTATTGAGAAGGACCGTGGTGACCCTGAAAATGAAGGATCTGGCTTCCCGCGTCAAAAGCAGGCTTTTGGCCTGGCGGATTTGGGGGAAGGGGCGCCTGAAATGGGGTACATCAACATTGAGGAAATCACCCGGGCAGGTGCTGAACTGGATTACCATTTTACGCCGCAAAACTTGCTGGAAATCAAACAGGAAAAATATCCTGAATTGATGTCACTCAAAGATCGCGCAGAGATCTCCCCTGCGTTTGTTGCGAAGCATCTACCACCTCCGCACGAAAGCTTGTCCGTCTTCGCCTCTGCAAGTGGTCAGGATCTTCTGGGGCGGGTCGTACTTTCTGATTATGGCCCAGATGCAAAAGGCAACATGGGTATACAATCCGATACGACCTATGTCCGTTTTTCTCCCGAAATCAACGAGAAAGGGGAATCGGTTTTTGTGGCGCGTGACAGGGCCAACCCTGCAGGGAAAGCCCATTATTTTGAAGCCGTGCTACGCAATGTTGAAAAAGATGATGGCACGCATTTTCTCAGCTTGATTTACTTTGAGAAGCGTAATAGTGAAGAAAGTATGCGGCTGCTAACCGCCTTGAGCCTCAAACCAAATGAGGCCATGAAAGAAATGGGTTTTGATGATCCGGCGGCCAAGATGGTCAAGAACTATCTGGGACTGGATATGAGCGCAGAAGCCAACAAGGACATAGCCCTGGATACGGGATTTAAAAACGAAAAGGAAGCTGCACTGGAAAGCGTCCGTGATTTTTACGAATACTTGCCCGACTCTGTGCATGATTTGATGGACACCATCAAAGATCGCCATGAGGAGCTTGCTCCCGTGGATTTTGAGGGACACCGGAAAGTCCGTGCGGATTTTCCGGCGGGCGTAGATGACGTGCTGGGCATCATTCGTGAAGGGCCGGACAGAGGGGCCAATAAAAACTGGCTAACGTTGGAAAAGGCGGGTTTTACGCCGGATGAAATCAGCAAAATGCCACTGATGGATGACGTACAAAATGCTACTCGTCGGCATGGTCAGAATCTCTCTGCTTTTTCCAAGGAACTTGACAACCAATTCACCGAAAACCTGAAAGCGCATGGCAAGGAACTCCTGAAAAATCCCGAGAACCTGAGCAAATCGGAGATGGGCCAGGCGGTTTTCTGGAAGCATGGTATTCAGGTGGAAAGTACGGATAACCCGATGCTGACCCGGTTCATCGACGCGGTGGACAACAAAGATTTGCCCAAACTGTTGTCCACCATTGGACACAACAGCCAAAACCCTGCCAGCCAGGAAATCTTTGAGCGACTGACCGGAGAAACCTTGGGCAAGACCCAAAAGGCCAGGGTGGAAACGCTGGAAAAATGGGCGGGTTCAGAAGTCGTGCAGGCCATGAAATCAGAACAAGCTGAAAAAGCGGCTGCACGGGCTATCGAGAAGCCCTTAAAGAATCTGCAAAACCGCTATGACGACCTGAAAAGCCTGCACATTCGGACGCGGAATGGGCAGGGTCAGGAAGTGGTGCTGAATGGACATGAATATCTGTCCAGCAGTGCTGAAATGGGTTTCACGGATACCTTTTCCAGGAAAAAGGGGGCGGTCCTTGAGTACGGTTTACTGAATAAGGAAGAAAACATTTACCGCACGGTGAAAGACACACGGCTTACGCAGTTTATCAAAGCCGCGCGGGACGTGGACTCCGAGGGCCAATGGCTTCCCGCACTGGAAAAGGCAGGCATTGTTCTGCCTTCCGAAAAGGCAGGCATTGTTTTGCTTTCCGAAGTGGGGATAAACAAAGGCAAGGAACCGGAACAGAAAGCCACATCTCCAGATCCCGAGACCATCAAGCAACCCGAGCCGAACCCTCTTCCACAAGAGGACAAGGACCCGCCCAAGATTAGTCGCTACACGGGCATACTGAAGTCCTATAATGCGGATAAAGGCACGTTGGTCCTGCAGCAGGGGAATTATAGTTATCCCTATGATGCGGCAACCAGGCTGGACGTAAAACCCGGCCAGCGGGTGCAAATCGATGTATTGAAAGACGGCGAAAACCCTCAGGTTATCGGTGCGCGTGTCAGGGCACCGGAACAGCAGCGCGAACCGGAGCGAAAGAAAGCGGGTTTGGAAATCTGATGTCTCATGCGTGAAATGCAGCCCGGACTTTGTTCGGGCTTTGGAGGTGGGTTTGCAAAGCTTGAATCGCAGTCTGTGCAGTGTGAAGATATACCACGAATCATACAGTAAGGAATGATCGATGCTGATGCGACAGGATGCTAAGAGCCTTGATTTGGGGCGTGCAATTTATCATAAGCTGCACGCATCGGCGAATTCTCATGATCCTCTAAAAGAAGCCCGTGATTGGGCTGTGCAATGAACGAACCACGGTTTTATTGGCCTTTGAAGCCCAATGGCGAAAAGGGATCGGGCATGACGGAAGAGCAGCTTGAACATTTAATTCGCGCATCAGGGGCCATACTTGAGTACGAGTTGAGCAAGTTGCTGGAGCGGAGAACTATAGCGAATGGCGTCGAGGCATAACAATTCGGTCAACACGTTGCCCATTGAATAATGACAATTCAACTCACTCTGTCTATCGTGGCCATCGTGCTATCAGTATGCAGCTTCGCCCTATCAGCATATGTGGCATTCCGTGATCGTTCTCGACTTAAAACGGAATCCCACGCATACCTGCATGAGCAAACTGGCGAGTACTACAGTTTTTATTTCAAGGCCATAAATGCAGGAAGAAGGCCACTTGTTCTCACCCTTATCGAGGGGAGCTATGAGAACAATCACAAGTGCGGCATTTTGATTAACTATGAAAACAAAGGCATCAGGCTTGCAGAAGGTGAGTTCTATGAGCATCAGTTCGAAATACATGACGGAATAATGGTCTGCGATCCTCAACGCTATGGCAAGTTTTTCAACCTCGTTGATTTGTCAGTAGTGGACTCTGCGAGCGGCGTCTGTCAAGGTAGTTGTCGCGTCACCCATTTTTTAAGTAACCTTTTTATCCTGCCGCTGCGGGTTCAGATCTACCGCACCGACGGGTGTCCAATTGCGTGTGTGGCCTGACCAGCGCGCTGGGTTTCTCGCCTTGGCCGCCTCATAGAGGTCATGGCGCCTCGTCAGCAGTGCATGATCCTCGCCCCGATGGCGCTGGGCGGGGGTGACGAAGCGAATGCGGCTGTGACGATGCTCATGGTTGTACCAGGCGATGAAGTCACGCACCCAGATCCGGGCAGCTTCAAGGCTTGCAAAGCCGCTTTCCGGCCACTGTGGGCAGTATTTCAGCGTCCGGAACAGCGACTCTGAATACGGGTTGTCATTGCTGACCCGTGGTCGGCCACGGGATGGCGTGATCCCCAGATCATAAAGCTTGGCCAGCAGGGTGGATGATTTCATCGGGGCACCATTGTCGGAGTGCAAGACCAATGGCTGCCGCCAGCATTGCTCCACCGTAAAGCCCCTTTGGATGAGCGCAGCGGCATACTCGCCACTCTCCTCCGTATGGACCTCCCAGGCCACCGCCTTGCGGCTGTATAGGTCCTCAAAGAGGTAGAGGTAGTAGTATTGCCCACGCACCGGCGACGGCAAGTACGTGATATCCCAAGACCAGACGGTGTTGGCTGCGGTGGCCGTATGGGTGGTGGGTAACTTCTCCTTGCGGGGCAGGTGCGCCCGACCCCGTCGTGCCCCCATGCCCTCGGCCTTGAGGATCCGGTAGAAGGTGGACTCCGATGCCAGATAAACCCCCTCATCCGCCAGCCGTGGCACAATCTGGGTCGGTGGCAGGTGTGCGGTATCCGGACGATGACAGGCGTCCAGCACCTCCTGCACCTCGGCTTCACTCAGCTTGTTGCTGGGTGCCGGTCGTTCGACCGTCGTGCGGGCATCCGCCTTCACCATTCCCTGCTCCTCTGTCCATCGCTGGACGGTACGTAATGATAAGCCCACTTCTGCGCAGGCCCGCGACCGGCGGGCGCCGCCGTCAGCAGCTTCCTGTATCCATGCGACCAATTGTTGCCGCTCCGGGACCGGGGTTAATCTTCCCCGGCGTCGTCCCCCCAGAGGGCGTTCAATTTTTTTCGCAAGATCAACAGCGCAGCCGCTTCGGCTAAGGCCTTGTCTTTGCGACGCAGTTCCCGCTCCAACTCGCGAATCCGTTTCTGGTCTACACGGCCTTGCGCACCCGCTGTCTGTTTCTGTTGGGTGGCGGTCTGCTGCCCAACAAGGCAGGCCTGCTTCCAAGCCTTTACCTGCTCGGGATACAGTCCCTTCTCCCGGCAATACTGGCTCAACTCCACCTCGGACAGCAGGGCCGTTTCCACCACCGCTGCCAACTTGGACTCGGCAGACCAGCCCTCTGCTGTCTTCTTGGTCACTGCACTCATCGCCCCACTCGCTATGGCCTGCTTACGCCAATGGTACAGCGTAACATCAGAAATCCCTTCCTGTTTGGCCAGTTCCGCCACGGACAAACTGGTGGGCGGCAACATCTTCTGCAATACAGCGGCCTTACGTTCTGCTGAATAACCCTTCATCTCGATAATCCACTTTCCGCCCCCACCCTACACCTGACTCCATTTCAGAGAGGCGACAACTACCCTGACACCGGGGGCGAGCAGAAAATACCGAATCAAGGATGCTAAAGAAAATATCCAACTACTTTGGGCAAGCAAGCACCATCTTATTAACCAGAGAAAGTCCAGGTAAAAGTTTTACAAATTTATCTTCCAACTCTTGGCGCAGAAAGTATCTCCAGTATTTGGGTCACTGAGGACATAGGTTCCCAACTAGATTTTGCACATAGCTATTTATTTCTCAGCATTCCCAGTGATTGGATGTATTCACGCTATACCATAAACGTCGGTGCTATACCCATGCGTACCCGGGAAGTTTACGGGGTTATTTAGCATGAGGAACGTACCATGGCACAGCATAATCGATTGATGGAATTCAACACGCTGGCGGATGCCTTTCTGCCCGTGAAAGACGAAGCAACAGATAAGGCGATTGGTGAAGCGAAAAAAGCCATCGGCGATGCCGAATGGAAGAAGGGCTTCACCAAAGAAAAACGCGATCAGGTTCGGTCCATCCTCAAAGAAAATGGCGCACGTTACGAAACCAATTTGAGCGGCAAATTGATGGGCGTGGAACATGCTGAAACTCAGGGCGGCGGACTGACTTTCAACAAATTGCGCGTAGTCCTGGAATCTGATCAGGGCAAAACAACGTTGTCTGCTGACATGAAGTCAGAATTTGCGCAACGCCTGATTGCCAAACTGGATACGGCCATCAAGGAACATGCTGGTACGGATGTCACTGTGGGTGGTTTCGCCAGCGAAAAAGAAAAGGATGGCCGCACTTTTGTGGACCATGTGGCTACTCTGAAAGATCCTGATGGACAGGAAATCAAGGCGGCTGAAGGTCACTTTGAAAAAGCCCGCGATTTGGCGGCAGCGGCTCAGGAGCCTTTGAAGGCGCAGGGGATGGACAAGGATGTGCTGAACAAGGTCGCCGCATCTGCCCGCGAAAAGTATTTCACAGAAGTCACCGAAGGACTCCACAACCGGATGGTGGAACAAGGAATCGCTCCCACTCAGGTCGAAAACAAAGGCCCACTCCCAGGACATGAAGCAAATCTGCTATCAGCAGAACAAGGAGCAAACGGTGAGGAAAAATGGTACTCGTTGAGAGTATATCCAGACAAGGAAGGCAATCTACTGGCGACCTTAACAGCACAAGAAGACAAAAATCTGATTTCCAGGCAATCTAAGCTGGAAGTCAAAGATGGGAAAGATGGTGGATTGGTAATACGCGGTGATGGTTTTGGTGCCAAGATAGGTGAAGACCGCCAGGTGCAGTTCTTTGAAAGCAAGAGCAAGACGCCGATACAAGGAAAAAGCAAAAACACCGCACTTTTGCACCCAGCTAAAGGCACGGACATTACCAGCCCCGGCATGAAGAACCTTCAAAAAATCCTGGATACCCGCCTGGGCCAGGGCAAGGACCGCAACGTCGGCAAGGAAGTTGCGTGATCACAAGGAACCGGGAACAGGCGCGTAAGATACGCCTGAGCCCGGAACTTCTGGGTCGAAATGGTCGTGTTGTGGACCCGCACGACCATCATTACCTGTCCTATATCGAGCGCTTTAACCGTGCGCTGGATCGTCGGGATTCCAAATTCCTGGAAAAAGTATTGGCCGACCCTACCCATGAAACGGAACGGCATATTGTTGCTGCCGTATTGGGTCTGAAAATCGATCCGGATCAACCGATAGAACCCGAATACTTGCATAAGTGGGCACGGGAAAACACCTTGTCATTGTAAGGAGGAAAACCATGAGTATGGCAACGGATCTTACCATATGGGCGGAAAGTGCCCTGCAAACCGACAAAAAGCATCAACGGGAGTTGACACGGATTCTGCAGCAAATCCATGCGTTTCCAGATCCATCGGGTCTCCCGGTAGGAACGACGCAACGCCTGTTGGCGGAAAAAAGAATTCAGCGTCTTGCGGCAAAAGCGGAGTCCCTGGGTTTTGAAACGACAGGGAAAGCTATCCGTAAGGAGTTAGGCAAAGAACTGGCATTACATAGTCTGGGTCTGTGAGGGGGATTTATGTTGGGATGGCTTAAACGGGATCGACAGAACAGTGGGCAAGACAATGCATTATTGTGGATTTCTACCAATGAAAAGGATTGGCAGAAGGTAGACGATAGCCTGGGTGCAGGAGAATACAAGAACGCCATTGATCGGCTTTTACGCGAAAGCGATACCGATGTTGTGCATTTGTTTTCTTCCTATCCGGACAACTTGGAATCTGTAAAAGCGGCACTGGACTATATCGGGCATATCTGCGGGGTTCTTGTGGTCGCGAAGCAGTTACCGGAATCACTGGTCGCCGAAAAAATGGGTGTAGACGTGGAATTCTACCGGGAATGCCTACAGGACCCTGATGGTCCCGTATGGGAAGTGGGATAATGTTCGTTCGCTCTCCGGATGGCGGGTATGACTTTGGATATTTACCGAAGGGCGCCGCAAAAATCATCAGTCGTCAGGCGGGGCCTATTCGACTAAGAGAGAGCGATCTACAGCATATTGAACAACGGCATGGAGATCAGATCCGCCAAGGCGGGTTTGAATCCGTAGAGGCATTTGTTGCCTCAGTAATCCAGAAATACAACAAAATCTATCAGGCGGGTTCAGGTGCTTTGACCCTACGTGTGCACGGGATGGATCAAGACAGATTTGCCATGATCCGCCTGGAACCAGGTATTCCGGACATAGAAAACGCTGAAGACTACTATGCGGTGAAAACGGCTTCATTGTGCAGAAAAGAATACCTGCAGGAGAAGAAACCACTCTTGGAGCAGGACGGGCCCATCCAGTCTTCTTTTGAGAACCCCTTCAACCCAGGGACAAAAGTGGTTACTTCTCCTTCGGAGAATCAGCTTCACAGTAAAGACACCGTTCATGCTAGTTCAGAAGCGACGAGGGAAACTGTGAACGATAAAACCCCTCTTGTCAACAAACATATAGCACAGAATATCAAACCTCAGAGATATCCCTGGGGAGATTTTCCAGATGTGCTGCGCAATGGAGATCTGGGTACGTTAAAACGTGAACCAGAGTATTTGGCTGCAAAAGCGGGTGATGATGAAGCTGCTTTTGATCTGGCGAAGCGGCTGATTCGGCCAGAATTTGTGGACGCCATCCGCAAAATGGGCTCACAGCATGCACATCCGGTTTTGTTGCCTGTCCTGGCCGAAGAGTCCGTTGGAAATAATAGAATTCCTCTTGCATTTGCTAAAAACTTGGTGCACCAACTTGATTGGGAGACAGAAACGAATGTCCTTCAGGTCACCCGTTCGTATCGAACAGGATCTGGTGCAGATCATCGCCTGGTTATTCACTCGGAATTTGACGGTGCGATAAACCGCAACGCGGGATACATCCTGCTGGACGACACCTTGACCATGGGCGGTACTTTGGCATCCTTGCGAGGCTATATTCAGTCACACGAGGGGACAGTTCTGGGTGCCGCAGTCGGCGTCGCCCACGAAGGCGCATTACACTTGCCCATTCGGGGGTCCATGCTACAATCCATATTCACAAAACATGGACAGCAAGCAACGCAAGCCTTTGCAAAGGAGCAATGGGGTTATGGCATCGAATGTCTCACACAAGCCGAAGCCGGACACATCCGCAAAGCCGTATCGCTTGACGCCCTCCGAGATCGATTCGCTCAGGCGAGAAATGAAGGCATCCAGCGCGTGGATGGAACAAGAATTGAATCGACTCTATCCGAATCGGATCAGAACACACAAAGACTGACCACACCTGATCGTCCTACCCAGTATCACCACCCTCCTCCTCTGCCTGAAACCGCAATGAAAGACAATCGGTTTATGGGCTTTGTGAAAAGATATGGAGATAGCGTGATGGAAACTTACAAATCCAGAAAATATCAGGTGGAAGACCTGGGTGATGAGGGGCTGAAGGTACGGGTTTTAATGCCAAATGTGGAACCCGAGCAATTGCCAACTACGGATATACCGCAAGGTGAGCGGGCGGAAACCATTCGCCAGGAAATTGCCGGGACCAACATGAAGGACCCCATGCATAAATCGGCCATGGACAAGATGTTGGGTAACGCCCTGGAGCAGCAGGAAAAGCTCAACGATATGGCTGCCAATCTGAAATCACCGGTATTTGAACCGCGTGATGTAGAAAGAACGAATGTCGGGAATGACATGACACCTGAACCGCACTGGCTGGACAAGGAAGTCGAAGCACAGCAGCAGGTGTGGGCGGGGCGGGGCATGAGTTCAGACAAAGCTGCGGAATTGCAGGAAATGGCGGATCGTGAAGGGCTGGAATTTGCAGACGTGAAAAAGACCGCCCCTGAACAGGGGAAAGAGCAAGGTCTGGATACCGTTGAACGTCCGAACTATCGGCCTTTTGCTGCGCATGGCGCGGACAAGCTACCAGAAGGTTTTAGCTCTGAGGTGCGCGTTGCAGCACTGGTTGTGCGCGAGGGAGCTCGTATGACACCGGAAATGCCCATGGAGGGCGATGATTTCAAAGGTTGGCAGGTCAATCGCATATTCAAACAGGATCACGCCTTGTTCAGGGATGGCGGCAATCGAGTGATGGTTGAAACTTTGAACTTTGCTACGCAGGAAGAAGCCATAGCTGCCGCAAAAAAGATGGAGAAAGAACCGGCGGATCTGAAAACGTTGTATGAAGCCAGAGCACGTTCAGGAGCAATTGAGCCGGACCGATTCGATTTCATGACAGGCGTGATTGCTGAGAAACAGCAGGAACAAGAGCAGCCTGCCAGGACCCTGCAGTCTGACAAGCCGTTAAAGCCTGAACCACAGGAAGTCGCCGCAAAACCTTCGGTCGAGAAGGCTGAAGAACCCGATAAATCCAAGGAACCTGAAAAAACCCAACAAGTAGAATCTGCAGGGGATATCGCAGAAGACATGAAGAAGATGGCCGACCGTCCCATTCAGGCCGAACCACTTTTTCCTCAGCCAGAAGCGTCACCCAGCCCTGAAACGTCGCGGGAACAGACCCCCTCACCGGAGACCCGTCCCCCGTTTGCCCGCAAGCAGCGGCCCGAAGTGCTGATGGCCGATCAACGTGGTAAACCATTGATCTATGATCATGGGGACAAAATCACCGTAACCCGAAGAGCAATAATCGGCCTGGGTTCTGCCGCCCGTGAGCGTCGCGAAGCGGTGACGGAAAAATCCCTGTTGGAAGCGCGTGCTCGGTTTGGCGAGCCGGTACGCTTTGAAGGCTCCCCGGCTTTCCAGATGCAGACCATTGCGATGGCTGTGAAACACGGCATTGAACTAGAGCCTGCTACCCCCTTGGGTAAAAAACTCTATGAAAAGGCACTGGAAGTGGATCAATCCAAAAATCGTTTGGGACCGTCGGAAAAAACCATGAACCGTCCACGGGAACGAGCGAAATCCCCTTCCAAGGGGATGGAACTTTAATCATGGTGTTTTCCGAAAACATCAGCGCGTCCTGCAAGGCATGCTGCCAGCAGGACTTACAGCCTGTTGTAAGGCATGCCGCCTGCAAGGCTTACACCCCGTAAGGCATGTTCATTCTTCTCGTGCTATACCAAATAGATTTTTCTTTTGCTGAGGTGGTAAATGCCCGAATCGTCCGATCAGAGTACAGATACTGTCCTGCCGGACGATTCCACCATGGAACTGGATGATCTGGAAAAAATGGTTGAGCAGGAGCTCCAAAATCCTGTTCCGATACCGGTGGCACCAAGGGCACCGAGGCCGCGTGCAGAATCCCCCCGAAAAAAAGCACCCAAACCAACAGTAAGTGATACGGCACCTTCCGAATCGGAACCAGGCGATGAATCTGCAGTTTCAAAGGACCCCATTGCACCCTTCCCTTCTGAATGGCTTGCCCCTGTATTGGATAAAATCACAGATCTCTCTGATCAGATGGATGCGTTGCGCGAAGATGTAAATATTTTGATTGATAACAGTCTTGCAGACGGCGGACCTGCAGGCAGCAATCCATTAAACGATGTTGTAGAGGATGAATTATCAAGGGTAGAGGACCGGACAGAGAAAAGTGATGGCCCAGTCAGAATTGCTCTGGAAGGGACAGCAAGCCAGTCTACTTCTGCACCCGGACATAACCCGTCCCCCGCTCCGCCCGTGGTGGTACTTCCGCCCATCGATGCGGATGAACTGATGAATGCCGTGACCGAAAAACTGTTTGCCACGGTGAAGGATGAAATAGCGTCCCGTAGCCAGGACCACACGCCCCATTTGTGGGCCTTTTTGGCGGGCATAATCCCATTGGTATTGGGTATGGCGCTGGGTGCCATTATTTCCACGGGCAGGTTCCCCGCATGGGATCCCAATGGGGGGCTGGCTTCTGCATTCTTGAATGCACCCGTCGGTATTTTGCTTTTTCCAGTGGCTGGTATTGGCGTTTTACTTTATGCCCGGGAGGTCAAGAAAGAAAAGCCACGGAAGGCGCTCAACCTGTTGGCGGGGATACTGATTGTGGGTGGATTATTGCTGCCATTGATAGGTGATTTCCTGTGAAGCCGCTTTCTTCTGTTGAGACGATGGAAGATCGCATTGAAGCGATCAAGCGAATCAGTCCCGGGAAAGCGCCGAGTGGCCGGAATCGGGCTTCAGCAGCCGTGGTCCATAACCGGGTACAGCGTGCCCGTCACCCGGGTGGGTTCAAGGCACCAAAATTACGTTCCCTGTTACCCCGCTTTGGCGTAACCATGCCGCATCGTCCCGCGACCAGAGGCCCTGCATTGCGAGCGGCAGCACGTCGCTGCACGGTCAAGGTGAATTACACCAAGAATCGCAAACCAGACCAATGGGAAGCGCACGGTCGATACCTGGAACGGGAAGAAGTTCAGCAAACTGCCAATGGTGAGAAAGTACAAGCCCACGGGTTTGATGCCACATCGGATCAGGTGTCGATGCCCGCTACACTGAATCACTGGCAGATTGCGGATGATCCCCATCTGTTCAAAGTCATTCTGGCACCGGAAGATCCCATGGATGCGGCGTCATTAAGGTCATATACCCGCGATTTTATGCGGCGGATGAGCAGTGAGATGGGCAAGGATCTGGAATGGGCCGCGATTGATCACCACAATACCAGTCACCCCCATGTGCATTTATTGATTCGCGGGAAAAATAATCTGCAAATCGAACCAGATATGATTCGTCGTGGAATGCGGGCGATATCGTCCGACATCCTGACGGAGAAAATGGGATACCGCACAGAAATGGATGTGCTGCGGGCGAGAGAACTGGAAATCACGGCGAGACGGTTCACGCAACTGGATCGGGATATTCAGTCTCGTGCAAAAAGAGATGCTGACACGGGTTATGTGTCTGTACAAGAACCCATGGTAGCCGAAGGAACTCCCAAGGAAATGATGGAGAGACGCCTTCGACAATGCCGATTGGAAGCGCTGACGCAGATCGGCGTTGCCGACAAGGTGGCTCCTGTTGTCTGGCGCCTGGAACCCGGATGGGACAAAGCGTTAAAAGAGCTCCAAATCCTGCAAACGCGCTCGAAGATGCTCTCTGAAGCTCGGGCGCTGATGACAGAACCCCGTTGCGTGCCTCAGGTCACGAAACTGCATGCCGGAGAACGCCTGGTGGGCCGGATTCTCGGGACGGGGCTGGATGAGCAGAATGAACGAAGTTACCTGTTGATTGAGGGCACGGACAACCGTGCGCATATCGTTTATCAGACCGCCAGTATGCAGCGTGCGCGTAGCGAACAGAAACTGGGATTACGGCACCTGGTGGCGTTGACGGGACTGGATAGAGGCGTTGGCGTAGAAGACTATGGAACCATCATTCCGGACAGTCGTTGGCACAGTACGCCCATCCCTGAAAAAGCGCTTGATGATGAACTGGATTACCAGAAGAAGATGAAAGTGGAAGACTCCCAGGCGCCGACGACAGGCTTTGCGGCTTATTGGCACAGAAAACTGCTGGAACGTAAAAAGGTCAGAGAGCAGGAACGCGGCAGGGCTGAAAACCAAAAAACCATTCCGGATAACGCAAAGCGTCGTTCACCTGCTCGCACTAAAAACAAAAGTCGGGGAGGCATTGACGAATGAGAACATCGCAAAAGCCTTTGTTTATCCTGCTGACGATACTGTTTGTCGTCATGATTTTATTTTTGATGGTGGTGGCCCTGCTTTACGGAATTTTCACACTTATTTTCTGGATATTCCATTTTTCGATCCCATCTGGACAAACCTTTTTTTATTGCATGGTTACCCCACTATCTTTGTTTTTTGGGTGGCACATATCGGATTGGGTGAAATCTCTTTATCGGGAAATAGAGATGATGCAGGATGGCCGAAAGTATTGGTGAATAGTTTTTTGATTAAATTGAGGAAAAAACATGTCGCAAACAGACCCTATAATTTCACAGACTAACTTTCATGTGAATGCCTTTCATTACCGACTCGAACCACTGGTTTCTTTGCTGGATGCTTCTGTCATGGGATATGAACTGCTGGCCGGGAAACAGTTTTGTCCGGCTTTTGACCTGCGTGGATGGCGATTCTTTTATGCGTATTTAATCACGGAAGTGCCGAGGTTATTAAAGAATATGGAAGGCTTGTTATTCATCAACCTGGATGGCGAACATCTGCTGGATGTAGACATCATGGATCTTGTTGGTCATTTACCGAAAGGGCAAATTGTTCTTGAATGGACAGAGCATTCTTTCCATGATGGGCTATTGCCGGATATTCTGGCATCCATAGCACGACTCAAGAAAAGTGGCTTCATGATTGCTGTGGACGATATCGGAAGCGGTGTTGATGGAATGGGCAGAGCGATCTCCTGCAAACCCCATTTTGCGAAAATTGATGGCGCCCTGCTCCATCATGCGCGAAAGAGCGATCCGAAAACTGGTCATCTCTACATCAAAGGGATGGTCGAGTCTTTGCAGTCATCCGGTTGCAAAGTGCTTTTGGAGATGATTGAAACACATGACGATATGAAAATAGCACTGGAAACAGGCGCAGATTTCGGGCAAGGTTACTTGTGGACAAAAGGGGGAGCAGCGCATGCGTAATTATTCTATGAAGAAGCGTTTGGCGACGGCGATTATTTTTGCCTTGTTGCCTGGTCCGGCTTTCGCCGGATCTTCTGATTACTCTTCGGAGGCTATGGCAAACGACACGGGGATTTCTCATTCAGTCATACAGGCTGCCACGGACTGGTTCAATGCGGATGCAAACAGCGACACCTATCAAAACAATGAGACCCTGAATACAGGCAATGCATTGGGTGGTCAGTCTCAAACGGCAAGCAACCTGGCGAACAACCAATACAATGCGGCTACAGATCCCTATTTCATGGGCATTGAAGGCAATTACAAAAACCGTTACGAAGGAGACTGGAGTAACTACCTATACAACGAAAATGCCTACAATAGCGCATCTTCTGCTTATAACACCTGTGTAGCAGACGGAAAATCTGATTGCATCAACAATAGCGGGCAATATGCAGATTCAGCCAGTTATTATTATGGCCGCTACCAGTATTACTATGGGCTCTGGAATGAGGATGTTCAACAGGCCCAAGCCATGGATCAGACGGCCAGTCAGCAATCCACTTTGGCGGGTTCTGCTGCACAGAATAGCAATGCGGATTATCAGGCTTATCAGGGCGCAGTGAATGCCATCGGTAGCCAGTCCAGTTCCATGAGCCAGAACACAGAGGCCGCGAATGCAGGAAACAACAGTGCATCACGTAGTGAAGGGGATGCGAGTGCATCCAGCCAGATTGCCTCGTTAGACGCTGCAGCCAACAAAAGTATATCCAGCATGGAGAGCACCACAGGCCAGAATTTTCAGTCTACGCCGACAAGCGGAACCAGCATATCCTCGACACCTGGCACGGTGGCAGACGCCCATAGCAACCAGAACTATCAAAGTGACGCCCAAGGAATGGCGAATGCCAATGGAGCCATCGCGGCGATCAACCAGAAGGAAGGTCAGCAACCTGCTGCATTGCCAACGACCCCTGCAGAAACCGGGCCGAGTGGAACGGGTTCCATAGAGGATACCCAGTTGCAGACCCAGGTGAATAATCTGTCCAATGCGGCTACACAAAACGCAGAAAATTCTCTGATCCAACAGAGCTATGCCAATAACCGCTCTGCGGATGCGGTCAGCGCCAATGAAATGGCTGCATCTGACAGTGCAGCAGCCTCTGTGGCCCCTACACCAGAAAGCGCTGCAATGTGGGGCGATGGTGCATCTGCGGATTCCGCCACCAGTATGCGGTACCAGCAGGATGCGAATGCCACTTCCAATACTGCTGATCAAGACCTGCAGACTTATCAGGCCGACCAATCCGAAGCGGATGCTGACGCCCTGCAATTGAACAACAACCTGGTTCAACAGGCTGATGCACAGGCCGAAGCGTCTTTGAAAGCCAACGGGATCATCCAATCAGGGCCGGCGATCAACAGTTCAGCCATGAACACGGCCCTGAACAACCAGGAAGCAGCGATGAGCGCCGCGCAAATAAAGGCCGAAGTAAATGCAGCGAAGGCTTTGAATTACGAGCAACAGTCTAAAAACGCTACTGCATTACAAGCGACAGCACAGCAATTGGATCAAGCCGATAACAGTAATGCGAGCAGTGCGCGAACCGGCGATCTGCGGGCAACATGGGGCTCTATGGCAAGCAGTTATCAGGAAAGCGCCACTGCGGATAAGTCCGTTTCCAGTAATGACAATGAAAAATCCAATGCCTACACCTCTGCAGCCAATGCAGATGAAAAACAAGCGGGAACCGCCGACGCGGGGTATGGCGTGAACAGTGACGCTGTTTCAGCGGGTAATGCAGCGGCCAGTGCGGAAATCGCCGCCATTAACGCAAAGCTTGAACCGAAAACAGCACAATAACCCAAGCAGGAGGATGTACCGATGTATGACCAAATGGAAGATAACCAGCGATTCATTGATGCGGCCAAGGGTCGCGGTGAGGATGTCTTGATGTATCTGCACCCAAAAACTGCAGAGACCATCCTGGTTTCTGGTAGCCCGCAAAGTGTTGCCATGCTGGGAAAGATGATTGATGACTATGAACTGGCTGTTCAGGTCGTG
The DNA here is from genome assembly GCF_018853815.1 of Acidithiobacillus sulfurivorans. Classification (GTDB taxonomy): domain Bacteria; phylum Pseudomonadota; class Gammaproteobacteria; order Acidithiobacillales; family Acidithiobacillaceae; genus Acidithiobacillus; species Acidithiobacillus sulfurivorans. The sequence goes on along the minus strand of NZ_JAAOMP010000077.1, from coordinate 24,766 downwards.
GATGAACTGGGTCAAGCCCTTTCAGAAACTTCAGCCAATGCCGAAATGGCAGAGGAGCGTGCCTGATGGCCCAGGCAGTCACCTCCACCATCAAGATCATGGGATCCTATGCGGACACCCTCCGCCTGGAAGCGGCCAGCAGACGCATGTCCTTGAATGCGCTGGCGACAGAATACGCATTGCGGGGCATGGATACGCTTTCGGAAAACGATAGCAGCAATCTCGCGACTTTCGAGCGGCGGATAGGGGCCACAATACTGGCGGCACGCTCTGATATCGAAGCACTGCAGGCAGAGGTGGATACGATCGCGGCCATGATGGACGCCTTTGTGAAGCTGATGCTGGTTCATCTCCCTGAGCCGGGAGGCGATGAACGCGAGGCAGTCACAGCTTCTGCGCTCAATCGTTATGAACGCTTTTTGAAGCAGGTTGCCGAAGCGGGATTTTCCGGAGACCGGCCCGTAGCGATCCAAAAAATTGCCGATTTACTGCAGCAACGGATTTCAGTGAAGGAGGTTGCTGATGAATGAGATAACCCTGCAGGATAAAGCGACCATAGAAGCGCATGATCGGAGAATAACGGCCATGCGCCGCATTCTGGGCGATGAAATCATCCATCTTTTTGAGGATAAAATGGTCGTGGAGATCATGGTCAATCCAGATGCTGAAGTGTTTGTGGAGCGATTGGGTTCTGGCATGGAGCGGCTGGGACGTATCAGTTCTTCGCGCATAGAGTCTTTTCTGGGGCTGATGGCGGATTATCTGGGTACCACAGTGAGCCGGGTTAAACCGGTTGTAGAAGGCGCCATGCCCATAGAATTCATGCGTAGTCGCTTTGCGGGTGCGATCCCTCCTTTGGTGGAGGGCGCATCGTTCAGCATCCGGTTGCCGGCGCGATCCGTTTTCACGCTCGACCAGTATATGGAAAATGGCATCATGCTTCCCGAACAGGGTGAACAAATCCTGAGCGCGGTCGAGAACCGCAAGAACATACTGGTCGCGGGCGGCACAGGATCCGGTAAAACCACGTTATCCAACGCCATCATTGACGTGATTTCAAAACAGTCAGGAATCGAGCAACGCATTGTCATCATTGAAGATACCCGTGAACTGCAGTGTACGGCACCGAATGTGGTGCAGTTCCTGACGGATGATGACGCTGGCATCGATATGACCCGACTGTTGAAGCTGACCTTACGTTATCGTCCTGATCGTATTTTGGTGGGTGAGGTCCGCGACAAGGCGGCTTTGGCTCTTCTGAAAGCCTGGAATACGGGACATCCCGGTGGCATTGCCACGCTGCATGCCAATAATCCGGAAGCGGCATTACTGCGACTGGATCAGCTTTGTCAGGAAGCAGGAGTGCCGCCACAAAAAGACCTGATCCATGAAGCGGTGGATCTGGTGCTGCAGATCACCCGGGACAAAACGCACCCAGAGGGCAGACGGATTTCGGCGATTTATGACGTGAAGAAGTAAAGCCCCAACCTTCCCTTACTCCGTGCTATACCCATGCGTATCAAAATATTTTTGTACTTTTTTTCTGATAAGTGAGGTGTGTGATGCGTTTTAATAAATTGAGTCGTCGTTTCAAGTCTGCCGTATTGGGTATTGCTTCGACATTTACGGCGCCAGTTGCCATGGCAAGTACCAGTGGCGGTGTGTTCAGCCCTATCGGTACGCAATTGAATACCGTTTTGACCGGCATTTCCGATTTCGGTGGACTGGTTGCCGCAGGTGGATTGATTTCCACAGGTCTTGCATGGTGGCATGGCGGTGAGCACAAGAAGGCCATGATGATCGGTCTGGGTGCGACCGTAGCCGGTATTGTCATGGCTAACTCCAAGTCTCTGGCGACCAGCATTACCGGCGGCGCCACAATGGGACATGTCAGCACCTTTGGCTTGCTGGCCGGTCACATGGTTCACCTGGCGGGTATCTGATGCGGGAAGCAACAGCAACGCGACGGGTGATTCTGCACCCGTCACTGATAAAGCCCATGTTGGTGGGTGGTGCAGAGCGTGAAGCGGTTTTCGCGCTCTGGTTTGTTTGCCTGGGAACCTCTGTCATGGCTGGGATATTGTTTATACCAGTAGGCATTGTGGTGGGTGGTGTTGGGCAGTTTTTTCTGCGCCAGATGGCGTCGCGGGATCCTCAAGCGATTGGCGTTACCAGGCGCCATTGGGGGCAACAGAATTTTTACCCGGGAAGAGCCACTTTTTTTGCTCCCGGATATCGCCCAACGGGCGGTAATGGTCCCGGATTCCTGGTGCGGGGTGTTTCCTCCGTTATGACCCGGTTACTGGGTGGCACTCAAAAACAGAAGAAGGAGCATGCGCGTGCTGAACATCAAGCAATACAGGGATAAATCCAAAGGTCTTCCTGACCTTTTGAATATAGCCATTCTTCTGGGCTCTTTCCAAACGAACGCGGGGGAAGTAGCCCTTGCCCTTCAAAAGGACGGATCCTTTCTGGCAGGGGTATCTTTCGAGGGACCCGATCTGGAAAGCCTGGGAACACGCGATATTGAGGCACTTTCCGGTGCATGGAACAACGCGCTGTCACGCATTGGTACCGGTTGGGGCGTCCATGTTACGGCCATCCGTGAACCGTCCGGGGGTTACATACCTGGAGAGGACAACCGGTTTCCTTCCGCCATTCCCGCTTTGGTGGATGCAGAACGACGTGCCCAACACGGCGGAGAGGACCATCATTTTGTCAGCCGGTACTATATGACATTGACCTGGCAGACACCGGAAGACGCTGAGTCCGGACTTGGCGAAGCCATGATTATCCGTGGCACAGCGGCCAGCGCCGAGACCGGCGAGAGTGAGGTATTGCGAGATACATTTAACAAGTATCAAGGGGCCTTTGAGACTGTAATCGGTATCCTTAAAAGTTGGTACCGGATCCGCGCATTGGATGCGGATGCGTTATTGACGCATATCCACGAATGCCTGTCGGGGAATAATCATAAAATTAACGCACCTCGCATTCCTGCCTATCTGGACGCTGTTCTGGGTCACCATGATTTTATTGGTGGACTGGAACCGGCCATGGATGGTGTGCCATTTCGGATTGTGACCGCGATTGGTTTTCCGGTGATGACCTTTCCGGAAATCCTGGAATCGTTGCACTCCATGCCCTTCCCTATGCGTTACACCGTGCGTTTCCTGCCGTTGGATCAGGTGGATGCCACAAAGTTGATGGGGAAAATCCGCGATAAATGGTTTGGCAGCCGCTCCTCACTTAAAAGCATGGTCGCAGAGAAAGTCAGCGGAGAAGCGCAAGGCAACCTGTCAGCAGATGACACCGTTGTGAATCTTGCCTACGACGCGAAGCAGGCCATTCATGAAGCCAACGAAGGGGCTCTGCGCTATGGGTTTTTCAGTCTAGGCGTGGTGCTTCGGTCAGAGCATCGCAAGGTGCTGGACGAACGGGTAAAGACCATCAAGGATTTTTTTGACAACTCCGGTTTTAATGCCTATCTCGAAACGACGAATACTGTAGAAGCATTTTTAGGCAGTATCCCTGGACACCTATGGGAAAACGTTCGGCGTCCTCTGATTCACAGCCTGAACTTTGCCGATTTCGCACCCAAAACGGCCATCTGGGCAGGGGAAGAACGTTGCCCCAGTCCGTTGATGAAAATGTCGGATGGCCGTAAAGCTCCCCCACTGATGATGGCGACCACTACGGGCAATACGCCTATGCGGGTCAATCTGCATGTCGGTGACCTGGGCCATTCGTTGGTTTTAGGTCCTACGGGTGCCGGTAAAAGCACCTTTTTGGCCTTACTGGCTTTGCAATGGATGCGCTATGAAGGTGCCCGCGTGATCAGCTTTGACAAGGGTATGTCCATGTATGCCGCAACCATGGCATCGCATGGGCAGCATTATGACATTCTGGGTGAGCATACAGACTTGTCGTTTGCGCCGCTTCAACATATTGAACGACCGGAAGACAATCGATTTGCCTGTGAATGGCTGGAAGGCTGTGCGGTACTGCAGGGCATGAAGATCACCACAGAAGAACGCTCAGTCATCCGTGATGCAGTAGCGTCACTGACCCGCGAAACAGGACGTTCACTGACGGACCTTGTACAGCTCACACAGGACCAGCGGCTGAAAAACGCCTTCAGGTTTTACACCCTGGAAGGCAATGCAGGAAAACTCCTGGATGCAGAAAAAGACGGACTAGATCTGTCTGCGAAGTTCATCACCTTTGAACTGGAGCATTTGTTGCAGGGCTCCGAGCAGGCGAAGTTGATCACTGTTCCGACTTTGCTTTATCTATTCCATCGCATTGAGCAGATGCTGGATGGCCGACCGACACTGATTTTGCTGGATGAAGCCTGGGTCATGATGGATAACCCTATGTTCCTGGCAAAAATCCGTGAATGGCTCAAGGTGCTGCGCAAAAAGAATGCTGTCGTGGTCTTTGCTACCCAGTCATTGATGGATATGAAAGACAGCCCTCTACTCCCCGTCTTGCAGGAATCTTGTCCAACCAAGATTTTTCTGCCGAATCGGGAAGCTACCAGCCAGCTATTGCAGCCGATGTACCACAGCATGGGACTGAATGCGCGACAGATAGAGCTATTGGCGGCCAGCACTCCGAAGCGGGATTATTATCTGTTCACTCCCGACGGACAGCGCAGAATTCAGCTACAGATGGGACCAGTGACGCTGGCGTTTACTGGCGTCAGCGACCCCCGTGAAGTGAAGCGGATTCGTGAGCTCTGCAACCTACATGGTCATCGTTGGCCCATTGCCTGGTTACAGGAACGGCTTCCATATAACGCACAGGATTGGATATCGGTGGCAGAGGAATTATTTCGTCATTTTGAGGAGGAACCACAATGAATAAATTAAAAAAAAGCAAACTGGTTTTGGCTGTTGCAGGTGCATCCTTGTTGGCTTTGCCCCTTCCCTCTTTTGCGGTTTCGGAAGTCGCAGGATCCACCTTCCCCGAACAGATTGTGCAGGAAGGGACGCAAATAGAATCTTTGGCAAAACAGGCCGAGGAAGTGACGACCCAGATCAGCATGTATGCCAACGACGTTGAACGCTACGAAAACATGGTAACGAATACGTTGGATATGCCACAAGCCATGTTCGCTAAAGTCTGGAATCCTCTGGTGGGATCCATCCAGAAGTTGACGGCCATTTACAGCCAGGCGCAGGCATTGGGTTATGCCGGTCAGAATATCGGCGCCCAACTGGCCCAGGAATATGAGGGTGCGGGAAGCTCGATCAAAAATCTGTCTGCCACTTATGCCAACTGGAATGCCACGACCAATACGGATATGCAGGACGCGCTGGAATCACAGGGACTCGCTGCACAGAATTTTGCCACACAGGATTCAGCTATGCAGGCAATCAATGCGGAAGCTGCCACTGCCAAGGGCCGTGCTCAAGTGGCCGGTGCAGCCGTTGCGGCGGCGAATGTCACGACGAAATCCATTCAGCAGCTTGAACAAATCACCATGGCTGGTGAAGACGCGCAGATTGCTTATGAAAAACAGAAAAAGGCGGAAAAGAATGCCACGGCAAAAGCGGTGGCCAATGGATTATTTGCCGCACCCAATATGAATAATCTGCTATGAGGGTCGTCCTGATGCGTAAGTCATGGCTTTTACCGCTTTTCATGGTCATGCTTTTCCTCGTGCCCGATGTAGCGATGGCTGGAACGGGCATGGGTGCATTGACGACCGTGCAATCAGATCTACAAACGGCCATTTCCGGATGGGAATCCCCTTTACAGGCTGCTGCAAAAAATCTCTTTTTTGCCTTTGCTGCCATTGAAATCGCCATTTTGGCAATGAATCACGGATTGAACCGGAAAGGTCATGAAGATCTTTTCGGGAGTCTCATAAAAAAGGTGGTTACGTTAGGGTTTTTCCTGACTTGTATCAATGAGGCAGCGGTTTGGATTCCTGCAATTATCAACGGTCTTGAAGGCGGGGTTACCGCTTTGGGTGTGACGGTCGCCACCCCGTCCACTATTGCAGGATTTGCAGAAAAGGCATTCCTTGGTATTTTGTTGTCTCCCATACATGCTGCGGCCAAAAATGCATCGTCCATCCTTTCGGACATTGTGAATATGGATTGGGGGTCGGCATTCTCAGCCGCATCGAATTTCTTTGCCGCATCGAATCCCACGGCACTCCTGGGTGAAACTATTTTAACCTTTGTATTGGGTCTGCTGACTGCTATTTCTATTCTGATGTTGGCGCTGGAACTGTTAATGGTGACATTGGAAAGTTATTTGGTGATGGCTTTCGGGGTCATTGTGCTAGCAGGTGGCGGATTGCGTTATACCTCAAAGTACGTGAGTAGTTACTTTGATTATGCCGTGAATGTGGGCTTTCGGCTGCTGCTGATTAATGCCATTGCTTATCTGGTGATGAATTCTCTGGTGCCATTAATGACCACAATGATGGAGAACGTAAATAATCCATTTCAGATGGGTTTCCAGATGTTGGCTTTAGGTGCCATTATCGCCTTGTTACCCAAGAAAGCATCGAGCATTGCCACCAGCATTCTGACCGGTTCGAGTAGTTTTTCAGGTGGAGAACTGGCAAAAGGCATGGCGACCGCTGGTGTCGGGGCTGCAGCCATTGCTGCCGCACCGGTGGCCTTGGCGGCGGCTGGTGGTGCTGCTGCAGGTGCAGGAGCATTTAGTGCCGCAGCAGGTAGTGCAGGTGGTAGCGGTGGTGCCCTGATGGGAGCGACGGAAGCTGCACAAGCCGGTGGCGCTGCCGCGCAGGGCGGAGCAGGCAGCATGAGTGCCGGTATGGGTAGCTCGGGCGGTGGTGCAGGCAGCATGGAATCGGCTTCCATGAAGTCGGTTCCGACACCAGACGCCAAAGGCATGGAGCACATGCGGGCATCGGTACAGAAACCCTCTGCATCGGGTTCCAGCACGAGCAGCAAGAGCAGTGATGCGCCCTCTTCGTCTGGAGCAACAGGTACCGGGTCCGCAGGATCTTCTGCACCCGCAGGATCCGCGCCGTCTGCAGGATCGGAAGGTGGTTCAAGCGGAGGTGGTGAAAGTCCCGTAGCGGAAGCGGCTGAAGCGGCAGGTGTTGCCGGTCTGACCGCCGAAGCTGCTGCGCAGGGCACGTCTGCTGCACAGGGCGGCGCATCTGCGGCCAAAGCAACCCCGGGCGCGTCGTCTGCATCGACTTCTGCACCGGCTGCGCAGGGCACACCTGCTGCGCAGGCTTCTGGTCCTGCAGCGTCCACGGCGGGTTCTTCTGCACCCGCAGGATCCGCGCCGTCTGCAGGATCCCCGTCCGCAGGGCCTTCGCAGGCTGCAGGACCTTCGCCGTCCGCAGGACCCTCTGGTGGACCCGCTGGCGATTCATCCGCCAGTGGCGTTGGTGAAAGTAGCGGCGCTGGTGAATCGGCTCCGTCAGAATCCCCATCGGGTTCACTGCCCCCCATAGATGCATCCCCGGTTCCCGCCCCGTCTCCTAATGAGCAGACGGAACTGCTCAGACAGATGCGGGATTCTATGGCGCAGCAGAATCGTCCAAAGACGGCTGTAGAAAGAGGCAAGGAGTATTTAGATTTTGGGAAAGGTAAGGTGGATAAAATAGCTGATGAACACAGTGGCGGAGGCGTAAGCGGTTCAAAGCTGGATTTCAAACACATGGATGACTAAATACGGAACAAGGGGTTTCTGCCTCTTGTTTTCAAGTTTTTGTAATGCTATACCATAAACAGTTCGTAATTATTGGATGGTTGGAATTATGGCATATAGAACTCAGCACGAAAAATATGAGACTTGGAATAACACTGCTGAATGCTGGGATACCCAAACCAGAAGCAAAGATGTGTGGGAGCCTGATCCTGTAAATCCGAACGGGAATATGGGTGCTTCCCACGGCCTTAATCTCAGCATGAGTGATGGCCCTGCTCTCCTTGCCTTTGGTGGGCTATTCCTTGCCTACATCATTTTCCAGCAAGTTTCCCACTGGTGGTCCACTGCCCCCCTCTGGGTCCACTGGACTTTCTGGGGGCTATTGGGTGCTGCTTATCTTTGGGCTTTTGTCCGGCATGGCGGGATACGCCTGTTGACGTATGTCACTCTGGGCCTGGCCGCTCTGGGCATCGCTGCTTTCGGTGGTTTGCTGGTGTACGCCTGGTTGCTACATCATCCGGTGCATCCTGACTGGCAGGGATTCTGGATGGCGGTTCAGACGAAAATTTTGGTGCATTTTTAGTTCACCCTTTATTGGGATTTCAATAAAAAAGGAGATTGCCGCGTGACAGCTTTGATTTTGACCATCGGTTTAATTTTTGCTTTGTTCATCTATTTCATCCCGACGATCATTGCAATGCGTCGAAAGAAATCAAACCTTGCTGCTATTATGGTTTTGAATATTTTCCTGGGGTGGTCACTGGTTGGATGGGTAATATCCCTGGTTTGGGCGCTTTCAATGGATGCGCAGCCCCAAACGATTATTGTCAATAATCATAATGGAAAGACCGACTGATCGTTGTCTGACAGGAAAAACAGACAATGAATAACCGCATTCCAACATCCAAAGTTACCTGTGCGGCTTGCACGCACTTTGTCCCCGGATCTACCCCAGAGGGATTAGGCTTTTGTGGGGTGACCACTGAGAAAGGTGGATTACCCCCTGTTTCCAACCAACACTCTGGTTATCAAGCCTGTTTCCCCCATGCTCCACGGATCTGCGAGCAGCATCGGGCCAGTTGATCTCTTCTGGTAGATCTATCAGACCCACTTCAAACAACCTCCCTCCCCTCTGTGCTATACCACAATGAACGATCATCATTCGGAGTGGAAGCATGTCAGAACAACCTGATTATCTGGCCGCACGGCGTGAATGGATGGAGCGGTACGGCTCTTACATTTCCCAGGCGAAGAACTGGCGTATTGCCGCCATCTCTGCCATAGGCATTGCGGCACTGTTTGGTGCCGGTATGGTTTATGAAGCAGATAGAGTGCATGTAGTACCTTACGTGGTAGAAGTCAGCAAACTCGGGAAAACAGTTGAACTGGCACAAGCCGTAAAAGCCGGGGCTTATGCCCAACCAGTGGTCCGGCATATCGTCTCCCGATTCTCCTGGCTACTCTTTAGCCGGAGTCCGGATACTGCCGTGCAAAAACACTGGATTGACCAGTCTTACGCCTATATCGCCAACACCGGCGAGGCGAGCCTGAATGCATTTTACAGTCGGCACCATCCGTATGCTGCCTATGAAAATAGCACAGGTGGACAGGTCGTCACTATTCAGTCTGCAGAGCCACTTGGGAAACTGACGGAAAGCGGCGGATCCTTCATTGTTGATTTTTCCGTCAAGAAATACGGGAAACACGGTGGCATCCATGGTGAACAAAACTGGCAAGGCACCATTACCTACGCGAATGTGGGACCCTCCAACAATCCCAACATACTGAATGGTAATCCTTTCGGGATTTACATTACCCATTTCGCTTTCAGTCGCCAACTGGGATAAGGATATTCGACCATGCACATCCATAAACTCATCCTTCTGGTCCTTCTAGTAGCTGTACCGACCGCGATCTTTTCTGCAAATGCGATAGCAGGCGTGGTAACCCCTGCGGGACTGCCACCTCTTAATCTTGGCGCTCCACAACAGGGGTCTGAGCCCCATCAAGGGTCTGAGACCCCTCAAGGATCTGCGAGCAACGTTTCGGCCTCTACCACCAGCGGCCAACGGGCAGCACATCATGTCGTGCCCGGCATTCACGGTAAATCATTGCCACCCCCTACGCCTGCGCAGATTTTCCAGCATGCGATTACCACCCCTCCGGAAGGGCCAGAGTCACAGCGCGTTCACCAACTCGCTGAAGACGCTCTGGCCGCATCCCAACAAAGCAAGGTCAATATCCCCATGTTGCCAGAACATAACGGGGGCATAGCAACGACCAGCGCGGGAGAGGCCGTGCTGGTTTGTGCGCCATTGCATACCTGCGTTATCGCCTTGCCTGATGGCGTAAAACCTGTGACGACGGTGGGTGTATCTCCTGCGGAATGGCAGATTCAACAGGCGATGGTTGGCAAACAGCCGGAGATTTTCCTGAGTCCGAAATTCAAAGGATTACATCAAAACATTGTCATTGCGGCTACGGACCACAAAAAAGCGGTCAACTATCAGGTCCATCTGGTTTCCGATGCGAACCGATATATTCCGGTCCTGAAAATACAGGGCATTGCAGGTCCAGTTACCCGTGCATGGTCCCCTGCAGAAAAGGCCATGATTCGCGGGAATCTGCCCACGATGACGGAAACATCACCCATATCCAGGCCAAATCCAACCAGCAGCCAAGTGCTGCCTTTACCGCGTGTGCCGATCCAGCGGATTCAGACGGACTGGTCCATTCACTGTGGCGGCGGGGGATGGTTTTCCGAAAGCAATTGCACGCCTATTCGTCCACTACGTGTCTATGACGATGGAACACACACTTTTATTGATATGCCCAAAGGATTATCCAGCCATGGTGGATATCCGATTGTTCAGGGATTCAATCGGTCCGGGAAGGAAATTGGCATTGATGCAGAAATTCGTAACCGCGAGATCGTTGTGAACTCTGTGCCCGCTAGCATCAAACTGCGATTGGGAACCCAGGTCGTCGATATCAAACGTAAAAAGGAGAACGTCGGTGCGTAAAAATCTGAAACCCATTTTAATGTTGGCTGGCATGTTGCCAACCATGGCCTTTGCTGCCCCTCTGGAAGCCCCCCAGATAGGAGGGCAGGGATTCGTGTCCGGCATATCCGTCAATACAGCGAACGCCTGGGAAACCACCAAAAATGCGGATAATTTTGTGGGATATGATCTGCCGCTCAAAATTGAGGAACAATCTCTTTGGAATGCCTGGAAGCATGGGCACATTCGCCAACTGCCGTACCTGGCGCAATCCGATGGAGCCGTGATTTATCCGTTAGGACAGATCACCCCTATACTGCAAACCTGCCCGGGTAATTACTCACTGATCGTGCTGAATTGCGGGGCCGTTCCGGAAAAAATGCTGGGAGCCCCCTCCGGCTTCTGGAATGTGGAGACAGGCGTCGCGGGAGATCATGCCATTATTGCCGTGTCACCGATTTATCCTGGACTGAAAAGTAATTTGCAGGTTATGGCGACCGGCCCTCATGGCAATCTGATCACATACAGCGTGGATCTTACTTCAGGCAAAACCCGATATACCCCCAAATTATCGTTTTATCGTGCGGAACATAAGCTGATCAAACGACCAATTCCCATCCTGCTGAAGCAGAACGGAAGTTTGCCAAACACTGTCATTGCAGATACCTCTCCCGATGCCGTGCATCTTTCTGTCAACTGGGAAATGCAGTGTGTAACGGGTCGCTGCCAGGACATCATGCCCGTCGTTGTGGCGAACACCCCGCAGAAAACGTTTGTGCATTTCCGTCATGCACAAAAAACAGCGCCGATGGTTCTACCCAGAAACCGCTCTGGTGCCAGTTGGTATGCACCAAGCCATCTTGAAAATGGTGGAAAAACGTTGGTGATAGAGGGGAATCCCTATCAGGTGGATCTTCTGGAAGAAGGCCATAAGGGGATCGTCTCTGAAGTCCGGCTGACGCAAGAAGGGAGTGCAAAATGAGCTTCTTCAGTAGAAAAAATGGAAAGGCATCCAACCCCTCTGCACCAGAAAGCAGTAACGGGCCTTCTTTGGGATCGCCATTGCAGGGTGCAACCCCATCGCCGGGTGCAGCCCCTTCGCAGGGTGCAACCCCTATCAATGTGAAGCCGGACGCCAACAAACAAAGTACCCGCATATCCAAGCGGGCGATGTATACCGGCGTTGCCATTCTCGGGCTGGCCGGACTGGGCGGCTTTGAATATGTGCAGCATCATCCGATTTTTGCGAACACGAAAAAAGTGTCCACGACCACAAAAGTAGGCCCTGCCAAGACGCCTGAAACATCCACGATTCCGGTAAAACACCTACCGTCCAAACCAAAAAATCCCGAGGCATCATCGAACAACAGCAATGATGATCACTCATCTACTGGAGAAACATCAGGCAAGTCCACTTCAAACCATCAGCCTCCAGCAAAGCCCAAGAAAAACCCTTATGCCGCGCAGGATACGGCATTCCAGACGACTCTCGGCGAGAGCACAAGCGGAGGGTCAGGAGCCAATGCGCTCGGCTGGAAAACGGGCAGCACAGCATCCCGCACCCCGCCGGCCCAACAGGTCAACAAGCCAACGACGCTGCCGGTGGCGACATCGAGCAAAGACAGCAAAAAGAAACGGGAGTCAGACATCTCAAATGACCTGGTCAAACGGGAAGTCAGTCCCTATGAACTCCTGCAGGGATCCGTCATCCCAGCGGTACTACAGACGGGCATCAAAAGTTATTTGCCGGGCGAGTTGACCGCCGTAGTGAGCGATAATGTCTATTCCAGCGTGAATGGTGCGAGTCTACTGGTCCCTGCCGGAAGCAAGTTGATTGGCACATACAATACCAGCACTACATTGGGTGTGAATCGGCTGGCAGTCGCGTGGACCCGCATTGAATTCCCGAATGGGACCTACATCAATCTACCGGGTTTCAATGGTGCTGGTGGACAAGGATACAGTGGGTTTTCAGGTGAGGTGAATGACCATACCTGGCTCATTTTCAAAAATGCACTGCTGATGTCCATTGTGGATGCAGGTATGGCAATCGCCTCTCCATCATCCAGTACCAGTGCTACCGGGCAGATATCCGGTAATACGGCGCTTCAGGATAGCGAGCAATCATTGGTGCAGACCTTTGGGCAGGCGGAGTCTCAATTACTGGAAAAGTATATTGATATAGCCCCTACCATCACGATCAAACCCGGATATGTTTTCCAGGTGGTGGCAACGCAAGATATGGTCTTCCCTGGCCCTTACAATCCGCAAATGCAGACGGATTCTGGGAAAGTGGAACAGCCGAAACAGCCTACAGAAGCAAATCCCTACAGCTAAGGAAATCACAGGATGTTAGGAAACATATTGGTGCGCATTGAAAATCACGGAATCCCCGCTGAAGAACGTCAGCAGCGATTGTTACGGGCACTGGAAAAATACGATGACGCACAGCTATTGAGCCTCGCCAGTCGCCGTGATCGACAGGAACCCAAACGCGATTTGCGTGCGGTCATGATTGCGCTGCCGCCTGCAGCGATGCAACGCATTCTCCGTCTACCCGACGGAGAATGGCATGTCAGTGTTTCTGCCCTGGTGGATAGACTGCTGGAGCAGAAACCTGCAAGAACAGGGGGTAAATAATGCGTTTGTTTATTGCAGAAAAGCCATCTCTGGGTAAAGGGATTGCGGAGTATTTGCCGGGCAGCAAAGCCAAGGGAAATGGCTGCATTACCTGTGGAGACACGGTGGTCACCTGGTGCTTTGGTCATATTTTTGAGCAGGAAGAACCGGATTTTTATACATCCGCTACTGTGCCAACAACGCCAAAAGGCAAAAAGAAATGGCGATTCGATGAATTGCCTATCTTTCCGCAAGAATGGAAGCGCAAACCCAAAGAGGATGCCAAAAGCCAGATCAAGATTATCCGTGATCTGCTCAAAAAAGCAGACCTTGTGGTCAATGCCGGCGATCCTGATCGTGAAGGGCAACTGCTGGTCGATGAAGTGCTGGAGGAATTGGGTTGGAAAGGACCCACACAGCGTATCTGGTTGGCAGCACTGGATGAACAATCCGTCAAAAAAGCGCTGGGCAACCTCAAAGATAATAAAGCATATCGTCTACTACGCGACTCCGCAGAAGCGCGTGGCCGTGCAGACTGGCTAACCGGCATGAATCTCACCCGGGCATTCACGTTACGCAACACCGGATCCGGGGTTTTATCAGTCGGTCGCGTTCAAACCCCGACGCTGGCCCTTATCGTCGCACGCGATGAAAAGATTGAGCACTTCAAACCCAAGGATTTCTTCATTCCGCGCATCCAGGCATCGCCGAATGCCTCTGCAGATACTGCATTCTGGGCCAACTGGATGTTGCGTGAAGACGCCGATGGCGTGGACGCTGAAGGCTATCTGACTGACAAAAAAGTCGCAGACACGTTAGCCCGCCAGGCGCAAGCAGCAGGTAAAGCCGTGGTCACGGCTTTTGAGAGCAGTGAAAAACAGCAAGGCGCTCCGTTGGGGTTCTCACTGGCCGAACTGCAAAAGACCTGTTCGGCCAAGTTCGGGATGAGCGCACAGGCAGTACTGGATGCCGCTCAGGCTTTGTACGAGACGCACAAGGCGGCGACTTACCCACGGACTGATTGCCGTTATCTGCCCGAAGAGCAGTTGGGAGAAGCAGGTGCCATCGTCCAGAAGCTATCCCGGCTTGGCTTCGTCAAAGAGGCTCAAGGGGCAGATCCTGCGCGTAAGAGTGCAATCTGGAATACCGGCAAGGTGACCGCGCACCATGCCATCATTCCGACAGGTTCCATGCAAGGACAAATGGATGAATTCGTGGCCAAGGTCTATGACCTGATCGTGCGGGGGTATTTAGCCCTGTTCTATCCACCTTTTGTCTATCGGGCGACGAAAATCGTTCTGGATTGCACGAAAGAATCCTGGGTGGCCACGGCCAAAGTGCCGGTAAAACCCGGCTGGAAGGCTGTTTATGGCGGCAGCCTGCAAGGCATGGGCGACGAAGAGGGGGATGAAGAGTCCGGATCCGGTACCATCCCCGTTCTGAAGAAGGGGCAAACCCTGACTGTAGTCACTGCTGATGTGCAGAGCAAACAGACCAAGCCCCCTGCCCGCTTTAATGACGGCACACTCATTGAAGCGATGTCGAATATCCATAAGGTCGTGGATGACCCTGAAGCGAAGAAAAAGCTCAAGGAGACTTCAGGCCTTGGCACAGAGGCGACTCGTGCGAACACCATAGAGACATTACTGACCCGTGGATTCATCGAGCGCAAAGGCAAACAAATCATTTCCACCCAGGCGGGACGCGGGCTGATCCATGTTCTTCCCAAGGAATTGACGGATCCGGTTTTGACGGCTCGATGGGAAGATGCGCTTTCGGGCATATCGGAAGGTCGAGTAAGTCTGGAGCAATTTGAAGCCGCCCAACAGAAGGCCGTAGCCCGGCTGGTTGAAACGGCAAAGACCCTGCAGGTGTCGGTAGGACAGGCACGACCGACCGGTGCGGGTGGAAAAGGTGGCAAGGGCGGCAAACCCGGACAGGGTGGCAAATCGTCCGGTAAGGGGCCGCAATGCCCATCCTGCAAAAAGCCGACCATCACCCTGAAGACCAAAAAAGGCAGCGCATTTTTCAAGTGTGAAGGATGCAGCGGTTGCTGGTGGCCGGAGAAAACCGACCCCAAAAAACTGGGGGCGAAATGGGAAGCGAGGAACTGATGCGTCCCCGTTTCAAAAAGAGGGTTGGAAGGCCCTCTTTGCGCATGGCGCTTATCACGCTTTTTCAGACCGGCAAACAGACTTATTTACACGGTATTTGCCGGTTCAATCACTACCGTTAATCGTCACAAGGAGAACAGCATGTTTGGATTCGGAGAGCACGCACAGGAACAGGTTCAGCAACAGTCTTGCCCACGTTGCCAGTCAGCTATGCAGTATCTGGGAGATCACGGCATTCGCATGGGTGGACTGACGGGACTCGGCGGTGCTGCTGCCGGTGCCATTTTCGGTCAACTGGCAACAGATGGGGAAGAAGCCTTTGAAAAGAAAATGGCGGTACAGGTTCACGTCTGCCCGCAATGCGCGGAAGTTTCCCTGAAATACCGTGGCGGACTGTGATGGTTGCCGTCCCGATCACGCAGGTTGTGGCGCAATGTGCGCCACAGGTTAATCCGGACACATTGGCGGCCATCATCCGCGTTGAATCGGGTGGTGATGCATTGGTCTTGCACGACAATAGTAACGGGCGCACCTATCATCCAAAAACCCGGGCGCAAGCCATTCAGATTCTAACGGCGTTAATGGCCTCTGGTGCCCGTGTGGATGTGGGCCTGGGCCAGGTCGATACAGAGAATTTTGCCCGTTATGGATTGACGCCCCAAAATGCCTTCAATGCGTGCCATAACGTCCGGGTAGCGGGGAAAATCCTTACCGTAGACTATCGGTTGGCAAAGATGACCTATCCTGCCGGCCAATCGGCGCTTTATCATACTTTTGAATTGTACAATTCGGGCAACACCAGTGGAGATACCGGGTATGCTGACCGGATTCTGGCCGCAGCCGGGTATCCCGTTTATCTGAAAATGCAAAGCCATAATTCGGGCACTTCAGGGGCTACCCCCAATAATTTCCCGCAATACCCTTGGGTAGGGGCTCAAAGCGGATCGCGACTTCAATCCGTCTCCTGGTCGATCCTGCCGTGAATGAGGCACAAACCTTAATGCCCGAACACTGGCAAATGGACAAATCCGTGCCAATGGGGGGCTTCATGGACATTCAAACGGAAAGACTCTGGGACGATTGCTGCAAAGCGTCGCCAGAGGACCCCGTCACCTTGTGGCATCAACGCAAAAACCAGCCAAACATGGGAGAATCACGCTGACATGAGCCTATTAAGCGGAAGAAAACAGCCTACCCCGGCACTCCATAGACCAAACCAGAAGGTTCTGGATTACAAGACACAACGACTGGCGCGAGGGGGTAGCCTCAAAACCCTTATCGGTGGACTGGCGGCAGGATCTATAGGCGTTTTGCTGGGTACGGCTTATGTGGCGCGGGAGATGTTTCCTCACTATCCAGGCTATGGCGTTTATTATTACCTGGATGCCGGTTTTCTGAAAAACATGCATGCATGGTGGTTTCAGGTGCATGGATGGCGCATTTACAACCCGCTTACGTTTATTCGTCCATTATTTCTGTTGCATGACAACAATGAACGGATGAAGCTGATTGAATGGATGTTTGGTCCAGGAATGGTTATGGGACTGGTTACGGGCACCTTGCTGGGCTTCAAGCATAAAGATGCCAAGCAGGATGTGATGGAGAACCAGGTGCATGGATCTGCGCACTGGGCCAGCGCCAAGGAAGTTGCTGATATGGCCTTATTGCCTCCGCCCGGCGATAAGAAATCCGTGATCCCTGCAACAGCCTTACCCTGTGACCCCGAGGAGATAACAGCCAACACACCAGCAAGCTGGATCAAGTTCGATTCCAAGCATATCTGCTATGTTGGCGCCTATGTGGAGAAAGGGAAACCCACCTATTTGCAGCATACCGGTGCTGAACACATTATTGCTTTTGCACCTACGCGATCCGGCAAGGGCGTGGGATTGGTCCTGCCCACCTTACTGGATGGCTGGATGGACTCGGCGGTAGTCCATGATATCAAGGGGGAGAACTATCTGTTGACGGCGGGTTATCGTCGTCAACAAGGCCATCAAATCCTGAAATTCAATCCCGGTGATCCATCTCCCGATGGTTGCCACTTCAATCCACTGGATGCCGTACGCATTGGTACCGACTTTGAAGTCAAAGACACCATGAATATTGCCACCATGATTGTGGATCCGGACGGTAAGGGATTAAACGATCACTGGCAAAAGACCGGTTTTGCGTTACTGACATCCGTGATTCTGCACATTCTCTATGCTTTGCCGGACAAAACGCTGCGAGGAGTCGCCGCATTTCTGAACGACCCAACACTGAATAGTGTGGATGAAGCTTTTGAGCGCATGTTGACCACGGAACATGATCCTTCTGGTCGATTTGGCTGGAAGGATCTTATGGGCAAGCCTACCAAAGTCCACCAGGCTATCGCTCAGTCTGCGAAAGAAATGATCAATAAGGCAGACAATGAGAAATCTGGTGTAATCTCGACGATGATGAGTTTTCTATCTATCTATCGTGATCCCATCATCGCTAAATGGACGGAAAAATCAGACTTCAACATTATTGATCTGCAGGATGCGGATACCCCTGTTTCCTTGTATCTGGTGACCAGTCCAGAAGACAAGAACCGATTGAAACCGTTGATCCGACTGGTTCTTAACCTGGTCGCTTCGCAATTCACGTCCGCCGACAGACTGGTTTCCGAAGCGGGACGCATGGTCTGCAAGGGAAAACACCGCTTGTTGATGCTCCTGGATGAATTCCCATCTTTGGGGAAGATGGATATCTTCCAGGATTCCATTGCCTTTTTAGCAGGATACAACGTCAAGCTGTACCTGATTACCCAGGATTATGCCCAGTTGGAAGATGAGGGGCATGGATACGGCAAATCTGGTGCAAAGGCTATTGTGGGTAACTGCCATATCCGGGTGGCCTATGCCCCCAACCAGATTGAAACGGCAGAATGGTTATCCAAAATGCTGGGGACAACCACTATCACTCTGGAGAACGATAACCAGACTTATGACGCTGGCATGCTGGGTACCAATAAGGGTTATTCTACGAGCATTAACTATCAGTCCAGAGCCCTTTTGACCGGTGATGAAGTCATGCGCCTGAGAGGCCCGCTGAAAGAAGGATCGAACATTAAGGAGCCAGGTGATCTGTTGGTATTTGTGGCCGGTTTTGCACCCGTTTATGGACAACAAATGCTGTACTTCAAATTACCGCAACTGCTGAAGCGTGCGCAGGTCACCTGCCTTGCCACCAGCGATAAGCTGCAGGATGGAAAAGATTACAGCAAGGTCTTTCCGGATCATGGTGGAATTTTACAAGCGCCCCAGCCACCCCCCATGGAAGACGATGATCCGCTGGCGGAGGCAGAAGATACTAAACCCAAAACCGTGGCTTCTACTGAGCCGATCGAGAAGCCTATGGATGACGATGAAATCTCTGAACTGGAAGGGATGGTCAACCAGGCCACGGATGAGGACGGCGATGCATCTGGTGGCAAATATGACACCAGCGAACGGGATGCTGACCGGAACCAGATCGGAGGACTGATGGGATGACTACTTTGAACCAGGTCGTCGCGACAACATCCTCTTACTTGTTTTCAAAGGCAAGTGCGATCAATCTTAATGGCAGCGAGTTCAGCGTCGGTGATCTTGGTCCCCTTAGTTGTTGGTGAGGTGCGCAGGATCAGTGCTGGAGTGGCGTGCTTAGGGGCTGATCGGGTATGGCGGGGTGGGGATAATAGGTGATAAGACAACTAGTGCCTGACAGAAAAAAGGCGTTTTTTCAAAATTCCGTCGCGTAAAATCTGAGCGAAATGATGAATGGGTAGAATTTTAATACCCGTTTTCGCAACTACGGAAGATATTATATTATGCCCATTTTTAATGATTTCAGCTGTTTTTCGACAGCCGTTTCCTTGGGAAGTTCGGTAACGCTTCAAAAATCCTATACTTTAAGCCATTTTTCGATAGATACATCGTTGCTCCGCCTCCTGGGCTATTAAAACAGCCCCCAATCGATGAATGTTCCGGGCCAGCACAGCCAATGCCACATAGCGCTTGAAACCGGTAATACCATGATCCGGACATTGATCCAGACCATGCTGTTCTAAGGCGTTAATCGCCGACTCAACCGCCGAATGCTGGTGGCGTAGACGGACGAATACAGGGTCCGACTCCCGCCTTCTTTCTTCCGCAGATGGACGCCCTTTTTTCGGTAAAACGACCATGGGTAGTATTTCTCTGAGCGCAGCCTGATTGGCTGGACTATGAAATCCTTTATCAAAACTCATGGAATGTACGTCACTAAAACGGGACTGGGTTGCTTGGGTCATCGGGACCGCCAACTGGTCATCGGTCGTCTGCTCCATCACCGCATGGTGCAGAATAAAACGGTGCTGATCTTCGACGATACACACCCGCAAACCTAATTCTACGGGAACCCCTGCTTTTCCTTTGCTGATCCATTCCGTGTGGGGTTCAAAGATTGAAAAAACCTTCTCGCTGTGTGGAATCTTTTCGCCGTGTAATACTCGACGACGGATTTGGTCGATCTGTCGGCGGGCGTGTCCGAGATACCCTTCGAGCTGTTGTGCGGCATCGGAGAGGCCTTCTGCTTTCAATGTGTTAGCCGTCTCGGTGGCCCGTGCGACATGCTGCTCAGCCAGGACCAGATAATCCGCATAGGCTTCCCGCATCCGCGTATCATGTGCCGCACGCTTCTGCGGGTCTTGCGCCGTTGAGTGTTTTATTTTCTGGAGAGTCCGGTAGCTTTTTTTGAAGCGGTTCAGTTGATAGCGCCATTGTCGCCACGTCGTCGAGCCGAGTAATGGGTCTGCCTGGCTTGCCGTTTCTATGGTTTTCCGAATCGCATCCAGCAGCAGGTTAATATCGGTCGGATAATGCACCCGCGTTTCTACGACGAAAGAATCACAGCGAACGCTGAGCCCTTCTTCGGCTTTTTTTTTGAGCAGAACATGCCCCGCCTGCACCACTTCCTGATTGATCCGATCCAATATTTCCGGGGTAAACAATCTCAGGTTATCTTTGATGGTTTGCAGATGGTACCGTTGATCGGTATTTTCGCCCCATTCTCCATGCCCCAGCATTTCCCGGATGACCAGATGATGGTTGGCTAAATCATGGATGCGATCGTAATCTGCGTTAAGACCCAGCCGCATCGTACCCAACACCAATATTTTCCAGAGGGCCATTCCAGGACGGCCTTTTTCGGCGCTGACCAGGGTTTTGCCATCGGCTTGTACGGGGCGCATATCCTCCAGGATGGTAAATACCCGTTCCCGGAGTTCCGGTTGCATATAAATGTGTTGAAGGCCACGCAAGAGTCGCGGAATATCATCCCGCGACTTGGGATCAATCTGAATAGCAGAAATATCGGTTTCTCCAAAAACCATTTGCGCGTTAATCACTTTTCTCATGACGAAGATTTTCCGTAAGTCTGGATATTGCGTTAAAAAACACACATGTTTTCAACGGGTAGCCGCCTCAGAAGCCGAAAAAAGGCATAAAAAGAAAATCGTCGCATCGCAAATTCGGCAACATCAAACGGCAGAATGTATTATAACACACTGTTTATTAAAGGCAATTATATTTGCGGTCAGGCACAAACTAGTGTAATGTTACATTCTTGCTGAATCTTAAAATTGATCATGATAAAATGGCTTCATGTTGAGGGCATGAATGGAGTCGAGCCTTGCGAGTTGCGCCCACAGTCATTTTAACCAGCGAAGAGCGGTCCGAGTTGTCCCGTATAGTCGCCTCCCGATTAAGCAGTGTCCGCTTGTCATTACGGGCACGGATGATATTGCTGGCGGCAGAGGGCTTGCAGAACAAAGAAATTGCGGAGCGCCTGGGGGTGGATCGCCTGCAAGTCGCACGTTGGCGCAAGCGTTATCTGGAACACCGCTTGTCGGGCATTGAACGCGATTTACCGCGCGGCGCCCCTCCAGTGAAAGTAGATGTGGCCCGTCTGGTAGAATTGACCACGCAGAGTAAGCCGGAAGCGATGACGCATTGGAGTACGCGTAGGATGGCGGCAGAACTGGGTGTCAGTGCCGCCAGTGTGTCGCGGCATTGGCGCAAGCATGGCCTCAAGCCTCATCTGCTGCGTGGTTTCAAGGTGTCACGTGATCCGCATTTTGTGGAGAAGCTGGAAGATATTGTGGGGTTGTATATGTCTCCCCCGGAACATGCCTTGGTGCTCTGCGTGGATGAAAAAAGTCAGGTACAGGCCCTGGACCGAACCCAACCGGGACTCCCCCTCAAAAAGTGCCGCGCAGAAACGATGACCCACGACTACAAACGTAATGGTACTACGACCTTGTTTGCCGCACTCAACGTGCTGGATGGTCAGGTCATCGGGCAGTGTCAACAGCGCCATACCCATGTGGAATGGCTGAAGTTCCTGAAGAAAATTGATCGGCAGACGCCCAGGGACAAGGCTCTGCATCTGATCGCCGACAACTATGCGACCCATAAACACCCGGTAGTACAGGCGTGGCTCGACAAGCACCTGCGTATTCACATGCACTTCACGCCCACTTCGGCATCCTGGCTCAACATGGTCGAGCGTTTCTTTCGGGATATCACGACCCAGCGGTTACGTCGTGGGGTGTTCACCAGTGTGCCTGAACTCATCCAGGCCATTGAGGGGTACATCGACCACCACAACACCCATCCCAAACCCTTCATCTGGACCAAAACCGCCCGCGACATCCTGCAAAAGGTCATTCGCGCCAACAGCCACTTAAGCAGCAAACAGAATGCAACACTACACTAGCGGCTCACTTGCTGGGAGGTATCCTACGGCCCCAATTCGCGCGCGGGCGGTATTCTCTTGGCCGTCGAGCACAAACAGTGCCTATCCCCGGTCAAGGGCCAGCAGTTTAAAAATGACCAGGTAACAGCGTATATTTTTGACCAGTTTTAGAGGGGGTGGCTGCGACGTTTTTTGAACCGGTAAGAATCGTTTCCGGTCTCCAGAATATCGCAGTGGTGGGTCAGTCGATCGAGAAGCGCCGTGGTCATTTTGGCATCTCCGAAGATCTTCACCCATTTAAGCCTTTGATAAATTGGTCGCAGCGATCTATAATCGAGCCTATGCTGCAAACGCCGATAAGATTCTGCAGCAGTGTTTCTCGATAGGCCAAAATTATTCTCTTCAAGACTATATGCGCGATGCCGCTCTTGAGGACGCCGAAGGTTCGGGCTACACACAGAAGGCTATCAAGGATATGAGGAGGGCGCTGGCGTGGGAAGGTATTCGTCGTGGTCAGGCTTACGCTATCATGCAAAAGACCGTGCATTAAATGGCAAAACCGTGAAGCAAGAGATGGGGAAAATGAAGGCCAAAGCAGCCTCACGCAACACTGTGCAAAAATGTACAGTGTTGATTACGGTCTCCTCACACTCTCGCGGAAGGATATGAAGAAAACCCACGCGGTGGGCGGCATTAATCCCCAGAGCAAGAGACAGGAGAAATAGTGTTGTCAGAAAAGAAACCCGCAAATAACAATAAATCACCATTAAAAAAGGGCGGTTACGACCGCGCGGACTCCATCCCATCTCCTGGTTTCGCTAACGACTCTATGAAGAATCTGAAAGTTAGGGATAGAATGGAGCCTCCTCCGCCCCCGAAAAAGAGGTGACCAATGGATAATGGCTGGCATTTCTTGCTGTTTGGTATTCGCAAGTCTGTGCGCTACCACGAGCGCCGGGCGGCTTTCTTCGCGCGCCTTGATACGACCAACGGCATTTTGAGTCTGTTGGCTGGGACTGGCGCAGCAGCTACAGCCTTTTCTGGTCATCCAGCGGCCGCGACAGTGGCGGGCGCGACGGTGGCCGTCTCCAACGTGTGCAATGTATTGGTAGGAAGTGCCCGCATGTCGGCGCTTCATCGGGAATTGCGGGGGCGTTTCATCGGCCTCGAACGTCAGATGGTAGGCGGGGATGAGTCTCCCGAGAATCTTCGGCGCTTCACGGAAGATCGTTTGCGTATTGAAGCGGAAGAGCCAGCTGTGGTTGGGGCCTTGGATGCGGTTTGCTACAACGAAGAGGCGCGTGCAGAGGGTAACTCCGAACACGCCGTAACCATTGGCTGGTGGACGCGGTTTTTTTGCCAATTGGTTGATTATGTGCCAGCAGTCGAGTCATAGCCAACATGAAGCGGCCGGGGGCTGAGCGGGAAATAAGGAAATGGTGATCGCTGTTGTTGCCCAATCGGGCGTTTCCACTTACTACGATGCGTCCCTGGGCGGTGCAATAATCGCCATTCTTCAGTTTGCATCCAGTCATCCCTCTCGATTCTTGGAAATTGTGCTCCCCATTCTGGCACTCTGCCTGGCAATTCTGGTGGTGACTGCCATCCTTATAGGGAAGATCTCGGTTGACCCCCTACGTCAAAGCGCCAAGGGCTACCTAAAACACAGGGCGCGGCGTAAACTGGACGCTAAGAAACTCGCGAGGAGACAAAAATGAACGGTGAAGCACTCGTTTGGCACATTATGTTTTCAGTGCTCGCGTGGACGGTTCTGGCTTCTATCGTCCTTATCATCTATGCGTTTGTCCTTCGCCGATTCGATTGGATGGCGCGGCCCCTCCGCATGGCACTCGTCCGAAGGGGAGAGGATTTATTGACCTATGGCGATTTGGACGCCAAGCAATCTGCTTTTGTCGAGTGGTGTCTGGACCACGCTTTCAACCCCTGGATCATGGTGCTATCGAGTGTGCTAGGGGTGGTGTCTGGATTCCGGTTGATATTGGTCGGGACGCACGGCAAGCCGCCCTTTACCGAGACCGATGACTTGAAGACCATTTCTCTCCTCTTTTGGGTATCTGCTTTTGCGGCCAATCCCTTCTTCGGGTTTGTCGTGGGGCTGGAGTTTTTGTTATTTGGATCTATCCTCTTCCTTAAAGGGGGCGTCCCGCTGGTCGTTCGGCTGGCTGTTGAGGCCACGAACATAAAAGTACCCCATTACCACCACAAGACACGGCACGCATAAGAAGGCGCCCTACCAAGCGGCGGCACGCCAATTCCAAAGTGAGCAAAAGGAGAGGAAAGTGAGCGACGAAATGGGTGTGCCAAACGGTGTACCAGATTGAGGATTACCGTGACGGTAACGGTTTTCTGCTCCAGGGCCATGGCGCAGGCAGTCTCCAGTATGTCCATGCCATGGTCTCTGGCCGCCAGTAAGACTTCTACAAAGGCCTTATCTCCACCGGCTTTAGCCTGGAGATGCTCCTGCACCAGGGTGATGGCACGCGGTAGCTTCTGGAAGGGCAAGCCATTACGTAAAGCCCCCGGTTTACGCTCCAAAACCTGCAGGTAGTGCTGCGGGTCCGTGATGGTCTTGTCCCGCCCCATGCGCCGTGCATGGGTGGCAATCACCGCACTTTCCAT
>NZ_JAAOMP010000076.1 GCF_018853815.1 Acidithiobacillus sulfurivorans | reverse complement strand
AAGGTCTGATTGGGGGCCATCTGTAGCCCCGTGGTCGGGTTACGAGGGCAGACAAAATTTTCGAGGGTTTGGGCTTACACCCCCGAGCACGATACCCTTGTCCGTCTGCCAAGCCAGATCATCCAGGTTCTCAATGGCGCTGCGGTAGTGGTGCGTCGTGGTGAAGGTCGTAAACCCGAAGGCCGCTTGTAACTCCAACAGGTGTTCTCGGCGCGTTTCAGCGCGCTGAGCATAGCTTTCCCATGCCTCCATGGGTACGTTGATCTGATTGGCTACTAGCCGCAACAGCGGTGTGAATGGCATTTCTTCTGCTCCCAAGATGACACCCGGGAATCGCATGTAGCAAAGATGGACAGCAAACCCCAGGCGATTCTCTGGCCTACGATGCTGACGAATAACGGACAGATCCCTCTCATCGAAGGCATAGCGCCGGATGAGATCATCCTGGGTGGCGGGTATTTCGAGCAGACTGTTGCACTCGGCGGCAGACAAAATAGAACGGCGGGGCATGGGGATCTTCCTCTCGCAAGTTTCCGTCCGAAACTGGTCGATTTCGGTCTGGTACCTGCATGGCTGTACGAAAGTAGGAGAAAGGCATTTCGGATGCAAGCTATAATCCGTACATCGCTTTCGGACGGGATAAAACTATGTCACGCGTTTTTGCTTATTGTCGGGTGTCCACCCTGGACCAGACCACCCAAAATCAGCGATTGGAAATTAGGGCGGCCGGATTTGCCATCGAAGCACGTCGACTCATCGAAGAGACCATCAGCGGTTCTGTGGCTACAAAACAGCGGCCCGGCTTCATGAGGCTTCTCGACCGGCTGGAACCGGGAGATGTTCTGGTCGTCACCAAGCTGGATCGGCTGGGGCGTAATGCGATGGATGTCCGGGCCACTGTCGAACAACTAGCCAGCGCCGGGGTGCGCGTACACTGTCTGGCACTGGGGGGTGTGGATCTTACCAGTCCCGCAGGAAAGATGACCATGCAGGTGATCGCGGCTGTGGCCGAGTTCGAGCGGGATCTGCTCATTGAGCGCACACAGTTTGGAATACTTCGGGCAAAGGCAGCAGGTAAGCAGCTCGGTAGGCCACCAGCACTCAATGCGCAAGAACGTAGAGCCGCCCTAGAGCGACTGGCGGAAGGTGCCAGCATTGCGATAGTGGCGCGCGAATTCAAGACAACACGGCAAACGATCATGCGGGTGAGGGACGCGGCCTTGAAGCTGCAGCACAGCGTCTGAAATCGGTGGGTGGGTATGCACAACGATCGAACAGAGCAAATATCAGCCGCGATGGCCACTCGCCAGGTCTTAACGTACTTTAAATTCCGTTTTCTGAAGGGACCCCTTTTTGGAGAGGAAAAACTCCGCAACAATCTGGATTCAGATTACACCGTAATAGAAGGTTAGGTTTGATCGACCGATCTTGTTAGTTCGCCGTACTTACCCTTCATCTGATCACATGCATCACGAATCTTTCTTTTTATTAGACGGTCTGGTGACCCTTCGTTTTCTTTCCGGATGCGGTCTGCAAGCTCTAATAATTCAACTGGATAATGTACAGAGAAATCCACGTCTAGGAGTACTGGTAATAGTTGCTCGTGAGTTCTATCAAATTTTGATCTTGCTGGACCAAAGGACAACGAATTCAGCAGAAAATCCAGAGACATTAGTGGGGAGGATGTTTCAGTCGCGACTTCCTTTTTTAAGATTGTTTTTATTTTCCATGCAAGGCTGTCCGTTGTTAGCCACCAGTTCTTATATCCCAGCTCTGAAGCATTTTCCTTTTTACGCAGCGCTATGATGCCTAAATAACTTTCCACATCATGGCGAATCAGTATCTCTGTTGTTTCGCCAGAACCACTGCTCTCATCAGAAGATGAGCGGCGTACATCATGTGCTTCTCGCCAAAGCCTCTCAACTGCATGTCTCAAGTCATCATCAACTTCGCGGGATGCGTCATCCAATGATTCAATTATTATTCCGTGTTGAGACTGCAGATATTCACAGATATCTTCTTCAGGTCTTTCATTTCCGCGAAAATTTTCCACTGCGGCGCCAAAACTAGAAGGATTATAGCCAGCCTGAATGTAATGGTAATAAAGGAATGGAATTCTCCCTTTCCATTCCCTTGGGATATAAGTTGAGCATTTTATAGATATTAGAATATGATGCAAAACCTCTTGTATTACACCTGTGGTAATACGTAGTTCAACGCCCGCCGATATTAAGCTCGACACTGCAGAAGTATATCTTCTTGGATCATCCTCTCCACAAAAATATTCCGCCAGAACCGGAAGAATAATTGTGGTATCAAGCCATATTTTTCCGTGGCCAAATATTTTTTTTGTGGCTCTTTGCACATCTGGCGTTTCTCTAAGAAAGGAAAAAAGAGTGTATGAGTCTGATATTTTCCTTAAGTGGGATATCACATAAGTGTTTTTTGAAGTGGTTATTCTAGCAATGACATTCAAAGCAATATCTGGGAACGTTTCTAACGAATCAGTTGGTTCTGGATATTTTGAGATGTCAGAGTAGACCGCATTATAAAGAATATTCCTGTCAATGAAACAGACCTCTCCAGAAGCCACAGAAACCGCGAACGCCTCTCCAGTCTTAAGTAAGAAATCGTCCAATATCCTCAATATTCTGTCAATAAAACTCTCAAAAACTGATTCGGATACTGTCGATTTATCTTTCATTTCTCTCTTTAGTAGTTGTTCAACCTCTTCGAGAAACTCTTTTTCTTGATTTTTTGTTTCTGCTAGACGTTCTCTCAAGCGGACAACTTCTTCATGGGTTAGACAAAATTCATCATCTGCTTGCCAGTGGCGAATTTTTCTTCTTGTTAAGCGCCTAAGTGCTCCATCTACTTGGGCTTCGATCTCCTTTTCTTTTGTTGATGTTAGATAGCTAAATATCGTTCTGTGAATATCTGAACGCGATAATCTGTTGTCTGAGTTTGTACTTCTCAGTGCGGCAAGCACCAGGGCTTCGTACGTAACCTTACTTAACCCCTTGTCGGTTTGTTCATCTTCCCATTGCATTGCTAAGTAGACCAGAGCTGCCTTCGACTCTATGGTGGTAAGCGAAGGTCTGGACGTCTCTATAATTTTCTGACCTTCGAGTAATGGTAAAGCGACGATATTACAAAATTCATTGGCTGCATAATATTTGTTGTCATCCAAGTTCATTCGCTCAGAGAACCAGGAAATGTCTCTAATATCGAGCGACACACCTTCACTCATACATTTACTCTTGATCTTGTCTCCGCCTGCTCCAATCTTCTTGTTGGTCACATAGATTAGGACTCGGACGCTTTGATTGGTTTCTTTAATCCTATTAAGTGTCCTATCAATTTTTTTATTCCAGTCGATTGCTACGGAATATTGGATTACAACTGAACGGTTACCTTCTGACGAAAATAATTCTGAATCTCTGCCTCCATCGCCAGAAGGGTTTGCCATGGTACGCAATTCTGGAAAATCGCTCGCCAGGAATCTAGAGCTGAGCTCCTCGAAATGCTCCCAGTCTGAAGAACGCATATTTTCTAGTGCAAATATGAATAGTGATTGGTTCATATTATGATTTTCAGATTAGCCTTTTATACACCGAACATAAATTCGACGATACTGCCAGTGTCGTATAATATAGAGGAATATTGCTGCGGGTTGAGACACAATGCGTCATTCTGTCCGATGCTTATGCCGCGCCGTAGGCATACTCAATGGTCTGCAGGGCGGCACCGCCGTGGGAAGCTTTCAGTATTTCGATGCCTACCACATTCCCGTGATCATCATAATCCAAAATGACGCCGGGGCTTGCCTCGTCGCTTTCCACAACGGGATGCTCACTTAGCCTCATGGTTAGCGTATCTGTGTCCGGGTCGTAGCGTACTTTCATGATCCCCTCCAATACTTCTCTATCTTGCTGGTACGATAGACAGTAATAATCCGCATAGGCTGGTCTTGGTCTGCCACGATGGCCCTCAGCAGCATGAGCCCTTCGGGAAAACTGATCACCGATTGGTAAGCCACCAATTCCGCTTTCTCCGGCACAATCTCTCCTGGCGTCTGCATGACCACATCCAAAATGGATTCAGGAATCCCCCGAATAGCCATTTCTTCTTGCGCGTGTTTGGTAATGATATATGTTTTCATGGGTTCAAATCCCGCATTAGTTTTGAAACCCCAATTTTAGTGTGCCGTCACTACATCTTCAGACAGAATGCACCATTCTGTCTATTGGATAGGGCTGGCCAAGTCGGCAAGCCGTTGATTGAGATGGACCAGGCTGCTGTCTGGATAGGCCATTTATGCGACAAAAAGCAGAATCCGCTCATTTTTTGATACCTCGACGCTTCACCCGGTCGGTGAAATTGGACCATTGCTCCACCCGGAAGGCCCGCACGTCTCTGACAGAGGACAGCATCCATGAGATTGGCCATATCCTCATCTTCACAAACATAGATACTACCCTGCACCCATCGGAATCCAAACCCTGCTAAGGTTACGCCAATGTCTGCATAGGCAGCGGCAACACTCTTTGGATGATGCTTTGTGACTTCCCTAACTGTCAGGTCAAAGGCGATAGCAAACACTAGCGGGCCTCTGGATCGTCCAGGGCGTCCTTCAGGGGATATTCCAACCGCTCCCCTGTTTGTGGCACCTCAATCTCGACGGTCCAGCCCTTTGCGGTGGCATGACCTTCCTTGAGTATCTGGTAGGGAATGCCAAACGGCCCAAACTGGCGGAATGTTCCGATCAGTTCGGGATGCGGAAAGTCTGCGATGTGTGGCTGCATGGATTGCCCCCCTGTTTGGCTTGCATAGTACGCCGGCTCAAGACCATTCCCCCTGCGGCCCCCTGCCCTGGCCTCACGCTTAACTGACCCGTGGCCGCCGTCCCCGCCGGGCCTTGCCATGCTCTTCCAACAAAGCTTCCCCACGTTTCTGCAGGGCCTGTGCATCTTCCTGAAGGGCTTTTTCGAGGGCCGCGATAAAGTGTCGTGCATCCCATTCCGGTGCCAACACCTGTGCCGCCCGCACAAAGCGCTTGTCCTGCTCCATTCGGTCCTTACGGGCTGTAGGAGACTGCATCAACCGTTTTTTCGCCGCCTCGATTCTGGCCAGTGCCGCTTTCTGACGTTCCAGAATCTCCGCCTGCTTTTTCTCCAGATCGGCCAGACGCTGTTCCGGGGTGCGCCGCACCCGTTTTTTCCCTTCAGTCATGTTTTCTCCTTTTCTGTTCCTCAGTGATTTACTTTCCCTGCAAATTCTTTCAAGGTAATTTTACCGGCCGCAGGCAATTCCGTTTCCAATGTATGACGGAACACCTGAAAACAGTTTTCCGCATCCACTTTGGATATCTCCCCATGACGCGCCAGGGCAGCAATAAATTCGGTTTTGTTCATCAGAACCTCTTTTTTTAGGAGACGTGTCTGGTCAATGTAGGGAATTCCCATAACCGGCGCAACACAAGCGCATGCCATTCCGCGTATGGTTTTATTGTGAATTGACCAATCTCCGCATCGCCTGACCGGGTTTAAAATGCACACGGCGTTTTTCAGGTACCGCTACAGACGCACCCGTTTTCGGATTCCGGCCGGCTTTGGCCGCTATCGTATGCAGGGTAAATACCCCGAAATCCCGGATCTCGATCCGCTCGCCGGCCACTAAAGCCCGCGCACAATGATCCAGGATCAGTCCGACCGCCATAATGACCTCCTGTCGGGAGATCGCCTGGTTTCCCTGATCCCGTAAGGCCTGATACATCGTGTCCAAGAGTTCGGATTTCGTCATTGTTTTTCTCTACAGTGCTTCTGATTTTTCAGCTTATCCAAAGGGGATTCTGGATGATTGTACCCACATTTTCTTCTGCATAGAAACAGCCAGATAATTTCTTTACGTCCTTTCAAAAACCTCTTTTTTGAGCGTTTTCTTTGCCTTCATTTCCTTCATCTGTCAGAAAAACGGGTTTTTCGGGTTTTTCGGGTTTTTCGAGCTGCCCTTTATTCAGATTTCCCCGCAAAACAGCGAGCGTTGTTCTCGGTAGTCCAGTCGGCCATATCCAGCGCAACCAAGGGGGCTTCTACCGGCACATAGCGATGCTGCCGCCGGGTTTTCTGAACCTGCCGTCGAATGACTTCTGCCGCTCCCGGAGAATCCACCCTTTCGCGCCGTTCGCGCGTGGGTTTCTGACCGATTCTGCCCCAACAACGGAGCAGCTCCCATTGTCCCCAGAGATCCTGCTGCAGACAGAGCCGGTAATAACGAGAAACCGGGGGATCAGCATCGGGTTGAACCTTCTGCCAGGTCACACACCACCAGCGAGACAGATCATAAACCGGATCGCGATCTGAATCGGACGTATGCATGACCCATTCTCCTCCAGCGATCGGTATGTCGTAAAAACCGTAAAAAACTGTCAGCCCTGCCGGGACTAAGCCGCACGGGCGATATAGACGATATAGAGAACTCTCCCCCCTACCGGGCGCCCTCCTCCGCCTCTCTACAGGCCCAGACATTGACCGTACCGCCCTTGCTGCCGATCGTACAGGAAGGCGCATACACCAGTCCCTGCGTTCGTAATTCCAGAAGCAATCCATTCACCCGGTTCACGGTCAATCGTAAGGCCCGGGCAATCTCCACGGAGGTACCGGGATTTTGCTGCAGATAGGCAAGAATCCGCCCCATATCCTGAGCCGCCAGGGGATGGCGGGCTTGCGGAGTCCGCGCGTTCATTCTGACAACAGCCGCGCCCGTTGCATCAGTTCCCGAATCAATCCCCGCAGGATGGCGTTCTCACCGGGAAGGTTTCGTCCCTTGCGATAGGCAATAGCGATTTGTTCCAGTAAGGCGGTATCGGACAACTGGGTTTCATCACCCCTTCCCCCCCAGACCAACGCATAATCCCTTTCCCGCTTCTCTCTTTGTCGATCAGCCGGGCTTTTGCCCATTTTTAAGAACCCCCAAAACGGTTACAGAAGCAGAGCATAAACCGTGACTGTAACAACCACAAGAGGAATCGCCCACCGATGAATTGACAACCGATTAAAAACCCCACAAAGAATCCCGCTGTAAAGGCCCAGAAACCGTCCCAGAGCCGACGTAAATCCTATTCCGGTACATTTTCATCACTCAACCACCAAAATCACGTCCTGAACCAAATTTACCCCTCTCTTGTAAAACCTGCGGGGGAGCCGCTGCTATCAGCAGTGGGGGACGCAGTCCCCGAAGGGGGTCGACCCGGCAAGCCGAAGGCGCGGACAGGGGGACCAGCAGGGTCCCCGCCGGGGGATGTTTGCGCCCGGCGCCGTAGGCGGCAAGTGGGTGCTCATTAAAATAAGGGGGATGCCGGGAGGGACACGCAGGCGGACGCGAAGCGTCCAGAGGCGTGGGTTCGAGTCGGCGGGGGCGAAGCCCCCAAGAGACGGCGGCGGAGCTTGCGAAGCCATGGATAATAAAAGGTTAATTAAAAGGATAAAAAGGATAAGGACTGCAAAATGCCGAATTTTTTATGTGGAATTATCGTTTTATGGTTTTCACCCGTCACCTATTCCCCCTAACAAGGCATTAATTTAAGGTGAAAGTTCGCTGGTTATCCACAGATTCGGAAGCATTTAGTTGTCTTTTTGGCGACCCGTCACCTATTCCCCCTGCTTTTTTGGCGACCCGTCACCTATTCCCCCTGCTTTTTTGGCGACCCGTCACCTATTCCCCCTGCCGATCAACCAGAACAATGGGCTACAGAAGTCTCTGTTTGCAACCCGTCACCTATTCCCCCTGCCAAGCGTCACCTATTCCCCCTGCCGATCAACGCGACCCGTCACCTATTCCCCCTGCCAAGTGATATGGTGTCACGCTTTTTTTGCTGGTTGGGTGAATTTGCTTGACGGCGATTAGCTGCCTTCTGTTCTGCCATGAATTCGTAGGTTGGCAGTAAACTATAAATCACGTCATCAAGTTTGCCGCGCTGGCTGCGCCTTTCGCTCTTGCTGATAGAACTTAATGCTCCCAGCTCCTTTAGTTCTTGCCACGCATCATCAACAGCCGCAATAGCTTGACGTTCGAGCCGGTACCCATTCAGCAGAGCACTGTCCCGCTTCACCGTGCTGTAGTATACCTCGAATGGAGTCAACATCGCTGCCTGAGTATATTTCAAGACAAGCTGATTCAAGAGCCAGCGGGCAATTTGACTGCGGCATTTCATCATACGTTGATAGTTAAACTGGCGGTAAGTAACGCGGTCAATACTCTGAGTAACAAGAGGATGAAACTGCGCAGCGCACTTCAAATTCCGATCAGCGTCATACTCCTTTCGTCTAATCACCGTGAGCCGATCTAGATAGCTTGACCGCGTACAAATTTCGTCGCCATCCGCGTTGAGCGCTACTATGTCAATGGTACTCAGGGAGAGGATGTCTAAGGCTTCGATAATCTCGTCATACCGCAAACTATGACCTTGCCGTTCTAGCTCACTACGCAATGCATGTAGGGAAAAAACGACTCCTGAGCGATAGTCGAGTTGGTCAAAAAACCCGGACTTCTGCTCAGCGGAAATCTTCCTCAGTGCGTGCTCTATTAATTCCTCCCGCGCGCTTGGATAATAACTCTGTCGCTTACCGTTCTTACCATTCACGCGTGCTGGGTGGATTACCGCAGTAAACTTCCGTCCACGATACTGGAAAGGAAGCTCAAGTTCTTCGAGAAAACCGTCTGCCGTTCGCATGCTGTTCATGCGAGCGCGGGAT
This sequence comes from Acidithiobacillus sulfurivorans, assembly GCF_018853815.1. Taxonomy (GTDB): domain Bacteria; phylum Pseudomonadota; class Gammaproteobacteria; order Acidithiobacillales; family Acidithiobacillaceae; genus Acidithiobacillus; species Acidithiobacillus sulfurivorans. The sequence goes on along the minus strand of NZ_JAAOMP010000076.1, from coordinate 1,899 downwards.
ACAGAATAGCGAGGAATATTATCCCAAAGGTCTACAGCATTTGATAGTAACTCTCTCTCACTTTCACTGTTTGCCAAGAATCCCTGAAACAAACTAAGTTGTTGGTTTGCGAAAGCTTCTGGCTGCAATGGCACAATAGTCTTTCGACTTCTAGACTTTTTAGCTGATGTCGGCTTATCGACCATGTTCCCGCCCTTCCGGCATCTTACTTTTCTTCTTTCATGAATTCATGAAATGATAAATTCAGTAATTCATTTAGTTTCAAGCCTCGGTCGAGGGCTGCCTGCTTAAAGGCCCGTACAAACTCGGGAGGCATCCTGAATTGTAACGGAACGAGCTCTGAAGATGGGGTTACCCCACGCTGGCAGCTGATGCTTTGGGAACGAATTTTTGCTGGTATTAAATCGGCACCAGTTAGACCAATAGTCGCCGTTTTAGCCATTAGCATTTCTCCTTACTGATTTAATTTTTTCATTAAAACATGAAATAATGATAAGCCACAAGGCGTGTATTTCATCTGCTGCGGGACCTTTTGGGGCAATTTCTTGCGCTGTACGCCCACCAGTCATTGCAACAGCATAGGCCACCCGGTCAACAATAAATTTTTCAGCAACACGGCCGTGCTGCGAGAGAGCGGCTACAGCTTGTGCAGTGATTGTCGCTTGAGATTTCGCCTGATTGATAATAAATAAGAATGGCTTATTCGCTTGTTTAACAATCTCTACCGTATCAGCCACGGCCCAAAGATCAGCTGGAGAAGCTCTGACAGGTATCAGAACAAGATCGGCAAGCTCAATAATAGTCTTGCTTTGTTCCGAGATGGTTGGCGGCGTATCAATGAAACAATATGCCGCATTCTGTGTGGCAAGGGTTTGCAAGCCCATTGGTAACCGTGCGAATGGAACCTCCAGCTTTCCAGGCGTCTCTGCCTCTCGGCGAGAATGCCACTGGCTCAATGTAGATTGCTTGTCTGTGTCAACTAGCCATACGTCTCCACCACCGTTTCTCTCAGCTTCGACAGAAAGATGCGCGGCAAGCGTTGTTTTGCCACTCCCACCCTTTTGTGACGTGACAGCAATTGTTTTCATTATTTAATCCTTTCATGATTGCATTTTTGCATTATTTCATGAAATAAATGTGCGGGCAAATTCTTAAGCTCATGGGAAACCGTATGAAAGGAACACCCGGCTTTCCATGCATCTCTACCCCTCAGCGAGAATGTCACTGGCTCAAAAGTTGTCTGCCTGTGTCAACTAGCCATACGTCTCCACCACCGGTTCTCTCAGCTTCGACAGAAAGATGCGCGGCAAGCGTTGTTTTGCCACTCCCACCTTTTTGTGACGTGACAGCAATTGTTTTCATTATTTAATTCTTTCATTTTTGCATTTTTGCATTTTTGCATTTTTGCATTATTTCATGAAATAAATGTGCGTGCAGGTTAGTTTTAAGGTAGCTGCCTCTGAAGAGAGGCGTGCCCGCACTCGTGGAGAATAAGCCAGACACAATGCAACGGACGCTGCGTTCATGCGGCTGGTTATATCGTCAACAGCTACAACTACCCCGGAAATACGGCCACGTATCAATTTGTAGATCCTAATGCTGATGGATGTGGCCATGACGCAGGGAGGATCCTACAAAAGACATTCCGCGCTGAAGCTGTCCAGTGATGATTTCCAATGAAAAGCAGAACAGATGACGTCCCATCCGATTATTCAGGTGGTTGGTTGCGTATGACCTTCAGCACCGCTTGGGGTTGCTTCGAAATCAGTGCTGGCCCATTTTGGGGTGTACTCACTAATACTGAAAAATCAATCAAGTAAATTTCACCGGGATAGGAAATCGCTTTCCTAACCGTCACATTGGATTTGCCGAGTGGATTTCTCCCTCGAAAAGCGGCAC
>NZ_JAAOMP010000075.1 GCF_018853815.1 Acidithiobacillus sulfurivorans | reverse complement strand
CGGCTGCCACCGCCCCGGATTCGGGAGACGGCGTCTCCCGTTTTGGCAGAGGCGGGGTGCTTGGCAGCGGCTGCAAGGCGTCAGCGCCAAGGCCTGCCAGCAATTCGGGAGTCACGGTCTCCCAAATCTGCGGATAAACGCCGTAGAAGCGCCTGAAGCGGCGTAACTCGCGGGCATCCACCCGCTTGAGTCCGGCAGCCGACAGGCGCTCTGCCAGAGCGGGCAACAGTCTTTCACCGTAGGCCGCCCGGTCTTTTCCCGACTGCTCGAACACCACGATGCGATGGCCGATCAGCCAGTTCCGCACCGTGAGGCTGACATTGACCGCCTTGGTGGCGAAGGCCTGCGATTGCTGATGGATGTCGACGATGGCGGATACCAGCGAATCAAAATCCCCGGAAACGGCGGATGGTGTTGGTTTCTGCTTCGCTGGCATGGATGTTTTCTTACTGCTCATACGCGCTGAATCCTTCATTCGCCTTCCAAAGTGTCGGGATTCTTCAGCGCCTGCTTCTCGCCTGCGGTGAGGCGGCGTTCGACCTTTTTGACATCCTCCGCCGGGGGCAGGCTTTCGGGGCGAATGCCCCGGTTGAGCAGGGTTTCACGGACGGCCTGGTTGTTGGTGACGTGTTCGCGGGAAATTTGCGGCTCGCTGGACATGCCGTGGGTGCGCGCGTTGTGGATGGTGATCTCGGTGGCAAAGTCCTTGGCCTTGAGAATGATGGTGGGCGCGAAGTCGGCAAGCGGGCGGCTATCGGGGACGCGCCACTGGGCTTTCATGGCCTGGGTGCTCTTGCCGAATAGCGCGTGGTCGCCCTTGCTGCGGATGAGGGCGAAGTCCTGGTTGCCGCCGGTTTGCTCGAAGATGAGTTGGGAGAGTTCTTTTTCCGTGCTGGTGAGTTTTTTGCGGGCGGAAACGCGCTCGGCTTCGAGGAGCCGCTGCTCGATCAATTCCGCGCGGCGGGTCTGGATGGCGAAGTAGGTCTGGGCGAAGGCGATTTCCGGCTTGCGGGGGTCGCCGTTCTGGGCGATGAGGTAGCTGGCGTAGCGGGTGAGCATGATGTCGTCGATTTCACGCTCTGTCCCGGAGCCGATCCTGACCATTTTCCTGACGTCAGGAAAATGGTTCTCCACCACGTGGCCAGATACCTCGCAGGCGGTTCTGGCCTTGGTGACCACCGTCTGAAAATTCTCCCACTTGGAATAGCCGAGAAGCTGCTGGAGATCGCGGGCAAGCCAATATTCGACGCCGGTTTCGGTCTGCTGGGCATGGCCCTCAAAGGTGTCGGTCAGTGTCTGTATTTGTGAGATATCCATCATTTTCCTCGTGCCGTTTATGTGCGAGTTTTTTCACTGCTCATACGCGCTAAGTCCTGAGATGTCGCGCCCCCGGGCGCGTTGGGTGAGCAGCGGGTGCAAATCCGCCATCAACGCGAGTTCGGCCTGTGCGCGGGCTTTCCAGCCGAGGTCGAGCGGGGCCATGAGGTCGCTCAGGCGCTCGCCATCGAAAATCATGCGCTCCAGAATGCCGTCCACGAAGGTTTGCAGCTCAGCCATGGTCTTCGTTAGCTCATGGAGCACGCCTTGGTAAGCGGCAGCGCCCGGCGTTGAGGCGTGCTTGTGGGGGATAGTCATTTCAACAAGTCCTTTCCTTGTGCGGTCAGGCGGTATTTTTGTGTGGGGCTGCGCGGTGAGTCTGGCTGGGTCAGTTCCACAAAACGCTGTTGGAGGGCCGGGTTCAGATAGTCTTCCAAAAAGCTCGGGCGGTGTTTGAGGTTGAGCGACTGCATCAGCTCCTTCGTTCCTTTGGCCTCTTGCCCCAGAGCCACGCACAGTCGGCGAACTTGTTCGGTTACTTGTTCGGTTACTTGTTCGGTTACTTGTTCGGTTACTTGTTCGGTTACTTGTTCGGTTACTTGTTCGGTTACTTGTTCGGTGACTTGTTCGGTGACTGGGGCCTCGGCTTGTTCAGTGGCTTGTTCGCCAGCCCGCACCCACTGCGCCTTGGGTCGCTGCACCCGAGCGGTGAACTGGTTGCCGCTAACTTCGTCGATCAGTTCGATCTGCGGCCACTCATCGAGCGCGCGGGGGATGCCGCTGCCCAGTCCCCGGTAGGGCAGCAGCCGGAAGGCGTGCTCGCTCAGCGTGGGGTTGCGGCGGTTGCTTTTGCCGTGACGGATGTCATCCACGCTCAGGCTGTCAGGCAGGTGGCCGGGGCTGATGATGTCGATGCGATCGGTAAAGACGAGGATGCGAATGGATGCGCTGGTGAAGTAGTCGCGGTGTACCAAGGCGTTGACTAGTAATTCTTGCAGGGCGATTTCGGGCACTTCCAGAATGCCGGGGGAGTTAAAACCCTGATCGCCCTGCACCCGGTGCAGGTTGCGTTTGATGAAGGCGAGCGCTTCTGTGTATTGCTGAGGCAGGGTGCCGCTGATGTCTTGGCTGTCGAGGTAACGGGTGTCGGTGATGCGGGTGCCCGGAAAGGCCACGGCCTTAATGGTATAGGCGGGTCGCCAGCGCAGGGGGTTGCGGCCAAACAGCAGCAGACCGGTGAGGTTCAGCTCCAGCCCGTCGCCCAACCCCAGATTTTGCAGTAGTGCATCCAGCGGCAGTTCGGTGGGGGTGGTGTCGGCGCTGAAGTGCTGGGTCAGGTAGCGGCGAAAGGCGGGCTCGTCCAAGTCGGCGCTGGTGGTGCCAGCCACAGGCACCACATCGGCATAGACCAGACCGCCACGCTGGAACATGCGCTGCAGCTCTTCGCGGGCGGTCACATGGCGCTTGTCAGCGCCCTGTTTGACCCAGATGCGGCCTTGCTGATCCAGATAGGGCTTGGCCAAGCCATTGGGCACGGTCACCACCATCACCAGCCCGGCGTGGGTTTGCACGTTTTCGGTGTGGGGGTGAACGGGCGGGCGCACATGCTGGCTGCTGGCGTTGCTGAGCATCTGGTTGAGCTGGCGAACATCTGCCGCGCTCAGGCCAGTGATGATGCCGTCATCGGCCACACCGATCAGCAGCGTGCCGCCGCCACTGTTCGCAAAGGCAGCCAGCTCGGCGGCCACGGCGTCAGGGTTGTGGAAGCTGCGCTTGAACTGCTGACGGGTGTGCTCACCCTGAGCAATGCGCGTCAGTAATGTGGCTTCAGTCAGCGGCTGTTCACTCATAGGCGCTCAACCCCGAAATATCCCGCCCCCCGGCGCGTTGGGTAAGTAGCGGGTGCAAATCCGCCATCAGCGCGAGCTCGGCCTGGCTGCGGGCTTTCCAACCCAATTCCAGCGGGGCCATGAGGTCGCTCAGGCGCTCGCCGTCGAAGATCATGCGTTCAAGAATGCCGTCCACGAAGGCTTGCAGGGCGGCGGTGGCGAGGCCGTGCTTGGCGGCGATGTCAACGAGTTCCCTGGCGTTTTTCTCGGCCTTGAAGCGGGTGTAGCCGTCGCGGATGGCCTTTTCAGAAAGCCCCGCGCCAGCCTGGAGCGTGCCGATGTATTCGGCGATGTCGTCGCGCTCGTTGATGAACTTGGCGTCACTGCTGATGAGGCCGATGAGTTGTTCGCGGGTCATCCTGGCCTTGCCCTGCTCGTTGGACGAGAAGCTGGTCATCAGTTTCATGATGTAGTCGTAGTCGATGACGGTGGAGGCGAAGAGGACGAACTCGAAGTCGAGCTGTTCAGAAGGGCTATCAGTGCCAGGTTTGTCGTTTGGCTTATTCTGCTGTGCGCGCAGCTTCTTGGCAGTGTCCAGATACTGGCCCTTGAAGCCGCGCAGGTTTTCCTCGGGCAGCACCTGCTCGATGGCGGCTTTGTTTTCCCCGGTGAGGTCGGTGTATTGGTCGAGCTGGGTCTTGAGCCGCTGCACTTCCTTGAAGCGCTCGATGAAGACCGTCTTGGCCGCATCGCCTTTCAGATTGGCGATGGCGGCGGGGGTGCAGTCCAGATCTTGAGACAGCAGGAAGGCCGCCAGCTTGTGCATGGCGGTTTCCAGTTTCTGGATGACGACCGGGGCTTTTTCGACCAGCCAGATTTCGCGCGCCTGCTCGCCGGTTTTTTCGCCGGAGAACAGCGCGATGGCGGCATCGACGGCATCCTGCTGCTGACGGAAGTCGAGGATGTTGCCGTAGGGCTTGCTGCCGTTGAGCACGCGGTTGGTGCGCGAGAAGGCCTGGATAAGGCCGTGGTGCTTGAGGTTCTTGTCCACGTAGAGCGTGTTCAAAAACTTGGAATCGAAGCCGGTGAGCAGCATGTCCACGACGATGGTGATGTCGATCTTCTGCGCAGCCGGGTAGTCGGCATTGGGCCACTGCTGGTCTTTGATGCGCTTCTGCACATCCTGGTAGTAGCCATCGAACTCAGCGATGCGGTGGTTGCTGCCGTAGCGGGCGTTGTAGTCGGCGAGGATGCCTTTCAGCGCGGCTTTCTTGCCATCGGGGTCTTCTTCGTTGTCGGCCTGCTCCTGCGGCAGGTCTTCCTGGATCTGCTTCACGTCGGCGTCGCCCTCGGCGGGCGGCGAAAACACGCAGGCGATGTTCAGCGGCTTGAAGTCGGGGTCGGCGGCCTGTTTCTCGGCCTGCATGGTCTTGAACAGCGCGTGGTATTCGATGGCGTCGTTGATGGACGCGGTAGCGAAGAGGGCGTTGAAGCGGCGTCCAGCGGTAGCGGCGTCGTGCTTGGCGAGGATGGCTTCGATGACGGCGCGCTTGGCGATGGGCTCGCCGGGTTTGGGCGGATTCTTGCCCTCGGGCTTGAAGTAATCGACATGGAAGCGCAGCACATTGCCGTCTTCGATGGCGTGGGTGATGGTGTAGGCGTGCAGTTGTTTCTGGAACAGGTCTTGCGTGGTGCGCATCGACGCGGTGGTGTCTTCGATCTTCTGCTGCGAGGCGTTGGCCTCGAAGATCGGGGTGCCGGTGAAGCCAAAAAGCTGGGCGCGGGGGAAGAACGTCTTGATGGCCTTGTGGTTTTCGCCAAACTGCGAGCGGTGGCATTCGTCGAAGATGAAGACGATGCGCTGGTCGCTCAGCGGGGCCAGCATCTCCTTGTAGGTGGGCTGGTCGTTCCTCGCCCGCTGCTTGTTGCGGCGGCTCGTTTCATCCAGCGCGAGGCCGAGCTTCTGGATGGTGGTGACGATGACCTTGTCGGCGTAATCCTCGGACAGCAGGCGGCGCACGAGGGCGCCGGTGTGGGTGTTTTCCTCGACGCAGCCTTCCTGGAAGCGGTTGAATTCCTCCCGCGTCTGGCGGTCGAGGTCTTTGCGGTCCACGACGAACACGCATTTGTGGATGTGGTCGTTTTCCTTGAGCAGGGTGGATGCTTTGAACGAGGTGAGCGTTTTGCCGCTGCCGGTGGTGTGCCAGATGTAGCCGTTGCCGTTATCTTCGTCGATGCACTGGATCATGTGCTGCACGGCATAGACCTGATAGGGTCGCATCATCATGAGCTTTTGCTCACCGGCAAGCAGCACCATGTAGCGGCTGAGGGTCTGGCCCAGGTCGCACTTTTTCAAAAACGCTTCAGCGAAGGCGTCAAGCTGGGTGATCTTGCGGTTGTCTTCGTCCGCGAATTCATAGACGGGCAAAAAGCGCTCGTCGGCATTGAAAGCGAAGTGGCGGGCGTTGTTGTTGGCGAAGTAGTAGGTGCGGTCGCGGTTGCTGACGATGAACAACTGCATGAAGCAGAGCAGCGTCTTGGTGTAGCCGTTGCCGGGATCGTGCTTGTATTCGACGATCTGCTCCATGGCCCGGCGCGGATTCACGCCCAGGGTTTTCAGCTCGATCTGCACACAGGGGATGCCGTTAATGAGCAGGATGACGTCGTAACGGTGGTGGCTGTAGTCGGTATTGATGCGCAACTGGTTGACCACCTCGAAGGTGTTCTTGCACCAGTCCTTGAGGTTGACGAGGCTGTAGTTCAGCGGCGTGCCATCGTCGCGGGTGAAGGCGTTGATGCTGCGCAGGGTTTTGGCGGCAGTGAAAACATCCGGGCTGACGATTTCATCGAGCAGGCGGGCGAACTCGGCCTCGGTGAGATGCACACGGTTGAGCGCCTCGAATTTCTCGCGGAAGTTCTGCTCCAGCGCGGCGCGGTCGCGGATGTCGTCGCGATACGCGTACTTGAGGTTTTGCAGGGTGCCGATGAAGCCGTATTCAATGGTGTCCTCGCGGACGGCAGAATGCGGGCGATCAGCGGGCTGACTGTAGGCGCCTGGGGCGTCGACTTGTTTCCGCGTGCGGCCTACCGGTTTCATGCGTTCTCCAGCGACATGTTTTTGTGCATTCTACGCTGCCGGGTTTAAAGGACAAAATTTCAACTGATTCCGGTGAGTTATTAGCCACCACATAACGGGATGTTGGCATTGCCAGTAAGTTCCATCTGTGCCAAGGTCCATGCTCTAAAAATATCCGAGTGCTTCCATGCATATCTGGGTCGATGCCGACGCCTGCCCCAATGTCATCAAGGAAATTCTGTTTCGCGCCAGTACGCGTCTGAAACTGCCCCTGACTCTGGTCGCCAATCAGCCCCTGCGCGTGCCCCAATCGGCTCATATTCGCAGCGTGGTAGTGCCGGGAGGCTTTGATGTGGCCGATGATGAAATTGTGCGCTGCATTGAAGCGGGCGACTTGGTCATTACCGCCGATATCCCCCTGGCCGCTGCCGTACTGGAGAAAAACGGCCATGCGCTCAGCCCACGCGGTGAGCGGTACTCCCCCGAAACCATCCGTGAGCGTCTACGAATCAGGGATATGATGGAGCAGCTGCGAGATTCCGGCGTGCGTACTGGCGGCCCCGCCACCCTGAGCCAAGCCGACCGCCAGGCCTTTGCGAATGCTCTGGACCGCTTATTGCCCCGCACTTGAGTGGTTCGCTCAGACAATTTATGCGCCGATGCAGATCAGTCAACAAAACAAGTCCTCATCCTCTTGCGTTAATAGACTGATAACGCTATCCTTGCGAACTTTTCCGGGCAGTACCGGGTAAAACCCTTGTTGGAGGTTTGTGATGTACGCGGTCATTGAAAATGGTGGCAAGCAGTATCGGGTGACAGTGGGCGATAAGCTCCGGCTCGAAAAGATGGAAGCAGAGCCAGGTGCGGAACTCGCGCTGGACCGGGTACTGATGGTCGGCGTTGGCAGTGATGTAGTGGTCGGTCAACCGCTGGTAGCTGGCGCAGCCGTCAAGGCCACCGTGCTCAGCCAGGGACGGGCAGCCAAGGTGCATATTTTCAAGATGCGTCGGCGCAAGCATTACCGTAAACAGCAGGGACATCGTCAGTATTTTACTGAAGTCCGCATTACCGGCATTGAAGCCTAAGGAGCACAGTCATGGCACATAAGAAAGCGGGTGGCTCTTCGCGCAACGGACGCGATTCAGAATCCAAGCGCCTGGGTGTGAAGCGTTACGCCGGACAGTTGGTCATTCCCGGCAACATTATCATTCGTCAGCGTGGCACCCAGTTTTATCCGGGTAGCAACGTCGGTATTGGCAAGGATCATACGCTCTTTGCTACCGCAGAAGGGGTTGTAAAATTCGAGCGCAAGGGACCGCGCCAGGTACGTACCGTCAGCGTCGTATCCGTGGCCTGAACCGGCCTCTGCTCAGAGGGACCCCGCCCCGTTTTTGCGGGAGCGGGGTTTTTTTATGAAGTTTATTGATGAAGTACGCATTCATGTTGCTTCGGGTACCGGTGGACATGGTTCCCTGAGCTTTCGCCGGGAAAAATTTATCCCCTTTGGCGGTCCCGATGGCGGCGATGGTGGTCGCGGTGGCAGTATTTTCCTCGTCGCCCAGGCCAGCCTCAATACCCTGATAGATTTTCGCTACCAGCGCCGTTACCGGGCCGAAACCGGGCATGGTGGTGCGGGGCGACAAATGACCGGGCGCGCGGGGCTGGATAAGGAAATTCAAGTCCCGGTAGGCACTCTGGTCTACGATGACGATACCCGCGAATTATTGGGTGATTTGCGCGAAGACGGGGAACGCCTGCTGGTTGCTCAAGGCGGACGCGGCGGGCACGGCAATTTGCATTTCAAATCCAGTATCAATCGCGCACCCCGTCAATATGAAAAAGGCACGCAGGGAGAAGAACGCAACCTTCGCCTGGAATTGCGGGTTCTGGCCGATGTCGGCCTGCTGGGCCTGCCCAATGCGGGCAAAAGCACTCTGATCAGGGCAGTCAGTGCGGCCCGCCCGAAAGTGGCGGACTACCCGTTTACCACCCTCTACCCCAATCTCGGTGTAGTCCGGGTGGCGACCCACGAATCTTTTGTACTCGCGGATATTCCCGGCCTGATTCCCGGAGCCTCCGAAGGTGCCGGGCTAGGCACCCGTTTTCTGAAACATCTCAGTCGTACCCGCCTGCTCCTGCACATGGTCGACATGGCTCCTGTGGATGAAAGCAATCCTGCCGGGAATATTCGCGCCCTGGAAGAAGAGCTGCTGGCTTACAGCCCCGCCCTCGCCCAGCGCCCGCGCTGGCTGGTGGTCAATAAGGCCGACTTGTTCAGCGCTGAAGAAGGCGAGATGCGTTTTCAGGCGATTCGTGCCGATCTTTCCTGGGAGGGTCCGGCATTTTTGATTTCCGCCGCCAGCGGTGCGGGCTGCAATGCCCTCACCCACGCCATCTGGCAGGCACTGCCGGATCTGCCACCCGCACCTGATCCAGTCCAGTCGGAAGAATGGGGCGATGAAGAGGAAGAATATCTGGAAGAGTGGGAAGGTGATGATTTGAGCGCCGACTGGGATGACGATGAATGAGCCGCGACCTTAAAAATGCCCAGCGCTGGGTCATTAAAATCGGCAGCAGCCTGCTCACTAATAATGGTCAAGGCCTGGACCTTCCTGCTATTGAGGCCTGGGTCAAGCAACTGCTGGTTCTCCGTCGCCACGGTCTGGAGATTGTACTGGTTTCTTCCGGCGCCGTGGCAGCGGGCATGGAGCGTCTGGGCTGGACAAGCCGTCCCAGTGCCCTGCACCAGCTGCAGGCGGCAGCCAGCGTCGGCCAGGCAGCACTGATTCAGGTATATAACGAATTCCTCCGCCGAGGCGGGGTTCACGGCAGCCAGGTCCTGCTGACCCACGAAGATCTTCAGGAACGCCATCGCTATCTGAATGCGCGGGCAACCCTGCGTACGGTGCTGGAACTCGGGGTCATTCCCATCATCAATGAAAATGATGCCATTGCCAGCACCGAAATCCGTTTTGGCGATAATGATACCCTGGCAGCCATGGTTGCCAACCTGCTGGAAGCCGATTTACTGGTGATTTTGACGGACCAGGCGGGTTTGTACGACCAGGACCCCCGTAAAGCCCCTGATGCCCGTTTACTGACCGAGGTGGAGGCTGGGGATCCGGCCTTGCTGAGCATGGCCGGGGGTAGCGGCAGCGCCGTCGGTACCGGCGGAATGAGCACCAAAGTCCATGCGGCCAGCCGTGCAGCACAATCTGGCGCGGCTACCATCATCGCGCCGGGTGGCGCTGAGGATGTCTTGCTGCGCATCTGGGCGGGAGAGCCTTTGGGCACCTATTTTCGGCCCGGCGTCGCCAAGCTGGCGGCACGCAAGCGCTGGCTGGCCGGTCAGCTCCGCCCCAACGGGGTGTTGCATCTGGATGCCGGTGCGGCCAAGGTCTTGCGCGAAAAAGGCAGCAGCCTGCTACCCGTAGGGATTACTGCTGCCGAGGGCGATTTTCAGCGCGGCGATCTGTTATGCTGCGTCGACCCGGAAGGACAGGAAATAGCCCGTGGCCTGGTGAATTTTGCTTATGAAGATGTCCTGCTGAGAAAGGGAAAAAGCAGCAAGACTCTTTTGGAATTATTCGGGGATATTGACGAGGTGGAAATCATCCACCGTGATAATCTGGTACTCAGCAACTGACTTTGCATAAGTTCAGAAAATTATTTGCCCGCTGGAGCCTGCAAAGAACAGACCCCCGATTCCTGCATCCCCAGGCAAGTCCCGTACAAATACAGACTATGATCGCTGATGAAAAACCCTTGAGCTCCGGCGATTTCATTTTGACGGGCTTCCAGCGCCTCATCAAAAAACTCCAGAACCTTGCCACAAGCCGTACAGACCATATGATCATGGTGACCGGTTTCGTTCATTTCAAAAACGGCCTTGTCCCCTTCAAAATGATGACGGCGTACCAGGCCAGCCATCTCAAACTGGGTCAGTACCCGATAGACCGTGGCCAGACCCACTTCCTCGCCGGCATCCAGCAACTGACGATACACTTCTTCCGCCGTTAAATGCCGGGTGTCACTGTCCTCAAAAATGCGGAGAATCTTCAGACGTGGCAATGTGGCTTTCAGACCAGCCCGCTTCAATTCGTCACTATTCAATTTTTCGTAGCTCATGTGCTCGTAGCAATTCCCATGCGTAATGGTTTAGGATAGTTGCACCTGACGCTTAAGACAAGGACTATGAGAAGCCTCCGCCTGATTTCCCTGATTACCTTTTGTGCCCTCTCCCTCGGAGCCTGCAGTATTTATCGGGTTGCCGTACAGCAGGGTAACGTCGTCACCAGCCAGCAACTGGCAGAATTGCATCCCGGTATGGATGCGCTGCAAGTGCGTACCATTCTGGGTTCACCACTGCTGAAGGACCCTTGGCACCCCCATCAATGGATTTACTCTTATAGCTTTAAGCCAGCCTATAGCAGTACCCAGGTTCGCAAGGTGATTGTTCTTTTTGATAAGGACGACAAGCTCATCGGCGTACAGGGGGATGTGAAAGGCACGGTCAAAAGCCCGGAAAAGCCCGACGCCTAGACGGACGAAAGCCTAAGAAGATGGACTATCCCCTGTTGCCGGAATGGCTGCAGGGGGGCCATATACAGCGCGCGCTCTTTGCGCAAAACGCTGCACCATGGTTTCCGCTGCCTGTTTAAAAATGGGCTCCAGAAACGCACCCACCAGCCGTGAGGCAAATTCGAAGCGCATATCCAGCGTCACCCTGGTGCCCTTGGGGTCAGGTTCAAGCTGCCACAATCCTTCCAGAAAACGAAAAGGACCATTCACCAGGCGCACTTCTGCCAGCTTGGGGCGCTGATAGCGGTTTTTGGTGGTAAATGATTTGCCAAACGCACCATGAGAAATGGTGATTTCGGCAATCACTTCTTCGCCCCGATCCTGAATAATTCGAGTTCTGCCACACCAGGGCAGAAATTGCGGGTAGGAACGAATGTCTTCGATCAGGGCCATAACCTGCCCCGCGCTGTACGGCAACACAGCCGTTTTACAAATATGATGCATGCATCCTCTCAATAACGGCGTTGACCCATGGCATGGGCCTGCACCCAGCGATCGAGCTGCGCCAGACACCATTCCGGCAAACGTCGCCAGTAGGGGCGCTTACGCCAGGGTTCCGGATCGATTTTTCGGGATATTGCAAATTCACGCACAAATAATCCGTGCAACAGCAAGGATACCCGAGCCAAGCGCAGTTCCAGATTGAGCTCGTGATTAAACCACAAACTCAGGAAATCAAAATTTGCCGAACCCAGTGTCGCCCAGGATCGGTCTACCAATACGTACTTGGCGTGGAGGAAAGCACCCTGATATTCATAAATATGCACACCTCTACGCATCAGTTTTTGATAATACGCCTGAATCCCGAATCGCAAAAGTGGATGATCGGTAATACGTCCCGCCAGCAGCAGGCGCACATCCACCCCGCGCTGCACCGCCCGATAAATACTGCGCAGTATCACCGGATCAGGATTGAAGTAGGGTGTCGCAATCCAGATGCTTTGGCGCGCCCCCCGAATAGCTGCCAACAAACGTCGCCGCACTGCATAACTGGCTGGCGGGATACCTTCGAGAAACCGTCCTTCGCCCCAGGATTCCGGAGAGAAAGCCATTTCTTCACCCACTCCGGCAGACAGGACTGGCAGATGTTCCGGCCGGTGCCGAAAAAATATTTCCCGGCCACGATCCACCAGGGCGCCACGACAGGCAAACAGCAGGTCCCGATAAGGCGGACTTCCTGGTTTTGCATCCAGCCACTCATCATCCAGGGCAAAGCCACCTACGGCCAGCCATTGGCCATCAATCGCGACAATACGACGGTGGGTACGCCGCAAGCGCTTTTCCAGGCCCTTCAGCTGCAAACGGTGATAAAAATGCAGATGCGCTCCAGACTGCCGCAGCTCGCTGATCCAGCTTTCGGGAAAGCTGCGACTGCCCAGGGCATCGAGCGTAATATATACCGCCACCCCAGTCAGAGCTTTGTCGCATAATATCCGCAAAATTTGCTGGGGCCAGATGCCCGCCACAAAAATATAGTTTTCCAGTAAAATTTCCTTGGACGCGGCGCTCAAGCGGGTTTCCAGCCATGCGGCAATGGACTGCATGTCATTCAGCAAAACCCAGTCAGGAATAGCCTCCTGTTGCCGGGTACGACGTCGTAGCAAGTGCCCCGTCAACAATCTGGACTCCACCATGTTCCTCCCTTCGCTCTGCGCAAAAATTTCACAGGAGGGCAGGTAAAGTCAATGCCACTTTCTGCATACCCCTTTTTTCACGTACAATCATCTGCTGACTGGCACAGGAGTTGTGCAATGAGCAGCACCATCGCCCTGAATCGTGAGGCGAAACACGATTATTTCATAGAAGAACGTTTTGAGGCAGGAATCGTCCTGGAAGGCTGGGAAGTTAAATCCATGCGCGCCGGGCGCCTGAACCTCAAGGACAGTTACGTCATTGTCAAAGACGCTGAGCTCTGGCTGCTGGGTGCGCATATCAGCCCCCTGCTGACCGCCAGCACGCACATTCACCCTGATCCTACCCGAACCCGCAAGTTGTTGATGCACCGCGAGCAAATCAACCGGATGATCGGGAGCGTGGAACGCAAGGGTTTTACTATCGTCCCCCTGGCCATGTATTGGAAGCAGGGCCGGGCCAAGACAGAAATAGCGTTGGTCAAGGGCAAACAGGAACACGACAAGCGTGCAACCATCAAAGATCGGGAATGGCAAAGAGATAAGGCCCGAATCATGAAAGGCGGGTCCAGGGATGTTTGATGGGCTGCACATCCCCATGATTCTTGCACCGAAAAAACGGCCCCGGATTGACTTAACCCTCTGGGTGCTGCTTGGCTTCCTGATTATTCAGGGAATCGCGACTGTTGCCGTCGCTGGACCAGCAACAGTCAGTGACGGGGATCAGGATTATTGGCAGGCACTGGCCCATACCCATTACATTCAGGAAGGCAGCAAGGGGCCGATTATTTATGATTTTTACGACCCCAATTGTCCTTATTGTCATGAAATCTAT
The DNA here is from genome assembly GCF_018853815.1 of Acidithiobacillus sulfurivorans. Taxonomy (GTDB): domain Bacteria; phylum Pseudomonadota; class Gammaproteobacteria; order Acidithiobacillales; family Acidithiobacillaceae; genus Acidithiobacillus; species Acidithiobacillus sulfurivorans. Next base: position 67,516 of record NZ_JAAOMP010000075.1, on the reverse strand, counting down.
ACCTGGCTGCAAAACCCCATCCATAACAAGCAAATACAGGTTAGATTCATTACTGTGGGTTTTCTGACACCCAGCAGCGCTGGTAAGGCCGCCGCCATTCTCTCGGCCAAGGACCCGCTGGCTGCCCTGAAACTGAATGAAAACAAATTCAGTACCAAAGGCGGTCCGGAAGGGGGCATAGCCCCTGCGTCTGTTGCCGTACAAAATAAAATGAGTGATGTGCTGAATTTCGATGCTTCGCTTTTAGTCAACAAGGAAGCAGAAGTGCTCGGCATTCCCGGAGCCAGCGTGCCTTTTCTGGTCTATCGCCAGGATGGCAAAATTCGTTATGTCCCTGGCTTACCCGACAACAAACAATGGTCAGAAATTATTCACGCACAATGACTGCGTCCAAATATGCGCCCTGGCTGGCGGCTCTGGTCATTCTGGCTGGCATTCTTGCTTTTTCGCTGGTGCTTTGGCTGCAGTTCGTACAAGGCGAGCAACCTTGCAGCATCTGTATTTACCAACGCCTGGCTGATCTGGCCGTCATCGTCATTGTAACCATGGGCTTTTTCTGGAAAGGCACGGCACGCCGGGGTTTATGGATATTGGCAGCGTTATATGCCCTGCTGGGCGCGGCCCTGGCAGGCTGGCAGTGGCACCTGACGCAAGTGGCGGCAGATCAGATAGAAACCTGTTCTTCGGTTCAGGTTTTTCAGGGTAGCCCTGCCCTGGGCGGTCTGGGAAATGCTTTTGCCTCGACCTTGTCCGGCCATGGTTCTTGCGCGCTGGCTGGCACCAAAAGCCTGGCAGGATGGCCCATCACCCACTGGAGTATGGTGTTTTTTCTGGGTTGCGCCGTCCTGCTCCTGATCGCCCAGTGGTTGAGCGGCCGCGTTCGGGCTTAGGACGTTGGAGCAAAAAGCTTCCATGGCATCCGCCGTTTTTTAGCTGGCAGGCGGCCAGTTCCAGTCCTGACGCAGAGTCTCCAACACCGCCAAAGCCCGCTCGACATCAGAACTCAAGGCATTTACATGGCCCATTTTGCGACCGGGGCGGGCTTCCTTCTTGCCGTACAAATGAACCTTGATTTGCGGATGCTGGAACAGCTTCTGCCAATCCGGTCCGTCTTCTTCCCACAAATCGCCCAGCAGATTCATCATAACCACCGGGCTGAGCAGACGGGTATCTGCCAGGGATAACCCACAAAGAGCACGTACCTGCTGATCAAACTGACTGCTGACACAGGCATCCATAGTAAAATGACCGCTATTGTGGGGACGCGGGGCCATTTCATTGACCAACAGACGGCCCTCTTCCACCACAAAAAATTCAACGGCAAGCACACCGACGTAATTCAGTGCCTCGGCAATGCGCGCCGCGCTTTGTCGAGCCTGATTTTGTAGTGCCTCTGGAATTCGGGCGGGCACAATACTGAGATCAAGCACAGCATGGTGATGACGATTTTCTGCCAGGGGATAAAACACCATCATCCCGTCCAATGAGCGCGCCAGAACTACGGAAAATTCCTGCACCAGATTAATCCGTGACTCCAGAATGGCTTCCGGGGTATTCAGTCTGGCCCATGCGACTGGAAGCTCGCTGGCCGTGCCAACATTCTGTTGCCCCTTACCATCATACCCAAAGCGGGTGGTTTTCAGGATGGCAGGGAAACTCAGCTGGCGTGCCGCAAGCTCTACATCATCCTCTTGTCTGAGCAGTGCAAAGGGCGCGACCTCCAGACCAATATCCTGAAAAAAAGTTTTTTCCCGTGCCCGGTCCTGGGCAATGGCCAGCGCCGTAGAGCCGGGGCGCACGGGTATCTGTGCTTCCAGATAAATCATGGCTGAGGCAGGGACATTTTCAAACTCGGCGGTCACCGCTGCACAGTGATCCGCCAAAAGTTCCAAGGCAGAAAAATCGTCATAGGGCGCACAAAGATGATGATCTGCCACGGCCGCCGCCGGACAATCCGGATCAGGATCGAGAACCCATACACCATAACCCATGCGCCGGGCCGCCAGAGTAAACATTTGCCCCAGCTGTCCACCTCCCAGAATCCCGAGGGTAGCACCGGGCAGAATCATTGCTTCGCCTCCGGCAAGGTCATGGCCAGGACTGCTGCTTCCTGTTGGCGACGAAAATCCTGCAGGCGCCGGGCTAGCATCGGGTCGCTTGCCGCCAACAAGGCTGCGGCGAAAAGACCGGCATTGGCGGCACCGGCAGTGCCGATGGCAAAAGTGGCTACCGGAATACCCTTGGGCATCTGCACAATGGACAGGAGCGAATCCATGCCGTTCAGGTGCCGGGAAGGAACCGGCACACCCAATACCGGCAAGAGGGTTTTGGCGGCGAGCATCCCCGGCAGGTGGGCAGCACCGCCCGCCCCGGCAATAATGCAGCGCAGCCCCCGTGATGCGGCCGTCGCGGCATAATCAAAAAGCAGGTCTGGGGTTCGATGCGCCGAAACCACCCGCTTTTCATGGGGAATATTCAATGCCTGCAGTTGTTCTATCGCAGCGACCATGACCTCCCAGTCACTGTTGCTGCCCATTACCACCCCAACCAGGGGATGTTCCATGCCTGCTCTCCTCTCTAGGCCTGCACATTAAACCGGTTATAATGCCTGTCATGGAAGAAGCGCTCAATACCGGGCAACGCCCGATTCGCAGTTTTGTATTACGCCAGGGACGAATTACCGCCGCACAACGTCGGGTGATTCAGGACGCCCTCCCTGCCCTGCAAATCCAAACCCGGAGCTCCTGGCAGGATCCCTGGAATGGGCAACGGGCCATCACCCTGGAAATTGGCTTTGGCAACGGGGAGCATCTCGCCGCCCTCGCCGCCGCACATTCCGAACAGGGTTTTATTGGTGCAGAAGTACACACTCCAGGGGTCGGTTCTCTATTATTGCAAATGGAAAATGCGGACATTGATAACATCCGTATTGTTCATGATGATGTCGCGGCCTGGATGAAAACCCTGCCAGATGCTTTATTTGCGCGCATCATCATTCAGTTTCCCGATCCCTGGCCAAAAACCCGGCAACAAAAACGCCGTCTGATTCAGGCTGAGTTCGCGGACACATTGCAGCGCCTGCTCAAAACGGGTGGGGAATTACAACTGGCAACTGACTGGGCTGAATACGCAGAACAAATGCTGACTGTCCTCAATCAGACCGAGGGCCTGATAAATGCAGATTCGGGAAACGGCTTTTCGGACCGGCCCGCCAATCGTATTCCGACCCGTTTTGAACGTCGCGGCGAAAAACTCGGACACAGTGTTTACGATCTGGTGTATCGACGCACGAGTTGATCCATAAAACTTTTCGGTATGGTGCCTGCCGGTATGCTGCAATACCCCGGAAAAGATTTTGCGATATACTCACGAATCAAAATGGATGCTTTTATATGAAAACCCATGAGCGAGGATCGCTAACATGCACAAAGTCAGCATTATAGGAGCAGGGTTTGGGGGTTTGACCGCCGTGCGGCAAATCCGCCGGCAGTTGCCCGATGCCGAAATCACCCTCATCGCCCCCAAGGCGGAGTTCATTTATTACCCCAGTTTAATCTGGATTCCCACCCGTCTCCGTCAGGGCGAGCAGCTCCGCATTCCCCTGGACCGATTTTTTCAGCGCAAAAATGTGCATTTCCATGCCGGGCGCGTGACAGGGTTGCGCGACGCAGGTCGGACGGTGGTTACTGATCAGGGTGAAATAGCCAACGATGTTTTGATGATTGCCAGTGGTGGCCGGGGCCTGCGCAAATTGCCGGGCATCGAACACAGTCTGGCCATTTGTGATGGTATTGAAGCCGCCGAACAAATTCGTGACCGGCTGGCGGCCCTGGAGAAGGGCACTATCGCCTTTGGCTTTGCCGGCAATCCTCAGGAGCCCACTGCCGTGCGCGGCGGGCCTGTTTTTGAACTACTGTTTGGCATTGACAGTTATTTGCGCAAAACCGGCAGGCGTGAACAAATAAATCTGGTATTTTTTAATCCCATGACCGAACCCGGTAACCGCCTGGGTGCCAAAGCGGTTGCCGGATTACTGGCCGAAATGGAAAAACGCCAGATCAAGACGCACCTCGGTCATAAAATCACTGGATTTTCTGCCGATAAAGTCATGACGGAAGGTGGCGAAATTTTGGCGGATCTGATTCTCTTCATGCCCGGTATGACAGGGCCTGATTGGGCGCAACAATCCGGTTTACCGCTTTCGGCCGGTGGATTTATCCAGGCTGATGAATACTGTCAGGTTCCCGGGCATCCGGGTGTTTTTGTGGTGGGCGATGCGGGCTCCTACGCAAACAGTCCAGACTGGCTGCCCAAGCAGGGCCATACCGCCGACCTGCAGGCCGAAGCCGCAGTGCACAATGCGGTTTTACATCTCCAGAACAAGGCTTCTGACAAGCCGTTCCGGGCTGAGCTGGTGTGCATTGTGGATGCGCTGGACAGCGGCATCATGGTGTTTCGCAATAAGGACCACGCCAGCGTTCTCCCCAATCCACTCTGGCATGCCGCAAAAATGGCTTTTGAATGGCGTTATCTACTGCATTATCGATAAGAACCCATCTTTGCTGCGGCATTCATCAGCGTTTTTCTCCAGACTGGTCATAGTGGCGCCCTTTCCAGGCGCCCCCTTTTCCCAGATAGTGACGACGTGCAGAATCCAGCGTCATGAACGTATAAAGCATGGCCGCCAAAGGCAAGGTCAAAACCCATAGGCTATTCTGTGCATATAGGCGGACGCTGGGTAAATAAGCCATAAACATCAGGGCCAGGGTCAATACCGACAAGGCCAGCCCTATCCATTGCTGCCCCCAGCACCCGGCAATCAACACAATCACCGGTACAGCATAAAGAAAAACCATGCCCAATGCCGCCGCCAACAGACGCCATGGACTGAACTCCAGCTGCACATAGGCCGAACGTGCCACCATCCGCCATATTTCGCCGAGAAAACGATAGTCGCGCAGGCTGTAACTTTCGGTACCCAACCCTAACCAGATAGGGCCCTGAGTTTTCAACAGGGCCGCCAGAGTACAGTCATCAATCAAGGCACCCCGCATGGCAGCAAAGCCACCTGCCTGCATCAGCAAATCCCGCCGCAACAACATGCACCCGCCTGCCGCTCCAGCCAGCTTACGACGCGAATCATTAACCCAGGGAAAAGGATAAAGCATCTGAAAAAAGAAAATGAACGGCGGGATGAGCAAGCGTTCCCAGAAACTGCGACAGGACAACATCACCATCAGCGACACCAATGCGCGGTTTCCACGCTGCTGCTGGACCACCAACCGGGTGAGCACATCAGGGCCATGGACAATGTCCGCATCCGTAAACCAGAGTAGCGACACGCCATCAGCAGCCAGCGCGCCCTGATGCATGGCCCAGACTTTGCCCGCCCAGGCTTCGGGTAGCATTTTTCCGCTGAGAACCTGCAGACGATCTGAAGCACCTACCTTTTCAGCGGCTATTTTCGCAACTTGTGTGGTTTCGTCCTGACTTTGATCATCCACCACAATGACCCGTAGATCTCCCGGATAATTCTGGCGCAGCAAAGCCGTTACACAGGGACCGATGCCTTCGGCCTCGTTACGTGCCGGGACAATGGCCGTCACCGCCGGAAATCCGACGGCAGTGGGGTCAGTGGCTTTCAGGGATTCTGCGGTCAGCGCCGGCAGGCGCTGATCAGCACGCCAGAAATATCCTCGGGCAAAAAACAGTACCAGCCAGACCAGGAAAACCAGGGCAGCCAGTGCATCCAATAACCAAAACAAAGGGCTTCCGGTTATACTTGCCACTTATCCTCAGAAGAATGCATGGCCCCCGGATCTTCAACACCACGACGCAAGCAATCCTGCTTGATAGCCAGGCGCAAATCATTTTGAGAATCAGCGGCACGGAGCGCATCTTCATATTCCACCAAACCTTGGGCGTACAACTCCAGCAAACTCCGATCAAAAGTTTGCATGCCCACATCATTGGTGCGCCCCATGGCTTCCTTGAGCATTCCGACTTCGCCTTTGTAGATAAGATCAGCAATTGCCGGGGTATTAATCAGCACCTCAATGGCGGCAATACGTCCCGCCTGCCCCTTGATAGGCAGGAGTCGCTGGGAAACTACGGCTTTCAGATTCAGGGATAAATCCATCAGCAGCTGCTTTTTCCGGTCTTCCGGGAAAAAGTTGATGATGCGTTCAATGGCCTGATTGGCATTATTGGCATGCAAGGTGGACATGCATAAGTGACCGGTTTCTGCGTAGGCCATAGCATGATCCATTGTATCCCTATTACGCACCTCACCAATCAATATCACATCAGGCGCCTCACGCAGGGCATTTTCCAATGCTCTTTCATAAGTAAGCGTATCTATACCGACTTCCCGCTGATTAACAATCGATTTCTGGTTTTTATGGATGAATTCAATAGGATCTTCGATGGTCAGAATATGTCCGGCGGCATTCTGATTGCGATACTGAATCATGGAAGCCAACGAGGTACTTTTACCCGAACCCGTCGCACCCACAAACAGCACCAAACCACGCGAAGTCATGGCGAGATCCTTCAGAATGGGCGGTAACTTGAGCTGTTCCAGGGTCGGGATTTGGGTTTTAATGGCTCGCAACACAAAACTCAGCTCACCACGCTGATAAAATCCATTGACCCGAAAACGCCCGATACCTGTAGCTGAAATGGCCATATTGATTTCTTTTTCATGCTGAAATTCCTGCAGACGTTCCATCCCCAGAATTTCCTTGGCGAGACTGAGCACCTGCCCGGGTTTCAACATATCTGTACCGAGATTTACGGCGCGTCCATCAATTTTCATGACTGGCGGAGAACCCACGGTCAGATACAAATCAGAACCGTTTTTTTCGACCATCAACGCCAGCAAATCATCCAGTATAGACATTCAATATTCCTCAGGCCACATTCATGAAACTATCTTTGTTCTGCACTCGGCGCATTGCCTCTTCGCGGGTAATTTTATGCGCACGCACCAAATCTGCCAGACATTGATCCAACGTTTGCATGCCCTGGTTTTGTCCGGTCTGAATGACTGAATACATTTGTGCCACTTTATTTTCACGAATGAGATTACGAATGGCCGGAGTGGCAATCATGATTTCGTGAGCCGGAACCCGGCCTTTTCCATCGGCAGTTTTCAGCAAGGTTTGCGAAATAACCGCCCGTAAGGATTCAGACAACATGGAGCGGACCATGTCCTTTTCTCCGCCTGGAAAAGAATCGACAATACGATCAATGGTTTTAGGTGCCGAGCTGGTATGTAGTGTCGCAAAAACAATATGTCCGGTTTCTGCTGCCGTCAAGGCAAGACGCATGGTTTCGAGATCACGCAACTCACCGACCAGAATAATATCCGGATCTTCACGCAGCGCTGAACGCAGGGCGTTTTCGAAGGAATGGGTATTCGGCCCCACTTCACGCTGATTGATCAGGCACTTTTTAGCCGTATGGATGAACTCTATGGGATCTTCGATGGTAATAATATGATCTGGCCGATTAGCGTTGATATGATCGACCATGGCCGCGAGGGTCGTGGATTTGCCCGAACCTGTTGGTCCGGTAACCAATACCAAGCCACGCGGAATATTAATAATTTCCGTAAAGGATTTTGGCGCATTGAGATCTTCCAGAGTCAACACCTTGGCCGGAATGGTACGAAATGCCGCAGCAGGACCCCGATCCTGATTAAAAGCGTTCACCCGAAAACGCGCAATACCGGGCAGTTCATAGGCAAAATCGATTTCCAGATTTTCTTCATACCATTTTCGCTGGGAATCCGACATGATGTCGTAAATCATCGCATGGACAGCCTTTCCGTCCAGTGCTTCAACGTTGATGGGACGTATATCGCCGTTAATGCGCAACATGGGTGCGAGGCCCGCAGATATGTGCGTATCTGATGCGTTATTCTTCACCGCGAAGGTGAGTAGTTCAGCAATATCCATCTATAAATCTCCACATGGCATGGTAATACCCGGCATTTGGGCATTGGGACTCATGCGCGTTACTATAGTCGACCTTGGCCATTTCGCCCACGTTTCATGGAGCAGCATGTCCCTCGCCGAAAATCTGGCAAAAATAAAGTGCGCCCTACAGCAGCCCAACCGCCCCATTTTACTGGCGGTCAGCAAAAGGGTTCCGGCATCTGCCATCCGTGAAGCCTATGCCTTGGAATTGCGTCATTTCGGTGAAAACTACCTTCAGGAAGCGCTGGAAAAACAAGATGAACTACGCGATCTGGAGGATATTTGCTGGCATTTTATCGGCCGGATTCAGCGTAACAAAACCCATGAAATTGCCCGGCATTTTACCTGGGTCGAAAGCGTTGACCGCCTGCTGATTGCCCAACGGCTGAACAGCGCCCGACAGGAAGCTTCGACTCCCTTGAATGTGCTGATTGAAGTGGCCGTCAGCTCGGAAGACAGCAAGGGAGGATGCCCACCTGCGCAGCTTGCGACACTTGCAGAAGGCATCCAGAAACTCCCCTTTCTCCGTTTGCGTGGCCTGATGGCATTGGTCCACCCCGATCCTGACCAGGCAAACGCCAATTTTCAACAAATGCATAGCTTATTCAACACGCTGCTACAAAGCGGGAATCACCCTGACCTGGATACTTTGTCCATGGGAACTTCGTCTGATTTTTTGCAGGCGCTAGAGCATGGAGCCACAGAAATCCGATTGGGTACGCTCTTGTTTGGCAGCCGTCACCGGGAGGCAACATGATTGAACAAAACATCGTATTTATTGGCGCAGGCAATATGGCTCGTGCCCTCATTTCCGGAATGCGCCAGCTTGGCGTACCTGGTAGCCAGATTCAGGTACATGCCCCCAGTACCCAGCGTCGTGAAGCCCTTGCCGAAGAATTCGGTTTGCGTAGCCGTCCTGCCAAGGCCGAGAAGCTGCCGCAGAACAGTCTGGTGATTTATGCCGCCAAACCCAAACAGGTTGATGGGATTCTTTGCGAATGGCGGGAATCATTCGTGGATGCCCAGGTCCTTTTTGTATCCGTTGCAGCGGGCATTTCCAGCCAGCAAATGAGCGGCACCCTGGGAGAGCATGTGGCCGTAGTCCGCGCCATGCCCAATACGCCTTCGCAGGTGGGAGCGGGAGCGACGACCCTTTTCGCTCAGGCGACGGTCAAGGCAGCGCAGTGCGACATCGTGCAGCAAATTTTCTCTGGGGTGGGCAAGGTGTTCTGGTTGCATGACGAATCCCTGATGGATGCAGCTACCGCCCTGGCTGGCAGCGGTCCTGCCTATGTGTTGTTATTTCTGGAGGCGCTGGAAGACGCCGCCGTACTCCAGGGTCTGGATCGGGTCACCGCCCGGGCCTTGGCTTTACAGACGGTTTTGGGTACCGCCCAGATGGCAGCAGCCAGTCCTGCGAGCCCCAGTGAACTGCGCCACCAGGTCACCAGCCCTGGTGGTACGACCGCTGCTGGTTTGGCGGTCTGGGAAGAGCAATTGCGGCCTCTGGCCCAGCGTGCCCTGGCGGCTGCCGCCGCGCGCAGCCGTGCTTTGGGCCAGTTGGCGAAGACCAAAGCATGAATGAAATCAGCATTGAAGCCGCTCGCCTGACGGATCTGGTACTCACCCTGCTGTTCTGGGCCATCCTGATTCGCGCCATTTTATCCTGGGTCCAGCCGGATCCACGTAACCCTATTGTCCATTTTCTGGACCGGGTTACCGGACCCATCCTTTATCCCCTGCAGCGGATTATTCCTCCCATTGGCGGAATGGATCTCAGCCCTCTGGTGGCCCTTTTACTCATTGAGTTATTGAAAGGTCTGCTGGTCAATGCCATTCTGAACCTCGGCGGCGTTTAATACGCCAGGCACCTCTCGACGCGAACCGGAAACTCACATGACACCTTCTAACCATGCTTATAGCCTGGACGACATCCTTGAAATCTATGCACGTCCTTTCAACGATCTGATTTTTGAGGCGCAGCAAATTCATCGTCAGCATTTTGATCCCAATACCATCCAGTGCTCTACATTACTGTCCATCAAAACTGGTGGTTGCCCGGAAGACTGTGGTTATTGCTCGCAAAGCGTACATCATGAAAACAGCCTGAAGCCGGAGGCCCTCATGGATATTGAGGCCGTGCGCAGTGCTGCTGCCGCCGCCAAAGCCAACGGTGCGCAGCGCCTGTGCATGGGGGCGGCCTGGCGTTCTCCGCACGACAAGGATATTGAAAAAGTCGCCGCCATGATTCAGGTGGTCAAGGCGCATGGACTGGAAAGTTGCGTCACTCTGGGCATGCTGAAAAGCGGGCAGGCAGAACGTTTGCAGGCTGCCGGACTGGATTACTACAATCACAATCTGGATACTTCCCCGGAATTTTACGGTGAGGTCATTCATACCCGCAGTTTTCAGGATCGTCTGGATACCCTGGAAGCCGTCCGCGATGCGGGCATCAAAATATGTAGTGGCGGAATTCTGGGCATGGGTGAATCGCGCCGGGATCGGGCCCGGATGCTTCAGGTGCTGTCGCAACTGCCTCAGGCACCGGAAAGCATTCCCATCAATGCCCTGGTACCTATTCCCGGCACGCCTCTGGAAGCGGCCACGCCCATTGACGGTCTGGAGTTTGTGCGCACCATAGCCGCTGCCCGGATCATCTTTCCGGAAGCCTATGTCCGCCTTTCTGCAGGACGGGAAACGATGAGCGACGAATTGCAGGCCCTGGCTTTTCTGGCTGGTGCCAACAGTATTTTTCTGGGAGATCGCTTGCTGACCACCAGCAATGCCAGCAGCGGACATGACCAGATTTTATTTGAAAAACTGGGACTTCACGCCGGATAAGCAGAAAGCCCTCTGACCCATAAGGAATCAGAGGGCATATCCAGCACTAAATACTCAAATCAGGAATGCTCCCCAAAGGACAGGGGCATCGAGTAATTGAGCATGATTTCATCTTCGCCCGGATCACTATCCTTGATATAAGCATTGGAGATGTGGGCGATTTTCAGACCAAAACGGGACTGATTGGCAAACTGGTAATCGAGACTGAGCTCCAGACGAAACTGAAAAGTACCATCCAGATATTTACCCCGCCCTTGATGATAACCACCCATGGCCAAAACGGGGGTCAGCACCCAGTGATCCCAGGCAACATCTGTATAAAAACCCGTATACCCCATCAAGCCGCCATTGGTATTGGCCATCAGGCCATAGACAGCACCGATTCCGAATAACTTGGCACCCGTTTGATATTCGAGGTTAATCTCTGGAAGTGTCGCATTGGAATATCCCGGCCCCGGACTCACGCCCGCCGCATTAAAAGCACCGAGACCAATGTTAAAGTACGAAGGGCCGCCCTGAATCACGTGCAAACCTTCGCTATCCGCCATTGCTGGAGTTGCCGCCAATAATCCGAGAACGGCACCACCTAAAATACCCGTCCAGGCCCACTGCTTATTTTTCATGATCACTCCTTGTATCCAATTCATTCATACATCATCTTGCCGACTTGAAGTGTTTAGGTTAAGGTGTCAACCGAACGGTCAGTATGCGATTTACTTCCGAGCCTGTCAAAATTTCACAACAGACCTGAATTTACGCTACTGTCTTACCAGAGTGTCCTGGAACCTAGTATATACGGAATATTATGGTTCGTTGATGGGGTGCTTCTGGAATTGGCTGCTGTAATTGCAACACAAGGAAAGCTATGCGCTGGCTCAAACGCTTTTTGGTCCTGATCATTCTCATTATTGTCGCTTTCGGTGCCTATGCCTATTTTCAGATTGCCAATTATTACCCCAACACCGATGACGCCTACATCCATGCCCATGTGGTCAACATTGCGCCACGAGTGACCGGACACATTGTCCATATTTATGTGCGCGACAATCAGGTGGTGCACGCTGGGCAAGCTCTGGTAAAAATTGACCCGGAGGCCTACCAGTACGATGTGCAAAAAGCCGAGGCAGAACTGGCTCAGGCAGAACGCCAGACGGGCGCCATTCAGGCCAACATTGCGGCAGCCGGGGCACGAGTCAGCGCAGACCAGATCACTTACCAGAACGCCCAGCGCAATGCCCAACGCGCTGCGGCACTGGCAGCCCAAAAATACCTGTCTGCGCAGGAAGCAGACAACCGGATGACGGCCGCAAAAGGGGCAATGGCTCAATGGCAAGCCGAAAAAGCCAACTTGTCTGCCACCCGCGCCCAACAAAGCCTGAATGCCGCCCGAATCGCCGCAGCCAAGGCCGCACTGGGTACTGCCAAAATGTATCTTGCGGAAACGACTTTGTATGCACCCATCACGGGAGTGGTCAGCAAAGTCGACAAAATTCATGTGGGCGATGTCGTCAGTATCAACCAGGATCTTTTTCCGCTGATCGGTAATGCTGAATACTGGGTAGAAGCCAATTACAAGGAAACCGATCTGAATCGGGTTCATCCTGGGCAAACTGCCAGTATCCAGGTAGACATGTACCCCAACCACAAATTCAAGGGCACGGTGGTCAGCCTCAGCGGCGGTGCTGGCAATGCTTTTTCCTTATTACCACCGGAAAACGCCACAGGTAACTGGGTAAAGGTGACGCAACGGGTGCCCGTACGGGTGATGGTTACCAATCCTGATCCGAAACTGCCCTTACGTATTGGCACTAGCGCTTCGGTCACCATCAATACCGGCGGCGCACCGGGTTGGGTCAAGTTTCTGATACCGATTCTGTAGTCTTAAAACGGCAGTTGGCCTGAGGGCTTTGCAGCGACTTTGGCCCGCGCCGTGGTTGTTCTTGGTGAAATCCTGCGCCCGTCAGGAGAGCTGTTTGAGCCCAAAGGGCGGGTTCTCTCCTGACAGCAGGATGAGCCTTAGAACAACAGGCAAGGGACGTTGGAGCAAAAAGCCCTCAGGCCAACTGCCGTTTTAGGATGACCTGTAGCGCCAGCGCATGAGTGAAGGGACCCGGCTATGGGCACTGCGCGAGCGTCTGCGACTTTTTTCAATGTGTACCGTACGCATACCCATCCAGCGAGCCGTCCGCAAATTAGCCAGGGTGTCATCAAAAAAAATACAACGCCAGGCGGGAACTTTCAATCTTCCAAGAACCTGGTGATAAGCATGATGCTGGGGTTTCCCCTGAAAACCTGCGGTCTCCATGTCAAATACCTCCTCCACAATATCCGCCACGCCCAAACGCTCCAGCACCCGCCAGGCGTGACTGGCCACGCTGTTCGTAAAAATAAATACCGGGCCGGGAAGTTGCGCCAGCCAACGACGTAATTCAGGATTTTCGGGGACCTGGGCAGACAGAACCGGGGGATGAATAGCCTTCAGGAAAACCCGGGGGTCAACAGTATGGTGCCGCATCAAACCCGCGAGGGTAGTGCCGTAACTCCGCCAGTAATGGCGCCGCAACTGATCGGCGGCTTCCATCTTCAGACCAAGCTCCTCCATCAGGAAGGTATTGATGTGCTCATGCATCCAGGGAAAGCAGTAACGGTCTGCATCATACAGGGTATTGTCGAGATCAAAGAGGAAAACCGGCAGCGCGCTGCGCCGCCAGGCTAACAGACGACGCTTGCGGGCTGCCGCAGAAAAAGCGTGTCTGTTACGCTGTGGAGCAGGAACGGACAGCTTTTTCAGCGGCAGCCGGCAATCAACGTCCCCACCCCGGCGTCGGTAAAAATCTCCAGCAACAAGGCATGGGGGACTCTGCCATCAATAATATGCGCAGCCTGCACACCGGCAGCCACAGCATCCAGACAACACTGAATTTTGGGCAGCATGCCACCATATATCTGACCATCGGCAATCATTTGCGCAACTTCGCTGGCCTCCAGCCGGGTTCGCAGGGTACCCTCTTTATCCAGCACCCCAGCCACATTGGTCATCAAAATCAGCTTTTCGGCTTTCAGGGTGGCGGCCAGCGCTCCGGCGACCAGATCGGCATTGATGTTGTAAGACTCGCCCCGAGCGCCGACGCCAATGGGGGCCACTACCGGGATAAAGTCGCCCTGGTCCAACCAACGAATGACTTCCGGATTGACGGCGGCCACTTCACCGACCATCCCCAAATCGGCTACCGCATTGCGCAGCGGTCGGGCGCGGAGCAAAGCCCCATCTTTGCCGGTCAGCCCTACTGCCCGCCCACCGGCACGATTGATTCCCTGAACAATTTCCTTGTTGACGCGACCGCCGAGCACCATTTCCACCACTTCCATGGTCGCTGCATCGGTTACGCGCATGCCATCCACAAAGCGGGTTTCGACGCCCAGACGTTCAAGCATGGCGCCAATTTGCGGCCCCCCGCCATGAACCACCACAGGATTCATCCCTACTTGCTTCATCAAGGTAACATCATAGGCAAACTGCTCTTGCAGATGCGCCTCCGTCATCGCATTCCCACCATATTTGATGACAATGGTCCGTCCATGAAAACGTTGCATATAGGGCAGGGCTTCGACGAGAACATGGGCTTGGAGTTGAGGATTTTTATCCATAAGAATCTCTTGTGTTATGAATCAAAACTCAGGATGAAGCTGGGACCAGCCCACGCAAAAGAATTTCGACAATACCCGCATCATATCCGGCAGGGTCGTCTGCAAAAGTAATGGGGGGGTAGTGTCGCAATATGTCTCGCGACTGGAAAAAAAACACGTTGGCACCCAACAGGAGTGTAGCGACCAGTGCCGGATCAAAGTCCTGGCGAAATTCGCCTCGGCTCTGTCCCAGCTTCAGAACATCTACCAGCGCAGAAAACATATCCGCGAAGCCCTGCTCGGCAAACTCCTGTGCTCGGGGCGCACCCCTTTCCAGGATTTCCCGCCAGACCAAACGCACCAGTTGCGGCCTGTTCAGCAGTGCCTGCAGATGATTGCGGGCAAAATGCCGCAATACATCCAGAACCGAGCCGTGGGCACTGACGGCTTCGTTCAACACCGCGCGCAGATTATGGCTGGCCACGCGCAAAACCGCGAGATACAGCGTGTCTTTATTCGGAAAATAGTGGTAAATGTTGGCTTTACTGATACCTGCCTCGCAGGCTATGGCATTCATGGAAACCGCATCAAAGGCCTTAGCCGAGAAGAGTTTTTCGGCAGCGGCCAGGATACGCTGCCGCCCCTCTCCTTCTACCATCGCCAGCGTATTATCCATAAAATTTCCTCAGCGATTTCTTTCCACATATTATCAGCCACTTGAAAAGCACTCGACCAATCGGTCAATATTCGGTCAGTGTAGCATCAACAAAGACGATTGTCGCTTTACAGCAAAAATCTAACCGTTATCCTTGGCATTCATCCTCAAGATCGGTCACTGAAAAAGGAAGCTCCCATGTTTAGTCATTCTCCCAGTCAGGGAGACCTGTCTTTTTCGCTATTGCTGCGGGCATTACGGGGAATCACCCTCTGGCAACCCATTTTGGTGTATGTTCTCGCCGTTTTTATCGGCATGGCGGGCCTCGAATTTTTTGTGCAGTGGCCAGGTGGGATGCTTGGTGCCAGCATCGGCATGCTGATTTTGTTCATCAGTTTTGGTGTGGGGTATCTGGGTGCGGGCGGGGTACTATTACATGAAGCCCGAGGTGACTCCTTACCCGGGATTTTGCGTAGTCTCCGCTTTGGCTTAAAATCGCTCCCCCGGCTGATTGGCTTGCTGATTATCGAAAGTCTTTTGCTCTTTGGCATTTTTGTGGTTGAGCTCCTGGGATTTCTGGCCTGCAAAATACCAGGAATAGGAGCGATTTTGTTTGTACCGCTTTTCCCGGTTGCCATGTTGATAAATGCCGTGGTTTTCGTTCTGGCCATCATTGTTTTTAATCTGTCCGGTCCGGCTCTTTGGCATGGCGAATCGGTCAGCAACTCCCTGCGCCACACTATTGGTATTGCCCGTAACAAACCAGGCTCCATTTTGCTGATGATGTTGTTACTTGGGGTGTTATCTGCTGGTCTGGCGGTCATTATCGCCGTCATCCTTTACACCGGATACAGTATGGCACTGTCCGCTGCGGCTCCAGCTCTGGCCAGCGAACTGAGCCGTAGCGCCGATATGTTTTGGCAGATGATGGATGCGATTACGGGTAACCCTTTTATGATGGACCATGCAGCGCATTCCAGCATCACCGCGAATACTGCCCTGTATAATGTCGGGCTAAGCATGGGGATGGGCGTTGCCACCGCATTGGTTTTCATTATACCCAATATCGTTTTTTTGCTGGGGATGGCCCATATTTATATTGAGGCCCTTGAACTGGTTGCCCCTGAGGATGTCTAATTTGCTTATGAAAAAATGGTTACACCAGCTCGAAATCGAAAAAAATCGCTGCCAAAGTTGTGGTATGCCCTTACAGTTTGATCCGCAAGGCGGTGGTACGGAAGGCGATGGCAGCCACAGTCGAGATTACTGCAGTTACTGCTATGCAGATGGAGCATTCAAGGATCCTCAATTAACCCTGGAAGCCATGCAACAGCGAGTAAGACAATTGATGCGCAAAAGACAGGCAGCTTGGTATGTTCGTGCCTATATGGCCCATCGGGTACCCATGTTAAAGCGTTGGCGCAGTTGCAAACGCTAATGACCGACGTAAAAAAAGCCCCCGAATTCAGTAATTCGGGGGCTTTTAACTACAGGAGATTAGAGCGCGCTGCGCGGACGCCGTCCACGACGTGGCTTTAGTTCCTGCATCAAAGCATTTCCATGGGATTCCAGTTCCTGCAGTGCATGATGGTTATCGCCTACACGATCCCGTACTTCGGCAATAGCTGCCAGAATCTGGGTAGGTTCCCAATCAGGTACCAGACGGGAAATGCGATCCATCAAAGAACGCCGCTGTGCTTCACGTTCGCGTTTGGCACGAGGATTTTCCTGCAAGGACTTTTTCTGCTGCTCAATTTTGGCCAATTGCTCGCGCAGGCGCAATTCTGTTTGACGTTGCTTTTCTTCCAAATCAGCAAGGCGCTCTTCGGCACTACGACGATGACGTTTTTTTGTTTGAGATTCCATACCCGCTCACTCCTGAAAAAATAAGTTAAAATTTTGGCTAAAGTCGCCAATAAAATTATTATGTCAGCTTGTTTTTGCTTTGGCAAATACAAATGCGTCTGCGAATATATGTTCTGAATCCAATCCTGCCTGAGCTAAAGCGGCGGATAAAGAAAAAACCATATCCGGATGGCCGCAAATATAAGCATCAAAAGCACTGGCATCAGGAAAGTCTTTAATCACCTGCTCTGTTACATATCCTGTAGGACCCGACCAGTGGCTATCCGGTTGTGAGACAATTTTGGTCAGATTAAAATGGCCGTGGAGCGACTGCCACTCCTGTAACAGATCTTCATAATAAAAATCTTCAGAATGGCGGACTCCCCAATAAAAGTGAATTGGTCGTATCGATCCCTGGGCAAAAAGTGATTCCAGCATCCCCTTGAGCGGCGCGAAGCCTGTTCCTGTAGCCACCATCAATAATGGACGGGTTGATTCCTGGCGAACAAAAAAAGTGCCCAAAGGTCCCTCAAATCGCACAATATCCTTTTCTTTCATTGCTGAAAAAACGTGTCCGGTGAACGCACCGCCCTCTACTTTCTTGATATGTAATTCCAGCAAAGCGTCGTCATTGGGGGTATTCGCCAGCGAGAAGCCCCGGCGCCCGCCATCCTTCAAAAGAATGTCTATATACTGACCGGGGAGGAACTGCAGGCGTTCTGTACTGGGTATTTTGAGGAATAGTGCGCGCACGTCTGGCGCCACGTCCTCTATTTTAGCCACCCGTGCCGGCAGGGTTTTAATCTGAATATCCTTGGCTGCACCAATTTCGCGTACTTCAATTTTCAGATCAGAAAGGGGCATAGCCTGGCAAAACAGGGCCAAACCGTCCGCTTTTTCTGCTTCACTCAGCACTTTTTCTTCAATATCCCCATAATCTACAGTGCCACTTAAAATACGCCCCTTACAGGTTGCACAAGTACCATTGCGACAGCTGTAGGGAATATTAAAGCCATGACGCAGTGCCGCCTCGAGTATGGTTTCATCACTATCGCAATCCATCTCGTGACCGCTGGGTTCAATTGTCAGACGATAAGGCATGTTTTGCCCCTCTTAAAATGGTAGATGCAGATATTCTAACAGAAGCACAGGGTGTTGACTGCTGCTGCAATCACTTCAGGGATATTCCCGATTAAGGTCAAAGCCATTCACTATCTTGCAAAATAATTCTGCCGTCTGGCGCGCATCATATAACGCTGAATGTGCCTGTTCATGATCCCAGGATAAACCTGCGGCCAGTGCCGCTTTGGCAAGTACCGTTTCACCATAAGCGAGACCCGCCAGACTGACTGTGTCAAAAGTACTGAACAAATGAAATGGATTGTTTTTCACTCCAGAACGTTTTTCTGCCGCCTTGATAAAAGACAAATCAAAGGCGGCATTGTGACCTACCAGAATCGCCCGCCGGCACTGTGCAGCCTTCACCGCCGTACGAATGGCGCGAAAAATGCCGCGCAGCGCTTCTTCTTCGGAAACCGCTCCGCGCAATGGCTGAAAAGGATCAATTCCGGTAAAAGCCAGTGCCGCCGGATCAAGCACCGCGCCCGTAAAGGGCATGACGTGAAAGTGATGACTGGCTACTGGTTTCAGTTGTCCCACTTCTCCACCGATAATGATCGCTGCCACCTCCAGCAGGGCATTACGCTCCGGGTCAAAACCTGCCGTCTCTACATCAACCACTACGGGCAAAAAACCACGAAAACGTCCAGCTAGTGCGGCCATATCAATTATCCTTCTGTACGCTGCGCAAATGTCAGGGCGTAGGGTGCCGCCAACAAGACCGCCGTAGAAACACTCAAGGTGACTGAGGCAGTCAGCATCAGCATCACCACCAACTGCATGGAAACCGCTGCAAGCGGCGCCATGCCCGCCAGAATCATTCCCGCTGTAATACCTGGAATATGAATCATGCCGACACTTTTCAGGCTATCAATGGTTGGAATCAGTGAACTGCGCACGACAATGCCGTAAAGACTGCGCATGGCCTGACGACGCCCGGCACCCAGCGCCAGCATCGCCAGCAACATATCCTCGCGTTGGTCGATTTCACTGCGCAAGCGATTCAAAGCCAGAGAAACGGCATTCATGGCATTACCAATAATCATCCCGCCAATAGGCACCAGAGATTCACCACGCCAGAATACCAAACCGGAAAACAGCATCCAGGCCAGAGTGACTGTTGCCGCAATACCAATACTACCGACACCAATCCAGTAGGCATGCGGAATACCTGCTCCACGTTTGCGATTGAATCGACCGGCCATCAGAATCATCAGCACCAGAAACACCAGCAGTAACCAGGGTTGATGCTGACGGAACAACCAGCCCAGCACAAAACCCATAATTCCGAGCTGTACCGTCGCGCGCGCTGCTGACCAGAGCAGATCCTTGCCGACCCCCAACTGTTGCCATGCCGACAGGGCCCAGGCACTTCCCAGCAGTCCCAATACGCCGGTCAGGGCCCAGGGTGAAAAGGTACGGAATATATCCGGTGCGGCATTAAGCATGGATGCGAATTTCTTTATGGATTAAATGTGAGTGGAAAGCGGTCGCCATTCACCAGCGATAAAACCTTCCAGGGGCGAAAAACGCCTTTTATAATCCATTTTTGGACTTTCTGCGACCCAATAACCCAGATACAGATGAGAAAACCCCTGTTTGCGGGCCCATTCAATCTGACTCAGAATCGCAAAAATACCCAAGCCGCGTTTCGCCAGGTCTGTTCGATAAAATGTATAAACTGCTGACAATCCACAATCTACCTGATCAACCAGAGCTACTGCAAAGGGTTCATCAGCCTTTTCAAATATCAACAGCCGCGAATCCACGGCGCTGGTATCTGCCATCATTTCTGCATACAGGCGATCAGACTCTTGGTCCATACCGCCATCTGGATGTCGCAACCGCTGATAATCGGCAAACAGGCGGGCATGTTGCGCATCCCGGTATGGTCGTGCCACACGCAGGCTGAGATCCTGATTACGTGCCCAGGTGCGTTTCTGCCCCCGGTCCGGCTGGAAATGATCCACCGGGATGCGAACGGAAATACACGCATCACATTGCGGACACATAGGCCGATACGCGACCGGACCATTGCGTCGAAAGCCCTTTTGTAACAGTTGATCGTACTCCACACTCTCCAGCACTGCGCGCGGATCACTCAACACCAGTAATTCTTCCTGTTCAGGTAAATAGGGACAGGTTTGCAAGGTCGACATATAAAAACTCATCGCCAAAAAATGTGCTCCCAGGGCAGGAGTTCCTGCCACGCTCCTTGAGTGGCCTGGGCTTTCAGCCTGGTCAAACGCTGCAAAAATTCAGCACGTGGAATTTCAGAAGCGCCCATGCTTTGCAGGTGTGGGGTCAAAAACTGGGTATCAATCAGACCAAAACCCCAATGCTCCAAATGTCGAGCCAGCCAGACCAAGGCAATTTTTGAGGCGTCGGGAACCCGGCTGAACATCGATTCTCCGAAAAAAATTGCGCCCAGCTCGACGCCATATAATCCACCGACCCTCTGGTCATGTTGAAGAATTTCTACACAGTGGGCAGCACCCGCAGCAAAAAGATCCAGATAGGCATTGCGCATCTCGGCAGTTATCCAGGTTCCGCCCTGACCTGAACGCGGAGCCGCACACTCATCCATAACACCAGCGAAATCCTGATCCAGAACCACCTGCCAGGACGCGAATTCGGCATTTTTTATTAAACTGCGACTGACATGAATGGCATGGGGTTCCAGCACCCCACGAGGATCAGGGGACCACCACAAGATGGGATCTTCTTCACCAAACCAGGGGAATACACCCTGAGTATAAGCCTGAAGAATACGCTTTCGGGATAAATCACCCCCTACTGCAATCAGGTTACTGTCGGCTTGTTCCGGATCCGGAAAAATGACGGAGGCATTTTGACTGCTGAGGAGAACCGGTTTTACCCGCTCAGGGCGCAATGCTGTCCACTCTCATATTCAGGTGCATCTACAATCACTCCCCAGCCAGAACACTACGAATAACTATACCCTTTTTGCAGAGCCTGCAAAGCCGCAACCCGCGCTTCAAGGCTGGGATGGGTCGCAAAAAGCCCCTTCCAGCTACCCGATATATAGGCAGTCGCCATGGGATCACGGACCGCATCATGCTCAACATGCATGGCTGTGGCCCGCTGATGCAGCTTCTGCAAGGCAGAAATCATCGCGCTAGCCCCAATCTGCTCAGCGGCAAAGCGATCTGCCGCAAATTCCCGGCGACGTGAAAACCAGGTGATGGGAATCAGCGCCAAAAACGACAAGGCAACTTGCAGGAACATGGAAACCGCAAAAGCAATCATCGGGCGATCATCAAATTGCCGGGCCGCCAACATCGACAACCAGAATACAAAAGTATTCATTAACCCCTGAAGCAAAGTCGTGCTGACCATATCCCCATTGTAAACATGACCCATTTCATGGGCCAGCACCGCTCGAATTTCATTATCATTGAGCAGATTCACAAGCCCGCTGCTGACTGCCACCATGCTGTGGTTACGCCCCGGCCCCGTAGCAAAAGCATTGGGATCATCATTCCAGTAAACCCAGACTTCCGGCATCCGGATGCCCAAACGCGTAGACAACTGCGCCACGGTATCGTAAACCAGACGCTCCTTGGCGGACTGAGGTTGCTCGATGCGTTGCATCTGCATACCTGCCCGCGCCAGGTGCTTGGACATCAGCAGGGAAATAAAAGCACCCCCAAAACCAATGACCAGCGCCCAGAGTAAATCGGTCACACTGACCACCCCGCGCAGATCTACGCCAAAAGCGGGTAAAACCAGATTCACCAGGACCGAAAAAGTAATGGAAAGGGTGATAAAAATAAGTAAATTGGTACCCACCAACAAGGCTATGCTCTTGAATGATTTCATGACATTCACGCTCCATCAGAATATCTACGTTTCACTGTCACGGCTCCCGCTATAATACCCGCCGCGCCGTGACCAACTGCCCTCTATTTTTTTATGGCAGCCGTTTGAATCCTAACATCAATCCCAACATGCCGGAAGAGACAGATACTGGCTTCTCCAGACACTGGATGCCTCTGCCTGAAAGGGGATTTCTCCCAGGCAGGGGCTGGGCATCAGTCGCTGCAATGTTTCCAGGGTTCCCGGAGCGAGATCGCTTTGAAGATGATTGGCCACCCAGCCCGCCATCGGCAAAGCACGGGCAAGAATAGCCTCGGCGCTAAGCAGGGCATGGTTGATGGCACCGAGGCGCAGGCCTACGACCAACAGCACCGGAAATTGCAAATCATGGGCCAGGTCAGCAAAACCCCAATTATCACCCAGCGGGACCAGAAAACCGCCCGCTCCCTCTACCAGAACAGCATGCATACCTGCTGACTGTTGCTTGATAAATTGGCGAATCTTGCGCCGCTCCAGCGCCAGACCGGCTTGTGCTGCCGCCCAATGCGGAGCGATGGGCGGATCCAAAGCATAAAGGCAGGTTTGTTCAAAAGAGCGTGGGGGCGTTGATGCGGCGCGCAGGATTTCCACATCACTCCACTGCCCATCGGCTTCCACACCGGAAACCACCGGCTTCAAGGCTGCGACCCGGCCCATTTCACGTGCACAGCGTTGCGCCAGAGCGGCTGTCACCGCCGTCTTGCCAACACCTGTATCCGTCCCGGTGACAAAAAGACTCCGGAGCGGCTGCGTGGGCGGGTTTCCCAATGTTTCTGCCGGATTCATTTTATATGCCTCCGCATTTGCGGATAGGGCAGGGTAACTGCGCCATCTTCGCGAATCTCAGGACGCGGCCCACTGCTCCAGGCATGCCCGTAAACGACCTCATAGGTGGCCGGCAAACGCCCATCTTTACGGAACTGTTCATAAGCATCGCGCAGAATTTGCAAACGACCGGGCGTCAACAATCCGCGCGGTCGCTGTACGGTGGCATTGGTCGCACCAATGCTGCGCAAGTCGCGCAAAAGATCCTCCAGCGCTGCGTAAGTCAATTGAAAATGTTCGACATCCAGCACCGGCATTTCATAACCCTGGCGGACCAGTGCATCGCCAATATCGTGCATATCCATAAACTGTATGACATGGGGTTGATCATCCATTCTGGCAAAAGACTGGCGCAACTCGGTGAGGGTGTCCGGGCCCAGGGTGCTGAACATCAACAGCCCCCCAGGACGCAGGACTCGGGCAAATTCGCGCAACACCCGATCCAGATCATTACACCATTGAATGGACATGTTGGCGAAAAGCAAGTCCATGGATCCCGTCGCCAGCGGCAGATGTTCGGCATCCCCCTGACAAAAGAACTGGCGTTGCCGCCAGCTCTTACGCAGCCGCGCCTGCTGGAGCATGCCGGCGGCCAAATCCACCGCCAGCAACCGTGCCTTGGGATAACGACGATTCAAGCGCCGACTTTGCAGGCCGGTGCCGCTGCCCAGATCCAGAATCCATTGCGGTTCCAGCTTGACCAGATCCAGCCGTTCGATCAGTTGCTGGCCTACCTGATCCTGAAGAACAGCACTGGCCTCATAGGAGCTGGCAGCCTGGTCAAAAGCGCGGCGGATCGCGCGCTTTTCCAGCTGATAATCTGCTGGCGTCGATGGATTCATACCCAGACCTCCAAAAGAGCATCCCGGCAGGTTTGCGGCTGGGATAAAAAGGGCGCATGCCCTGCCTTTTCCAGCACGTTCAGATGGCTGTCGGGAAGATGTTGCTGCAGGTAAAAACTGGCTTCCGGAGGCACAATGCGGTCCTGGGCACCATGAATCAGCTGAACCGGCATGGACAGGCTATCCAGTCGATCACGTAAATCCACTTCCTGGAGAAGAGCCAATCCATCAGCCAGACAGACGGGATCAGGCGACGGCCAGTTGGTCATGCCCTCCAGTGCCCGTCGCCCTTGTGGATCACCCAAAACCTGCAGAGCTAAAAACCTTTTGCGGGTTCCCTGGGGATCATTGTGCAGGCGCTGGCCAAAATCTTCCAGGGTTGCGGCAGGAATCCCTGCCGTCCAGTCAGGACGCTGGCGGAAACTCGGTGAACTCGCCATCAGTACCAACCCTTTCAACAATGCGGGCTGCGTCAACCCCAGCCCGAGGGCGAGCAGCCCACCCAGAGACCAACCCAACAAAATCGGCGTCTCTACTTCACGACGCAGCATGTCCGCCAACTGTTCCAGAACATAAGCCCATTGCATGCCATCCGCCGTACAAGGGCTGCGGCCATGGCCGGGCAGATCGTAGGAAATGCAGGTAAAATGCTTTTCCAGAAAAGGGCGCCAGCCTGCAAAAACCCGGCTTTCCATGCCCCAACCGTGGAGCAACAGCAAGGCTGGCCCTTGACCCGTCTGTTCCCGATACCAACTCATAAAATCTCCCGAAGGGCGACCACCAACTGCGCTAGATCTTCACGATGATGCGCAGCACTGAGGGTAATCCGCAAACGTGCGCTGCCCTTAGGCACGGTCGGGGGACGCACTGCCGGGCAGTACAGTCCGGCCTCGCGCAATCTGGCAGCTGTCTGCACAGCCACCGCTGCCTCTCCCAACACCAGCCCCTGGATGGGCGTTGCGCTGGGCAGCCAGGGCGCATCGGGAAGCTGGGCATGCAGCCAGTCCTGATGCTCTACCAGGCGGGCACGACGAGCCTCTCCGCCGCGCAACAACTGCAAAGAGGCTCGCGCCGCCGCCGCCAGTGCCGCAGGCATGGCCGTATGATAAATAAAACTCCGCGCCCGGTTACGCAGCAGGTCAATCAGATCCTGGCTGCCTGCCACAAAGGCGCCATAGACGCCAAAAGCCTTGCCAAGCGTCCCCATGATGACATCCACAGAGTGTGTATCCAGTTGATAGTGCGCGAGGGTCCCTCTCCCCTCTGCGCCCAACACGCCAAAGGCGTGGGCTTCATCGAGAATAATTCTGGCCTGATACCGGCGGGCAAGGGTTACGATTTCAGGCAGGGGGGCGAGATCACCGTCCATACTGAATACACCATCAGTGATGATCCACGCCTGCCCCGAAGTACCGCGTTCCAGCAGTTGCTGCAAATGCGCCATATCGCCGTGCCGGTAACGCTGCAGACGCGCCCCGGACAGGCGCACGCCATCTACCAGAGAGGCATGATTGAGACGATCGGCGTAAACCCGGTCCAGACGGCCGACCAAGGCAGAAATGATTCCCAGATTAGCCAGATATCCACTCCCGAAAAGCAGCACCGCTTCCACACCCAACCAGCGTGCCAAATCTGCCGCCAAAGCCTGATGGGCCGGACGCTCACCGCCCAGCAGGGGAGCTGCGCCAGCGCCCACCCCACTGCGTTCAATTTCGGCAATAGCTGCCTGTCGTAACGCAGGCTCCCTACTCAGACCCAGATAGTCGTTACTGGCAAAAGACAGTAGTGAGCGACCTTCCGCATCCACAAACTGGGGACGATCAGCGTCCGGGTCCGGTTGCAGAGACTGCAACTCTCGCCATAGTCCCTGCCGACGAATATCCGCAAGCTGCGTACTCCAAGTATTTTCTGCTGTATCAGACATAGCTTCTTATAAGGACGGGTATCTACCTTGTCAATGTCAGCCCGAAGCGCCAGAATCCACAAACTGCAGCCTCCCATTTTCGCAAAAGGTGTACGGATTCCCTTGCCTCGCTTCTCTCTGCAACAGCTCTACCAAAGCAGACGAAAACTCACTCAGTGGCTTTTCCCTGAACACTGTCGCGCCTGTGGCATGGCTGGTGCCGCCCTCTGCGCGGCCTGTGCCCAGGATTGGCCACGTCTGCCAGAAAACCGTTGCAGTTATTGTGCATTGCCGCTCCAGGCCAACGGTGACTGCCCGGTATGTTCTGTAGAAGCGCCCCAGTACGATCATGTCTACACGCCTTTTGTGTATGCCGAACCCCTGAATGCTGCCATTCTCGCCTGGAAATTCCACCAGCGTCTGGACTGGACTCGCGCTTTGGCAACGACTTGGGCAGAGGGTTGGGGAGGACACGCGCCTTCTCATCCCGAATGCTTACTACCCGTGCCTCTGCACCCCAAACGACTGCGCGAGCGCGGCTACAATCAGGCACTACTGCTGGCACGGCATTGGGGAAAACGCTGGCATATTCCGGTAAAACCAGGAGTCTTGCGGCGCTGTCGGAATACCCGCCACCAAACCGGACTGAGTGCTGCCGCCCGACGGGATAATCTGGATTCCGCCTTTACCCTGCACGGCAAATTGCCCGCCCATGTGGCCATCGTCGATGATGTGATGACGACGGGAACAACAGCGGGGCAAATTGCCGAGTTATTAAAAAGTGTGGGTGTCCAGCGTATTGATGTCTGGGTTCTGGCCCGCGCCCTGCGAGAAACGGCCCCTGCCCATGCCTGAGACTTTTTTGCACGTCATCCTTTATGAGCCGGAAATCCCGCCCAATACCGGCAATGTTATCCGGCTCTGCGCCAACACCGGGGCACGTCTGCACCTGGTAGAGCCGTTGGGCTTCGCCTGGGATGATCGTCGCCTGCGCCGTGCGGGACTGGATTATCATGAATTTGCAGAGGTGCTGCGCCATCCGGATTGGCAACATTGCCTGAACGCGCTGCATGGAGCACGTATTTTTGCATTCAGTACCAAAGGAAAAAACCTGTATCAGCAAGTGGCTTTTCAGGTAGGCGATGCCCTGCTGTTCGGGCCGGAAACGCGTGGCCTGCCCACGCCAATCCTGGAGAGCCTTCCCACCGGTCAAGTCCTGCGTTTACCCATGCGTCCGGGACAGCGCAGCCTGAATCTTTCCAATGCCTGTGCTGTGGGTGTATTTGAAGCATGGCGACAATTGGGATTTAAGGGCGGCGCTTGAAAAGCAAAGCCGGGGATCAAACTTTTTTTGCGCGACTTTTGGGAACCGTTTCTGGAATAACGGGACGTTGGATATTACTGCTTGTGGGCAGTGTCCTGCTGAGCGTTTTATTCCGCTTCTGGCAGATTCCCGCCGCAGCTCTGTTTGCCGGTGTTGCTACCGGAATCGCTGTCAACAGTCTCGGGAATCTGGCTTATCCCCGGCATTTTTCCCGAGCCGGGCAAGCCATACTGGGCATGGCTATTGGTTTGATGTTTACGACTGCTGCGCTAAACGCCATTTCCGCCCATCTGCTACCCATATTGCTGGTAACGGCTGGCACCCTGATTTTGAGCTTGGCTTCTGGTTTGCTTTTCAGCCGCTGGACGCAAATCAAAGCCAGTACCGGTCTGCTGTCCATGACTGCAGGAGGGGCGGCCGGGATTACCGCCATTGCCCAGGAATTCGATGCCGATGTAGGACTGGTGGCGATCATGCAATACCTGCGCGTCATTCTGGTCATGATCAGTCTGCCTCTGGTGGTTCTCTTTGTATTTCACAATCACAACGCAAATACGGCGACTTTGGCGGGCGCGCATTTACCCGCATCCTGGGCAGGAAGTCTCCTGTTGCTGCTGCCGGGGGCTCCTTTCGGTATCTGGTTGGCCCGAAAAATCCACATCACCGCGCCCTATTTGTTGGGGCCTTTGCTGCTCACCCTCCTGCTGACCTTGCTTCACGTCAATCCAACCCAGGCGCTTCCTGGTCCGCTTCTGGAAGCTGCCTATTTACTGATTGGCTGGCAGGCTGGGCTGCAACTGTCCATAAGCCGCCTGCGCCTGCACTTGCGCCTGATTCCCCGAGCTTTGCTCATTATTCTCGTCCTGAACCTGTGCTGCGCCCTGCTCGGCGTTCTCCTGGCGCATCTGGTCGGCGTCAGTGATCTGGATGGTTATCTGGCGACCGCACCCGGTGCCCTGTATGCAGCTGTTGCTGTGAGCATGGCAGCCCACGGTAATGTCCTTTTTGTCCTCGGTGCCCACCTTATTCGCTTGTTGATGATGCTGCTGATCATGCCGCCGCTGGCGCGCAAATTATTGGACCCTGCGCGCAACACCTGAGCCTGTTTGTCAGGCCCTTCCCAAGCATCCGACCGGACGGTATCTTGTGTTAGACTAGGGATGACAAACAGAAATGACTTAAAGGGGCAATCATGACGCGTACACGCATTACTCCACTTCGTCTGGACGGTGAGAATGCTGAACAAAAACGGGAAGAAATTCGCAGGGTTTTCCATGAAACCTTCTCCTTGTATGAATCCTTGTTTGATCACTTGCAGGACTCTGCTGCCTGGGTGGAAAAAGCTATTCCTCTGCGGCACCCCCTGATTTTTTACTTCGGGCATACGGCTACTTTTTATGTGAACAAATTGCAATTTGCGGGACTGATTGAAGCCCGTCTGGACCCGCATCTGGAATCCGTATTTGCCGTCGGCGTTGATGAGATGTCCTGGGATGACCTGGACGAAACCCATTATGACTGGCCGGCCCCGGAAAGCGTTCGCGACTATCGCCAGCAGGTAAGGGAGATGGTGGACCGACTCATCTCGGAGTTACCCCTGACCCTCCCCATTACCTGGGATTCACCCTGGTGGGTCATCCTGATGGGTATTGAACACGAAAACATTCATCTGGAAACCAGCTCAGTCCTGATGCGCCAGCTGTCAATTTCCCGGCTCAGCCCGGTAGCCGCCTTTGCACCCTGGGATCAGGCCGGCACGGCTCCACAAAATGCTCTGCTGCCCGTGCCCGGCGGTCTCGTTGAGCTGGGCAAGGCAAAAGATGACCGCCAATATGGCTGGGACAACGAGTACGGAAGCCATCAACATGAACTGCAGCCTTTTGCCGCCGCAAAGTTTCTGGTCAGTAACCAGGAGTTTCTTGCCTTCGTCGATGAAGGTGGTTATCACAATCCCGACTGGTGGGATGAAGAAGGCGATGGCTGGCGGCGCTTCAGTCGCGCTGAACATCCACCATTTTGGGTGCCTAATTCCGAAGGATGGCGGTTGCGCCTGATTGCCGAAGAGCGGCCCATGCCCTGGAACTGGCCGGTTGAGGTGAACGCCCTGGAAGCAGCCGCTTTTTGTCGCTGGAAATCGACTCAAACCGGTGAAAACCTGCGTCTTCCCAGTGAGGACGAGTGGCGCCATCTCCGCAATCTCAGTGCATTGGGTGACAGCGATGGCTGGAAAGATGCGGTCCCCGCCAATATTGGCTTGAGTGTCGGCTGCTCACCCTGTCCGGTGGACCAGTTTCCCCAGGGCCAATTTTACGACTTGATGGGTAACGTCTGGGAATGGACCAGCACACCGATTTATCCTTTTCCGGGCTTCGAAGTCCATCCGGTGTACGACGATTTTACAGTGCCGACTTTTGATCAGCAGCATAATCTGATGAAAGGCGGATCGTTTATCAGCCTTGGTAACGAAATGCAGCAGGAAGCACGTTATGCTTTCCGCCGGCATTTTTTTCAGCACGCCGGATTCCGTTATGTCACCTCACCCAACACCGTTCCTGAAATACCCATTTATGAAAGCGATGCGTTGGTCTCCCAGTATGCGGAATTTCACTATGGACGCCGCTATTATGAAGTACCTAACTTTGCGGCTGCGGTCGCGGAGTTGGCGCTCCGTGCCATGGCTGGTAAACCATTGCGCCGGGCTTTGGATGTTGGCTGCGCGGTGGGGCGGAGCAGCTTTGAACTGGCAAAATACTGCCCGGATGTGACCGGACTGGATTTCTCGGCGCGCTTTATCAGTGTCGGTGTACAACTTCGTGAGCGCGGGCATTTTTCCTACACACTGGTTGAAGAAGGCGATTTGCGGAGTTATCAGAGCATCGACCTGGCAACCCTGGGTCTGCGGGAAAGTGCGGAGCATGTCCATTTTTTCCAGGCCGACGCCTGCAATCTCAAACCATTGTATCGGGACTATGATCTGGTGGTTGCAGCCAATCTCATTGATCGTCTGCATCATCCCCGCAAATTTCTGGATGATATTCGTGAGCGCATTGTACCGGGCGGTATCTTGCTCATCACCTCACCTTACACCTGGCTGGAAGAATATACCGCACGCAGTGAGTGGCTCGGCGGCTACAAAAAAGATGGCGAAAATCTCAGCACCCTGGAAGCACTCAAGGAAATCCTGTCGCCCTATTTCCGGCTTCGGGAAGAAAGCCCGCTGGATATTCCCTTTGTCATCCGCGAAACCGCGCGCAAATATCAGCACAGTATCGCGCAAGCCACCCTCTGGGAGCGCCTATGAAAAATCATGGAAATTTAGTCTCGCCATTTGATGCCGTTATTCCGCGCATGGGCACCGGTTCCATAAAATGGGATGAAGCAGCGCATCGCTTCGGCGGCGAGGTTTTGCCCATGTGGGTTGCCGATATGGATTTTGCTGTTCCTGACCCTATTATCCAAGGCTTGCGAAAACGTCTGGAACACCCGATTTTTGGGTACCCCAGCGACGGACCGGCCATGTTACGTGCGGCTGACGAATGGATAGCTGCGCGTCATGGCTGGCGCCCGGAACCCGGCGCGACGGGAAGCATCAGCGGCGTGGTACCGGCCTTATTTGCAGCCGTGCGGGCATTTACTCAACCAGGCGACACCGTCATGGTTATGCCGCCCATCTATCCTCCCTTTATGAGCGCTGTGCAGAAAAATGGTCGGGAGCTGCTCCTCGTGCCCCTGGAAAGGGCAACGGACCTTACTTACCGTATCGACTGGCAGGCCCTGGAAAAGGCTTTAACCCAATCTCGCCTGCTGCTGTTCTGTTCGCCACACAACCCGGTGGGGCGGGTCTGGACAGAAGAAGAACTTCAGCGACTGGCCCAGCTTTGTAAGGCGGCCGACTGCGTGGTAGTCAGCGATGAAATTCACGCCGACCTCAGTTATGCGCAACATATTCCCTTTGCAAAGCTCGCAGCCCGGTCTGTATTACTGAGTTCGGCGGGCAAGAGTTTCAACATTGCCGGCATTGGTGGCGGAATTGCCATTATTCCGGACAGCGAATTACGCCAGACTTTTCGGGATGAGCTGTATCGCAGCCAGATTCATCAGACCAATGCCTGCGCCCTGACGGCCATGACCAGTGCCTGGCAGCAGGGTGGAGAATGGCAGACGGCGTTGCGGGAATACCTGTTTGCCAATGCACAATTCATTCAGGAATTCCTGCGCCGGGAACTACCGGATCTGGGCTATCGAATTCCCGAGTTCGGTTATCTGGCCTGGCTCGACGTGGCGGCTTATGGCGACGACGAGCAGATCCAGATAAGCCTGCTCAAGGCCGGACTCGGGCTCAATCTTGGACCCAGTTTCGGGCCGGGCGGAGCGGGTTTTGTGCGTCTGAATTTTGCAGCACCCCGCAGTGTCCTGGAGGAAGGATTATGGCGCTTGCGGAGCGGGTTGTTGTCCTAGATCTGGCAACGGCTCGGGCCAAAGTCGCGGCAAAGCCTCCCGGACCGCTGCCAGCTCTAGGACAAATCCAGTTCTTCCAGAAGCTGCATAATCTTTTCCAGAGAACCGCGCTGCTTTTGGACAAAGGCCAAAGCTCTTTTTCCCTGTTCCTGAGCGTCCTTGGGTTGGCGCAGCCAGTGCTCTAACTGGGCCTCCAGGGCGTCAGCATCATCAGCCTGAACAGCGGCTTCAGCAATCAGCATATCCCGCGCAATACTCCGAAAATTTTCCATGTGTGGGCCAAAAATGATGGGGCAGGACAGCACCGCCGCCTCTAATGGATTATGACCACCAACAGAGACAAAACTGCCGCCGACCGTCACCAGATCAGCCGCTGCATAGAAATCCATCACTTCTCCCAAGGTATCCACCAGCAAAACGTTTTTACTTTCAACTTCAACACTCTTGGAACGCAGCGCAGACAATATCCCAGCCGCTTTCAGATCTGCCTCAAGCGCTTCGCATCGGCTGGGATGCCGGGGAATCAGCACCAGCAAAAGGTGGGGCCAATGCACGCGTAAATGTTCGAGTACAGTTATTGCTATTTTCTCCTCACCGGCATGGGTGGAGGCAAACACCCAAACCTGCCGGGTCGCCAGATGTTGTCGCCAGATGCGCCCCTTTTCCAGGGCATCCACGGGTTCAGGAAGATCGTACTTGATATTTTCGATGACCAGGACCCGGGAAGCGCCCAGACTCTTGAAAGCCACGGCATCCTCGGGACTTTGTGCCGCCACCGCCGTCATGGAGGCCAGCGCCGGGCGAAACAAACCTGGAAAACGTCCATATCCCCGCAGTGAACGCTGCGACAAGCGCGCATTAATCAATAATAGTGGGATAGAAAACCGGGCCGTCCAGTAGCATAAATTCGGCCAGATTTCGGTTTCCATAATCAGACAAAGGCGGGGCTGCTGACGCTTCAAAAAACGTCTTACAGCTGCCGAAGTATCATAGGGCATATAGTGCTGGCGCAGCGCCGAACCCAGACGCTGAGCGACGATGGCAGCACCCGTGGGGGTTGTGCTGGTCAGCAGAATCGGAATATTCGGATAGCGTTTTTGCAGGGCATGCACCAGCGGGATGGCGGCAATGGCTTCTCCGACACTCACCGCATGAATCCATAGGGGGCGATCCTGATGCATTTCTCCCCAGCCGAAGCGTTCCTGCCATCTTTCCCGGTAAGGCGGACGACGCCAGCCACGCCATAAGGTAAAAAGCAGCAAAAACGGACTAAAAAAACCGAGTAATCCCGCGTAAATACGGCGATTCATCATTCGCGATGCAACAGACGATCGGTCAGCCAATCCAGACGATACCAGGGGCGAAAACTCTTCAGTAGCGCATCACGGTCATAATCGCGCTCTATCCACTGGCGTAAGGTGAGTCCCGGTTCATTGGCAAGAGCCAGTCGGTAACTGGTGAAAAACCAGTCAAGAATCCCGGTATTGGCATGACGGATATGACCGAATGGCCATAAGCGCAACTGCTTTTGGGCTTCCGCAATGGGCTGCTGCAAGACCAGATGCATGTACAGAACACTCATGAACCCAGCCCGATCTGCCCCCGATTTGCAGTGCAACAAAAAAGGTTTAGGGAGCTCTGTCAACAAATCCATGGCTGCCAGCAAACGCTCTTTTTCGGGTAAATCACGGGAACCGAAACCATGCAGAACAATATGCTGCATTCCGGTAGTGTCACAAATTTCCTGTTCCAGACGGTAATGGGGTTCCCGAGGCGCGGGGGCCCGCAGATTCAGTACTGCCCGGAGAGCATGGCGCTTATGCCAGAGCCGCAACTGCCTTGGCGAAGGTTGTGCCGAACGAAATACGCCTGGTGCCATTTCATGGAAATTGGCATAAAACCATTCCCGAAATATGCCGTGATCTGTCCAGAATTGATGGCGACGATAGCGACGACGCTCTTCCGGCAAAAGTCTGAGGGACGGACTCATAAATCGGACGACTCCAGCAAGGAAGATAAAGCGGACCAGACCCGATCAGGATCCAGCGCCTCCTGACAAAGTATCCGGCCATTTTGCGCCTCGGGCAACGGACAGCGGGTTTTGCCGCAGGGGGCGCAGGATTGCGGGCTTTGAAGGTTAATCTGTTGCCCTCCTCCATGGGCTAAACGTTCTACGGATGTAGGTCCATACAGTGTTACTCCAGCCAGACCCAGAGCACTGCCCAGATAAGACAGTCCGGTATCCATCCCGACAAAAGCCTGCGCTCTGCTCATGACCATGGCCAGCGTTTCCAGATTGAGACGGGGCAGCGCGAGAACATTATCAGCACCTGCCTGAATGGAGGCCACCCGCAGATGCTCTCGTTCGTCCGCTGCGGGTAGCACTAAATTCAAGCCGCTTACGCGCATCCGAGAAGCCAATGTCATCCAGTGCTGTTCCGGCCACTCCTTGGTTTTCCAGGCGGCAGAAGTCGCATGAAACCCTATAACAAAAGGCTTTCTGACCAATTGCGCCAACGGTTCAGCCAACGACTGATCCTGCCATTGCCTACGACGAGGGGCCAAAGCAAAGTCAGGCCGCGTATCAGGAAGAGGATATTGCAGCGCCGCCGCGAACAGCTGGCGATTGCGCGCAATGGCAGGACTGGACCAGGGAATCGTAAAGCGCTGTTGATATAAGCGAGAAGCCCCAGGCTCTCTGGCACTGTCCGCCGCCAGTCCCAAAACCGGAGCACCCGCCAACCGGGCCAAAAATGCACTTTTATAGAGCCCCTGACTATCCAGCACCGCGTCATAGTGATTCGCACGCAAGGTGTTGCGAAGCTGGCGCAGTGCGGCAGGAAAAGTGAGTGGTGCTTTTTTCAGGGTCCGCAGGGAAAAAGGAATCGCATTTTTGACTTTCGAATGCCAGGCAACAACCGGAGCGAAAGCAGGTTCCACCAGCCAGTCCACTTCCACATCAGGACGACTCACCGCCAGATCGGACATGGCCGGCAGAGTATGCAGCACATCCCCCAAAGAGCTGAGGCGCAGCAGCAGTAATTTCACGAATTTTCCTTGTCCTGCAACTGCATCTCACGGGCAATAGCATATTTCATAAAGGCACCCAAGGCGGTAGTCCAGGCAATGGCGGCACCATCGACGCCATCCAGAATGCCCAGGCGCAGGATATAACTACGCAGAAACGCCGACAATCCATGGTTCATAGGTGCCCAAGCCGATATGAATCGACCGCGTGCGTACACTTTTTCTGCGTTAAGTTCCGCATAACGCTGCAATTTTGGCAACATTTCTTTCAAAAAGGCAAATGGATAATGATCGATAGAAACCCCGGGAAGACGCTGAGTGGGACCAGAACCCCGCCATGATTCATGAACCTTTGCCTGCGTGTCGTAACACCCATCCCGTCTATCGAATAAACGCAGTACCCAATCATTGCGCCATTCACTGTACCGTATCGGCTTACGGCCAATATAATTTTGCCGCAACAGATAGAAACCTGTCGCTGAACTCTCACGGATAGCCGAAAAAATGAGTTTCCTGGCATCTGGACGCAATATTTCATCGGTATCCAGCATCAGAATCCAGTCATAACGGGCAGATTTCACCGCAAATTGTCTCTGCCCTCCAAAGCCAAGCCATTCCTGATGAAGCACCCTTGCACCAAAATTTTTGGCAATTGTCGTCGTTTGATCTGTGGAACCACAATCCACCAGTAAGATTTCGTCAGCCAATTCCTGAACACTGGCTAAGGATTGCGAGAGATGTTTTTCACTGTTTTTACTGATGTAAACAACAGAAAGATTAGTCATTTTTAGGCCGCGCACACTTGTTGGGCAAACCCCAGCTCGAGGGCCGCCCCGAAAAATGCCAGAGCCAGACAACAGCATACATCCGGGTCTTGCGGCGCAATCTTGAAACCTGAAAAAGCGTCATAACCACAGCAAAAGCGTTACTTATCAAATTGATACTAGAGCTAAAGTAATAGTGAATAGACAATACAAACCAAGCAAGACTTCCCTCAACCTTGCGAGCGTAAAGCATACGGGAACGGTGGAATTCGATACGCGAAGCTGCTTGATAGCGATTAGCTGTCCCTCCCAGCTCGTGCATCACCAAAGCTTGGGGACACAACAAGACCTCAAAACCAAGGATGTGAGCACGATGACACCACTCAGTTTCTTCCAGATAAAAGAAAAAATCTTCATCCATCAAACCCAACCTTTTCAACGCAGATCTACGCACCATAAGTGCTGCACCAATCAACGTCGGAACCGATACGGGCTCATGCTCTGCTTCCAGTCTACCAATCTGCCCTCTAGGCAAGAACAACCTCTGCAAAAATCTGGGAAGAAAATCGCGCCAGGCATTGGGGAATGGTGCCACTACATTTTGTGGCCGCAGATTTTGATCGACCAAACGAGCACCAATCAGGGCGGCATTAGGGTGCTCAAAAGCACATTTCTGTAATGCCCTGATGGCACCAGGGACCAGGCAAGCATCATTATTCAAGATCAAAACCAAATCCTGGCACGACTGACTAATGCCTTGATTCACAGCCTTAGCAAAGCCGCCATTGCAAGCATTCCGGATGACCCGCAAAGAAAGGAATTGATTTTCGAGAATTGAGATGGATTTGTCCACGCTACCGTTATCCACAACCACAACATCTGACTCAGAACCGCCGTCAGCAATCCATGATTCAATACATGGGATCAATTTAGATTCACCATTATAATTGACTATAATGACAGCAATTTTCACTTACGATTTCCAATAGCAGCCATTGGGATAGCTATGACCAAGGCCCAGCCGATCGCATTGTCATACCCCCAATTCAAAGTGTTATATATTCCCCCAAGCCAAAAGACAGCCAGATACATGAAAACAAACCAGCCTTGAGGCTGCTTTCTGTTTTTCCAGCTTTCTATCGTTGCAGCAAGCATCATCCATAATAGCAAAAATAATCCAGGGAACCCAAGGACTGCTGCTTCGCTTAAGTAACTGTTAGCCGCAGATGTATTGGTAATGCCCGGTGTATTTGTGACTTGACCTGCATTTTGCAGACCCTTCATTGCTCCAGAAAAATCACCGGTACCCACTCCCATTAGAGGATGTTCAACTAACATTTCCCAGCCGGCTTCCATTGTTGCGATTCTGATTCCAAGGCTGGTGGTCGTACTGTTTTGATTGGCGATAAACTGCTCGACGTTAGCAATACCCAATTCAACTCGAGATTGTACAACTGGTGACATTCCCAATCCTATTACACCAAGACACAAAATAACCAGCGCCCAATACTTCCAGCGTCCACGATACAGTAGCCAAATCGCAATAGGCATCACCAAAATGAAAGCCAATTGGCCAGAACGAGCAGGCGTAATGATAAGCTGAACAAAAAAGAGCAGCCCTAGTAATGCTGCAGACCATTTAGGGATAGCCCATGAATTGTGAAAATCCCATAACAGCCATAACAGGGCCTGAACCAACACAAGAGATAAAAATATATGGTCACTAAAGCCAGTATATGGAAGATTATCAGTATTTTGCCATGGCAAAATTTTCCAGGTCATCAGGAAAGCCAGCACTGCGTTTAAAGCCAAACCAGCCAAAAACAAACGGATGAATAGTTTTACCCAACGCTCCTGCCAAGGCAACGTCGCACCAATTAATGCAAATAAACCGTAACCTGTCGCTTCAGCAACCTTCAACCCTGATGCCATATCGGAAGTCCATATAAGGCCCATCAAGGTCCAACCAAACAAGAGCAAAAAGGGCAAAGCCCATGGTTTCGTATGCAGTACACGCCAGTTTCTCCAATGACCACTCAATGCATATCCAAGCAACAGCAGGCCCAAGGAAATACCCGTGCCTGCGGTACTAAGTGGCGATAGAAACATGGGCAACGCGTATAGCGTGAATACCAAGAAATCAGGAATATTTATTTTTTTCATAACGATATATATTTCGACAGTCTCAGTTTTTCAGACGTGGGGGTGTTTCTGCCTTGTGGGCACATACGATACCGCAGCATAATAGCCAAGCTCCATGGTATTTTGACACAACAGAATAATTTTTGGGCACGTCTCCAGGATAGCTAAGCACATACCCATTTGTTAAATCTGATGGCGGCCTCACCAGTGGCGGGTGCGGTCTTATCGCCAGATCAATGTCCGCCGTTACACTAATTCCTACCCAAGCTACATTAGTGACATAAAGAGGTGCTCCCCGAGTTTCCCTTAGCACATTTTTTGCTATTTCAGCAAGATGCGGACGAAAACGCTCTGTATACGCTGGGAATAACCACAAAGCGAATATATATTTCAGGAAGATAGCCACTAAAATCCATTTTAACAATAACCTCCTAGTCTTTAAAGAGTTCGCAATAAATCCCACCAATGCTATTGTCACAATACCATAAATAGGTAACAAATAACGAATTCCACTTTGAGGTGAAAGCCAGTAAGGTAAATAATTTATCCCAGATATCCATAGGGCTGTCCGCACATGCTGATTCGGTAGGCTAAAAGGTAAATATCGCCGTATTATAGCGTAAATGACAATGCCGGAGATCGGGAATAGCTGACCGAATGTTCTTGCCGGATAAGAAAAAAACTGATTCAGATAATCCAGAACTCCTTGTCCTTGCAACTTACCAATAATATCATTGAGCATTCCATGCGCCATAACGCCACCAGCCGGTGCCATACCATACCAGAGGACAGGAATTGATAAAGCAAAAAAATGCATAGACAAGGAAGGCCATGAAAAAAGAAATCTCCATGCGCGCGTCTGAAAGGTAATAACGATGACGGCCACACCATAAAAAACATAGGCCGTCAGCGCTTTAGTAAGAAATGCACAAGACACTGCTAACAGTGCAAGTGCAAAGAAACCAACACGCCTCTCGAGCACTGCAAGCCATCCAAACAACATCGCTGCTAAACAGAAAAAAGCAAATAACGGGTCACTGTACGCAAGCCAACCATCGTAAAAAAGAACATCTCCTAAGGTAATGTACACCAAAGCCGTAAATGCGAATAAATCACGATCATTCCAGATCCTCTTGGCAAACCAAGCAACTAGAAGCGCTGAGCCTATTGAAGAAAAAGCAGCGATTAGTCGCGCAGCAACAAGCATATGAGACCAGCCAATCAACATTGATAAACCAGTAATGAGTAAATTATAAAGTGGCGGACGCCAATAATCTTGTCCATACATCACAGGCGTTAAAATATGTCCGTGACACCACATCTCATATGACATGAGCGGATAAACGGCTTCCTCACCTGTGTACTGGACATTATAAAGAGTAAAAATGAAACTGGTGGCGGCTATTATAAAAAGCAACCAGTATCTTTTAGAGTTAGAAATATTCAGGTGCATCCTCATAAAGCTTGCCTCATTCCACAACCACTGTCTTAAAATACTTAAGCACACACCAATATCGTCTCGGCTGAGTTTCAACCACCATCTCCATCAAAAAATTACGTTGCCCCATGACGCACTACCCATTTATTAATTACCATCGATCTCTAAAAGCTTCAAAAATTCCTCACTAATAACCGTCGACGAATACTTCTTTGCATAGTCAAACCCCATAGAAACATTCAAGGTTTGTTTTTTTTCTGCCAGATTTAAAGTGGTTTTAAGCCATGCTGTTACATCTCCAGCCGGCAACAACCATCCTCCCTGGCCATCCACAAAACTTTCGGGAATACCCCCTATGTCCGCGCCCAGCACTGGTGTTCCACAAGCCTGCGCCTCCAGACAAACCCTGCCGAAAGTATCGGGTTCTATGGACGGCAGGGCCAAAGCATCCATGACACTATACCAAGGCATTACCGGATTTTGCCAACCCAGCACATGGTGCCAGGGTTTATTGGTCAGACGGGATCTCAATGCTTCCTCATGCGCCCCACCGCCTAACCATAGGCCATGAACATGCGCATTTTGTGCGTGGGCGGCATCAATGGCATCGGCCAACATGAAAACGCCTTTACCACGATGCCAGGCACCCACAAAACCCAACAGAAAATCCGCATCAGTCAACCCCAAATCGCGTCGCCGATTTTGACGGGCTTCGGCATCTCGATGGAATTCTGCCAGATGGATGGGATTCAGGAGTACTTCTACCCGCGCCGGAGGAATGCCCTGTTCAATCAGACGACGACGCAAGTATTCGGATATGGCGAAAAGCCGCAAGGGCCAGCGGGATAAAAGCCAGCGGGTGCTGGGTCTGAGGCGTAAATCCATATGCCGGAACAATACCAGAGGACGGCCACTCATCCGACTGAGTATGGCCAGTGGCCAGTATTCCTTGCTGAAACTCCCGATCAGCCAATCGGGTTGCACATGACGGATAATTTTCCATAGCTTGCGCATGGCTGGCGCATCGGCACTGTTACGAAACGCACCATAGTGCAGCTTGACCAAACTGTCAGACAAAGCTTCGCCAATATGTCCCTGGGGATGCACGAAGGCATGCATGTCCACGCCAGCATCCGCCAAAGCGCGACACATGGTGATCATATGGGTTTCTGTACCTCCACCCCCCGGATTTGTTCCCACCCAGAGCAACCGCAGCCCGGTGCTCAATGCCGATCCTCATGTGCTGTCCAGATCTGCATAGGGAATACATGCGGGCCGTGATGTCCGCCGACCATGACCCGGGGAAGGTCAAAAGGGTCCTCTCCCCCCGCTCGGGCACGCCCCCGGCGCACGGTCACTGCCGCCAAAAACCCGGCCTGTTTTGCCGCTTCACGCTCGCGCTGTCCTGCGGCACCGTAGGGATAACAAAATTGCGTGACGGGAACATCCAACAATTTTTCCAGATCCTGACGGGAACCGGCCATTTCGTTCAGCAGATCCGCTTCCGTCAAATCCGGCAGACGGGGATGATGGCGACTATGGGCGCCGACTTCCATCCCGGCCGCTTGCCATTGCCGCAACTCTGTTTCGGACATCAACGGCTTGTGTACGCCCAGATCTGCCGCATCCCAAGCATTATCCGCACCCAGTGCCGCGCTGACCATGTAACAGGTCGCCGTAAATCCATAATGCTGCAAAACCGGTAAGGCATTTTCCAGATTATCCCGATAACCATCATCAAAGGTAATGGCAACTACTTTTCCTTTGGCTTCGCCACGAATATAGGGTAAGGCCGCAGACATGGACAAACCCTGATAACCAAAGCGATGCAGCAATGCCATCTGACGCCGGAATCGTTCTGGAGAAACGTAAAGACCGCGCAATTTCACCCCTTTGGGTGCGCGGTCAATATTGTGATACATCAAAATAGGAACGGGCATCAGGGTTCGGCACCCGGGTCAAGATGCACCGTATGGCGAATCACATAAGTCTTTTTGTCCTGGGATTCATGGTATATCCGCGACAGCATTTCCCCGACAATCCCCGTATTCAAAAACTGCAGCCCTCCCAGAAAAAACAGGACGCCCGCAATGAGCATGGGCCGACCGGAAATCTCTGCGCCTTCGGCGAATTTATCAATAAACAAATAAATCAGCATGCCGGAACCTATAAACAGCGAAAACAGTCCGACGGTACCAAAAAAATGCATGGGTCGCTGGCTGTAACCCAGAAAAAACTTAACAAACAACAAGTCTACCAGCACCCGAAAAGTTCGGGAAATTCCGTACTTACTCTTACCTGCCACGCGCGCATGGTGACGCACGGGCACTTCCACAATACGATCGGTGTAGGTCAGGGTCGATAACCAGGCCGGGATAAAGCGGTGCATTTCTCCATAAAGGCGCACCCCTTTGATCACCGAAGCCCGGTAGGCTTTGAGCGTGCATCCATAATCATGTAAACGCACGCCCGTAAAGCGGCGAATGAGTCGATTGGCAATACGCGAAGGTATTTTGCGCAAAAACAGGCCATCCTGACGATTTTTGCGCCAACCCGCTACCACATCCAGATTTTCAGCCAGCAAGCGCTCGGCCAAAGGCAGAATATCCTGAGGATCATTTTGCAGGTCAGCATCCAGGGTCACGATGACCTCCCCCCGGGCAGCATCAATCCCCGCCTGCATCGCCGCTGTCTGGCCAAAATTTCTTTGCAGATGAATCATCTTGAAATGGTCTCCGCGTGCTGCGGCTTCTCGGTCCAGGGCCGCCGCACTGCCATCACGACTACCATCATCGACAATGATGATTTCAACATCAGCCCCCGCCAGCGCCACACTCAAGGCATCACAAAGCGGTGTGACGTTGTCGATTTCGTTGTACAGCGGGATCACGACCGAAATTCGGGGCACTCAGGGCCTCCAATAGCGCAGAAAATCACTGGTAGCAGTAAAAGGATCAGAAGCCTCGATAATTCCCGAGAGGATAGCAACCCCACTGGCCCCGGCAGCCATTGCCGCAGGAACACGCTCCGCCGTTAGCCCACCCAAGGCAATAAGCGGTATAGCCGAAGTTTCCGCTAGTTCAGCAAAAACTTTTTCGCCTAAAGGCAACGTATCCGGATGGGAGCGGGTGGAAAACAATGGGGAAAGCAAGGCATAACGGGCTCCCGCCTGAGCCGCCTGGTGAATTTCCCCGGCATCATGACAGGAAACGCCAAAAGGCCCTGCAGGCCGCAAGCCAGCTTCCAATTGGGATTGCGTCAGATGACGACCGCTATGCGGCCAGTCTGGCAAAGGCTCAGCATGATTCAGCCAGACCTGCGTACCTGCGGCCAGGGATTCTGCGCAAAGAGATTCCAACAACTTCGCGCGCTCTTCATCCACAGAGCTTTTGCAACGCAGGATCACCCATTGCAGGCCGGCTCTCAGTGCTTCTCGCCAGGCATGAGCGAATGCCTGGGGCTCCACACGGGCCGGATCTGCAATCAGGCATAGTGGCGGGTGCGGCAGAAATTCTTCCAATACCGCTGCCGTCATCCGCAGGTTGGCGGGCAGACATTCCAACGCCGGAATTTCCCAGGGATACAACCAGCGAACCTGCTGTCCTTCCTTACCGTGAGCCGCACCATTCCAGCGTCGCACCCGGTAAAAAT
Source organism: Acidithiobacillus sulfurivorans (assembly GCF_018853815.1). Lineage (GTDB taxonomy): Bacteria > Pseudomonadota > Gammaproteobacteria > Acidithiobacillales > Acidithiobacillaceae > Acidithiobacillus > Acidithiobacillus sulfurivorans. Next base: position 25,194 of record NZ_JAAOMP010000075.1, on the reverse strand, counting down.
GCAGGCGCACTGTCCGCTCGGGGTAGGTATAATCCAGGGTCCGGAATGGTTCCGCATCCAGCACCCGGATGCCAATCTCTTCCCATAACTCCCGATGCAGGGCTTCCACAGGCGTTTCACCCGGGTCCACCTTTCCACCGGGAAACTCCCAAAACCCCGGCCAGGGTTTGCCTTCAGGGCGCAAGGAAATAAGCAGACGACCATTTTCGTCCTCAACAATACCCGTGGCTACAGGAACGACTGTCATCAGCTGCGATAATCGGCGTTAATACGCACGTAGTCATAGGATAAATCACAGGTCCAGATTGTCGCGCTCGCCAGCCCGCGACCCAAATCCACCCGCACCGGGATTTCTGCCTCGGCCATCACCGCCTGCCCGGCAGCCTCGGTGTAATCAGGATCTCGGGCACCATCCTGGACAATGCGCGTCTCTCCCAGACTGACCTGAACCTTATCCACTTCCAGATCATCTACCCCGGCCGAACCAATGGCGGCCAGCAAACGTCCCCAGTTGGGGTCCGAAGCAAAAAAAGCGGTCTTGATCAAAGGACTGTGAGCCATGCGATAGGCCACCTGCAAACATTCCTCCTCATTGCGCCCCCCCGCAATGTGGATAGGAATAAATTTACTGGCACCCTCCCCATCCCGAACAATGGCCTGGGCCAAAAATTGCGCCACCTCGGTGATCGCCGCACAGAGCGGCGCATAGCGCGGATCTTCGACACTGCTAATGGGCTCAGCGGCAATTTTACCCGTCGCCATCAAAATACAGGCGTCATTGGTAGAAGTGTCTCCATCTACCGTAATCCGATTGAACGATTGCGCCATGGCGTCTTGCAGACACTGCTGCAAAGCCTCTGCTCGCAAGGGTGCATCGGTAGCCATATAAGCCAGCATGGTCGCCATATCCGGACGAATCATGCCGGAACCCTTGGCCATGCCCGTTACCGTCACTACCTGACCATCCAGATCCATCTGCTGCGAGCAGGCTTTGGGGATCGTATCGGTGGTCATAATGGCAGCAGCCGCTATTTCCCAATGATTTTCATCCAGATGTATTTTTAAGACGGGAAGCGCGGCAGAGATTTTTCCGGCCAGATCCACCGGCTCACCAATCACCCCGGTCGAAAAGGGCAGCACCGACTCGGAAGGACAATCCAAAGCGACAGCCACAACCCGGCAGGAATCTTCTGCCGCCTGCAAGCCTGCAGCCCCCGTACCCGCATTGGCATTACCCGTATTGATGACCAGCGCCCGAATGGGGGTTGCCGAGGACAAATGCCGCTGGGCCACCAATACCGGAGCCGCCGAGAAGCGGTTCCGCGTAAACACTCCCGCTACCTGGGTGCCTTCATCCACAGCAATCAGGGTGAGATCACGGCGTCCGGCATAGCGGATGCCCGCTTCGGTGACCGCCAGCCGCACACCGGCTACAGGCAGCAAATCGTGGGGAGGAAGAAGGCCAACAGCCATAGCAGCTCCTTATTGTAAGCGTCCGTGACAATGCTTGTATTTTTTGCCTGATCCACAGGGGCAGGGCTGATTCCGGCCAATTTTATCATCGGCAATCAGGGGCGATTGCGCAGGAAAATGGGTGGACGAATCAGTCAGCTGTTCTCCGAGGACGCCCCCGGCCAATGCGGTCAAGCCTGAATTTTCAGCCCCCGGCTCTGCCGCAAAATCAGGATGAGAAAACTGTAAGTGCTGGGGTGCTGCGGCACGCGCCAGGGCGTCCCAATCCATGGTTTCCGCTGCCGGACTGACATGCAGACGCGACAAAGTACTGATGACCTCTTCGCGCATACGCGCCAACATGCTGTTGAACATCGCCAAGGACTCTTTTTTATATTCCTGCTTGGGATTTTTCTGCGCATAACCGCGTAAATGAATGCCTTCGCGAAGATGATCCATACTGGCCAGATGATCTTTCCACTGGCTGTCCAGCACCTGCAGCATGATGGACTTTTCAAAATGACGCGCCATTTCGCTACCCATCAAGGCTTCTTTCTCGGCATAAGACGTCTGCACCAGCTCCATGACTTTGCTGCGCAGACCTTCGTAGTTCAAACGCTTGTCCAGTTCCAGCCACTGCCCGACGGGCGCTTCGAGTCCAAACACCCGCTGCAGAGCCGACTCCAGACCCGGAACATCCCATTCTTCTTCCATGACTCCGGCAGGGGTGTAATCTGCCAGCACTGCATCCAGTACATCCTCACGCAACACCTGGATTTCCTCGCTGACATCATCCGCATCCATAAAGGCATTGCGCTGCTGATAAATGATTTTGCGCTGCTCGTTCGCTACATCATCATATTCCAGCAGTTGTTTGCGAATATCGAAGTTGCGGCTTTCGACCTTGCGTTGCGCATTTTCAATGGATTTGGTAACCCAGGGATGTTCGATGGCCTCGCCCTCTTTCATCCCCAGTTTCTGCATCAGTCCACCCAAACGGTCACTGCCGAAAATCCGCATCAGCGGATCTTCCAGACACAGATAAAAACGGGTGGTGCCCGGATCGCCCTGACGACCGGAACGACCCCGCAACTGATTATCCACACGCCGTGATTCATGACGTTCAGTACCAATAATATGCAGACCGCCTGCTTCGATTGCCCGATCATGCAAGCCTTGCCAACCATTTTTCAGGGCTTCGGCACGCTCACTTTTACGTTCTTCATCCATATCCGGATCTGCCAGCACCATATCTACCTGATGACCAACATTCCCACCCAGCACAATATCCGTACCGCGCCCGGCCATATTGGTGGCAATGGTTATCGCTCCGGGCGTACCCGCCTGGGCGATAATTTCCGCCTCCCGTTGGTGTTGCTTGGCGTTCAACACTTCATGGGGAGTTTTGGCCTGCTTGAGCAAATGTGAGAGAAACTCGTTGTGCTCAATGGAGGTTGTACCCACCAACACCGGTTGTCCACGCTGATGACAATCACGAATATCCTCAACAATCGCCGTCCATTTTTCCTGAGCCGTGCGATAAATAAGATCCGCCATATCCAGACGTCGTACCGGCTTGTGGGTCGGGATAACCACCACTTCCAGATTATAAATCTGGTTCAGTTCAAACGCTTCGGTATCTGCCGTGCCGGTCATTCCGGAAAGCTTGTCGTACATCCGGAAATAATTCTGGAAGGTAATGGAAGCCAGCGTCTGATTTTCATTCTGGACCTCGACCCCTTCCTTGGCTTCAACCGCCTGATGCAATCCGTCGGACCAGCGCCGACCGGTCATCATACGACCGGTAAATTCATCCACAATACAAACTTCACCATCACGGACAATGTAGTCGGTTTCGCGATGATAAATGACATGCGCCCGCAGCGCCTGATTCAGATGATGTACCAGGGTGACATTAGCCAGATCGTAAAGATTATCTTCAGTCAGCAGGCCATGTTCAGCCATGAGCCTTTCAGCCTTTTCGATACCTTCCTCGGTGAGCATCACCTGCTTGGCTTTTTCGTCAACCGTGTAATCTTCCTCGACGACAAATTGCCCTACCAGCTTGTCTACCCGGAAATACAAATCCGTATTTTCTTCCGTGGGGCCACTGATAATCAGAGGAGTCCGCGCTTCATCAATGAGGATGGAGTCTACTTCGTCAATAATTGCATAATGCAAACCGCGCTGGACCCGGTCTGCGGGTGAGAAAGCCATATTGTCGCGCAAATAATCAAAGCCGAATTCATTATTGGTACCATAGGTAATATCGGCTGCATAAGCCGCACGCCGGTCTTCCGTAGCCAGATCGGAAATGATGGTGCCCACACTAAGACCCAGAAAATTATGTATTTTGGCAACCCATTGGGCATCGCGGCTAGCCAGATAATCATTGACGGTAATTACGTGCACGCCCTTGCCGCGCAAGGCATTCAAATAAGCGGGCAGGGTAGCGACCAGCGTCTTACCTTCACCGGTCCGCATTTCTGCGATTTTGCCCTCATGCAGCATATATCCGCCAATCAGCTGCACGTCATAGTGGCGCATACCTATTACCCGCCGGGTAGCTTCGCGAACCACGGCAAAAGCTTCGGGCAGCACGGCATCCAGACTTTCACCCCGGGCGATACGCTCTTTGAAAAGAGCTGTCTGCCCAGCCAGACTGGTATCGTCCATGGCCTGGTATTGCTCTTCCAGCGCATTGATTCTGATCACTACAGCACGGGCTTTCTTAATCAGACGCTCATTGCGACTACCAACCACATGACGGATGATGGTTCCAAACATGAATAGACAAACCTAGGTAAAAAATATTTTGCAGGTTAGCATGAAAGCCCATGAATGATAAACGACAGCGACCACAACGCCCATTTACACTACGCCACTCAGGAAATGTCGGCAGCATCGTTCAGTATGCCCGCCTGCTGCGGGAACGTCAGCCTGCCTGGAATGCCATGCTCGACCTGGAAATCCAGGACCATACCTGGCTGGTGGCCTGGTCGGATAACACTTTACAAGTGCTTTGCCAAAGTCCGGTTTGGCACGCGTGGTTACGGCGCAATGAAAAAAAAGTGATTAAACGCTGGAATAAGGAATTTCCTGAAGATCCGGTACAACATATCCAGTCCAGCATCAGGTACTGGCATGCCCAACTGCCCGCCCAGCCCAGAGTACAGAAAAAACCTGAAATCTACGCGGATCAGGCTGCCCAAACCCTCAAACAAAGTAGCAAGCAGATGGCACCAGACATCGCCCGAGCCATGCTGCGCCTGGCAGAGACCCTGGAAAAAGCTCAGGCGGGAGAAGCCACCAAGCTTTCTGCAAAGGAAAAGGGGGCAGAGCTTTCGGAATAATCCGCAAACTCCCAGGCATCCTGGCGCTGCAACAAGGCTCGCAACAAGCTGTTATTGAGGGCGTGCCCTGCCTTATGCCCGGAAAAATGTCCCACCAGAGGATGTCCCAGCAGATACAAATCACCAATGGAATCAAGAACCTTATGACGGACAAACTCATTGGTGTAACGCAAGCCCTCTTCATTGAGGATGCGATAATCATCGACCACAATGGCATTATCCAGATTACCACCCAGAGCCAGGCCCATTTTTCGGAGGGTTTCTACTTCCCGCATAAAACCAAAAGTCCGGGCGCGCGCCACTTCTTTCAGGTAGGAAGTGCGTGAAAAATCCACAGTCACGTCCTGGCCACCGTTTTTGACGACAGGGTGGTCAAAATCAATGGTGAAACTCACCTTGAATCCATCAAAAGGTTCTAGACGCACCCAACGATCACCGTCTTCGGCAAGCAGTGGCTTAGTGATACGAATGAAACGCTTGGGCGCATTCTGCTCTTCAATGCCCGCGCATTGAATCAAAAAAACAAAAGGCGCCGCGCTACCATCCATAATCGGCACTTCCGGACCATCCAGGTCTATATAGGCATTATCAATACCCAAGCCAGCCAAAGCTGACATCAGATGTTCAATGGTGCCCACACGAATCTGCCCATCGCCAATATTGGTGGAAAGACGGGTATCCACCACATGGAGAGGATCAGCCTTGATCCAGGCGCCCCCCTCAATGTCACTCCGGTGAAAAACAATGCCGGTGTTAATCGGGGCAGGACGTAGGCCCAGATAAACCTTGCGGCCACTGTGCAGGCCGATTCCGGTGCCCCAAATCATATTTTTAAGTGTGCGCTGACGGATCATGATTTTAATTCCTATGCGATCCTCAGGACCGCCCTCCCATACAGTTGTGGTTTAGGTTACAACTTTTGTTGTCTCTATACAACTAACCGACTGGTCAGGAAGTTTACAGCGACCCACAGTCCTCGACAAGACCTATTGACATTCATTAACAAATAATATTTTCCCACCAGGCACTCTGCTCTCATGGAAATACCCCAACAATGCGGTAGTCATGTATAATCAACGAGCCGATGAAATCTCTTACGGGTTTCATGCTAAAGATATACTCTACTTGCGATCAAGGAAGTTCAAATATGGCCACGCCCAGCAGCAAAAAAACTCTGATGACCTTGTATTCCAGCGACGATTGCGTGTATGCGCAGCGCGTGCGTTTTGTTCTGGAAGAAAAGGCAATGGAATATCAGACCATTGAAGTTGACCTCGCCCAGAAGCCTGAAGAACTCGCTGAACTCAATTCTTACAATCAGGTTCCCACCCTCCTGGACCGGGACCTCGCCATCCATGAATCGGTGTTGATTATGGAGTACCTGGACGAGCGTTTTCCGCATCCTCCTCTTATTCCTGTTGATCCTATTTCCCGGGCAAAAGTTCGTCTGGGGCTGCTGCGCTTTGATCAGGACTGGTTCGCGCCGCTTTTCCAGCCAGGCTTCAGTCCGGAACAAATCAAGACGGCCAAAGAACAGATCCGCAGTACCATGGCGGGACTCAGCACCATTTTTACGCAACAGCGTTTTCTTTTTGGCGATGATCTGTCCATTCTTGATTGTGCCATTGCCCCCCTGCTCTGGCGCCTCCCCGTGCTCGACATCAGCCTGCCAGCAGCGGCTAAGGCTACCCAGGAATATATGGACCGCCTGTTTCAAATGGAGAGCTTCAAACGCAGCCTGACCCCTGCCGAAAAAGCCATGCGCTGAAATGATGGCAGACCTTGATCGTTTTCGGAGTCTGCCCGAAGGGCTGTTCGCACGTTGCACACTGGATCCAAATGGCTGTATTGCCCTGGAGCGCCAGCCACAGGGCTTCCAGAAAGTCAGTGCTGCCCATTTTCAGACCCAGGTACAGGCGCGCGCTGAGGGCTTGCTGCGCCTGGGCGTTAAAAGGGGAGAAAGAGTCATATTGATGGCACCCAACTCCATGGACTGGGCCATTATGGATTTCGCCATTCTCAGCATTGGTGCCATCACGGTTCCTCTATACCCCAGTTTTAGTCCTCGGGAAATTCACTACGTTCTGGGTGATAGTGGTGCCGGACTGGTGTTGCTGGAGGGCAGTAATGAGTGGGAAAAAATGGGTGGCGAGGGTTGGGGGGTTCCTCATGAACGCATATTACTCAGAAATCCTGAGGCAGCCCAAAGCGCTGGCCTGAAACACTGGGCACAACTCGAACAGGACAATACCGCGCTGCACAAACAGGATCTGGCAGAACGCCTTGGCGAATTGCAACGTGAGCAAATTGCCAGCATTGTTTACACCTCCGGAACAACCGGATGGCCCAAAGGCGTCATGCTCAGTCATGGTAACATCCTCAGTAATATTGCCGGCTTTTTGCCTTTGGTCCCCTTGCGACGCGGCCAGCGACTGCTGTCCATTCTTCCGCTGTCACATGTGTTTGAGCGGGGGACCGGGCATTTTGGCGCTTACCTGCTCGGACTGGAAGTTGCCTATGCTGAACGCCCTGATACCGTTTTGCGCGATATGGAAGCGGCTCATCCTGATATCGTTATTGCTGTTCCCAGAGTTTTTCAGTTACTTTACAGCCGGGTCCGGCGTGGTATTGAGGAACGCGGTGGCCTGCTGGGTCGTTTCATGCAGCGCGGCGCCGGGCTAAGTGCCAGCGATCGTTCTGTTCCTCCATGGCAACGGTATATCGCGCGCCGCCTTTTAGCCTCCGGGCTACGCAAAAAACTCGGAGGACGCCTGCGCTTTTTCGTTTCCGGAGGCGCCCCGCTGGATACAGATATCACCCGTTTTTTTCTGGACATCGGCCTGCCTGTGGTGGAGGGATATGGCATGACCGAAACCAGCCCGGTCATCGCCGCCAATCCTCTGAATGACATCCGACCAGGAACTGTCGGCCGCTTCCTGCCTAATTTGCAAGGACGTATTGCCGCCGATGGCGAAATCCTGGTGCGCGGGCCATCCATCATGTCCGGCTACTGGAATAATGACAGTGCCACCCGGGAAACCATTGTGGATGGCTGGTTACACACCGGCGATGTCGGTAGCCTCGATGACGATGGATACCTGAGCATTTGTGATCGCAAAAAAGATCTGATCGTCAATTCGGCGGGCGAAAACATTCCCCCACAAAAAATTGAAATGCGCCTGATGGCCCAGGCGCTCATCAGTCAGGCCGTCGTTTTCGGAGACCGCCTTCCATACCTGAGTGCCCTGATTTTTCCCAATCCGGAACAGGTACAGGAACGCTTCGGCACCAATCCTGAGGCAAGCATCTTGCGCAAGGCCTTACAGGAAAGCATTCATACCGCCCTGCAGGATCTGCCTTCCTATGAACAGGTACGGCGTTTTGCCATTTTGCCGGAAGCTCTGAGCGAAGCTCATGGTGAAGTCACACCTACTCTGAAAATCAAACGTCGGGTTGTGGCCGAACGCTACGCCGGATTATTGACCGAGATGCGCAAAAACTAGGGTTATGGAAATATTCATCCCGCCAAAACTGACGCCAATAATCAACGCGTTGGAACGTGCGGGGGCGAGGACGCTGCTGGTCGGCGGTGCAGTTCGTGACAGCCTGTTAGGGCTACCCGTTCATGACTGGGATATGGAAATCCATGAACTGAATGAAGCGCGACTGGAAGAATGCCTGGCGCCTTTTGCTGCGCATCGGGTGGGTGGTCGCTGTGCAGTCTGGGTGGCTGCTGGTGCGGAATTTACCCTGCCCCAAACACGCGGCGAAACCGACCCGCACCTGCCCTGGTCCATTGCTGTACAACGTCGTGATTTTACGGTCAATGCCCTGGCCTGGGACTGGCGCTCCGGACAAATACTGGATGCTGTGGGTGGACTGCGTGATCTGCAGAAAAAACGACTGCGCATTGTGAATCCCGACACCTTTGCTGATGACCCTCTCAGAGCATTCCGGGCTGCGCGTTTGGTCGGGCAACTGGATTTTCATCTCGAAGCAAGCAGCATCCCACATTGCCAAAAACTGGCCGAACAACTGTCGGAAATCCCTACCGAACGGCTGCGCAAGGAGTGGGAGGCGCTCCTGCTGCGTGGCTGCAACCTGCAGACAGCCTGGGATGCACTGGCACTCACCGGCAGCATCCGCGCATTCCCGGCCCTCGAAGCGCTGCAGGCCGTACCTCAGCGTCCGGATGCGCATCCTGAAGGAGATGTCTGGATACATACGGGAAAAGTGCTTGCCGAAGCCGCCACCCTGCGCCAGGGTCTGCCCGCACGCGACATCATCCTGATGCTGGCAGCCCTCTTGCATGATCTGGGTAAAGCCGACAGCACCCGGCGCGATCCACAAAATCGCTGGCGGGCCATCGGGCATGAACATTCCCTTGCTCGGGCACGCGACTTCCTGAATCGCTATTTCCCCGGTCAACATCTTCAGCAACAGATTTTACCATTACTCCGTTGGCACGGGGCTCCCCACGCCCTGTTTCGGGATCGGGCCAAGCAACAGGCCTATGCTCGTCTGGCTCTACGCGTTCCTGACCGCAGCCTGCTCCTTGATGTTGCCCAGGCCGATACACGTGGTGGCGGTCACAGTGATTTGTCATCCATCACGCATGCCCGCGAGATTTGGCAGAAACTGGGGCTCTGGGAAACACTTCCTGAAGCGCTTATCCGTGGCGACGATCTCATAGATCTCGGCGTTCCTCCAGGACCAGAACTCGGCAAGGCCCTGCGCAGGGCCTACCAGAGGCAGGTTTTGGGCAACCACCAAAACAAGGAAACCCTACTCAGGGCATTACATGGCCGGATCCCCGCCTTCAATCTCCCAAGCGACCCCGCTTGTTGACCGCCGTAGCATTGCCCCATTGGCTCATGTCCTGCACCTGCACACCAACCCACCAATAAGCGGCCACACTGTCCTGACTGTGCCCGCCTACCAGCGCCTGCCCGGGCGCCAAATGCACGTGGTCGAGCAGTTTCCTGGCGTCCTCCCGACTGCGGAAAATGGACCAGGCCACCACCCTTTCCATCGGCGTGGTTGAGGGGACATCGCGTGCTTCATCCAGAAAATTGTCAGTAATCATGATATTCACTCCTTCAGTAAACAGTACCGGATACCTGATACACCACATATCCATGTGAAAAAAGTATAGTTCGCAAAATGGATGGTTTTTCTTCTGACAGTCCTGTTGAAAGCGCGTATGATCCGCCTCGGAGTGGGCCAGACGACCGCTGCGGATTTATCCGGAGAGGAAAGTCCGGGCTCCATAGGGCAAGGCGCCGGTTAACGGCCGGGGGGCGTGAGCCTACGGAAAGTGCCACAGAAAATATACCGCCAAGCGCGCAAGCGCCGGTAAGGGTGAAAAGGTGCGGTAAGAGCGCACCGCATTTCCGGTAACGGAAATGGCAGGGAAAACCCCGCCTGGAGCAAGATCAAATAGGCATGCGATACCGTGGTCCGCGGTGCATGCGGGTAGATTGCTGGAGCCTGTGCGTAAGTGCAGGCCTAGAGGAATGGTCGTCCACGACAGAACCCGGCTTATCGGCCCACTCCAATTTTTACTCCCTTCGTCATCTGCTTCTGACAGAAACACCGACAAAGCGATCCAACTTAATGAAATAAATAGACAATTTATTTATATCATGATACATGCAGCTGCTCTCCTGATTTTCCAACAGACACGTTCAAAATCACTTTGTACTGCATAATCCAATAATTACAAGAACCCTTTAAAGTGTTTTATACAGCTTTATCAACATGCTCTAACATGCCGTAATTATTCAATATTTCTCCTTGACAGCCAGATGTGCGCCCTCTATTCTTCAACTTGTGGGGAAAAGTGGGTCAAAGTGGAAGGTTTTGGAGAATAAAACGCAAAATGTTTAGGGGAACGCACCGGCATAATCTCGACAGCAAGGGACGCATGAACGTCCCGGCCCGCTTCCGCGACTGGCTGAATGACCATTGCGACGGCCAGATTGTGGTTACCATCGATGTGCAAAGCCGCCCGGGGGAACATTGCCTGGTGGCCTACCCCCTTCCCACCTGGGAAAAAGTGGAAGCCCGAGTGGCCGAACTCCCCGGCAACAATCCAGTCGCCCGCCAGTTTCAGCGGATGTTTGTCGGGCAATCGGAAGAGATGCGTCTCGACAGTCAGGCCCGCATTCTGCTTTCACCCAATCTGCGCCGCTTCGCAGAAATCGACAAGGAACTGGTCGTCGTCGGTCAGATCAACAAATTCGAAATCTGGGATGCCCAATGCTGGGATCGCTACCAGGAAAACAGTCTGAACAACAACGATGGATTTGCCAGCCTGGGAGACCTCGTCCTGTGAACATACCCGCGTCAGGATCTCACATTACGGTGCTTCTGCAGGAAAGCGTCGCCATGCTCCAACCCGCTCTCAACGAGGGCCAAGCCCGACGTTGTGTGGATGTGACCGGAGGCCGTGGCGGGCATAGTGCGGCACTGCTGGAAAAGCTTCAGCATCGGGATCTGTTGTTGATCCTCGACCGCGACCCCAGTGCCATCGCAGCGCTGAAAGACCGCTTTGCCGACGATGACCGGGTATTGATCCGCCAGGCACGTTTCAGTGAAATCCGCAGCGTTGTGGAAAGCCTTGGCTGGGAAAATGTGGATGCGATTCTCGCCGATCTGGGCGTCTCTTCCCCGCAACTCGACGAAGCCGAACGTGGCTTCAGCTTCCTCCGTGACGGCCCTCTGGACATGCGCATGGATCCCGACAGCGGCATCAGTGCCGCCGAATGGTTGAACAGCGCTCCTGAAGCAGAAATCAGCCAGGTGCTGAAAAATTACGGCGAAGAACGATTTGCCCGCGCCATTGCCCGCAAAATCGTCAAGTGTCGTGCGCAATCCCCCTTGCAGCGCACCGGCGAGCTTGCCGAACTCATCGCCGAGGTCATTCCCCGTCACGACTCCGGATTGAATCCGGCGACGCGCAGCTTTCAAGGCATTCGTATTTTTATCAACCATGAACTGGAAGAGTTGGAACAGTTTCTTCCCGAGGCCATGGCAGTACTGCGTGCTGGCGGACGCCTGGCCATCATCAGCTTTCATTCACTGGAAGATCGCATGGTCAAACGCTTTTTCCGGGCAGATGCTTTTCGGGTCAGCAGCGACCTGCCGTTGCGCGCCACGGAAATCCCACCGTTACCATGGTGCGCAGTCGGCAAGGCCATTCATGCCAGTACGGAAGAAATCCAGAGGAACCCCCGTTCCCGTTCAGCGGTACTCAGAGTGGCCGAAAGGAGTGAGCGTCATGCGGCGTAATACGGTAATTCTCGCCATTCTCATCATGGTAACCCTGCTCGGTATAGTGGCTGCACGGGAAAGCACCCGAAGCCAGTTTATTGCCTTGCAGGAAGCACAGGCGAAACATTTTGCCCTGGATAATCGCTGGGGGCAGCTGCAACTGGAGCAGGCCACGCTCGCCTCCAATGCGCGCGTTGGCGATATCGCCCGGCAGAAACTGGGCTTAAGTGCGCCCAAAAATAATCAGATTGTTATGGTGAAAGCTCAGTGAACAGGGCCCCTGCCTATCCGGCTAAAATCCCCGCACGCGCATTACCAGCGTGGCGGGCGACGGCCGTTTGGGCAGCCGTAACACTCGCCTTTGCTGCAGTCATGGCTCAGGCCTGGCGCGCCCAGGTGGAACATGGTCCATTTTTACGCGACCAGGGAGCCCAACGCTATTTGCGTCATTTTCCTTTGCCGGTGCAACGCGGTCCCATTGTTGACCGCGATGGTAAACCTCTGGCTTTGTCCGTACCGGTCAAAACCCTTTGGGTAGACCCGCAATTATTTATCCACCAGGAAAATCAATGGCCGCTTGTGGCTTCCGCCCTGGGAATCAGCGTCAACGAACTCCATGACCGCGTCAACACGGGCGCCAGCCATTTTGCCTTTATCGCCCGCCAGATCAGTCCTGAACGGGCCGAAAAAATCACGGCACTGCATATTCCCGGCTTGCATAGCCTCACCGAGAATCGCCGTTATTATCCTGCCGGAAGCATTGCGGCCCCACTGATCGGATTTACCAATGTTGATGGTAAAGGCATTGAAGGATTGGAGCTGACCTATAACCAGTGGTTAACCGGCAAGGCGGGGGAAGAAACCGGGTTACGTGACAATTACGGCCATCCGCTGAGCTTGCACGGCCCTTCCCGTTCTGCTCAGCCCGGCAAAGTCCTGACTTTGAGCATTGACCGCAATCTTCAATATGTGGCTTACACCGCTCTGGCCTCGGCCGTGCAACGCTTCCAGGCCCGATCCGGCGCAGCGGTGCTCATGAATGCCCGGACCGGTGAAGTCCTGGCCATGGTCAGTTATCCTGCTTTCAACCCCAATGATCGCCATGATTATCAGGCTGGTCTTTATAATAATCGGGCCGTTGCCGACACCTTTGAACCCGGCTCCGTGATGAAACCCTTCACCATTGCAGCGGCACTGGACGATAATAGTATCCAGCCCGACAGTACCTTCAACGTCAACACCAACTGTTTTCGAGTTGCCCGCTTCTGTATCCAGGATGATGTCCGTCACAATAATCTGGATCTGGCGCAAGTCCTTAAATATTCAAGCAACATCGGGGCCGCGAAAATATCCTTGCGCACTCCTCCGGCGGATCTTTTTCAAATGCTCCATCAGGCTGGTTTTGGACAAGGCAGCGGTCTGGGGCTACCCGGAGAAAGTGCCGGAATGCTGCCGGCCTGGCAGGGGTGGGATATTGCCCGCAGGGCAGCGATGGCTTATGGATATGGTTTATCGGTAACCCCCCTGCAACTGGCGGCCGCTTATGCGGCCATTGCCAACCATGGCGTTTATGTAGCACCCACCCTGATCCGTCAGGATACCAGCTCAGTAAACGGGATTCGGATTATGCCTGCACCCACCGCCGCACGACTGAGCCGATGGCTGAGCGGCGTTACCAGTCCGGGCGGCACCGGCTTTCTGGCCAGCATCCCGGGTTACCAGGTAGCGGGTAAAACCGGGACTTCCATCATGGCCAACGGCAAAGGTGGCTTCCATAAAAACCTGGTGAACACCAGCTTTGTAGGCTTTGCACCTGCTCAGGATCCACGCCTGGTGATGGCCGTCGTGGTACGCGCTCCGACCCAGGGATGGCGATATGGCGGAGTCGTGGCAGCACCGGTATTTCGGGTGACCATGGCAGCTGCCCTGCAAAACATGGGGATTCAACCAGACCCGAGTCTTCTGAAAACTACTGCCAAACATTCATACAGCACTGCCGCCGAAGCCCAACAATGGGCAGAAGGAGCTGGTGATGCAGCGCACTGAACCCCTATCCCGGCTATTTGATGCCATACCTGCCGCCCTCAGGGAACTGGCTGTAACCGGAATCGAAACAGATACCCGCCGGTTGCAGCCGGGTATGCTTTATGTAGGATTAGACAATCATCGTGGCGATGCCGATCAGTTTCTGGCGGACGCCTGGAAGGCGGGGGCCGTGGCCGCCGTTCTGGAAGCCGGGCATGAGGCCGTTATTCCGCAAGGTGATAGCCCTGTTTGCTGGCAGACTCCTGACCTCCGCGACAAGCTCGGCCAGGCCTTGCGCCGTTGGCATCGCTGGGATGAAGGAACAGCACCGCTATTGATCGGCGTGACCGGGACCAATGGCAAAAGTAGCGTCACGCGGCTGATTGCCGAACTCGCACCACAACCGGCCATGATTATCGGAACATTGGGCTACGGGCCGGTTGATGCGCTCGTCCCCCATGCCAACACCACCCCGGAAGCCGTGCGTCTCTGGGAGACTCTGGCCCTACTCCGGGATCAGGGTGCCAAAGTCATTGCTCTGGAAGTCTCCTCGCATGCCCTGGCCCTAGAGCGGGTAGCCGCCGTACCATTCACGGCAGCGGTGTTTACCAATCTCAGTCGTGATCATCTGGATTTTCATGGCGACATGCATCAATACGGCGCAGCCAAAGCCCGCTTGTTCAAATGCCCCAATCTGAAGCTGGCCGTACTCAATCAGGACGATCCTTTTTCCGCACAAATTGCGCAGCAAATAGATCTCTCCGTAAAAATTCTGGGTTTTGGATCAGGTGCCTGCGATTTTCAGGCCAGGGAAATACATGCCGGGGCCAGTGGCACGCTCCTGACCCTGCAAACTGCAGAAGAATTACGGCAAATCCGTAGCCCACTCATTGGTGTCAGCAATGTCCAAAACCTGTTGGCCGCCCTGAGCACCGCAAACGGGCTAGGCTGGGAGGTCAGTGACGCTGACATTCACCAACTCAATTTGCCCGAAGGACGTTATCAGCGCCTCCCGGCCACGTCCGGCAAGGCGCAGGTCATGATTGACTACGCCCACACGCCCGATGCACTGGAACGCATTGTTCAGGATATTCGCGCCGTTGCCAAAGGGCAAATCCTTGTGGTTTTCGGCTGCGGCGGCGATCGGGATCGGGGTAAACGCCCGGAAATGGGAGAAGTTGCCGAACGTCTGGCCGATCAGGTCATCCTCACCGATGACAATCCCCGCAGTGAAAATGCCGCCCATATTATCCGCGACATTCTTGCTGGCATGCAGCATCCTGAAGCCGTCGAGGTCATCCATGATCGGGCGGCGGCCATCCGCCATGCCATCCGCCATGCCCAAACAGGGGATTGGGTGCTGATTGCCGGTAAAGGGCATGAACGGACCCAGGAAATCATGGGTCAGAAAACCCCCTTTTATGACCAACAGGTAGCGATGGAGGCTCTTCGCCCATGATTCGCTACTCTCTCAACGAAATAGCCCGCATTACCGGTGGCCAACTTCTGCCTGACAGTCAGGGAAAGGACGAAATACACGGCATTGCCACTGACAGCCGCCAACCCATGATTGGTAAACTGTTTGTTGCACTGACCGGAGAACACTTTGATGGTAGTGATTTTGTTCCAGCAGCTTTAGCGCAGGGCGCGGCCGCCGTACTCAGCAACCGGCAGGTGGATGCCCCTGGAGTAGTGGTCAAGGACACGTTACAAAGCTTGCAAGACTTGGCACAGCATTGGCGGCAGACTTTCAACATACCGGTGCTGGCGGTTACTGGCTCCTGTGGCAAAACCACGGTCAAGGAAGTCTTGACAGCCATCCTCGCGGAAAGCGGCCCCGTACTGGCCACTCAAGGTAATCAGAACAACCATATTGGCGTGCCCTTGACCCTGGCAAGACTGGGCAAAGAGCATCGCCATGCGGTTCTGGAAATGGGTATGAACCATGCCGGCGAACTTACCGTACTCAGTGCTCTGGCCAAACCAACATTGGCCCTCATCAACAATGCCGGCCCTGCCCACCTGGCCGGACTCGGAAGCTTAGCGGCCGTCGCAGCGGCCAAGGGAGAAATTCTCTCGGGACTGGACAATCGTGGCATTAGCATTGTGAATGGTGACGATGACTTTGCCGACTTCTGGGCAGAAAAAGCTCCGGGCGAAGTATGGCGCTTCAGCCTGAACAACCTCCCGGTACGTGTCCGGGGACATTGGCAGGATCGTTCAGGAAGCAGCGGCCAACTGGATGTGCGCGCTCCCCAGGGTGAATTCACCCTCGAAGTTCCGCTACCTGGAAGGCATAATGGTGCCAATGTGCTGGCCGCCGTCACCGCTGCACTGGCCCTGGATATCAGCATTCCCCAGATTCAGCGTGCTGTGGCCACGTTAGAGGCCATCCCCGGGCGCTTGCAATGGCGCAACGGAAAGGGCGGCTGCCGGATTCTGGATGACACCTACAACGCCAATCCAGCTTCCTTAGAGGCCGCATTACGTGTTCTTGCCGCCCAATCCGGCCAGCGTATTCTCATACTCGGAGATATGGGTGAACTGGGTCCCGATACGGTAGTTTATCATCGGCAGGCAGGAATTCTGGCCCAACAACTGGGTATTGATGCGGTTTACGGACTGGGACAACTGGCTGCCGAAGCCACCGAAGCGTTTGCAGCCGGTACAGAGCATTTTATGGAACTGCCCCCCCTGATTGATGCTCTGCAGCCCCATCTCAATCCGGAAACGGTGGTGCTGGTAAAAGGTTCCAGAGCCGCGCATATGGAACGTGTCGTTCAGGCACTCGTGGCGGGAGACGCCTGATGCTCTACGCACTATTCATGCAACTCGGCCATATATACCACGGTTTCTACGTGTTTCAGTATCTGACCCTACGGGGCGTGCTGGCGATACTGACCGCGCTGGTCCTCTCCCTGGTCATTGGTCCTTTTTTCATTGCCCGTCTGCGCTATTACAAAATCGGGCAGATGGTGCGCAATGATGGGCCGGAAACCCACTTCAGCAAACAGGGGACGCCGACCATGGGCGGGGCCTTGATCCTGCTGATTGTCATCATTACCACCCTGCTCTGGTCAGATTTGCGCAACCCTTTGGTCTGGGTGGCGGTCATCACCACTTTTGCCTTTGGCGCCATAGGTTTTATTGACGACTGGCGCAAGCTGCGACGTAAAAACACCAAAGGTTTATCCGCTCGCGCCAAATATGGTTTGCAGTCCTTGTTTGCCCTGGCTGCGGCCGGAGTATTGTACGGACTGGCCAACAAGCCCGTAGAAACCAGCCTGATTATTCCTTTTGTACCTCATGTCCTGATTCCCTTGGGGTTCGGCTTTATCATTTTCAGCTACTTCGTCATTGTCGGCACCTCCAACGCCGTCAATTTGACCGATGGTCTGGACGGGCTGGCCATCGTCCCAACCGTCATGGTGGCTGCAGCCCTGGGAATATTTGCCTATGTTTCAGGGAATTCTGTATTCGCTCATTACCTGGATCTGCCCTGGGTGCCGGGTTCCGGACAAATGCTGATTTTCTGCGGATCACTGGTCGGCGCCGGGCTCGGCTTTCTCTGGTTTAATACCTATCCTGCCGAAGTATTCATGGGCGATACCGGCGCACTGGCGCTCGGTGCCGCCTTGGCCATTGTCGCCATCATTGCCCGACAGGAGTTGGTATTGGTCATCATGGGTGGGGTTTTTGTCATGGAAACCCTGTCGGTGATGATTCAGGTGGCTTCCTTCAAGCTGACGGGCAAACGGGTGTTTCGCATGGCGCCCATTCATCATCATTTCGAGAAAAAAGGCTGGCCGGAGCCACGGGTAGCCGTGCGTTTCTGGATTATTACCGTGATTCTCGTGCTCATTGGCCTTTCCAGTTTGAAGATCCGCTGACATGAAACTCAACGGCAAAAAGGTATTCATCCTCGGCTTCGGCAAAACCGGACAATCACTCCTGAACACCGCTCTGCGCCTGGGTGGACATTGTCAGGTGGCGGATACCCGCCACCTGGAAAATGCTGCCACCCTCCGTACGCAATATCCCGAAGTCACTTTTCATTTCGGAGCGCTTCCAGAAAATCTGCTCCTGGACAGCGATCTGATTCTGCTCAGCCCCGGTCTTGCCCCTGCCCTGCCTGCCTTGCAAAAGGCCAAACAGGCAGGGATCACCGTCATGGGTGATATTGAATTATTTGCCCGGCTGGCCAAGGCACCCATCATTGCCATCACCGGTAGTAACGGCAAAAGCACCGTGACCACGCTAGTCAGCGAAATTGCCCAAAAAGCCGGGATAATGGTTGCGACCGGTGGCAACCTGGGGACTCCGGCCCTGGAGTTATTACCAGAATCCGGTCCTGAACCCGCCTGGTATATCCTCGAACTCTCCAGCTTTCAGCTGGATGCCTGCACGACTTTTCGCCCCCGGGTGGCTGCCATTTTGAACCTCAGCCCCGACCATCTGGACTGGCATGGCGACTACGCCCAGTACGGGGCTGCCAAAGCCCGGATTTTTCAGAACATGAATGCCGGTGATGTACTGGTTTTGAATGGCGAGGATGCATTTACGTCGAACTTACCCCGGCAAGTCCCAGACTCCGTGGCCATCCGTTGCTTTGCTGTTCATGATGACCACAGTGATGCCTATGTACTGAATCACCAGCTCACGCTGCGCAACAGCGGAGCCCTGCTTGCCATTGCCGATCTGCGTATGCAGGGCGGGCACAATATCGAAAACGCCCTGGCAGCAGCGCTCCTGGCCGAAGCTGCCCAGTTTCCACTTGCTGCCATTCAGGCGGTGTTTCGCCAGTTTTCCGGTCTCCCACACCGACTGGCCTGGGTCGCCGAGTATCAGGGGGTCAATTATTACGATGATTCCAAGGGAACCAATCTGGGTGCCACGCTCAAAGCTATGAGCGGCTTATCCGGGCCGCTGGTGATGATTCTCGGTGGCGACGCCAAGGGAGCGGATCTCAGTCCGTTGCAGCAAGCCTGCCGTGATCAACGCGCCGCTGTTGTGCTCGGCAAGGATGCCAAAAAAATCGCGCAACTGCTGGACAATATCATTCCGGTAGATTACGCCGACAGCATGCAGGATGCGGTTCTTAAAGCCGCATCCAGAGCCATGGCCGGAGATCAGGTTCTGCTTTCACCGGCCTGCGCCAGTACCGATATGTTCCGGGATTATCAGGATCGGGGCCAGCAGTTCACCGCTGCTGTCCAGGAACTGGCGGGAGGGAAATCATGAAACGTCCGAGCTGGTGGCTGGCCGAAAACGGCCCGGCAGATACGGTCTTGTGGTGGATCATTCTGGTACTGCTGGGTTTTGGCCTGATCATGGTGTACTCGGCCAGCGCGCCCATTGCCCAGCATGAGACTGGTAATCCGTTCTTTTTTGCCGAACGTCAGGGGCTCTATGTCGTTCTAGCCGCAGCAGTGCTCTATTACTTTAGCCGCATTGATCTCGACTTCTGGGAACGCATGACCTTTCCCCTTATGATCATTTCCCTGATCGCGCTGATGATGGTGTTTTTGCCGGTCATCGGCGTTGCCGTCAACGGTTCACATCGCTGGATCAATTTCATCATTGTCCGCCTGCAGCCTTCAGAACTGCTGAAATTTGCCCTGCTCTTATTCCTCGCGCGCTATGTGGTACGCAAAGGGGAGCTCCTCGGCAAATTCAAGGAAGGACTCTGGCCGATTTTTGTGGTGCTGGGGTTGCTGGGACTGCTGCTGTTACTTCAGCCCGATTTTGGCTCATTTGCGATGGTGGTACTGCTCACTGGCGTCATGTTGTTCCTGGGCGGATTACCCATTGCTTACGTTCTACTGGCGGGCATTGTTGCCGGCGGTGCGTTGGGAATCCTTGCGGTATCAGCCCCCTACCGGCTTGCGCGCATCACCGCTTTCCAGAATCCCTGGGCAGATCCTTACGGGGCGGGTTTTCAGTTGGTGCAGTCCCTGATTGCCTTTGGTCGGGGTGGTATTTTCGGGGTCGGCCTCGGCGATGGCATCATGAAATACTTTTATCTGCCGGAATCCTATACAGATTTCATTCTGGCAGTGATCGGCGAAGAGCTGGGCATGATCGGGGTATGGGCACTGGCCATTTTCTACAGTGCGGCCTGCTGGCGTATTTATCGTATCGGACGCCGTGCTGCTGCCGCCGGAGATGCTTTTTTTGCCTTGTTCTGCTATGGCACGCTGACCTGGTTCGGAGGTGAGGCGGTCATGTCCATGGGCGTCAACCTTGGCGCTCTTCCCACCAAGGGTTTTGCCCTGCCACTGATCAGTTACGGCGGCAGTGCGCTGGTGTTTCTCTGCGCCGCACTGGGTGTTGTGTTGGCCGTCAGCCGCCGCTATCCAGCGCTTTCTGCCCCACAACTCGACCGGATCAAGGAGGAAGCACAGCATGGCTGAACGCGTCCTCATTGCTGCGGGTGGTACTGGCGGGCACGTATTTCCGGCTCTCGCAGTCGCCGATATGTTACGCGATCAGGGTGTGGAAGTGGCCTTTGCCGGAACCGTTGCCGGGATGGAGGCGCGTCTGGTCCCCGAACGCGGATATCCCCTGCATACCATCGACATGCAAGGTGTTCGCGGAAAAGGTATGGGACGTTGGTTGCATATGCCCTGGCGGGTCAGCAAGGCCGTTGTTCAGGCCCGGAAAATCATTCAACAAACCCGCAGCCAGGCCGTGCTGGGTATGGGCGGCTATGTGACGGCCCCCGTAGGCCTGGCGGCTTGGAGTATGGGTTGTCCACTGTGCCTGCACGAGCAAAATGCCATCGCCGGGCTGAGCAATCGTCTACTGGCCCCCCTGGCCAAACATATTTTTCTGGGTTTTCCAGAGGCGCGCTTGCCCAGGGGTGAGTGGGTAGGTAACCCGGTACGCCGCAGTATCCGCGAACTCCCCGTGCCGCAGGAGCGCTTCGCCAGTCATCAGGGTCCTGCCCGTCTATTGATTATGGGCGGGAGCCAGGGAGCCAAGGCGCTGAATAGTGTCAGTGTCGCTGCCATAGCGGCCATGCCCACGGAACAGCGTCCACAAATCTGGCATCAGACCGGCAAGGATCATTGCGAAAACACCCAAGCCGAATATGCAGCGGCAGGCATTGACGCCCGCGTCGAGCCTTTTATCCAGGACATCAGTGTCGCATTGGGCTGGGCAGATTTGGCACTTTGCCGCGCCGGCGCTGCGACCGTAGCCGAGCTGGCAGCGGCAGGGCTGGGAGCCATTCTCGTACCTTTTCCCTTTGCCGTAGATGATCACCAGGCAGCCAACGCGCAATTTCTGGAAAGCGCTGGAGCCGCCCGCATGCTTCGCCAGGAAAACCTCGATGCCCAGGAATTACGGGATATTCTCAGCCCCCTGCTCAACGATCCGGCTTTACGCCTGCGCTGGGCAGAAGCGGCCAGACAACAAAGCCGGGGGGACGCGGCTGCAGCAGTCGCCCGAATTTGTATACACCCGGAAGGAGTAAACCATGCGTAACTGGGTCAGACAAATTCATATGGTCGGAATAGGTGGCAGCGGCATGCGCGGTATTGCCGAGGTTTTGCTCAATCTTGGCTATGCGGTTTCCGGTTCTGATTTGCAGCCAGGCAGTTCGACCCTGCGCCTTACGGATCTGGGTGCGCGGATTTTCACGGGTCACGAAGCCGCCAATGTGCGCGGCGCTGATGTCGTAGTGATCTCTTCGGCCATTCCCGACAGCAATCCAGAAGTACAGGCAGCCCGGGAATTACGTATTCCAGTGATTAGGCGCGCTGAAATGCTGGCCGAGTTGATGCGCTTCAAACAGGGCATCGCCATTGCTGGAACCCACGGCAAAACGACCACAACCAGCCTGGTCGCCAGCATTCTCGGAGCAGCCGGTCTGGATCCCACTTTTGTGATTGGCGGTCGGTTGAAAAGTGCTGGCACCCATGCCGCCCTGGGCAGTGGTGAATACCTGGTTGCTGAAGCCGATGAATCGGACGCCTCCTTTTTGTACCTTGCTCCGGTCATGGCCGTCGTCACCAATATTGATGCAGACCACATGGAAACCTATGGCGACAGTCTCGATAATTTGCGCAATGCCTTTTTGCAGTTTCTCCAGCGCCTGCCTTTCTATGGTCTTGCCGTTCTCTGTACCGACGAGCCCATGGTAGCCGGCCTGATTCCAGAATTACGCACCCCGGTGCTGCGTTATGGATTCGGTGCAGATACGGACCTGCAAGCCCGTAATGTGACCGTCAAGGGAGTGGGTAGTCACTTTGAAGTCTGGCGGCGGGTGGATAATGACTATGTGCACTGGCTGGATGTAGAACTGGGGATTCCTGGACAACACAACGTACTCAACGCCCTTGCCGCCATCGGCATTGCCAGCAAGGTCGGGGTTACCGAACAGACTATTCGCAGTGCCTTAGCTGATTTTCGCGGGGTAGGTAGACGTTTCGAACAGGTCGGCGAGTTTGCTGGCATCACCATTATTGACGATTATGGTCACCACCCCCGCGAACTGAGCGCCACCATTGGCGCCGCCCGGACCGTATGGCCCGATCGCCCTCTGGTAGTCGCCTTTCAACCCCATCGCTATAGCCGAACCCAGGCCTTGTTTGGCGATTTCGTCCACAGTCTGGCCCAGGCGGATCTGGTCATACTCACCGATATTTACAGTGCTGGCGAAAAAGCCTTACCCGGAGTCAGCAGTCAGGCGCTCAGCGCGGCCATGCGTGCCCAGGGAATAAGCGTTCACTATTTGCCGGAGCTTCTCCATGCCCCGGCGCAGATTCGCGCACTCCTGCCTGCGAACGCGGTGCTACTCACCATGGGCGCTGGCAGCATTGCCCGCCTGGCCGGTCAATGGGCCGAAGTATTTGCGGAGGCCGCCCCATGATACCGGTAATTGGTGGTCGTCTGCGCCTGGGAGAACCCATGCAACGCCATACCAGCTGGCGGGTTGGAGGACCGGCTGATCGCTTCTACCTACCCGGCACCCTGGAAGATCTGCAAGGATTTTTAAGACATTTTGCAGTTCCACCTCTCACCTGGATAGGGCTGGGCAGTAATGTGCTGGTGCGCGATGGCGGGCTGCGCGGAACCACCATCTGCCTCGCCAATACCCTGGATCAGATCGTTTTGGCAGAAAATGATCTGCTGCGGGTCGGCGCCGGTGCGGGTGCGGTAAAAGTTGCCCATTTTGCGGCCAAGGCAGGACTTGCCGGCGCAGAGTTTCTGGCGGGCATTCCCGGCACATTGGGGGGCTGCCTGAGTATGAATGCCGGCGCTCATGGGGGCGATACCTGGAGTCTGGTGGAATGGGTGGAAGTCATTCATCCCCATGGTGAAATCCAGCGTCTTTCTCCTCAGGATTTCCAGATTGGCTATCGGGAAGTGTACGGCCATGGTGACGCCTGCTTTGTGGCGGCCGGACTCCGCCTGATTCCCGAGGAAAGTACGGCAGTCATGCAACGCTTGCGCGCCTGGCAGGAAAAACGCGCCGCCACGCAGCCTCTCGAATGGCCCAGTTGTGGTTCGGTATTCCGTAACCCGGCAGGTGACCACGCGGCCCGCTTGATTGAAGCGGCCGGGTTAAAGGGAAAAGCCCGTGGGCAGGCCGAAGTCAGCAGCCAGCATGCCAATTTCATCATCAACCGGGGCGATGCCCAGGCCGCTGATATTGAGGCCCTGGTGGAAGACGTACAAACGCAAGTCCAGCAACAGTTCGGAATCAGGCTGCAAGCCGAAATACGTATTCTGGGGGAGGCGAAACATGGCTGAATCCAACCGCATAGGCATACTTTACGGTGGTCCCTCCGGCGAGCGCGAGGTGTCATTGGTCAGTGCTGCGGCGGTCCTCGACGCCCTGTGCAGCAGTGGCCTGGAAGCGCTGGGCATTGATATTGAACCAGCCCATCTGCAACAGCAGTTGCAGGATGAACGCATCGGTTTCGCCTTCAATGTTTGTCATGGCGCCATCGGCGAGGATGGCCTCCTCCAGGCCGTCCTTGAAACCCTTGCCATCCCCTACACCGGAAGCGGCGTCTTGAGTTCGGCGCTGGCCATGGACAAGTGGCGTTCCAAGCAGGTCTGGAAAGCCGCCGGCCTGCCCGTAACGGAAGGGATACTGATGCGGCGTCACGATCAGCGACCTGATCTCGCGGCAAACTTTACCTGGCCGATTTATATCAAACCCAATCATGGTGGTTCCAGCCTCGGCGTCAGCCGGGTGAATGGGCCGGAGGAACTGGATAAAGCCATAACGGATGCTTTTGCTCTTGAAGATGAAATCCTCTGCGAAGCCGCTGTCATTGGTCATGAAGCCACGGTCGGAATTGTCGATGGTAAAGCCCTTCCACCCATTGTCATTGAAACCCCGCACGCCTTTTATGACTACGATGCCAAATATCTCGCCGAGGATACCCGTTATCTGCTGCCTTCGGGACTGGGTGCCGCCAAAGATGCCGAACTGCAGACCATGGCTCTGCGCGCATTTGCCGAACTGGGTGGCAGAGATTGGGGCAGGGTCGATTTCATGATCAGTGCATCGGGAAAAATACATCTTCTGGAAATCAACAGTGTGCCCGGCATGACCAGCCACAGCCTCGTACCCATGGCCGCTAAAGCTGTGGGCATGGATTTCCCCGAATTATGCAAGACCATACTGCGTACGGCGCAGAGGAGAGTGAATCATGGTTAGTGTCATGCGTGATTATCGCCACGGACAACAGCCACAACGGCCTGCAGCCACCCTGAAGGAAACACCCAAGGCCCCTCGGACGGCACCCGTCAAGGCCGTTGCCAAAGTCCATAAGCCCCTGCCCTGGAAGCTTTATGGAAAGGTCCTAGCGGGTGGCCTGAGTATCAGTATTCTCGCCTGGGGAGGATGGTCCGGATGGCAATGGCTTCAGCAACCTTCCCTGATGCCCATCAACACGCTGACCATTACCGGCAGTTCTCCCAAAATTCCTCTGGCCGAAATTAACACGGTTCTGAAGCCCTATGCGGCACGCGGCTTTCTGTGGGCGAACCCCGAACCAATCCGCCATTCTCTGGATGCCCTGCCCTGGGTCGCCGATGCCGAGGTCCGGCGGGTCTGGCCCGACCGCCT
>NZ_JAAOMP010000074.1 GCF_018853815.1 Acidithiobacillus sulfurivorans | reverse complement strand
GCAAAGGCGAAAGCCTGGCCATTGTCGGCGCATCGGGGCAGGGCAAAAGTACCCTGATGCATCTGATGGGGGGGCTGGAAAAACCCTCGGGGGGGGTGGTCCGCATTCTCGGCCAGGAAATCTACAAACTTCGGGAATCTGCACGCAGCCGCCTGCGTAACCAGAGTGTCGGCTTTGTGTATCAGTTACATCGCCTGTTGCCGGAGTTTACCGCGCTGGAAAATGTGCTCTTGCCGCTCCTGATTCGTCGGGTGCCCCGGCATTCGGTGCAGGCCTGGGGCGAAGAAATTCTGACGCGAGTCGGTCTGGGCGAGCGTTTGCAGCACAAGCCGGGCATGTTGTCTGGTGGTGAAAGGCAGCGGGTGGCCCTGGCGCGTGCCCTGGTAACCCGACCAGCCCTGCTTCTGGCCGATGAGCCGACGGGAAATCTGGACAGTGAATCGGCAGAGAGTGTCCATGATCTGATGCTCAGTCTGAACCGGGAATTGGGCACTGCGCTGGTTATTGTCACCCATGAGCCCGCGCTGGCGGCACATATGGGGCGGGTATTGCGCCTGCAGAATGGTGTTTTGCAGGCAATTGAAAGCTGATCCATTTCCGATGGCTCAATGAACTGCATCCAGCAGGAAGCCCTGCCCTTCAAGTAGAGAAAGCGGCGGCTTGGTCAGGCGTCTGGAATGGGGTGGTGGTCGTGACAAGTCGCAAATAGTGGTTTTTCTGGGGAGCTTGGGCATTATTTGGACAATGTGCCAGAATTCACGGCACTGCGTCTGCTGAAATGGCTGTTTTTTCTGGCTTTATGACGTTCAGACGCGCGGATTATTAATCCCCTGAGCGCAAAGTGTGGACACTGCCTAAGCGATTTGCGCTATGTTGGCAGGCAAAATAACCTTAACGGGGTTTTCCGTTCCATTGCTCCCTAACCCGCCTAATATGAGCCTACTGATACTTTTGGAGGCGTTTCACACAAAACCCCACGCAGGTGGATTTTTCATGATGGTTGAATAGGTATAATATATTAATACTGATGAATACCTCGGAGAGCTTGATCATGTCCACATCCGTTCCCCCTACCGTACCCATGGCGGTGAAGATAGATCTCGAAATGAAGGCGCGTATCCAGCGTCTGGGCGACGCCCGTCACCGTTCTATGCACTGGCTCATGAAAGAAGCGATCCGCCAGTTTGTGGAGCGGGAAGAGCAGCAGGAAGTGTTGCGGCAGGAGGGTATTCAGGCCTGGGAGTCCTATCGGGACACGGGGCTTCATGTAACGCAGGAAGAGGCCGATACCTGGCTGGCGCGCCTGGAAGCGGGAGAAGACGTGGAGCCTCCCCATTGCCACGTCTGATCTGGTCCCCACCGGCGCTGCTGGATGTGCAGCGGCTGTACCGATTTCTGGCGAATCGGAACCAGGATGCCGCGCAGCGTGCGGTCAAAGCCATCCGGGCCGGAGTAAAAATACTAGCCGCACATCCAGAGGCGGGGCGTCCGGCAGAAAGCATGGAACCAGAATACCGGGAGTGGCTGATTGGTTTTGGTGGAAGCGGATATGTGGCTCTGTATCGTTATGACGGAGAAACTGCATTGATCGTAGCGGTTCGGCACCAACGAGAGAGCACGCATCCAGAGATGTTAAGCGAACATTGAAACATGGACGGGTTGATGGACTATAGTGGCTAGATCAGCGTCGGCCGACTCAAGCCAGAAGATGGGTAACATCAGGACGCTTTGCGCTGTCTGAGCCGTGCTAGTCGCTCGGCCATGCTGGCGGCCGTCTTGGCCTGCAGCCAGGCCGTGTAGCTGGCCTCCTGCTCGGCGGTCTCAAACTCGGAGATGATAGATGGTAAAACGGTATTCATGCTGGGTGCTCCTCTGGTATCGATCATCAGTGAGGGTTTAAAGACCTCATTTGGCCGACCATGCGGCCCTTAAAGGCTATATTAGGCGGTTTTGGCTCTTGCAGGAACCATCCATAAATCCTGTGCCACCCTGCGTGAAACAACCGTCACTACGCGTATCCTCAATCGCATCCCACACGCTTGCAAATTGTTCTTCGCTCATGATTTTATTACCTTATAGGACACAATGCCTCATTCCATCTTATGAGTCAGGCGACCTGCGTATGATTGTGAGAGCCTGAATGACCTTTGGCACCCCCGCTTGGCGGGCTTGCCAAAGGTCATAGGCTGCTTGTTGGGCGACCCAGGTATCGGCACGGCCTCCATGCTCAACACCAAGCCAACCCTCAAGTCGTAGCGCCATCTCTGGAGAAATGGCGGCACGGCCATTGAGTACGCGCGACAAGGTGGGGCGCGATACGCCAAGCTGCTCCGCTGCTTCAGTAACAGTCAAATCCAGAGCGGGCAAGATATCATCCCGCAGAAGTAGTCCTGGATGGGGTGGGTTATGCATGGGGCTCATAGCGTTTATCCGGATTCAGTGATAGTCCACGTAATCAACCAGGATGGCATCACCATCCTCGAAGGCAAAAACCAATCTCCAGTTTCCGCTGACCCATACCGCGAAGTGCCCTTGCAAGGTTCCGTGGAGCTGGTGCAGTTTCCACCCCGGCACGGTCATGTCGCTCGGAGTTTGGGCGGCATCCAAGCGGGCTAGTTGCCGTGCGATCTTGGCGGCATGGTCCGGTTGAATCCCGGCCTTACTCCCCGATTCATAGAAAGCTTGCAGGCCTTTGTGGCGGAAACTTTTGATCACGCCCCATTGTGCCGCGTGACGCTACAGAGATCAATCGTCAGTGGAGAAGGATGCGGTGTCCATAGGTCGAGGAGTTTGAGGGTAAGGCGGGCGATTGCGTGTCGTACATATCTGTACGACAATGGAAGCGTCGTAATATGTGGGCCTGAAAGATGACTGGGGCAGAGTTTGAAAAGCGGGTGAAGCGGTTAGGTCAGAAAACGGGGCAACCGGTGCGCTTCGATAAACACCACGGCCATGGTAGTCATGGGCGCCTTTACTACGGCACCCGGTTCACTACGCTCAAAGATCGCAAGAAAGAGATTGGCATAGGTTTGCTGAAAGCAATGTGCCTGCAACTGAGTATCGCCCCCGATGATCTGTAAAGGAGTTTGATATGCGATATGTTTACCCTGTAGCTCTGGCAAAGGATGAGGATGGTGAATTCATCGCCACCTCTCGTGATGTTCCCGAAGCGCTCACCAGCGGCGTCACCAAAAGCGAGGCGCTGCAAGCCATGAGCGATGCGCTGGGTGCAGCACTGGCAGGTTACGTTTTGAATCAGCCAGGTATCCCCGTGCCATCCACCCCCGTACAAGGCGAATACCTGGTGCCGGTGGCGGCGCTGGTTGCCGCCAAACTTGCACTACGGTCAGCCCTAAGGGATGAAGGGATTAACAACACAGAGCTTGCGCGTCGTCTGAATATTTCCGAAGGCGCAGTTCGCCGCCTGATGGATATGGATCATGCCTCCCGTATTGACGGAGTCATCGCGGCGCTGACGGCCCTTGGTGCGGGAATCATCATCGAGGATCAGCGGCAAACGATGGTTGCGGTTTAGGTGATCATGCGGCGCTCTGGTGGCAAACAACCTTAACTGACTACCACGTGGGGGGTTAAAATTCGATTTTAACGCGCTCTGGTCTGACGCAGCCGTCTGCGGTGCAGACGCCAGATAACCCAGATGCGCCAGCCCTGCATAATGCCAAAATAAGTAATCAGGGCGAGGGCGCCTCCCAGTATCAGGCTGCCTATCCAGGTAACCAGATAGGCATGCCAGAGCCGGTCACCCATGGCCATGATACCGATATCGCCATGAAATATCTGGTGAATATCATGATAATGAATGGTGATGGCAGGCGCGATGTGCAACTGGGTGAGCAGCCAGAAACCGAGTTCATAACAAGCGAAGAAAAACGGTATGATGGTCAACGGACCCGTGACCACCCAGGGCATAACCCACCCGATTGGAATGTAGGCTCTCCGCCAGAAGCAGAGCAAAGTGATGCTGAGTAAATGTCCAAAAAAAGGCAGACTTCCAATAAAAGTCCCAATGGCGGCAGCACGCGCGACGCTATGGCGATGCGGGTGCCAGAGCACCGGGCGCGCCAGATAATGGGTAAAACGTCCGAGGGGACGTTTTTTGAGGATTTCCTCACGGGTGGGAAGGCGGACAAATGCGGGTAGGCGCAATGGGATATTTCCACAACAATATTCGCCCTAGTGTAGCCAAGCTCTTGCCTGGAACCAAATCCTGGCCGTCTTTGGTTTTGGTGGTGTTGGCTGCCGGGCTGGGAATGGGGCTTTTTCACAGTTTTCGGCAGTTACCCCCACTGTGGATTTCCTTGCTGTTATGCCTTGTGTCATTGCCCTTTGCCTGGAAATGGCGACATGGGGTGTTGCTGACTCTGGCTGCTGCGGCCTTCTCCTGGGGAATCTGGCAGGCTGAGTCGCGCCTCGCCGTGCATTGGGCCAGCGCCCAGACTTTTTCGGTGGAGGGACGCATCAGCTCCATTCCCCAACTGGGCGGGCGCGATTATCGCTTTCAACTGACTCCCGAGCGTTGGTCGGGTGAGTCTCCAGCCGGAAAACATCCCGCCATTTTGCAGATTCATGGATCGCTTCCCGAACTGCCGGTGGTTGGTCAGCGTTGGCAGCTGCAATTGCATAGTGAAGCACTCAGCACTTTGCCCAAGAGTCCCTTTGCGGATCTTGACCGTAAGCGGTTCTGGGAGGGTATTGGGGGAGTGGCACGCATCGAAAATGCCCGGCTGCTGCCACCTTCTTTGTGGAATCTGGGCGATCAGATCGCCGCTGCCCGCCAGGCCGTGCTGCAAGCGACCAATATGGCCCTGGATCGTGAATCAGCCGGATTCGTCCAGGCCCTCAGCGTGGGGGTGGGTAACCAGCTTTCCCCGGAAATCTGGCAGGTTTACCGGGATACGGGTACGGCCCATCTGTTGGTGATTTCCGGCTCGCATGTGGCGGTAGTCGCTGGTCTGATTTTGTGGCTGGTACAGTGGGGCTGGCGGCGTATTCCCTGGCTGGTAACGCGTTGGCCGGCACAAACGGCGGGGGTGCTCGCCAGCATCCCAGCCGCCTGGGCTTACGCCAGTTTTGCGGGTATGCAGATTCCCAGCGAACGCGCCGCCTGGATGATCAGCGCGGCGGCAATGGCCTGGTTGCTGGGCAGGTCGCATCAGGCTTGGCAGGGCCTGGCTCTGGCTGCGTTGCTTATTGTTTTAGGGGACCCTGGAGCTATGGTGGATGTCGGTTTCTGGCTCTCTCTGGGGGCGGTAGCGGCCTTGGTGGCGGTTGGCTATGGGGAAGGAGGCTGGCGTATCCTGCTGCGCAGTCAATGGGCCGTATTTATTGGATTACTGCCGATCCTAGCGGGTCTTTTCGGGCAAATTTCACTGGTTTCGCCGTTGGCCAATATTCTGGTGATTCCTCTGGTCGAGTTGATGGCGGTTCCTCTTGCCTTGTTGGGAACCCTTTTGGCGCTTATGGATATGGAATGGCTCAGTCGGATACTTTTTCGCCTGGTGGCCGTGCAGATGGACGGGATTACGGCGCTCCTCAGAGCCTTGCTCCATATTCCTTTTGCCCAGGTGCGGACGGGCACCGGGCGGATCTGGGCTTTACTGGCAGCGACAGCTGGGCTCAGCATTTTCTTTCTACCCAAAGGTTGGCCAGGTCGCCCTCTGGCATTACTCGGACTGGTGCCGCTTCTGGTGCCCGCTGAAGGGAATACGAATTTTGAGGTGCGCAATCTCCCAGTGCATTCCGGTATGGTCCTGTTTTGGCAAAAAGCGCAGCATAGCGGCGTGGTGACCGCCAATCTTTGGAAATCCGCTACGCGGCGTGAGGCGGGACAGGGACTTTCGGCAGTTTTGCAGCAAAAAGGACTGGCGCGGGTGTCGGACTGGGTGCGCACAGATACCTCCACGTCCTTGCCCGCTTTGTCGGCAACACATCAGTGGGGACCACCGGGCGCAAGGAATTACCCGCAACATCCCGGACCGCTTTCTGTTTGTCGCGCAGATGCCCCTGATGCCCCTGATGTACCTGCAGGAATGCATTTTGTGGATTTGGGTACAGCCGTCCAGCCCTGTATTTTGTCCTGGGGAGCAGGTCCTGATCTGCTGATTCTTGGCGATATGGATTTGGCCACGCTCCAGCATTTGGGGAAGGTCGGGGCTCAGTCTTTTCAGCAGGTAAAACTGATTTTTGCTCCTGCCAGTTTTGCCACTGAAGAACGGGCTTTTCTGGCCGGGCTCATGCCCAATGCGGCTATTCACTATGCGGGGGACGACCCATCCGGGATTTGGTCCTGGCAAAACCGGCATTTTGTTCAATCTGTTTCTCCAGTGCGGGCTTACTGGCAAATAGAGGATTGAAAAATCAGATTGCTGACACTGCCGTTTGTCGGGTCTTGTGCTATATTCCTGCTTCGTCCAATCTGATTGAATGCTGGAGGCGGTGTGCAGGAGTTGCTGCAGTTATTTAAACTGGGTGGTTTTGTCCTACCCCTTCTGATTCTCCTGGCCGTCATCGCCCTGGCGATTATCGGAAACCGTTTCTGGGTCCTGCGTAAGGCCCGCATCGCCCCTAAGGATCTCGCCCCCCGGGTCACTGATCTGGTGGAGTCGGGAAAAGTACAGCAAGCCGTCAAGCTGCTCTACGAAAACGATACCCCATTGGCGCGTCTCATGCTGGTAGCCTTGCAACAGGCAGGGCAGTCCCGGGATGCCATCAAGGAAACCGTCGAAGAAAGTGGTCGCCAGGAAGTCGCCCATCTCGACCGTTTCCTGAATTTTCTGGGAAGTATCGCCGGAGTTTCGCCCCTGCTGGGTTTGCTGGGCACGGTTTTCGGCATCATGCATGCCTTTGCGGCCATTGGCATGGTCGGGGCGGGTGATCCCAAGGCGCTGGCCAGCGGCATTGCCGAGGCGCTTATTACTACTGCCAGCGGTCTTATTGTCGCCATTCCCAGTCTGATGTTCTATCGTTATTTCAAGGGGCAAGTCGATGGAATGGTCCTGGCCATAGAAAAAGAAGCCTTGAAAGTGGTGAACACCCTTTCCGGCGGAGCAGGAAGATGAACCTGCGCCCGCGCGTCAATGAAGAGCCCGACATCAATGTGGTGTCCATGGTCGACATCGTGCTGGTGCTGCTGCTTTTTTTTATGGTGACCAGCAGTTTTGAGCATCAATCCCATTTATCCATGCAATTACCCAAAGCCCAGCAGGCCGCCGCCGGTTTGCCGAAAACGCCCATCACCATTGATCTCAGCGCCAGTGGACAGGTGCAGATGGACAAGCAGCCCGTGCCCATGGCGGATTTGTTGGGGCGGCTCAAGGCTCTTGCGGCAAAAGATCCGCAACGAGTGATTGTGTTGCGTGCGGATAAAAACACCACGCAGCAATATGTGATTGATGTGCTGGATGCGGCCCAGGCGGCGGGGCTGACCCGGATCAGTTTTGCCACTTTGAGTAATCGCTGAGCGGTGCGGCTGGAAGGGCGTTCCTTGCGCTTGGCTGCCCGACTGGCGGCCTATCTGATCAGGGGCATTTCTGCGACTTTGCGCTGGGAAGAGGTTGGCGACGCCCATGTGCGGCAAAGGATAGCCGCTGGAAAACCTTTTATTCTGGCCTTCTGGCATGGTCGCGGGGTGATGATTACTGAAGCTTACCGACGGGTGGGCGGTCGTGATATTGATGTGCTCATCAGCGAACATCGGGACGGTGAATTCATTGCCATGACCCTGGCTTATTGGGGATATTCCGCCATACGCGGCTCGACGCGTCGGGGGGCGGTAAAAGGAGGACGAGGGATGCTCAAGGCGGCTCTGAGTGGGCGAACTCTGGCGATTACTCCTGATGGCCCCAGAGGTCCTCGGGAGGTGCTGCAGAAAGGGGTCATTGATCTCGCCCGCATTTCCGGTCTGCCGATCATCCCGGTGAGTTATTCGGCACGGCGGGCCAAACGCTTTTCCAGTTGGGATGGTTTTTTGCTGCCCCGGTTAGCAACCCGTATTGTCGTTACCTGGGGCGAGGCGCTGTACATTCCTCGGGATGCGGACGAAGTTTTGCGGACCGAGCTGCAGAAGCAACTGGAAACAAGCATGATTGATTTACGCAAACAGGCCGACACGCGGGTGGGCCGTCAGTATGATTAAGTGATGAGCTATTACGAAAATGGTTTATTGCGCGGCCGCTGGGCGAGTTGGCAGGATGCCCGTGCTGGTCGCCGAGGACAGGCCAATGCGCGCTGGGGCTGGATTAAAGCCCCCGGTGAGCGCGGACCTATTCTCTGGATGCAGAGTTTCAGCGATCCCGACAATCAGCGCCTGGGTATTGAGCTGGCCAGAGCCATGGCGGAAAAACGCCGCGATCTGCGTATGGTCATGACTTTTGAAACGGAATATCCGCAGTTATTGCAGCAGCATACCGAATCTCTGGAGCGGCTGGGCTATGGTTTTGGGCCCTGTGATCATGCTCAGGCTGTGGAGCGGACTCTGGATAAACTCAAACCGCTGCGTTATCTGGCCTTGGGTCGGGTGCCGCGCAAGGGGCTGCAGGCTGCTCTGGAGCGGCGACAAATTCCTAGCGTACTGATGGCTGCAGACCCTCAAAATCCTGTGCCGACTATGCTCGAAGCGGTCTATCCCCGGGATTTGCAACAGGCTGAGCAGTGGCAGAAAAAAGTCAGCGGGGCACTGGTGCAGGAGCCCGTGGATTTTGCCACTCTTTTTACCATTGCCCAGGTTGATCCTAATTTCCGCAGTATGATCAGTGGCACGGATGAGGGTTTGCTATGGTGGGTGGAGGGGTTGACCGGAAAGCAATGGCAGGAGTGGCGCCAGGCCTGGGCGGCTTCGCCGCTTTCTCGCCAGGGACTGCTGTTTCTGGGCGGGACTGAAAGGCCACCAGACTTGCCGCTGTTGTCAAAATGGCGGCGTCAGCCCCTGCCCGCCGGCTCTGTCCTGGCCGTGGATGAAGACCGCTGGTATCCCGCATTGGCGGCGGCTGCTCAGGCGGTATATCTGCGATCTGCCGCATCTTCCCTGCAGTGGCAGGTTTATGCAGGCTCCCGACCCGTGTGTGTGCATCCGGGGGTCGTTCTCAATGCAGCCCGGCATCTGGAAGCCGGCGCTGTGGAAGTTTTGAGCAATCCCGGTCAGGTGCTTCAGCATTGGCAGGATTTATATGCCGATGTGATGAGTGCGCGCCAGCGTGGCGATGCGACCCGCCGGGTTTTCTGGCAAGAACGACGCCTGGCCGGAGAACGTCTTCCGGAATTTTTGCAGCGGGTTTTTGACTGGTGAGTTTCCGCCAGACCCTCGAACAGCAATGGCAAGAGGGTGGCTGGCTCGCCACGAGTTTACGACCGCTGGGGATGCTGACGGGCGCGGTCGCCACCTGGCGGCGGCGTCATATCCATGGGCGGGAAGCAGATATTCCGACCATTGTGGATGGCAACCTGAGTGTGGGCGGTAGTGGCAAGACGCCTTTGGTGGCAGCCTTGGCCCATTTGCTGCGGCAGGCGGGTTGGCAGGTTGCCATCATCAGTCGCGGTTATGGAGCGCATCCACCGCATTGGCCTTATCGGGTTCAGGCGAACGATTCTCCCGCGCGTGCCGGTGACGAACCACTGCTCCTGGCGCAACTGCAGAATCAAACCCAGGCAGTATATATTTGTCCTGACCGTCACCAGGCCATTGCTGCAGCCGTAGCCGACGGCTTTGATCTCGCTTTGCTGGATGATGGTTTTCAGCACCTTGCCCTGCATCCGAGCTTACGTCTGCTGGTGATGTCTGGTGCGCAGCCTTTTGGCAACGGCTACTGTCTTCCTGCTGGCCCGTTGCGCGAGCCTCGGGCGGCACTGGCGGCGGCTGACGCCTTGCTGGTGGATGCTGCCGCAGCCAGCGCCCTGGCGCAGACTGAATTTCCACCCCAATTCGGTTTTCAGGTGTGTCCTCAGGATTTACAGGCGGTTGCCGATCCACAACGTACCCGCAGCCTGGACAGTCTGGCCGGAGAGCGCTGGACGGCGGTCACGGGAATAGCCCGCCCGCAACGCTTCGTGGAGACCTTGGCTACTCTGGGGGCTGACGTAGGTGCGGAGGCCCGGTTTTTTCCGGATCATCACGTATTTACGCGTGCAGATCTGGAGACGCTGTCCCGCCCCCTCGTCATGACCGAAAAAGATGCCGTAAAATGTCGAAAATTTGCGCAGCCTGATGATTGGGCATTGCGGATTGCTGCCGAACTGGCACCGGATTTCATGCCCTGGCTGGAAAGGGCGCTATCAACCTGGAGAAATCATGAGCATTGATCGTCGTTTGCTGGATTTGTTGGCTTGCCCCCAATGCAAAGGAAGTCTGCAGCCTTGTGCACAGCGTCAGGCTTTGTGTTGCCCGCGTTGTCATCTGCAATATCCCATTCGCGATGATATTCCTGTTCTTTTGCTGGATGAAGCCAAACCCTACGAGGATAAACCCGCATGAGTTTTTGTGTGCTTATTCCGGCGCGCCTGGCTTCTACGCGCCTGCCGCGCAAGGTCATGCTGGATGTTGGCGGTTTGCCCATGATTGAACAGGTGCGGCGCCGGGCGCTCGAAAGTGGAGCCTCCCGGGTTGTCGTTGCCGCTGATCATCCGGAAATCGTTGAATGTATACAGAGCTACGGTGGAGAAGCAGTGTTGACGTCCACGGCTCATGTTTGCGGTACGGAACGTCTTGCCGAAGCTGCACGTCTGCTGGAATTGCCTGCGGAGGCCATTATCGTCAATCTGCAGGGAGATGAGCCCGGCATGAATCCCGCACTTTTGCAGGCTACAGCCAAACTATTACTGGAAGATACCGGCTTGCAGATGGCCACGGCTGCTGTTTCCATTGAGCACTGGGATGACCTGGCAGATCCTCATGTCGTGAAACTGATTCGCAATGATCTGGGCCATGCCCAGTATTTTTCCCGCGCGCCTATCCCCTGGTACCGGGAGCAATTTCCCTTGCGGGCAGGAGAACCTCTTCCTGGTTCCGGAAACTGGTGGCGACATTTGGGCTTGTACGCCTATCGTCATGGATTTCTGCAGGATTATGCGCAATGGCCAGCCAGTGCTCTGGAGCAAATCGAATCCCTGGAACAAATGCGGGCGTTGGAGCGTGGCGTGCAAATTGCGGTATATTGCGCAGCAGAAGCCCCTGCATCTGGTGTTGATACGGCGGCTGATCTGGAGCGGGTGCGTACCCTTTTTTCTTAAACCAACCTCAAGGAGTGTCGTATGGATCTGAAAAAAATACCGGCTGGTAAGTCCTTGCCGGATGATATCAATGTGGTGATTGAAGTCCCCCAGGGTTCTTCCGTCAAATATGAAATGGATAAAGAAGCGGGCGCGGTCTTTGTGGATCGTTTTCTGTTCACTGCCATGCACTATCCTCTCAATTACGGATTTATTCCCAACACGCTGTCTGATGATGGTGACCCCACCGATTGTCTGGTTTGGTCTCCCCAGCCGGTGGCTCCCGGTACGGTGATCCGGGCGCGTCCGGTGGGTGTGCTGATGATGGAAGATGAACACGGCATTGATGCAAAAATTGTCGCCGTACCCCATGAAAAAGTAGCTGGTGGCTATGCCGACATTCGCGATGTCGAAGATCTGCCGGAAAACATTCGTCAGCAGATTCGTCATTTCTTTGAGCATTACAAGGATTTGGAGCCCGGCAAGTGGGTGAAAATGAAGGACTGGGCTAACCTGGCCGAAGCCCGCAAAATCATCGAAGCCGACGTCAAAAGACACGGTTAGACTTTTTCTGTCGGGTTGCTCTGCCGGGGCTTGCCGCCCCTAAGCAGAGCAGGCAGACTAGGGGGTGACTCGCACATGCAGGAGACAACCCCATGTCTGCAGCACCGCCAGTACCCCGGAAACCGCAACAAAAAGGCCTGAAAAATTCCTTTCATGCCGCCCTGCACCCTGACGAGCCGCTCTGGCGAAGGGTTCCCAGCCGTGACGAAAACGGTCATCTTCTCGCTGACTTTCGTATGCTTATCCCTGGATTACGGGACCGTAGCGGCCTGCGCCAGCAACATACCTTGCGTATTATCAATGCAGTACTCAAACATTATGGTGCCTGGGTAGTATTTGCAGATATGAACATGCGCACCAATCTGCTCTGGGTAAGCATTCGTCCTCGCCCCGGTCTGACGCTGGAAATTCCCGCCGCCATCAAAACGCTGGTGCCAGAGGCTTTGTTATTGGCTCCATACTGGCGTACTGCTTGAGCTATCAGTTTATAACAAATCTAATATTTAACTAATAAAACATATATTGACAGTCTAAATTTATTATGGCATCTTGACTCTCGTAGTGAAGTTGAACAGTTCCTGACCCGTTGCTTCGTTGGTTATATAAAGAGGATGACTCAGATGACGATTCGTATTAATGATGTTGCTCCAGATTTTACCGTTGATTCCACAGCCGGAAAGCTCAATCTCCATGAATGGATTGGCGATAGCTACGCCATTCTCTTCTCCCACCCGCGTGACTTCACCCCGGTTTGTACCACCGAATTTGGTGCGGTGGCACAACTTGCTCCCGAATTCGCCAAGCGTAACACCAAGGTCATGGGTGTCTCTGTAGACAATGTGGAAGAGCACAAAAAGTGGAAGCGGGATATTGAAGCCTTTGCTGGCGCACCTGCCGATTTTCCGATTATTGATGATACTTCCCTGCATGTTTCCAAACTGTACGACATGCTTCCTGCGGATGCCTATCTTCCGGACAGCCGGACGGCAGCCAATACAGCTACGGTTCGCTCGGTATTTATCATCGGACCTGACAAGAAAGTACGGCTCACCATGCTTTACCCCATGTCAGTAGGCCGCAACTTTGCGGAAATTCTGCGGGCTCTAGATGCCATTCAGATTACCGATGGGGTGCCGATTGCTACCCCGGCCAACTGGGTACCTGGCCAGGACGTGATCGTGGCGCTGTCCCTCAATGATGAACAGGCCAAAGACAAATTTGGCGATCTCAATATCAAGCTGCCTTACTTGCGGATGGCTAAAGCCCCTAAAAAATAAGGGTAGAATCGTGTTGTAATCATGGCCCCGTCAGACCCATCCGGATTTGACGGGGCTTATGTATTATTAAAAACATTTTCAGTTGAATCCTCCTCATTCAGGGCATAGGCTGAGGGGTCGGGAGAAATATCGATGGAGGATTTTCAGCTATGCGTGTTCATGTTCTCCAGCATGTAGCTTTTGAAGGACTGGGTAGTATGGAAACCTGGCTTGAGGACCGCAAAGCCCGAGTGTCCTGGACGCGTTTTTATGAAAATAGCGCATTACCAGCCCCTGCAGAATTTGATCTGCTGATTATTCTCGGTGGTCCGATGAGTATTCATGATGTAGCCATTTATCCCTGGTTGTCTGCGGAAAAACGCTTTATACTCGAAACCATAGCGGCTGATTTACCGATTTTGGGCATTTGCCTGGGCGCGCAGCTGGTTGCTAATGTCTGCGGGGCGCGGGTTGTTCCGGGCAGACAGAAGGAAATTGGCTGGTTTCCCATATATGCAGAAGTATCTGACGCCGATCATTTTCAATTTCCCCGGCAAATACAGGCTTTCCATTGGCATGGCGAGACTTTTGATTTGCCGCCTGGAGCAACCCGTCTGGCCCATAGTGCGGCCTGTGAAAATCAGGCTTTTCAGTTGGGAAATCAAATCATAGGCTTACAATTTCATCTCGAAAGTACGGCGTTCAGCATTGATGCCCTGATCCGGCACTGTGCGAATGAAATTACTCCCGATCAGCCTACTATTCAGAGTGTGGAGCAGATGCTGGATGCTCCATCAGACGCTTATGAGCAAATCCACGCACAAGTTCAGCGCGTTCTGGATTTTCTCAGCACTCAGGTGCCACAGAAGGTTTTGTAAACTCCGAAGCTTTCGGGTGCGGGCTGCGCGTAGCTTTCCAGACCGGTGCGCTCAGTAAAAGGCTCGGCGAGTACTTCGAGCAGCTGGCGGAAAAGACCGAGATCGCGGTTTTGAGTCGCTGCATTCAGGGCTTCTTCCACTTTATGATTGCGCGGAATATAGATGGGGTTCACTTGATCCATCCGTAGTGCTCTTTCCTCAGCCTGCATGGGTTCCCGCGTCAGACGATCCTGCCAGCGTTGCAACCAGGCATCCACAGCAACGGCATCGTCAAACTGGCTGCGCAACGCCGCAGGGTTCCCCAAGGCTGCTGTCGAGAGGCTGCGGAATGCCCGGGTATAATCCACGGATTGACCTTCCAGCGTCGTCAGAAAGTCCTGGGCCAGTTCCTGGTCCTGTTCTTCTTCTGTGTGTAGGCCTAGTTTGGCGCGCATGCCCTGTAACCAGTAATCTGCATAAACTTTCGGGAAATGGTTGATGGCTTCGGTCAGTTGGCGAATGGCGACTTCGCTGTCGGGATCAACCAGTTCGACCAGGGTTTCCGCAAAGCGGGTCAGATTCCACTGGGCTATCAGCGGTTGATTGCCGTAGGCATAACGTCCCTGACTGTCTATAGAGCTGAATACGGTGGCTGGATCGTAGCGGTCCATGAAAGCGCAGGGACCATAATCAATGGTTTCCCCGGCAATACTCATGTTATCGGTGTTCATGACGCCATGGATGAATCCTGCCAGCATCCAGCGGGCAATCAGCGCTGCCTGCTGGTCGGCAACGGCATTAAACAGGGCGAGATAGGGATTTTTGACCGTTTTTAATGCGGGGTAATGACGGGCAATCGTGTAATCTGCCAGTTGCCGGACTTTTTCCTGATCATTACGAATCGCAAAAAACTGAAAAGTACC
The DNA here is from genome assembly GCF_018853815.1 of Acidithiobacillus sulfurivorans. Lineage (GTDB taxonomy): Bacteria > Pseudomonadota > Gammaproteobacteria > Acidithiobacillales > Acidithiobacillaceae > Acidithiobacillus > Acidithiobacillus sulfurivorans. The sequence goes on along the minus strand of NZ_JAAOMP010000074.1, from coordinate 12,700 downwards.
GACGCGAATATGGCTGGCAGCAATACGCGTCAAAATGGCACCGGGCAGAGGCGTGTCGCGATGAATGATCTCACCGGTGCTAACGGCTGCCAGTGCGCGGGTAGTGGGAATACCAAGTGCGGTCATGGCTTCGCCCATCAAATATTCCCGAAGTACGGGACCAAGGGCTGCTTTGCCGTCTCCACCTCGCGAAAAAGGGGTTCGCCCCGAGCCTTTAAGTTGAATATCCCAGCGTCGACCATCCGGGTCCAATAGTTCACCCAGCAACAAGGCTCGACCATCGCCCAGTTGTGGAGATAAATTACCAAACTGATGACCGGCGTAGGCCTGGGCTAAAGGTTGCACGCCATCCGGAATTTCATTGCCGGAAAAAATGGCAGCGCCCGCATCGCTGTCCAGATCGGCACCATTCAGCCCCAGTTGACTCGCCAGAGCATGGTTGAACAGCAGTATATGGGGAGAAGGCACCGTTGCCGCTTGCCAGGGGGCGAAAAATCCTTCCAGTTCGCGGGCGTAGCTGTTGTCAAAATGAAAGCCGTAAGTGCTCATGATTTATCGAACTATCCAGAATTCGGCAGAGAGCCCGGAGGCTTTTTGTGCCAACGGCACGGGCCAAAATTGCGGCAAAGCCTCGGGAACCTCTGCCGCTTTCAGATTCATTCCTGTGTCACCGCTTCGGGAATCCGCAATATCACTGCATCGTCTTCCAGTGTGGCGCTGATTCGGGTGCCCTTGGGCAGATCTCCAAAAAGAATATGCTCGGCCAGAGGCTTTTTCAGGTGTTCCTGAATGACGCGGGCCATGGGCCGTGCGCCCATTTGCGGATCATAGCCCTTATCGCCCAGCCATTTCCGGAGTTCAGGACTGATTTCGAGGCTGTAACCCTTGCCAAGCAGTTGCTCATCCAGTTCCATGATGAATTTGTCGACCACATGGAGAATGGTGTCCCGAGACAGAGCGCTGAAGGGCACAACAGCATCCAGACGATTTCGGAATTCCGGTGAAAATACCCGCCGGATGGTTTCCATTTCCTGACCACCTTCCAGTTCTGCAGGTTTCATGAAGCCAATGCTGGCCTTGTTTCGGGACTCAGCACCGGCATTGGTGGTCATGATCAGGACGACATTGCGGAAATCCACCGAACGACCACCGGCATCAGTCAGCTTGCCGTGGTCCATGACTTGCAGCAATACATTGAAAATATCTGGATGGGCTTTTTCGATCTCGTCGAGAAGCAGCACGGAATGGGGGTTGCGACTGACAGCTTCCGTCAGTTGACCGGCCTGATCATGCCCCACATAACCCGGAGGCGCGCCAATCAGACGGGATACCGTATGGCGCTCCATGTATTCACTCATATCGAAGCGCAACAACGGGATTCCCAGCAGGCTGGATAACTGGCGGCTGAGTTCGGTTTTGCCCACGCCAGTGGGTCCGGAAAACAGGAAAGTACCCACCGGTTTTTCTTGATGCCGGAGTCCGGCCCGAGCCATTTTGATGGCTGCGGAAAGCTCATGAATGGCTTTTGCCTGTCCGTAGATGACCAGGCCCAGATCTCTTTCCAGATTTTTCAGCGCCTGACGATCATCTAAAGAAACATTTTTACCGGGAATGCGCGCTACGCGGGCCACCATTTCCTCAATATCGTGGACGCCAATGCTTTTTTTCCGCCGGGAGGGGGGCAGTAAAGCCTGGGCCGCACCCACTTCGTCAATCAGATCAATGGCCTTGTCAGGCAGATGGCGATCATGAATATGCTTGACCGAAAGTTCCACTGCTGCCCGCAGTGCAGTATCGGTGTACCGGAGATTGTGGTGCTGCTCAAACTGGCCTTTCAGTCCGCGCAGTATTTGCACAGATTCTTCCTGAGAGGGCTCAGGAACGTCAATTTTCTGGAAGCGTCGGGTGAGGGCCCGGTCTTTCTCGAAATGCTGGCGGAACTCCTGATAGGTGGTGGCTCCAATACATTTAAGCTCGCCGGAGGCCAGCGCCGGCTTGAGCAGGTTGGAAGCATCCATGGCTCCTCCGGAGGCTGCTCCGGCACCAATCAGAGTGTGAATTTCATCAATGAAGAGAATGCTGCCCGGCTGTTTGCGCAGCGCTCTCAAAACCGCCTTGAGGCGCTCTTCAAAATCTCCCCGATAGCGGGATCCGGCAATCAGGGCACCCAGATCCAGCGCGTAAATGGTGACATTCTCCAGCATTTCCGGCACTTTCCCGGCAACAATGGCTCTGGCAATGCCTTCCACAATAGCGGTCTTGCCGACCCCCGGTTCACCGACAAACAACGGGTTGTTTTTGCGGCGACGCGCCAGCACCTGCAAGGCTCTGGTGACTTCTTCCTGCCGCCCGATCAGCGGGTCCAGGCGTCCGGCACGGGCCATGGTATTGAGATTGCGTGCATAAGCCTGCAGAGGGTCCTTGCTGTTGCCCTTTTTTTCGGGACTCCCTTCGATTTCTTCTTCTTCCTCGTCCATGGCTTCATCCTTGCGCATTCCGTGCGCCAGATAGTTGACAACGTCCAGTCGGGTAACGTGTTCTTTCTGCAAGAAGTAAACCGCATGAGATTCGCGTTCGGCAAACATGGCGACAATGACATTAGCCCCGGAAACGGCCTCTTTGCCTGCGGATTGTACATGGTAGAGGGCGCGCTGAATGACCCGCTGAAAGCCTACCGAGGGTTGGGTGTTGATGGTCCCGGCGGGACCCATGGTAGGCACCTTGCGCTCCAGAAAATTTTGCAACTCCATGGATAGATGCGCAGCATTCCCGCCACAGGCCTTGAGTACATCCAGCCCTTCAGGGTTGTCCAGCAGCGCCAGCAGCAAATGTTCTACTGACGCATACTCATGACCGTACTGACGGGCAATCTGAAATGCCTGGTTGATGGATTTTTCCAAGGCCTTGTCGATCATCGGGACTACTCCTTTTCCATGATGCAGCGGAGTGGGTGCTGGTGTTGTCGGGCATCTGCCGTGACCAGAGCGACCTTGGTTTCGGCCAGATCATAAGGGAATACGCCGCAGAGACCCTTACCCTGATGGTGTACGGACATCATCACTGCAACGGCTTCCTCATGGGGTTTATGGAAATAGGCTTCAAGAACATGCACGACGTAATCCATCGGCGTGAAGTCATCATTCATCAGCAACACCTTATACATCCTTGGCTCTTCCGTTTTTGGATCACGCTCCAGGATCGTACTACGGCGATGCTGCGTTTTACTCATTTCCCATGCTCCATGATTTACGTTGTCTGCCTCCATTGTGGCGTCTGCCCCGACCGCTGGCAAGGCGAAACCGCGTAAACAAACAGCTCAGGCCCGATTGAATATGGGGGCGGGCATCGACAAAAAAAAGCGCCGGGAAAATCCCGGCGCCAGTAGTTGCAAGACTGCTGCAATTACTTGGTAATGTTTATTTTTGCCTGACTGCGCAGGTTGGATACGAACTTGGCAGCTTCCTGCTGGGAAAGCTGGGCCTTGATACGATCCTTCATGGCACTCAGAGGCGGAGGGGTCAAAGCGCGCGTCGCCTGTACTTCAATGACATGGTAGCCGAACTGGGTCTGCACCGGACCTACAGGCTTGTCAATGGGTGCGGTTTCAACAGCTTGGGCGAAAGGCGGTACCACCATACCAGGAACAATCCAGCCGAGTTCGCCGCCATGAGCTGCACTGGCTTTGTCGATGGAGTCTTTTTCCGCCAAGGTTGAAAATTTCTTGCCAGCCTTGAGTTCGGCCATGATTTTGTCGGCTTCTGCCTTGGTTTTGACCAGAATATGCCGGACTTCGTATTCTTTTTTGCCCATGGCCTGCACAAATTTGTTGTAAGCAGCCTGGATATCAGATTCGGGAACCGGATGCTCCTGAACATATTGGTCCACAGCGGCATCTGCCAGGATCTGGCGCTTGGCCATAGCCAGTCGTTCTTTGACATCAGGAGACTGTGCCAGGTTATGGCTGGTGGCATACTGGGACAGGACTTCCATGTTGACCAGATTCTGCACGACCTGCTCGTGGGCATTGGGCTCTTTGGCCAGCGCCGGACTCATGGACATGATGGCCTGGACTTCACTATTGTCGATGGGGGTACCATTGACAGTGGCTACAGGAGCAGCAAAAGCAGGTACTGCAAAAGCGCTGACAGTGGCAGCAAGAATGACCGCGCGAAGTTTCATAAATTTTCCTTCAGGTTAAGTGATGCTTCCCTATTATCCATAGTCACAGACAAAGGGGAAGTGTTAGCAGGAACTACGTTGCAGTGGAATTTCTGTTTCCTGTCTTTTTTCAGGTCCCAGAAGGAGTTCCACCAAGGTAAGGGCAAAATCCATAGCCGTACCAGGACCCCGTGAACTGATCAGTGGACCATCGACAACTACGGCAGAACTTTCATAATGATATTCCTTGCTGAGCGGATCCAGCACACCCGGATAGGCCGTTACATGGCGGTTTTCCAACAGGTGTTGGCGGGCCAGCAAGCCCGGTGCCGCACAAATGGCTGCGATCAGTTTCCCCTGCTGTTTCCGCTGTTGCAGCAACTCCAGTAAAGGACTGTGTTTTTCGAGGTTTTCAACGCCGGCTGCTCCTCCGGGAAGCACAATCACGTCCATCTCGGTATCGGCCAGCTCATCCCAGGTGGTGTCCGGGACCAGGCAAAGGCCGCGACCACCGGTGACCGGACCCGGGCGCAACGCGACGATCGTCACCTGACATCCGGCACGGCGCAGAATGTCACTACAAATAACGACTTCCATATCTTCAAAGCCGTCGGCGACCGGTATGAGTACCTGAATGGCTGAAGACATTAGCCAGCTACCCCGTAATTTTTACCAAAGTGCATGATTGCCAAATCCGCTCATTTCAGAAACCACGATGATTTGACCGCATTTTCATGGGATTTATCCCGGTTCAATTTTATTGACCAGAGGCAACAGACAAGGGAATCACTTCCTGAACGCTATGACCATTTTCATCAACCGGTACTGCCTGTTTTTCGAGAATCGCCAAAGCCTCGTGCAAGACATAATCTTTTTCCAGGTTCGGCTTGAGGACGCTGGCGGCTGCCATGGCTTCTTCCGAAGCGGAGCCACTACTGGTTTTTGCCGTGACGAGGGTAGGCTTGCTTACCGGTGCCGTGATGGTGTACTGCGGTTTCACCTTGCTGCAAGTATCGGGTGCTTTGAGAACGCCCTGTAATTCCGATTCCTTGAGCAGATCTTCATCCATTGCCCGCAACTGGGGATTGGCAGGCTGAATTTCGACATTGGGCACAATGCCCTGACTTTGAATGGAACAACCCGCCGGCGTGTAGTACAGGGCGGTGGTCAGCTTGAGTGCGCCACCATTACTCAGGGGCATGACGGTCTGGACAGAACCCTTACCAAAGCTGCGCTGCCCCATGATGAGGGCACGATGGTCGTCCTTGAGTGCCCCAGTGACAATTTCGGCAGCCGAAGCAGAGCCACCATTGATCAAGACGATCATGGGTGCGCCGTGGAGATAATCCGGGCCATGTGCCGTAAAGCGCATGTCGCTGTCAGGGGTCCGGCCCTTGGTGTAAACAATCAGTCCCTTATTTAAAAACGTATCTGCTGTTTCTACGCCAGCGCCCAGGACTCCGCCGGGATTATTGCGTAAATCCAGAATCAGACCTTTCAGGTGTCCATGAGCCGCTTTTTCCAGTTGCTCCACGGCCTGGCGCGTTTCCCGACCGGTGTTCTCCTGGAACTGACTGATGCGAATATAGCCGTAATCTGGTGCCAGCATGGCGGAGCGTACACTCTGGACCTTGATAATGGCGCGGGTGAGGGTCAAGTGGATGGGCTGATTCTGATGCGGACGCAAAATGGTCAGGGTGACCTGTGTGCCCGGTTTACCGCGCATCATGTCCACGGTTTTCTGCAGACCAACGCCCTGCAATGCCTTGCCGTCAATTTTGACAATCAGGTCTCCAGGTTCGATGCCGGCTTTGGCGGCCGGAGTGCCATCCATGGGGGATACGACCTTGAGTACGCCATGATCTCCAGTCACCTCAATGCCGAGGCCACCAAACTTGCCATCGGTGACCACCTGCATGTCCTTGAATTCCTTGGGTGTCAGGTAAGCGGAGTGCGGGTCGAGGGCACTGACCATGCCGCTGATGGCACCGGTCATTAATTTTTTGTCAGAAGTAGGGTCCACATAATTGGATTTGACGATTTCAAAGACCTGACTGAGGGTTTGGATTTGCTCCAGAGGGATGTGCTTCTGATCCGTATCTGCGTAAGCACTGCCCGCGTAACTGCTGCCCAGGCCCAGCACCAACAGGACGCTGAGCTTGAGCCAGGTGTCAGCCGGGCGCGACAGGATGCGATTGAGCGGGATCATAATGCATTTCTCCAAAAAGCATGCGTCCGGTTTCCAGAAATTGGAGGATCCGGATGAAATCAGTTGTGAATGTAATCCAGAGGATTGACGGGGTGACCGGCGTTGCGAATTTCAAAGTAAAGTCCATCATTACCCAGTTCACCGCCACTGCCTACCGTGCCTACCTGATGCCCTGCAGCGATTTGTTCGCCGACATGGGCATCGGTGGAACCTAGATGTCCATATATGCTGAGCAGGCTATGACCAATCTGAACAATCACAATTTGTCCGTAACCTCTGAGTGGGCCAGCATAAAGTACCATGCCGGGAGCAATGGCGCGAACCGGTGTTCTTTGTGCCGCCTGAAAAGTGATACCCTGCCAGTCGAGACCGCCGGTGACGCGCGGACTGCCATAGCGTGCGGTAATGGGACCGTTAACGGGCGCTGGATAGCGGCCATGGCCGATGATCGGGGTGCTGGGCGGGCTGATGCTCGGACTGGGAGCAGGCCGGGGTGCTGGCGGCGGGGGTGTTGATGGTGAGACCGGTGCCGGAACAGGTTTCTGGGGAACCGTGGTAATGTGAGGTGGATGAACTTCGGTAGTCGGAGGCGCAGCATTTTCGGCAGCACGTTGGACTTGTTCCGCACGCTGTTGTTCCTCGGCTTTTTGCACCGCTGCAGCGCGTTGTTCGGCGCGTTTTTCTGCAGCCAGACGGCGTTGTTGTGCCGCTCTTGCCTCGGCGGCGGCGCGTGCTTGCGCTGCCGCACGCGCCGCCGCTTCGGCCGCTGCCTTGCGTCGCGCTGCTTCGGCAACAGCCTCCTGGTGCCGGAACTGAACCACCAGACGACTCACCAAGCCATTAAGAATATTGGCGTTAGCCTGCAATTCGGCAATTTTGGCCTTGTCTTTGGCGATCCGGTCGGTCAGCTGATTTTCGAGAGTGGCATGTTGCTGGCGCTGCTGATTCAGCGTGTTTTCCTGGGCCTGGATTTGCGTGGCGATTTTCACTAATCCCGCTTCTCTCAGCTCTACCTGGCGTTGTGTCTGAACAATTTGTGCCGCCGTATTTTGGGTTTTTACAATGAGCGCACTACGGGATTTAGCCAGGGAAGCATAATAAACGCTCATCCGTCCCAATTCTCCGGGCTTTTCAGTTTGTAGCCAGACCGCGAGGGGGGTTGTGCCACCAAGCATATAGGCCCCCCGCAATTGTTTACCCAGAATTTCTTTCTGCTGGACTAATTCTGCCTGCAATGCCGTTATTTTTTGTTTCAGTTCATTGAGTTTTATTTGGGTTTGTTGTTGTTGCGCCTGAATGCCAGCCAGCTTTTTTCGGGTTGTCGCAATTTTTAGATCAAGCGTCTTGATTTCGTCGCGCAGTTCAGCCTGAGTTTTTTGACCGGCGTTCAGATGGGCCTGGATTTGACCCAGATTCTCGTGGAGATGCTCCAGTTTTTCGCGGTTATTCTGGATTTTCTCCTGAAGAGAACTGGCATCTGCTCCCAGTGGGAGTAATCCGGTCAGCATCAGCAGAGTAACCGAACGGAGCAAAATCCTCGAGGTCATTTAGGCAGTCTGCACCAGATTTTTTCCACCCATTTCCGGTGGTATGGGCAAACCCATAAGATGTAGAAGCGTTGGCGCCAGATCTTCCAGAGCACCGCCCGACAAGAGCTCGGCGGGACGTCCGATATACAACAGGGGCACCGGGTTGCAGGTATGCGAGGTGTGTGCCTGACCACTTTCGGTATCCAGCATCTGCTCAACATTCCCATGGTCTGCCGTAATCAGGACTTCTCCACCGACATTACGTACGGCGCTGACAATACGTCCGAGGCTTTGATCGACGGCCTCTACTGCAGCAATGGCGGCACTGAGTTTGCCGCTGTGGCCGACCATATCGGGGTTGGCAATATTGCAAATGATGGCATCATATCGGCGACTTTCCACCTGCTCTACCAGCGCGTCCGTCAGGGCGCTCACACTCATTTCCGGCTGCAGATCGTAGGTGGTGACCTTGGGAGAAGGAATCAAAATCCGGTCTTCGCCAGGATATACAGTTTCATCGCCACCATTCAGAAAGAAGGTTACGTGCGCGTATTTTTCCGTTTCCGCAATGCGTAACTGATGTAATCCATGTTGGGCAAGCCATTCTCCGAAGGTGTTTTTGAGCCGGGTCGGGGGGAAAGCCACGTGAACGTCAAAATGTTCACTATATTCAGTGAGTGTCACAAAATCTGCGAGTTTGGGTGTGGCCTGACGGGGAAAGCCGTCGAAGTCGGCCTCAATGAAGGGGCGGGTAATCTGCCGGGCGCGATCAGAACGAAAGTTCATGAACAGGATGGCGTCATGATCCTGAATACAGATGGGCGTGCTGCCGATTTGTGAGGGAGCAACAAATTCATCACTTTCGCCCCGGGCATAAGCGGCCGCCAGCGCCTCCTGACCGGTGGCATAATGGGTACCTTTGCCAAGAGTAAGCAAATCATAAGCCTGTTGTACCCGATCCCAGCGATGATCCCGATCCATGGCATAAAACCGTCCAATCAGCGAGGCCAGTTCTCCACCATGGGTTTTTAATTCGGCGGACAGTTTTTCCAGAGAATTTTCCGCACAGCGGGGTAGGGTGTCGCGTCCATCCAGAAAAGCATGCACATACACCCGCTCCGCTCCCCGACTTCGGGCCAGGCGCAGAGCCGCAAACAAATGTTCTTGGTGGGAATGAACCCCCCCCGCCGAGAGTAATCCGAGGATATGGACCGCTCCGCCCTGAGCTTTGGCCGTATCAACTGCCGCACAAAGTGCGCTGTTTTTATAGAAACTTGCGTCCATGATGCCACGGTTGATGCGTTCGTATTCCTGGTAAACAACCCGTCCGGCCCCGATATTGATATGCCCGACTTCACTGTTGCCCATCTGCCCGCCGGGCAGCCCGACGGAAGCCCCGGAGGCATTAAGGAGATTATGAGGATGGCTACGCCACCAGCCGTCCCAGTTAGGCGTATGGGCCAGGGCAATGGCATTGTTTTCAGGATCTTCGCGATAACCCCAGCCATCCAGGATCAGCAACAGTAAGGGGCGCGGTGTGTGGGCCATCAATTTCCTCTAAACCGGGAAGGAATACAAATTAAGGACGCATTAAAGCAGATCAGGCGAATTCTGTCATGGGGTGATCACCAGGGGTTTGAGATGCCAGATATCGGCATTATATTCCCGAATGGTGCGGTCGCTGGAAAATACGCCGCTGGCAGCGCTGTTCAAAATACTCAGACGCTGCCATTCGGTCTGGTCACGCCACAATGCTGCTGCCTCCTGTTGTTTCAATTTATAGCTGGTGAAGTCGGCCAGTACCATCCAGGGATCATGCGGATTATTCAGGGTGTGCATGATGGGATCAAAAATGCCCGGTTCAAAGGCATTGAAATACCCGCTGTGCAGGAGGTCCATCACTCTCTGCAGATCGTGGTCGGCCCGCAAATAAACTTCTGGTTGATAGTTGCCCCTTAACTGACTGACTTCCTGGGCATTCAGACCAAAAAGGAAAAAGTGTTCGGGCCCGACGGCATCGCGGATTTCAATATTGGCACCATCCAGCGTACCAATCGTCAGTGCGCCGTTCATCATGAACTTCATGTTGCCGGTTCCTGAGGCTTCCTTGCCTGCTGTGGAAATTTGCTCGGACAAATCTGTGGCTGCACAAATCTGTTCCATAAGAGAAACCCGGTAGTCCGGCAGGAAACAGACCCGCAGGCGACCGGCGGTATCGGCATCATGATTGACCACGCTGGCAATGTTGTTGATGAGTTTGATGATCCGCTTGGCCATGAAATAACCGGGTGCGGCTTTCCCGGCGAACAGAACATTACGCGGGGTGACTTCGGAGCCTTCACCGCGTTTGATGCGATCGTAAAGGTGAATGACATGGAGGGCGTTGAGCAGTTGCCGCTTGTATTCATGAATGCGTTTGACCTGGGTATCGACCATGGCACCCGGAATAAAATGCACGCCGGTTTGTTCCAAAACCAGCTTGGCGAGGCGGGCCTTGTTGATTTGGCGGACTGCATCCCAGCGTTTGCGGAACGTGGCGTCTTCTGCAAAGGGGGCCAGGGCCTTGAGATGATCCAGATCGTTCTTCCACTCAGGACCAATTTGCTCGGTAAGCGGTTCCCGCAAGGCGGGATTGGCCCACTGCAACCAGCGCCGGGGCGTGACACCATTGGTTTTGTTGTTGAACTTTTGGGGCCAGAGCTTATGAAAGTCGGCGAACAGTTCGTCGCAAAGCAGTTCGGTGTGCAGTGCGGCTACGCCGTTGACTGAAAAGCTCCCCACTACCGCCAGGTGTGCCATGCGGACCATTTGTTCGCCATTTTCCTCAATGATGGACAGGCGTTGTAGTAAGGCATTATCCCCTGGTGCCCGACGGGCCACTTCCTGTAGAAAACGACCATTGATTTCAAAAATAATTTCCAGAAGGCGTGGCAGGAGTTGGCGAAACAGGCGTACCGGCCAGCGTTCCAGGGCTTCCGGAAGCAGGGTGTGGTTGGTATAGGCCATGGTGTGGCTGGTGATTTTCCAAGCGGTATCCCAGTCCAGGCCATGTTCATCCATCAGCAGGCGCATCAGTTCCGGTACTGCGCAACTGGGATGAGTGTCGTTGAGCTGAAAACAGTGATGTTTGGCAAAATGGGTAAAATTTTCACCATGTACCGCGACCCAGTCAGTCATCACATCCTGAAGACTGGCCGAGGCCAGAAAATACTGCTGACGCAAGCGCAGTTCCTTACCATTTTCACTGCTGTCATTGGGATAAAGCACCATGCTGATATGTTCAGCATTATTTTTGGCCGCTACGGCTTCGGGATAGGCACCCGCATTGAATTCGCCGAGATCAAATATATCGGTGGAGGCAGCGCGCCATAGCCGCAGGGTGTTGACGACCTCATTGCGATAACCCGGTATGGGAATATCATAAGGAACAGCGAGGACATCGTGGGTATCCACCCAACGATGATGTAACTTGCCCTGAGCATCCTTATACACATCGCTGCGCCCAAAAAAATGAATGTGACGCACGCGTTCTGGTCGTTTCAGTTCCCAGGGATAACCATTTTTCAGCCAGTGATCGGGTTCTTCGACCTGCTCGCCCCCACGAATTTCCTGACGAAACATGCCATAACTGTAGCGTATGCCATAACCCGTGACGGGGAGCCCCAGTGACGCACAACTATCGAGAAAGCAGGCAGCCAGACGACCCAGTCCGCCATTCCCCAGACCCGCATCGGGTTCTGTCTCAATGACGTCTGTCAATTGTCGATGTTCATTCTCGAGCACTGACCCGGCCGCTTCTTCCAGCCCGAGATTGAGCAGGGTGTTACCCATGGTACGGCCCAGCAAAAATTCGAGAGACAGGTAAAAAGTGCGCTTACCCTTCTCTTCCGCTACTTTCTGCTGGGTTTTTTTCCAGCGTTCTACCAGACGATCACGCAGGCTCATGGACAGCGCGGTATATACATTAATTTTCGAGCCGGTTTCTGCTTCTGCACCCAAGGTATGAAACAGGTAATGACGGGTATCAGTGCACAGGCTGCTGGCATCCATGCCAAGAGGGGGTAAGACACAGGCGTTTTTCGCAGGACGTCTGGCAGGCATGATGTAGCTCCTCATGTGCGGATGGTCGACACCCCCATCATAGAATGATGTTATGGGGAATTGAAAGGGGTTATGGTGACGGAATTTGCAGATATTTTATGGATGGGCACTATTTCAGATCAGCGTGGCAAAGATGCTAATCTTGAGGTGATAAAAATACCTCTGACCAGAGATCCGGTCAGCGTTCATTCCCTTGAAAAGGAGCCGTCCATGGCTAAATCTTTGGCTGATTTTATTCGCAGTGCGCGCAGTCAAATTCGTGAAGTGGATTGCGATACTCTGGAAGACTGGCTGCGTACCCGCGACGATTTGGTGCTGGTGGATGTGCGGGAAGCCCATGCTTTTGTCGAAGGGCATCTACCCGAAGCCATTCATGTTCCTCGAGGCTATCTGGAAGCCCTTGCTGATCCGGATTACGGGCATTGCCACCCGGTGTTATCCCAGGCGCGGGATCAGGTGGTGGTGTTGTACTGTGACAGCGGAACGCGTTCTGCACTTTCAGCGGTCACTTTGCAGGAAATGGGTTTTAGCGAGGTGTATAACCTGGGCGGGGGCATCAATGTCTGGGATGCAGAAGATAAGCCTATTGTGACCTGATTGGTTGACCTTCAATCGGGCGGCGGGCAGCAAGGCTTTTTGCTCCAACGTCCCTTGCCTGTTGTTCTAAGGCTCATCCTGCTGTCAGGAGAGAACTCGCCCTTTG
>NZ_JAAOMP010000073.1 GCF_018853815.1 Acidithiobacillus sulfurivorans | reverse complement strand
GGCGTGCCCTTTCAGGATTTCATTCATGTCATGGACCGCTGCCAGAAGGCGGGGGTGAGTGATATTGGCATCGCGGCTAAAAGTAAATAAAGCGTGGAACCTATACATCACATATATATTGTCAAGGAAAACTCAAAATGCTCTACAACTCAATGAAACCATTGTATTTTGCCATGATCACAGCTGGATTTATTATCAGCACACCATTGCTGGCAATAGCAGATTCAAATACATCTATAAATGTAGGCGAGGTAAGCGGTTCAGCCAACGTCAAACAAACGCCAACTCAAAAGAAACTTAAAAAGTTGGACACTAAATATACCAACAAACATATTTTCAGAGAAACTCAATCAGCCGTTGTTCTTGGCACACAAAACAAAAAAATGATAAGCCCAAATGCAGGCGCTGCAGAACTTTTAGCAACAGCACCAGGCGTGCATATCATGAGTGAAAATCCACAAAATGGTTCAGGTAGATATAATATTTCAATAAATGGGATGGGTGTTGGTTGGTGGAGTGGAAATACTTATAGAAATCAGATAAGCGTTTTATTTGATGGGATTCCAATGAACAATCAAATTACTAATGATGGTCAATGGAATTCAAGTCAAATTCCAATTTTGGCAATGATTCATGGAGTTAACGTCATTTACGGGCCGGGTAACCCTAAAGACCGATGGTACGATAGCTTGGGCGGAACTATTAACTTTGTTCCATTACAACCGAGCGCGAAGGCAAATGCTAAGGCGAATTTATCATTTGGCAGCTATGGTAGCAAAACTGCCAGCTTTTCATTGAATACCGGAGATTTTTATGGGTGGTCAACAGTCTTGGCTGGTGGTTATACAAGTGCAGACTCTTTTTACCAAAGCCCAGGCAATTGGCCACAACACTCTTGGTCTGTTTATATGAAAACAGCGCATCCATTTTCAAATGGTATGTTGACATTTGGTTTTTATTATGAAAAATCAGACGCAACACATAGTCTCACTGTACCAGTAACACCTATAGCAGGATATACTGTTAATGGGTACGGTAAACCAGGTCAATTATTAAGCCAGCAGACAAGTGGTTACTATTACGTTCCTTCATCAGATTTATGGTATAAAGATGACATAGTTGACTCTTACATATTGTATTCACAGCAGATATTTAATTTGGGTGGAGGATGGACACTCAAAAATACACCATGGTATCGTCATGCATATCGACTGCATCAGGCTTACTTTAATTACGGTGCCACTACTTTTAATCCAGAAGCAGCAGAACACTACGCTCCGACTAACAACTCATTCGGAGATCGATTAGGTGTTAGCCTCCATTCTCATTATAATGATATCAACATCGGTGGCTGGCTATCTTATCAACAATATAATACGAACGAAGAACTATGGAACCCTTTGCTGGGAACTTCACAAGGTAGCCCTTATGTATATAACAACGTAGAATTTAATTCTTTATTCAGTAATTTTTATGCGCAAGATACTATCAAATTAATGGATGATCATTTGCGTATAACGCCAGGACTTGCTCTGGCTGGATTCTATACATCCATGAGCGATTTAATCAATCCTGATAGCAAATCACTATACTTAACAGAAACACCTGGTGCCAAGACAAACTTCACTCGTTTCGAACCATCATTAGGAATAAATTACAAATTCCTGAAGAACTTTTCTGTATATGCAAATTACAGCGAAACTTATCAAAACGAAACAGATTTGGCTTATGGTGCTTATTTACAAAAGATTGAAATCAATCCATCGGATATACCAGTCACAAAAGCTGTAGATTATGAAGTAGGTATAAGATTCCACAACAAGAGCACAAACATAGGAATTAACTACTATCATGATTACTTAACCAACCTTTTAAATGGTGTTTCCGGATCCATAACACAATTCAATGCGTCAGGGTATAATTTGGGTAATGCTATATATCAAGGTGTCAATATTTATACCAAATGGCGTCCAATCTGGCAATTATATGTGTACGGATCTGCAAATGTTCAACACTCTTATTACACTGAAGATTATAATAACTCAGGAACGTCATTTAATGGCATGAGGTTATCAGGAATACCTCACTATTCATTTAATGTATCGATTTCCTATAAGTTCAGGACGCCTTACGGAGTTCTCGAACCTGTCTTGACAGATCAGTATTCAGGTGGCCAATCACTATATAACAATGTTACAGGCGGGCCAACAAATCAAACTATCAATGCATATAACATAGTAAACCTTTCTGCCAGTTATAAAACATTTGCATTGAATCATATTATACCCGGCGTTAAGGAAACAGATTTTAATGTTGGAGTTTATAATTTGTTAAATAGGAAATATGAATCAGATATTTACCTGGCAACAGGCGGATACAATCCACAGGAAAAGCCTTCGTTATTTGCTTATGCAGGTGCACCTCTACAGGTATTTGGTGGAGTGACAGTAAAATTCTAATTCGTACAAATTTAGGAATTATCGAAATGAAAAAAAATTTTCATATTGAGAGTTTAATCTCCCAATCAATAATTGCTTTGTTAGTGTTTTTTGGTCTGACAGCTTCAAGTCAGGCAATGCAATACTATCATGGGCCTCTCGTCCAGGCATCCAAGGGGTGTTTTAATAAAGATTCAGAGGCAATCAAAGCGCTAGCCCAAGGATCAAGCAAAGGAAATTATGAGGATATCCAGGCTTATGCAGCATACTGGGTCTGCAAAACGCAACCTGAAAAGGCCATCCCATTGTTAAAAAAATCCAGCAACATGGGAAATGGCTGGTCTAGCCAGATGCTGGCCCATTATTCACTACAAAAACCACAAATTGATGGTACAACAGCGCTCAAATATATGAATCGTTCTGCTTTGCAGGGAAATGCTTGGGCTGCAAGAGAATTGGCTAATATTTACCTCAATGGTTTATATGGTATAGGTGTAGATCTCCACAAGGCGTCCTACTGGGCACTTTATGCTGAAAATGTTAAAGAGATTGTCCCTAATACATTTTATTTAGCGGCCAGTTATCGCAATGGCTGGGGTGTACCCAAAAACCTTAAAAAAGCAAAACAACTCTATGCTGAAACTATGCATGTTCTCAAGGAAGCAGCTGATGGTGGTGATCCTTATGCCGACATGCTTTTTTTTGAGTTTTATACGAAATATAGTCAGGATGTGGGTATGAAAAAAAATATGCGTCAAGCTAGCTATTGGTTGAATAAAGCCGCAGCAAAAGGCTACCCACCAGCAATAGCTATTTTAAGTGCCAAAAAGGAGCGTATTACCCATGAATAATTATAGTCGCAGAGATTTTATGAAAACCATGCTTGCCGCCAGTGCAGCAACGGCAACTTTACCCTGGTCTATTCAGCGTGCCTTGGCCACGCCTGCAAACTCGATCAGTGGTAGCATTGAAGATGTTGAACATATTGTGATCTTCATGCAGGAAAATCGCTCATTTGATCATTACTTTGGTCATTTATCAGGCGTGAGGGGCTATAATGATCGCTTTCCCTTGCCTTTACCTGGTAGTAAATCAGTATGGGAACAACCACGTCTTGCTGATGCCAATAAAACGATCCTACCTTATCATTTAAATACCCTTACCAGTTCAGCCCAGGTTATTGGTGATTTGGACCATAGTTGGTACAGCACCCACGCTGCTATTTCAGGAGGAATTTATAATTCTTGGCCGCTAGCAAAAACAGATAGAACTATGGGCTATTACCTCCGTCAAGACATACCCTATCACTATGCTCTCGCCGATTCTTTCACTGTATGTGATCACTACTTTTCATCTATAGCTGGTCCGACGCACCCAAACCGATGTTACTTGTGGACTGGAATGGTGGATCCTACAGGCGAAGGCGGCGGCCCCTTAATCAACAACAACGATTATGTTACCGATCCTAAAGCCTATCCACCAGTATTTTGGGCCACTTATCCAGAAAGACTACAAAAGGCCGGCATTAGCTGGCAAGTCTATCAGGAAGGCACCGAAATAAGTTTGGAAAAACCTTTTGAAGGCAACTATGGGGATAATCCCTTGGCCATGTTTCGCCAATATGTAGATGCTCCAAACGATTCTCCTTTACGGAAACGTGGTATTTCAGTCCGGACCCTTAAACAGTTTCATGAAGATGTTGTACGCGATCGTCTACCTCAAGTTACCTGGATTGTCGCTCCGGCAGGTTATACCGAGCACCCCTCTTACGCACCAGCCTATGGGGCTGTATACATTGCGCGTGTATTGGCGGCATTGACGGCAAATCCAAAAGTTTGGTCTAAAACCGCACTGTTTTTGAATTACGATGAAAATGATGGTCTTTTTGATCATGTTATGCCCCCACAACCTCCCACCCCAGTCCGTCCCGGCAAAAGCACTGTCAGCACTGAGGGCGAAGTACATAACGTAGTCAATCCACAACAAGCCCCGCTATATGTTCCAGATGATCTTCCCTATGGTCTGGGCGCAAGAACGCCGATGCTTGTGATTTCTCCATGGTCTCAAGGTGGTGCTGTCTGCTCTCAGGTATTCGATCACACCTCAGTTATTCGTTTTGTAGAAAAGCGATTCGGAGTTAGTGAACCCAATATAACGCCATGGCGGCGCTCCATCTGTGGAGATCTTACTTCGGCTTTTGATTTTAGCCGACAGGACTTGCGCAAATATTTATTACCCAGTACAGCCAATAATTTCTCTCTGGTTAAACAGGCAGTAGAACGGCTACCCATGCCTAAAGTCCCAGAACCAGGCTCACAACAAACAATTATTCCACAAGAATCTGGTCAGCGAACGAGCCTCCCTATTCCTTACCTGCAAACGTTAAATCTGAGTGCAGATGAGAGTGGGTATCATATACACTGCAAAAATCCCTCGTCAGTTGGGGTTTGTTGCTACGCCTATTGGGATGGCAGCACGACTTTTCCACAACGCTATACAATTGGCGCAAGCCACCATCTAGATGATCATATTCCTTATCCAGAAGGTGATGCAATCATGACCGTATATGGTCCAAACGGGTTTATTCGTAAGTTGCATGGTAAGGGTAGTTCTTTGTTGGAAGTTGATGAAGTCTATTTACCATCTGGTGATCTGAGATTGAGAATCAAAAACCAATCTAAAAAATCGCGATCTTTGTCAATTAAAGATATTTCCTACGGAAGCTATGACAAAAGATTGCGTCTTGATGCAAATGAAATCAAAGAAATTGATTTTGCTCTACAATCCAGTCATCACTGGTATGATCTCGCGATCAGCGATGACAGCCACCAATGGCGAATAGCTGGGCATGTGGAAAATGGGCGATCATCCTTAACCGATCCGGCTAATTCCAAGCCTGTCTTATCTGTGTAGATCTATTATCAACTACAAAAACCATATCATGGATAATTTAAAATCCTGGGTATGGTAGCGTATTTTGTCATAAAAATGAAATATTAATATGCTAGAATTACGCCACCAAATACTACGAAAATTGCAAGAGAGCTAATCCGTGAAACGTAGAGAATTTTTAAAGGGTGTGGGTCTTGGAGTCAGTCTCACTGCATTTTTAGGTAGTTCTGTTGCGCGCGCTGCAATGCTCCCCGCAACTGGTCGTTCCGGAACCCTGGAAGACGTAGAGCACATCGTTGTGTTCATGCAGGAAAATCGTTCGTTTGATCATTATTTTGGGCAGTTGAACGGGGTTCGTGGTTATAATGATCGATTTCCATTAACTCTACCTAACGGCAAACCCGTTTGGTTTCAGGGTCGAATGGATGACCCATCACGGGCTATTTTGCCATTTCATCTGAACACCCAAAAAACTTCTGCGCAATTCATACAAGACCTGGATCATAGCTGGGCATCACAACATGGGGCAATCGCCGGTGGCCTCATGAATGCCTGGCCATTAAATAAAACCAATATGACTATGGGATATTTTCAGCGCCAGGACATTCCATTTCATTATGCCCTGGCAGATGCTTTTACGGTATGTGATCATTATTTTGCATCTATACCTGGCCCAACAGAACCGAATCGCTGCATGTTATTTAGTGGAACCATTGATCCGGACGGAAAACATGGTGGTCCTTTGATTGATGATGCCAACTATTGGCCAGGTAATGGACCTAATGGATACCATAAAACGGAACCATTCACATGGCCAACATACGCAGAACGGTTACAAAATGCTGGAATAACCTGGAAAGTATATCAAGAGCAATTACACACTATTAATCAAAATCCCATGACCGGTTGTTATGGAGATAATGCGCTGATGTATTTCAAAACCTTTGCGAATGCACCCACCAGTTCCGAGCTATATCGTAGGGCAGTTACCGAAGGAGGAATAAAAACTCTTCGCGAAGATGTAAAAAATAATCGATTACCTCAAGTTTCCTGGATAGTTACACCGGCAGGTTATTGTGAGCATCCTTCTTATCCACCGGCTTACGGTGCCATGTATATTGCCCGAGTGCTGGATGCATTAACGAGCAACCCCGAAGTATGGGGCAAGACGGTTTTGCTTCTGGATTACGATGAAAACGATGGATTTTTTGATCATGTACCGCCGCCACAGCCACCAACGCCCGTTAGACCGGGTCAATCCACAGTCAGCACGGAAGGCATGGTCCACAACCAGATAAAAGCTGATTGGCCGGTTCTATACAGTCCTGATCAACTTCCGTATGGGTTGGGCCCTCGCGTACCCATGATAACCATATCTCCCTGGAGTAAGGGAGGATACGTTTGCTCAGAGGTTTTTGACCATACCTCGGTGATTCGTTTCATTGAAAAACGCTTCGGAGTCAAGGAATCCAATATTGCCCCATGGCGACGTGCAGTATGTGGAGACCTGACTTCTGCATTTGATTTCACTCGTCCCGATGAACGACATGTCTCTCTTCCCAGTACTGTAAATTATGTAGCAACAGTTCATCATGAATCTACCTTACCTGCCCCAGAAGTACCTGAAGAACAAGCAGTGGCGATCAATCCACAAGAAAGAGCTCTGAGGCCGCGACGACCAATTGCCTACGACACGCGGGTGCGTCTGGAAGCAACCAACAATGGAGTTCGTCTTAAAATACACAATCCATCGCCAACAGGTGTTGTTTGTACTGCTTATTGGGATGCCAGCACTGAGCTTCCATACCACTACACCGTTGGAAGTGCCGGCGATCTTGAGGATGAAATCTCTATTCCAAAAGAGCAAAAACTGGCATTCACGGTCTACGGACCTGATGGATTCATTCGAAAATTAGCAGGTACCGGCCCATCCAGTTTATGGATAGATGAATCCAGAAATAAAAATGGAGATTTGGTCCTTCATTTACAAAATAGATCCTCGAAAGACCAAGATGTAAAAGCACTTGACCGCAGTTACGGTCAGGACAAAAGAGCACTGAAACTGGCGGCCGATTCAAGCACACAAATTACTTGGTCATTAGCCACAAGCCATCACTGGTATGATCTCGAAATAACGACAGATAACCACTCATGGCGGCTTGCTGGTCACATCGAGACTGGAGAGGATAGCTGGTCAGATCCTGCCAACAATAAACCAAAATTAACCTAGCAATTAAACAGATGGTTCATTCCCTGCAATCCAACCAACACCTAACGAGGAATTTATGAGTCATTTACTTTTATCAAAGAAATCTTTATATATAGCAATAATGGCCACCGGTATGATCTATAACTATAACATATCAATGGCCTATGCAGATCAATCAGACAATAAACCAGCGATAAACATTGGTGAAGTTAATGGCCAAGCCAGTTCCACAGAAAAGAATAAAAAAGATAATAAAAAAGTAGACCTAAAATCTCCTGTACAGACAGTACATATTACCCAAAGAGATATTGAAGACAATACGCCTTCTGGAGGTAGTGTTGTTGAGGCAATCGCCGCAACAACCCCTGGGTTTCAGGCACGTCGTACAGGTACCGCCAGCGGTGCGAATCGCTACCAAACCCGTCTGAATGGTATTCAGATAGGCTTCGACGAAACTGGGCAGGCCGAGATGAATGGCAACCAGATTTTGATGGATGGTATACCGTTAAATAACCCTTTGGCATCTTACCACGGATTCTCAACCGCAGAGATTCCTATTTCTTCAATGTTTTCTGGTATTAACGTAGTCTACGGACCAGGAACAGCCAAGCAACACTGGTTTGACTCGATGGGCGGCACTATAGATTTTCGCACCAAATCTTCAGGTGAAAAACCTTCTGCCTTTATTGATATTGGTGCTGGGAGCTTCAATGCCTATAATGCGAGCACAGGTATTTCTACTGGTTCAATAGATGGCTGGAAAACTTATATAGCAGGCGGCTATACCAAAACCGGACAGGCACGAGTCAGCCCATCACTTACAGGACCATCTGAAAGCTCCGCAATCTTCATTAAGACTCAAAAGAAGTACCAGGGTGGAAAATTCTCTGCAGGATTTTACTTTAATCATACGGAAGAAAATCGCCCACATTTGATTCCTGTTTATCCATTTACAGGTGGATCAGTGAATGGTAATGGTGTAGAAGGTCCAGCCTTAGGCCAGGTTACTTCGGGTTTCTATTATACACCATCCAGCGATCTTTGGAGAAAACATGAGAAATATCTCACCTATCTCGGTTATCTGAAGCTTACTACCGATCTATCTAGTAATATTAAATTCCATAATGCAGTATGGTATCGCGCAGGGAACAGGCTTAAGGTTCGCGTTGATAGTTATGTCATGGCCCCAAAACTAGATACTGAGTATTACCCCACATCATCAGGAAATTTTGGTTATCGCGGTGACTTCACCATAAACCTGCCATTAAACAAAATTGATGTAGGCGGATACTATCAGCAAACCACCTATGATTCTTCATTTGCAGGATACGGATCATTTATTCCAGGACATGAGCTAGGAAGTAATAGTCCTGTCTATTATCGCGATGACCACGATCACTGGAGTGCGGCCAGCGCATTTTTGCAAGATAAAATAACACCGGTTTCTTTCCTGACCATAACACCAGGATTGAATCTTATAAATTATCATATTTCTATTAATAATGTCACGTCAGTCTCTTCTGCTGATTTGTTTCCTGGCGATACAATTGGGGACTTCCCTACTGTGGCTGGCGATACTGCCAATTTTACTAAAATCGCGCCTAGCGTGGCCGTTAATGCCACAATTACCCCTGCATTACATGCTTTTGCTACATGGTCACAAAACTATCAGACTCAAATTGATAGTGCCTACGGTGAAGGCGCTTCACATCCGGTTATTGCGCCTACTGAACCGGCCAAAATTAATTTTTATATGGCAGGATTAAAATATGCGCAAGGCCCACTGGAAGGACAGGTTTCATTTGTTCACCAGAAGCTCAGTGATCTGGCAGTTCAAATCACTCAAGCAGAATCACAAAATATTATTGTTGAACCTGCGAATGAAACGATCAATGGTCTAAATTTTTTATTAGCTTATGGACATAATCTAGGCTTTAATGCGCGATTGTTGGGAAGTATTCTCCATGGCACAGAAAATACAGTTGATGCCGCCGGACAGGCAGTAAATGGTGCCAGAGTAACTGGTCTTCCTACATATAATATCAACTTTGGACTAGGTTATCGCATGTATGCTGATCAAACCTTATGGAGCATCAGAGCGTTGGACAATTATCAGTCCGCCACATATCTTTCCAGCGATATTACTGCCTCTCCAACCACACTGCAGTTACCATTTTCAGCTGTCAACCTTGTGAATTTATCTTTATCCGCGAGAACCACCATGTTTGATCACGCCATTCCTGGACTAAAACTCATGCGGGTTTCGTTGATGTTAGACAACTTGCTCAATCGCAAATACAACGTCCAGGGATATGTTTCTGCTGGTGGTAATTACGGTACAGGCAGTGCGGGCAGTATTCTTGCCAGCCCGGGAACTCCTCGTGCAGTTTACGCTTCCATTACGGCATCTTTTTAGTTTAACCATTATTAAAAAATGCTGTAGACATGCCATCGGCCTTGCATCTTGCTTAATAATGCAGGGCCGATGGATTTATTCACATTCTGTGAAAACGGAGTTTCTCCATGCAATCCATCCACACCCACTTCGATAACCTCAAAATCAATTCCCAGCATCGGCGTATTGTCATGGCGGCGGGTCTCGGAATTTTTCTGGATGGTTATGATCTTTCCATCATTGCCGTGGCCTTGTTGCTACTCAAACCCCAATGGCATCTGGGGGCGGTACAGACCGGACTGTTGGGCGCTGCCACTCTGGCGGGGGCTGCTCTGGGCGGGCTGATTGGTGGCCGTATTGCCGACCGCTATGGCCGCAAAATTCTTTATTTAGTGGATGTTGCCACATTTTTTATTGCGGCCATCCTTTCCGGCTTCGCCTGGGATGTCAGTTCCCTCATCATATTGCGCTTCATATTGGGTATTGGTGTAGGTATGGACTACCCTTTGAGCTCCAGCTACATCGCCGAATTCATGCCCAAAATGCAACGGGGTAGCGGCCTTTCCTGGGCTTTTACCTTATGGATGATTGGTGCGGCCGTTTCCGCTGTTATCGGGCTCCTGCTTTTGCAAATCGGCCCCGAAGCCTGGCGCTGGATGTTTATCAGCGGTGCCTTACCCGCACTTGCCGTCCTCTGGTTACGCCGCAATCTCCCGGAAACCCCACGCTGGTATATTGCCCACAACCGTCCTCAGGATGCCTTAAAGGTTCTGCGGCAAATTTCTCCAGAAGCTGATAGTCAGGCACTGCATGCGGCAATTACTGCCCAGAAACAGGATGAACAACCCATTCGCGCCTGGGCAACCCTGTTTCAACCCGCCTGGATGCGCCGGACTTTATTGATATTGATTCCCTGGATGATGATGGATATTAGCGGTTATGGTCTGATTATTTATCTGCCTACCCTGCTGGGCAGTTTTGGCGTGCATTCGCATACCGCCGCGCTCCTGTGGAACGTCATTTTCGATCTGGTTGCCCTGGGTGGAATTGCTCTTCTGGCGTTGACCACCCGCAAAATTGGTCGTCTTTTGCCCCAGAATATTGGCTTTGCTTTGGATGTGCTGTTTTTGGGCACCCTCGGACTGGTGGCGCTGGTCGCACAACCCCCTCTCTGGTTACTGGCCATCACTTTATTTGGATATACCTTTTTCAATAATTTCGGGCCTGGATCCACCACCTGGTTTTTACCGGTGGAATTGTTTCCTACCGATTTGCGCGCTTCGGCACATGGTTTGGCCACGGCCTGCTCACGCGTTGCTGCAGCCACTTCTGTTTTCCTCCTGCCCTCAGTACATGCCGCAGTCGGTGATGGCTGGCTTATGTTAATACTGGCTTTTACGGCGCTAATCGGGTTGATCGTGACCATGCTGTTGGGTCGTAACCTGGAACCCGGAAATCGTAGCCTGGAGGAAATCAGCGAAACAGACCCGGAAGCGGCTCTGCAACCTGCGGCATAGTCATTGCCGACCAAGCTCATGCCTGTTATGATCCAGTCATCTATACAAGATGGATATTGACATGTCCAACAGCGCAAAAACCAACCCGCATTCAGTAGCACAACGCCCAGACTGGATGCGGGAACTGGCTGTAGCCAGTCTGGAGGATTTCCAGATGATTTCACCCATGGTTAAAAGCTGGCCAGATTATCAGATATTGGAAGGCCCGGAAGTCGGCAGCATCATGATTCACGGACGTATTGCCGGAAACGGATCACCATTTCCGGTGGGAGAATGCCGTATTACCCGCTGTATTGTGGAAGATGCCCAGGGCCATACCGGATATTCCTGGATATTGGGGCAGCACACTGAAAGAGCGTTGTGGGCGGCCCGATGGGATACCTTGTTGCAAGATTCGACCCATTTTCAAGCTCTGTGGAATCAGGCTATCCAACCCTTGCAACAAAAACGAATACGCAAAGAACAGGCGGTTGCGGATAAAATGCAGCGTACCCAGGTTCAGTTTTTCAGCATGGAAAACATGCGCACATGAAAACCCGGCAAAACCAGCAGATTTTCAGAACCCTGTTAAATGCCATGTCCGCACCGGGTCAAACTTTTGCGTTCGGCACAACAGAATTTTCTGACTGCTTATCATCAGCCCCCTTATCTCCTGCCTGTGCGGCTATTTGCCTGAGCTTGCTGGATGAGGCCAGCCCGATCAGCCTTTTCCAGATGCCAGAATCCGTAGCGTCTTGGCTACTCAAGCACTGTCGGGTCCCCATAAGCTCGCCAAAACAAGCTGTATTTGCGCTTGGCATGGGTAAACACTGGGATTGGGATCAAACCCTGCTGAATATTGGCAGTGAAGAAGAACCGGAAAAAGGGGCCACCCTGATTCTGGAGCTGGACAGCCTGGACGGTGGAGAGCCTCTACAGTTGACTGGTCCCGGCATTGCCAGCAGCCAAATAGCCGCCCCCCGGCTCTCACCTGGATTCATGACTTTCAGGCAGAAGCAGCAAGGCCTTTATCCTCGCGGGATAGATCTGATTTTATGCTGCGGGAATGAATGTCTTTGCCTGCCGCGCTCCATCAGCATCCACTCAGATATGGAGAATAAGTCATGTCCTATGTAGCCGCCAAAGGGGGTGCCCAGGCCATTCAGGCAGCCCATCAGCTGGTTGCTGAAAGAAATGCCCCAAATCCGGACGACCTGCAGGCACAAATCGCCCAGCACCTGCATTTGAGCATTGATCGCATCATGGCCGAAGCCTCACTGTACGACCGGGACATTGCCGCAAAAGCCCTTCTGCAAGCTCAGGGCGACAGTATTGAAGCGGTGTTTATTGTTCGCGCCTATCGCGCCACATTAAGTCGTTTTCTGGATTCAGCCCCCCTCAATCTTGGCCACGCCAATATGCAAAGACATATATCCGCTGCATTCAAGGATATTCCCGGAGGCCAGCAACTCGGGGCCACCTATGATTACTCCCATCGTCTGCTGGGTTACTTCCAGAATCTGCAGGGGCCAGATGAATCAGCAGCGCACGCTGCTATCCCCAGTGCCGATACCAAAGCACCCAATACTCATAAAAAGTCAGGCGTCATGGACATTCTCGAAACAGAGGGTCTGATTGAAAAAAGCTCTACCGAACCGGCAGATGCAGAAAATCGGGACATCACCCAAATCCCGCCCGGTTTTCCTGCCAGTCGTGCCCAGCGCTTGCAAACATTGGCGCGGGCGGATGAAGGTTTTGTGCTCGGCATGGCCTACTCTACCCAACGCGGCTATGGGCAAAATCACCCTTTTATTGCCGAATTAAGCCATGGCTCGGTCAATGTCGAAATCTGCCCGCCAGAACTGGGCTTCAGCCTCTGCATCGGTACCATAGAAATGACAGAATGCCAGATGATCAACCAATTTCAGGGAGACTCTCCGGAAACGGCCACCTTTACCCGAGGCTACGGGCTGGTTTTTGGACACAATGAACGCAAGGCCATCGCCATGGCGTTGCTCGACCGTGCCTTGCGCGCTCAGGAACTCGGCGAAAAGGTGGAAGCGCCTGCACAAGATGAAGAATTTGTGCTCAGTCATTGTGATAACGTGGAAGCCACCGGTTTTGTGGAGCATCTGAAACTTCCCCACCATGTGGATTTTCAGAGTGAAATTTCGACATTACGGGCTCTGCGCGCCCAATCACTCAGCACAACGGCAAGACACGATGATACCCTATAACTTTGCTTATCTGGATGAAAACAGTAAACGGGCCATCCGCCGCAGCCTGCTCAAAGCGGTTGCCATTCCTGGCCACCAGATTGCCTTTGCCAGCCGGGAAATGCCTCTGCCCTATGGTTGGGGAACAGGAGGCATCCAGATTACTGCTGCAATTATCGGGAAGGATGATAGGCTCAAAGTCATCGACCAGGGCGCAGATGACACCACCAATGCCGTTTCCATCCGCCATTTTTTTCAAAGCGTAGCCGGAATCGCCACGACTACCGAAACCCGGCAGGCCAGCATCATCCAGACCCGCCACCGGATCCCGGAAACACCACTGTGTGCTGACCAGATCATCGTCTATCAGGTCCCCATGCCCGAGCCGCTCTTCAAGCTGGAACCACGCCGCACGGAAACCCGAATTTTGCACGCCATGGCCGATTACAGCCTGATGTATTTACAACTTTATGACCATATTACCCGCTATGGCCGCGTTGCTATCGGCTATGATTACCCCGTCATGGTGCATGACCGCTATCTGATGTCGCCCTCCCCCATTCCGGCGTTTGATGTTCCGAAAATGCACATGAATCCCGCCCTGCAACTTTTTGGTGCCGGCCGCGAAAAACGCCTCTACGCCGTTCCTCCTTATACCCGCGTCGTGCCCCTGGCCTTTGAGGATTACCCCTTTGCCCCGCTGCAGGCACAAGCTCCCTGCGCCATTTGCGGATCGACCAGTTCCTACAAGGACGAAATCATTCTGGACGACAACGGTAAAAGGCAGTTTGTCTGTTCTGACACCGACTATTGTGGGCGAACATCATGCCAGTAAACACTCAACCCGCACTGGCCGCCCGAAACCTGTATTTTCAGTTTGGCAAGCAGCCAGTAATTCGTCAGGTGTCTCTGGAATTGTATCCTGGCGAAGTTCTAGCCATTGTTGGCGAAAGCGGTTCGGGCAAATCCACTTTGCTGAACCTGCTTTACGGCACCTTGCCCCCCACGCAGGGTGAAATACAGGCCACCACTCCGGATCTGGGCTTGCGTCCTATGTCTGAACTCAGCAGACAGACACTCAGGCATCTGCAACGCACTGCCTGGGGTTTTGTCTGCCAGAATCCCCGCGATGCCCTGCGCATGGAAATCAGCGCTGGCGGCAATATCGTCGAAAGACGCATGATCATGGGCTTGCGCCATTATGGCCAGTTGCGCGAGGAAGCCCTGTACTGGTTGCAAAAAGTTGAAATTGATCCGGCCCGCCTGGATGATTTACCCGAGACCTTTTCTGGCGGCATGTTGCAGCGTCTGCAGATCGCCCGAACGCTCATCAGCCAGCCCGCTCTGCTCTATCTGGACGAACCCACCAGCGGTCTGGATGTTTCCGTACAGGCCGCCTTACTCGACTTGCTCCGTAAACTCGTCGTCACTGAAAACATGGCCGTACTTCTGGTCACTCACGATCTGGCAGTAGCCCGCCTCCTCGCCCAGCGTATTGCGGTCATGCGTCAGGGCGAAATCATTGAAGAAGGGCTGGCCGATCAGGTGCTGGATGACCCGCAGCATCCCTACACCCAACTTTTGGTCAGTTCGGTGCTCCCGGCATGAATATTCTGGAAGTCGAACAACTCAGCAAAAAATTTGTGTTGCATCTGCGCGGCGGCTTGAATCTGCCTATTTTGCGCCATATAGAATTGCGCGTTGCTGCCGGTGAGTGCATCGCGCTGGTCGGCGCTTCGGGCAGTGGCAAATCATCGCTACTGAGAACAATATACGGCAATTATCGGGCAGAATCCGGTTCCATCCGTTTGCGAAACGGTCAGGATATGGTGGATATTTTGCAAAGCAGCCCCCGCGAAATCATCACGTTGCGGCGACACGTCATGGCTTATGCCAGTCAGTTTCTGCGGGTAATACCCAGAGTCTCCACCCTGGAGCTCGTCGCGCAACCGCTGACCGATCAGGGCATTGATACGCAAACGGCCATGAAACGCGCCGCTGAGATATTGCTGGAACTGAATTTACCGAAGCATCTCCATGCGCTGCCTCCCGCCACCTTTTCCGGGGGAGAACAGCAACGGGTAAATCTGGCCAGAGCTTTTGTCGGTCAACACCCCCTGATTCTGCTCGATGAACCGACGGCTTCTCTGGATGGTCACAACGCCACAGCCGTCAAAAACCGGATTCTCCATGCCAAAAAAACCGGTCGTGCGGTGCTGGCCGTGTTTCATGATCCAGACCTGGTTGCCCAAGTGGCTGATCGTCAATATTCCATCCCATCCCTATCGGAGCATGCTTCATGAAAACCCTGGCCTTCAGCAATTTCCGTATGGTTCTGGAAGATCGCATGGTTCATGGCGCTCTGACACTGGATGAAAACGGTAAAATCATAGCACTGGAAGAAGATCCACATCCCCGACCCGGCAGCGAAGATGGACAGGGCGACTGGTTGTTACCCGGACTGGTGGATGTGCACACCGACAATCTCGAACGCCAGGTGCAACCGCGCAGCAACGTGCGCTGGCCTTCACGTTCCGCTTTTCTGGCCCATGACAGCCAGTGTGCAGCTGCAGGCATCACCACCGTGGCTGATGCCCTTTGTGTGGGAGATGCCGGCTTTGAAAGCCAGCGTATCCAGACGCTTCGCGATGCGGTTGTAGACCTGACTTTTCTGGATGAACAAGGGTTATTACGTTCCGACCACGTGCTGCATCTGCGCTGTGAACTCCCCACACCCAATATGCAGCAATTGTTTGAAACGGCAATGGCTCAAGCCCCCGTACACATGATCAGCATCATGGACCACACCCCCGGCGTCGGTCAGCACGCCAATCTCGACAAATTCCGCGAAGGAAGGCGTGGTGATGGATACAGCGAGGCCGAACTGGATCAGATGATTGAGGAAGCCCAGCAACGTCGGGAAATCCATAGTGAAATCAACCGTCATTACCTTCTCGAAAAATTACGCGGGAGGGGTTTGCAGATCGCCAGCCACGACGACCGGACGGTTGAAGAAATTCAGCGAAACGCCACAGATGGTATTCGTATAGCCGAATTCCCGGTGAGTATGGAAGCCGCACAAGAAGCCAGAAGGCTGGGCATGGCCACAGTCGCAGGCGCGCCCAACGTGGTGCGCGGTGGCTCCCATTCCGGCAATGTCGCTGTACGCGATCTGGTTGCCGCCGGGTTGGTGGATGTTCTCGCCTCGGACTACGTCCCGCACGCGTTGCTGGAAGCAGCCTTTGCTCTGACCCGCATGGGCCTGATCAAACTCCCTGAAGCGGTGCAAATGGTCAGCCTCGCACCGGCCCGCATGCTCGGGCTGGAAGATCGTGGCGCTCTGCAAATCGGCATGCGCGGCGACCTGCTCCGGGTTCGGGACTTCGACAACCATCCTTTATTGCGTGCAGTCTGGAAAGCTGGCGAAAGAATGGCCTGAGCCCATGCGTGTCGCCATTTATTACCTGCCAGAAGCCGATGATCCCCTATGGGTAGCGGGCAGCCATTGGTTGGGTTGGGACTCCGAAACTGCCCAGGCAAGACAGAGACCCCCAATTCATGGCCTCGCAGAGGCTTCGCGACGCGCCAGTCGTTATGGTTTCCATGCCACCATCAAAGCCCCCATGTCCCTGCAGGGCAAGCTGGACGATCTGCTTGCAGCACTAGAACAACAGCTGGCTGAAACTCCGGCGTTTTTCCTGCCTCCCTTGCATTTGTGTCAGGAAGAAGGCTTTGTTTCCTTGCGTCTCAGCCAACCCTGTCCTGAATTACAGGCATTGGCAGATGCCTGCGTGCGCAACCTGGAACCCTGGCGTCGTCTTTACACTGACGCAGAGCTCGCGGCAAGAAACCAGAAGATAAAGCTTCCCCGGCAGCGGGAATACCTGGAAAGATGGGGTTATCCCTATGTATTTGAGGAGTTTGTTTTTCACATGACCCTCAGCGACCGACAAACGGACACGCGTTTGCTCAATACCGCCAGCAAGTATTTTGGTGACATTCCCAAGCAGCCACGCCTTTTACATAGCCTCGCATTAGCCTGTGAAACAGATCCGAACGCACCCTTTACCCTTTTGCGCCGCCTGCCCCTCGCTCCGGCGGCTCCCGCCCCCCCCCAAGATAAACCATGAAACCCCTGCTGGTTCTGGTAGTGGGTCCTTCCGGTGCGGGCAAGGATTCGGTTATTCGCGGCGCAGAAGCCACATTGAAAAATGACCCACGCTTTTATTTCGCCCAGCGAATGGTCACCCGCAATACCCCACAGGCTGGAGAAATCAACATCAGTCCCGAAGCATTCAGGCAACGCGCTGAATCCGGTTATTTTGCCAAAACCTGGGACGCGCACCAGCTATCCTACGGCCTGCCCTGGTCGGAATTGCAACCCCAAAACGCCGCTGTGCAGATTATCATCGCCAATGTTTCGCGCACCGTATTGAATGATCTGCTTGCGGAAGATGGTGGACATGTTTTATATATCACCGCTTCATCAACGGAAATTCGCCGCCGCCTGGAAAAACGTCATCGTGAAAGTGCTGCATCCATCAACGAACGCCTGTGTCGTCACATTCCCCTGTCGGAGCATTTGCCTATGACCACCATCAGTAATGATGGATTGCTGGAAGATGCCATCAAACAATGTGTACACAGCCTCATCAAACTGCTGGAACACCCATGATCAGCACCAGCAAAGTGCAATTCGTCCCCGGAATCACCATCTGGAAACAAATTGTCGATGATCTGCAGGCCCGCATAGATTCCGGCGAACTTGTCGAAAACCAGAAACTGCCAGGCGAAGCAGATCTGGCCAAGGCTTACGGAGTCAATCGCCACACCATGCGTCGCGCCCTGCAGGAACTCGCGGCCATGGGCAAAGTGCGGATTCAGCATGGTCGCGGCAGTTTTGTTGCCAAGCATGTGTTTGACTATGAACTGGTCGAAAGGCCGCGCTTTTCGGAATGGGTTAAAAAGTACAATAAACCCGGCAACAATGACATTCTGGAGGCGGCCATACTGAATCTGGCAGAGCTTCCTGAATTGGCGCGCATTCAGCAATATGGCGTCTTCCCGGAATATCCCCAGGTTGCCATGATCAAAACCCTTGGCCGGGTTGGCGAAGAGCCCATTTCCATCGCCAGACATCTCTTTTTCGGGGAAGCCCTGCTGGCCTTGGTTGAAGATCTTCACGCCGGACGCGGTATCACTGAATCCCTGCGGCAGCATGGCGTACACGATTATACCCGCATGCGCTCCACCATTTCGGCAGCCATGTCCGGTCCCCAGGAGCGGGATCTGCTGAAAGTCGAAAAAGGTGAAATCGTTTTTGTCTGTGAAAACGTCAACGTCGATATGACCGGAGTAGGCATAGAATTCTCAACGGTCATTTATCCGTCTTCACGGGTGCGTCTGGTTTATGAGCCGGGTTGAGCGGGTTTTTGTCAGAATAAACGCCGGCTTCTGCCATTTCCGCTCCGAATAAAATGCTGGCCCAGGCCACATACA
Source organism: Acidithiobacillus sulfurivorans (assembly GCF_018853815.1). Classification (GTDB taxonomy): domain Bacteria; phylum Pseudomonadota; class Gammaproteobacteria; order Acidithiobacillales; family Acidithiobacillaceae; genus Acidithiobacillus; species Acidithiobacillus sulfurivorans. Next base: position 58,963 of record NZ_JAAOMP010000073.1, on the reverse strand, counting down.
ACCAGAGCAAAAATACCGGAAAAGCGCCCAGCGCCCCGTAAACTGTTTCAAACGTCGAAAAGCGCAAATAGGCGGATAGCCCGAATTTATCCAGTTCAAACAAAAGGGCTACCGTCATACCCCCCAGCAGCGCATCCCGCCAGCGCGGGGCTGCTGCGGGCAGAATCTTGTACAGCAGCAGCATCATCACCGTCACCACTAAAAAAGTCAGGACATGACTGAAAAACGGCGGCAGCACGGGAATATTACCCAAATATTTCAATAAGGGTTGCAAAGGACCCAGCAGAGGCAGGAGCAAGGCCACACTCAGGGGCGCCACGACCAGCATGGCCAGATAACGCAAAACCCGGCACCACCAGCAATGGGGCGCAACCCCCCAGATGGCATTCAGATGCCGCTCTACCGCATGCAGCAGAAACACCGCCGTTAGCGATAAACCGATTATCCCCAGCAACCCCAGTTGCGTACCCTTGGCGGCCAGTAAATTCACCTCATGAAGAATGGTATAACCCGTCTGCGGAACAAAGCTGCGCAATATCAGACGATCCACCTGAGTTCGATGCATCACGCTGAAACCCACCAGATTCCACATGCTGAATACCAGCACTGCCAGCGGAATCAAACCAAATAAAGTCGTATAGGACAGCAAACCAGCCCGATCAATGCAGTCATCTTTCCAGAAGCCATGCCAGGCCCGATACCAGCGAAAGCCGAAACGAAGCAGCAAACCGGTACGGGCAGGAGGCTGTGGGCGCGGACCAGCTTCCTTTTTACCAAAACACTGTTGGCCTTCTTTCTGATCGGTGCTCACAAAGACGCCTCCCTGTCCAGACAATGACGAATAAATGGAATGGTCAGTTGGCGTTGCTGCTCCCAACTGCGGGCATCCAGCATCTCCAGCAAGGACTCCAGCACAGCCATATCCCGCGACTGATGACGCAGCACATACCGGGCAACGTCCCGGTCCATGCGCAAGCCGCGACGCTGGGCCATGGCCTGCAAAATATGCAGCCGCTGCACATCATCGGGTAATTGCAGTGCCATCGGCACACAAACACTGAACCGGCTCGCCCAATCCGGCAGGGTCCAGGCTAGTTGCCGGGGTGCTTCCCGACCCGCCAGCAGCAAGGGCCGGGCGCGATGAAAACGTTCATTATAAAGGCCATACAAAAACCTCTCTTGATCTACCTGACCTGCCCAGGCATCCACATTATCCAGACAGAGCAAAGGCGCATCCACCAGACTGGCAAAAGTCTCCGGCAGCGCCAGTTCAACAAAGGACTGCATCATTTCGGCGCATTCAATGTAAGGTACCCAACCTACACTGCTTTGGGCAGCACCCTGTAATAAATGGCTTTTACCAACGCCCCCCGGCCCGTGCAAATAAAGTCCAAACACCTGTACTGGCGGTACCAGCAGACTACGCACGGCATTCAATGCCGCAGTGTTGGGCTCTGGACAAAAATCATCCAGCGTTGCGCCGCTTCGCAACCCCAAAGGCAAGCGCATCTGGCCATTGGCGAGCATCAGCAGCGCCTGAACGACAAAAAACGTAAGCCTTCAGGGCTTACCCGGGGGAAACTATCATGGCTTGGCATGACTCCAGAAGCTAGGCAAGGGACCCTTGGCTGTCAAGCAGATTCTTATCTATCATTCTACCCTCTGAAACCGCGCGAATAGGCTGCAGCACTGTCAGACGACCAGCAGGTCGTTTGCAGCCATCCCTGCCACTGACTACAATCACAGGGATTCATTCCCAACCGACCAGCAGGAGAGTAGAGCAATGTCTGAATATAAAGTACGTGAAGAATTGAAGCCCAGCGGTCTTGACGGCATTTCCGACGCCCAGATCAACGATCACTGGGGCTTGTACACCGGCTATGTCAACCAGAGTAATGCCCTGCACAAAGAACTTGAGGAAATGCGTGCGGCTGGCAAAACTGCTTCCCTGACCTATGCCGACCGTCGTCGTCGTTTTGGTTTTGAATACAACGGCATGGTTTTGCATGAATACTACTTCGCCCAGATGAAACCCGGCGTCAGCATGGATCAGGCTCCCGGCTTCAAGGCTGCAGTCACCGAACAGTTCGGCAGCGCCGAAGCCTGGCACGAAGACCTCATGGCTGCAGCCAAAAGCCGCAGCATTGGTTGGGCGATTGCCTATTACGATGGTACTACCGGCCAGATCAACAACCATTTCGTCCAGTTGCACGAAGATGGCAACATTGGCGGCTTTGTCCCCCTGGTCATTGTGGACGTGTTTGAACATGCTTACATGGTTGACTGGAAAGCCCTGGGGCGCGGCGATTACCTGGCAGCACTGCACAAAAACATGAACTGGAGTGTCATTGAAGCACGCTTCCAGGCAGCCAAAAGCGGACAGATTTTCAAGCGCTTCTGATCGGTTACCGGGGTAACCCTGACGCCCAGTGACTTGGGACGTCGGAATGAAGAGCGGCCTGGCCGCTCTTTTTTTTTGACAGCAGCCAGCCCCCCTCATAACATGACCCGAAATTGACGGAGGAACTTGCTGTGGACAGCCCCAAACCGCTTAGTTATCGCAGTGCAGGAGTCAACATTGACGCAGGAAATGCGCTGGTTGACCGGATCAAACCCCTCGCCCGCAGTACCCACCGCCCCGGTGTGCTTGGCGGCATTGGCGGCTTTGGTGGACTTTTTGAATTGCCCACCGGTTATCGCGAACCGGTAATGGTATCCGGAACCGATGGCGTCGGCACCAAATTGTTGCTGGCCCTCGAAGCCCAACAGCATGATGGGATCGGCATCGATCTGGTGGCCATGTGTGTCAACGACATTCTGGTTTCCGGTGCTGAACCGCTCTGGTTTTTGGATTACTACGCCTGCGGACAACTGGATACTACTGTTGCCGAAGCCGTCATCACCGGTATTGCCGAAGGGTGCCGTCAGGCGGGCTGTGCCCTGCTCGGTGGCGAAACCGCCGAAATGCCCGGCATGTACCCCGGCGGTCATTATGACCTGGCGGGCTTCGCTGTCGGTATCGTCGAAAAAAGCGAAATATTGACCAGTGATGCCTGTCTGGAAGGCGACGCTCTCATTGGCATTGCCTCATCCGGCGCCCACAGTAATGGCTACTCCCTCATCCGTGAAATTCTGGTCCGCAGCGGAGCCCATGCGCATATTCAGTTGAATGGCGAAGCTCTGGTCGAACTCCTGCTGCGTCCCACCCGGATTTACGTGCAGGCTATTCAGAATCTGCGTAAAGTCGTCAGCGTCCACGCCCTCGCCCACATTACCGGCGGGGGACTCACCGAAAACCTGCCCCGCTCCCTACCCGCCCAGCTGAGCGCCCACATCAATCCCCAAAGCTGGCAAACCCCTGCGCTTTTTCAGTGGTTGCAGGAGCAAGGTCAAGTCAGCACCGAAGAAATGCGGCGGGTATTTAATCTCGGCATTGGCATGGTCGCTATCGTCCCCTGGGAATCCCGGCAAAACGCCCTTGAATCCCTGCAGGCCAGCGGTGAAGAAGCTTACGTTATTGGCCAGTTGGCCCTTCGTCAGGCTGATGAGGGGGTCGTTTTTCTTGACTAAAAAACTGGTGCTGCTGATTTCCGGGCGCGGCAGCAATTTACAAAGCATCCTGCGGGCCTGTCAGACCGGAGGAATACCCGATACGGAAATCGCCGCAGTCATCAGTAATCGGGTCGAAGCCCCCGGATTGATTGTGGCTCAGGCAGCAAGTATCCCCACCGAAGTCACAGACCATCGTGCCTTTCCCAGTCGCGCCGGATTTGATACTGCGCTGCAGCAGCAGATTGACCGATACGCTCCAGACCTGGTAGTGCTTGCCGGTTTTATGCGGCAACTGACAGATACTTTTGTGGAGCATTATCCGGGACGACTGGTGAATATTCACCCTTCCCTGCTGCCCGCCTTTCCCGGTCTGCACACCCATGCCCGCGCCATCGCTCAGGGTGTCTGCTGGCACGGTGCCAGCGTCCATTTTGTTATCCCGGAGCTGGATGCCGGCCCGGTCATCATTCAGGCTGCCGTACCAGTCCATAAGGATGACGATCCGGCCCGACTGGCCGCAAGAGTTCTCGCTGCCGAACACGAAATTTATCCCCAGGCTTTGAGCGCCGTTCTGAGCGGCTGGTGCAGCCTGGAGGAAGGCCGGGTTCGTTGGTCAAAACCTGCTCCTTCCTGCGCGGATACAGCCATCAATCCGGTTTTTACAGGACCGTCATCACCCTAAAAAACTGTCACTGTCCATTCAGACAATGCACTGAACCGGAAACCTCCACAGACATCGCCGATTCACCGGGAGCACTTGCCACTGGAGCACGAACCGCCATCATCACCACTGGCCCGGGAGAACTGCGTAACGCATTAATCTGTACAGAATTCAGCACGCTTTGCGAATAACCAAAATCCTTACAATAGTTATTCGCACGCAGCTTAAAGCGCTGAATAGCCTGATGGGCTGCTGCCGTTGCAGCGCTTTCACGGGCACTTTCGGTAGGGGCGGCCTGCATGGAAACCAGCTCCAGACGGGATTGTAAATCTCCCAGGAGCTGATCCAGCCGGGAGGATTGTGGAGTGCTGACCTGCAAAGTCTGCTGTACGGTCCAGCCATCAGGTTTACCATCCACATAATCACGTTGAGTGTGATAATTCATCGTCTGCGCCTGCACATGATCGACTTTCCCCGTCTGCTGCAAGGCCCAACGCATTTTTGCGTTCACTTTTTGCGCCAGCTCTGCAGCATTTACCCCGTTGGCACTGGCCTGCAACTGCGCAACCATGAGCGTATTAGGCACATGATAAGCTTGTTGCACGCTGAGATTTATTTCCTGAGCAGCAGTCCTCGCTGAAGCCAACAGCGAAACGGGTAATAAACCCCATAGCATCATTTTCATTGAATTTTTCATTTAGCCTCGCGCTCCATTCAGTAACTTACCCATTTTAAGAACCTTCGCTATTTCGCCGGTAATCATACCAGAGTGCCCCCGATAATAGGGAATAGCTTGTCTACAGCCATTTCCTTGACTATCTTTTATTCAGAGTCTTTACTCTGATTTATCTGGAGAGAATCCTATGACTGCGAAATACACACGTTTTTTTAATGAGATTCGCATAGAAGATGTGCCCTTGGTCGGTGGTAAAAATGCTTCTCTGGGAGAGATGTATCGCCAACTCACGCCGCAGGGAGTGAAAGTACCCAACGGCTTTGCCATTACCGGCGACGCCTATCACTATTTACTGGATCAGGCCGGTGCCTGGCCAAAGCTGCATGAAGCACTGGACGGCCTGGACCCCGATGACGTTCGGGATCTGGCCAAACGGGGTGCCAAGGCTCGTGAAATTGTCTACAGCGCGCCCCTTCCCGAAGATTTGCAAAACGAAATTTTGGCCGCTTACGCCCAATTACGTCAGGAATACGGAGATACACTGTCTCTAGCCGTGCGTTCTTCCGCTACCGCAGAAGATCTGCCTACGGCGAGTTTCGCTGGACAGCAGGACACTTATCTGAACATTTCCGGAGCGGTCGCTTTGCTGGATGCCTGTCGACGTTGCTTTGCCAGCCTGTTTACCGACCGGGCCATTCATTATCGCGTTGATCAGGGTTTTGATCATTTCAAGGTGGCTCTATCGATTGTCATCATGAAAATGGTGCGCTCCGATCTCGCCACCAGTGGCGTCATGTTTTCGCTGGACACTGAAACCGGTTTTAGAGATGCCGTATTTATTACGGCATCCTGGGGTTTGGGTGAAAATGTCGTCCAGGGAACCGTCAATCCCGATGAATATTATGTTTTCAAGCCCTCGTTCCAGAAAGGGAAAAAGGCCGTTTTGCGCAGAGTGCTCGGCAGCAAAAAAATCAAAATGATTTATACCGAGGGAGACACCCGCCATGGTACCCGCAACGTACCTACGCATCTCGATGAGCAAGAACGCTTTTGTCTGAATGATGCGGATATATTTATCCTGGCTGACTATGCCATCAAAATTGAAAATCACTACAGCCAGAAAATGGGCGAAAGCCGACCCATGGACATGGAGTGGGCAAAAGACGGTCTGGATGGTGAAATTTACATGGTTCAGGCCAGACCGGAAACCGTTGCTTCGCAAAAAAAGGGACAAATTCTGGAGGAGTATATTCTGGGTGAACGCGGGAAAATTCTGGGCAGAGGCCGCGCCGTGGGCAGCAAAATTGCTTCCGGACCCGTCCGGATTATTCGTAGCCTTGAACATCTCGCCGAGTTTCGCCCCGGTGAAATACTGGTAGCAGACACCACCACGCCAGATTGGGAACCGGTCATGAAAAATGCGGCGGCGGTCATCACCAATCGCGGCGGACGCACCTGCCACGCCGCCATCATCGCCCGTGAACTGGGTATTCCGGCGGTAGTAGGCGCAGAAACGGCTACCGAAATACTGCATGACGGTGAACCTGTCACGGTTTCCTGTGCGGAAGGCGATATGGGAAACATTTATGCGGGTCAATTGCCGTTTACCGTTCAGCATACCGATCTGGCCGCACTCCCCAGACCCAAAACCAAAATCATGATCAATCTGGGCAACCCGGAAATAGCTTTCCAGACGGCCAATCTACCCAGCGATGGTATTGGTCTGGCGCGGATGGAATTCATCATCAGCAATACCATCAAAGCGCATCCCATGGCCTTGCTGTACCCGGAAAAGGTAAAAGACCCACAGGAGCGTCTGGCCTTGGCGAAGCTCACCCAAGGCTACACGCAGCCCCAGGATTTTTTTGTGGAACGGCTATCAGAGGGAGTCGGCACCCTGGCTGCCGCTTTTTATCCCAAACCGGTAGTGGTACGCATGTCTGATTTCAAAAGCAACGAATATGCCTCATTGCTTGGGGGGCGCGGCTTCGAACCCGATGAAGACAATCCCATGCTGGGCTTTCGGGGCGCCTCCCGCTATGCACATCCAGCGTACAGAGAAGGTTTTCATCTGGAATGCCTGGCCATGAAAAGAGTGCGCGAAACCATGGGCCTGGATAATGTCATTTTGATGCTGCCTTTTGTACGCCGCGTGCAGGAAGCTGATGACGTTCTTGCGCAAATGGCAGAATTTGGCCTGAAGCGCGGCGAAAATGGCCTGAAAATTTATGCCATGTGCGAAGTTCCCAATAACGTAATTTTAATTGATGAGTTTGCCCAACGCTTTGACGGATTTTCCATTGGCAGTAATGATCTCACCCAGCTCACACTCGGGGTTGATCGGGATTCGGAGATCGTCGCGTTTGACTACGACGAGCGGGACGAAGGGGTAAAAATCATGATCCGCCTCGCTGTGGATGGCTGTAAACGGCATGGTATCCATTCTGGAATTTGTGGTCAGGCTCCTTCAGACTATCCGGAAATGGCTGAGTTTCTGGTCAATATCGGCATTGAATCTATGAGCCTCAACCCGGATTCCGTACTGAAAACCACCCTGCATATTCTGGAACTGGAAAAGCGAGAAACCTCTTGAACATTCAACCCGTGCTGTTAGTCATTTTTGATGGTTTCGGCCTGAATCCCAATCGGGCTTACAACGGCTGGGCACAGGCCCACACGCCGCATCTGGATCATTACTTTGCCAGTTTCCCCCATACCGCCCTGCAGGCATCCGGGCGGGCAGTGGGCCTGCCCGATGGACAATTTGGAAACTCGGAAGTCGGTCATTTGACACTGGGCTCAGGGCGCATACTACTTCAGGACATGGTCCGCATATCAGACAGTCTGGCTGATGGCAGCTTTGCCAACATTCAGAATTGGCAAAATATTTTACAAAATACCCGGCGCCTGCACCTGGTTGGGATGGTCTCTGATGGCGGCGTGCATTCCCATATTGACCATTTGCTGGAGATTCTACCCCTGGTGGTTCAGGCGGGTGTGGAACCGATCATCCACATGATTACGGATGGGCGGGATACAGCCCCGCAATGTGCGAATGTTTTCGTCCAGATACTGGAAAAGCGCCTGCACGAGCTGGGCAGTGGTAAAATCGCCAGCGTATGTGGTCGCTATACCGCCATGGATCGGGCCAGCCATTGGGATCGCACCCAAAAAGCCTGGGCTGCCTTACTGAAAGGTGAAGGGCTGCATTCAGCGACAGCTCAATCGGCTGTTCAGGAAGCCTGGCAACGCGGGGAAGGAGACGAATTTATTCAACCCACCGTCATTGGCAATCCGCAGGAAAACCGTATTGCCCCCAATGAATCTGTATTCTTTTTCAACTTTCGCTCTGATCGTATGCGGCAATTGAGTGCCGCCATGGCCATGCCCGAATTTGAACATTTTGATCGCGGTTCAGAAAACGCCAGAGCCGCCTTATGCATGACTTCTTATAATGACGCCTATCCCTTTCCAGTCCTGTTCCCGCCGGAAATCCCGGTAAAAGTTTTGGCGGAAATCATCAGTGACGCCGGTCTGCAACAATTCCATTGTGCAGAAACGGAAAAATATGCGCATGTCACCTATTTTTTCAACGGTGGCCGCGAAGCAGCCTTCAAGGGAGAAGATCGAGAAATCATTCCTTCTCCACAGGTAGCCACCTATGATCTCCAGCCGGAAATGAGTGCGGCCAAAGTCGCAGATCGTATTATTGCAGCGCTGGAAAGCGACCAATATCACTTTGTCATTGTCAATTTTGCCAATGGTGACATGGTCGGTCATACCGCTAAAATCCCGGCCATTCTCCGCGCGGTAGAAACCCTCGATCTACAATTTCATCGGGTCACACAGGCAGCTCGTCAGCACGGTTTCAAAATCATCCTGACGGCTGATCACGGAAATTGCGATGAAATGGTCGATCCAGTGAGCGGTGAACCCCATACCCAGCACACTGTCTATCCCGTACCCATGCTCCTGATTGGTCATGGAGGCGCAAAGTTGGGAATTGGCCGGGGTACCGCTGATATTGCGCCAACCATTCTCGATCTTATGGGACTTTCCCAGCCCTCTGAAATGACGGGGAGAAGTCTGATTCTCCGGGACAAGCTGCGTTGAATCCAGATCCAACAGCCGACATCCACGCAAGCACGGCCAATACGGTTAGATTAAAAAAACCCGCTGTACCACTTGTGGACACTGCGCACGCTATTCATCTTGATCATGCCGCAATGACCGACATACTCGACAAAAGCCCGATGTTACCCATCCACTATCGGATTTGGGCCTTGTCTACGGGAGGCACCCTTTTAAGTGGGGTTTCCATGTTTTTGCTGGGTGTCACCCTGCCGCTGGTAATTCCCCGCTTTCACATGCCGGCTACCAGTGTCGGCATGGTAGCTGCCATGCTCATGGGAGGAACCGTCATTGGTGCCCTGTTGGGAGGACATATCGCCGATCGTTGGGGCCGCAAACCGGTCATGATCAGTGATATGATTCTGCTGATTATTGCCGCCTCATTAGCGGCATTTGCACCCAATGCCACCATTCTGACCCAGGCAGAACTGTTGCTGGGCATCGGCATAGGCATGGATTTTCCGGTCGCCAGCAGCTATCTGGCAGAGTTTATGCCCCAGGGACGCCGGGGCAGAATGATGGCCGCGTCCATCGCTATCCAGTCCGTCGGCATGTTGGCGGGCGTCGCCTTGGCTATTCTCCTGCTTCAGAATGCTAAAACTGGCGATGATACCTGGCGTTGGTTACTGGCCGCAGAAATTCTGGTGGTGCTTCCCTATCTGATCGGACGTCTGGGTCTGCCGGAAAGTGTACGCTGGTGTATGGGCCATGGCCGCAATGCTCAGGCCGCAAAAATTCTTGCCCGCTTTGCCCCGGATAAAAAAAGCCAATTACTGCAGATTGCCCAACGCCTGGGTAGAAAACATCATCATGTTGCCAAAATTTTGCCTGGTCATCATTTGGGTGTCGCCACGTTATTTGCGCCGGAATATCGTCGGCGGACCCTGCTGGTCACCCTCCCCTGGTTTTTTATGGACATTGCCACCTATGGAATAGGTTTGTTCACCACCATTCTGCTTGGCAGCCTGCGTACCAATCTGCCCGAATTAAGCTCCACATTGGGGAAAGATCTCAGCAACGCGCTGGATAGTGGCAAGGTAGACCTGTTCCTGTTGCTGGGTTCATTGCTGTCGCTCTGGGCAGTGCCCAAACTGGGGCGCATTCATATGCAACTTATCGGTTTTGTGGGCATGATTACCGGAATGGGACTACTGCTCAGTGCTGCACAGCAGCATACGGGGAATGAAATCAGCCAATATTACCTGATCCTCGCTGGCTTCATGCTTTTCAATTTGTTCATGACCATGGGTCCTAATGCCACCACCTTTATTTTACCCACAGAAATGTATCCTACTCAGATACGCGCGTTCGGGTCCGGATTTGCCGCTGCAGTCGCCAAAATAGGTGCCACCATCAGCGTATTTTTACTACCACTCATTCAGGCAAACTGGGGGCTTTCAGCCGTGTTGATGCTCATGATTCTGGTGAGTTTGCTTGGTCTGGGAATGACCTGGACCTTCCGGGTCCAGGGCCATGGTAAAACCCTCGAAGAACATCATGGCCCGGAAGTGCCACAGTAGCTTCATGCACCCAAACCTGAATACGGCAGTTGGTCTGGGAGCTTTGCAGCGACTTTGGCCGGCGCCCTGCTGATTCCTATTCCCGTCGCATTTCCACCCGGCGTTGCCAGGCCAGAATGGCGTCAACGACTTCCTGATCAAAGTCACGGCTTTCATGTTCCTTGATCAATTTGCGGACCCATTCGACCTGGCTACTGATTTCAAAGGTTTTCCATATGTCTGCAAAATACGGATCATTTTCGAGGTAACAGTTTTCCTGCAGGGTACTCCGTTTTATTTTCAGCGGCTTAGCCAATTCCGATTGACAAATAACCAGTTTGGAGCGAATTTCAGTGACTGTATATTTTTGAACCCCTTGAATGGTGCCGCTATAAGGCACATGTTCGACGACCCAGAACACGTCACCGATTTCAGCGTCCGCAAAATCCAGTTGTTTATGATAAGCGTCATTTTTGGCAATAAGCATTACGTTACTCCTTCACTTGCCTGGATGCCTGCCAGAGACCAATGGCAAGAAGCAACCAGGCGACAATCCATGCTGTGCCCCCCAAAGGAGCAAAAATGGCCCAGAATGACTGACCAGTCATTACCAGCAAATAAAGCGCTCCGCAGAAAAAAAGCACACCCAGGGCCATCAACAGCGCCGCAGCACAAAGCAGCCGTCTTTTACCCCATAATCGAATCAAAATACCCAGCAGAACCAAACCTAGCGCATTATAAATCTGAAAACGCACGGCAATATCGTACACATGCAAACTCTGCTTGCTCACCTGCCCAGCGACCAGATGGTCACCCGCCGCTCCGGCAATAATAGCCAAACCCACCAACAAAGCACCTAACGCGGAAATTTGTCCTCCCCGGCGCGCAGCGTTTTTATTACTACATTCCGCCATTCCTTTCTCCTCGATTTTGTACGTCGCAGTTTCCGGGTATTTCCGGCTCAACGGTCACATTCAGCCAGATCTGTTTCTCTTATAGCCTACCTTCATGCCCTGATTCAAACTTTCTGCAGCATCTGGGCAGGCTGGCTGTGCTATGCTCTGGCTAATAATTTGCGGAGGACTATAAGCTCATGGCAACACATAAAATCTGTATTCTTGGTGGCACGGGTTTTGTCGGCCGACATCTGGCGGAGCGCCTCAGTCAGGATGGGCACCAGATTCGGATTCTGACCCGCAATCGGGAGCGTAACCGCGAAAACCTGCTGGTTCTGCCACAGGTAGAGGTTGTTGAATGTAATGTGCATGAACCCATTGCGCTGGAGCAGCAACTAAAAGGTCGGGATGTAGTCATCAATCTGGTGGGCATCCTCAACGAAAACCGTCCGGGGCGCAGCGATTATCCGCCCGAACGCCATGGTGATTTTGAAAAAAACCATATTGAGCTTCCCCGTCTGGTCGCCAATCTTTGTGGACATCTGGGCATTCCCCGGCTCCTGCATATGAGCGCCCTTGGTGCCAACCCCATTGCCCCCAGTGCCTACCTGCGATCCAAAGGTATCGGTGAAGAAATCATCCGTCAGTCTGGCGAAAATAGCGCCAAAAACGGCTATTTCAATTATCTGAATGGTCCAAAATTACTCTGGGGTCGTGGCCTTAAAGTGACTTCATTTCGCCCTTCGATCATATTTGGTGAAGGGGACAGCTTCTTTAATCGCTTTGCTCAACTGCTGCGCAATATTCCATTCTTTTTACCCATGGCCGGCACTGAGGCGAAAATGCAGCCGGTGTGGATTGAAGATGTAGTGAGTGCATTTGTGCAGTCCATAGACGACGAAAAAACGTATGGCAAGGCTTATGATCTCTGCGGTCCCAAGGTCTATACCCTGGGCGAGTTAATTGCTTATACCCAAAGCCTGATTGGCACACATCGCAAGGTGATTGCGCTCTGTCCTTTATTGGGCAACCTGCAAGCGGGACTGATGGAAAAACTGCCAGGCAAGGTGCTGACACGCGACAATTTGAAATCATTGTCCGTAGATAATATTTCCAGCAAAAAGGATTTGCAGGAAGTATTTAATATTCAGCCAACAGCCATTGAAAGTATTGTGCCGACTTATCTGGGCGGCAAAGGTCAGCATACCGAACGCTTATCAGCAATCCGTAACCGCCGCTAAAACTGCAGCAAATAACCCTTCCCTGGCGGGTTCGTATGCTTCCTGACGGGTAATAGACCTTGTCAGGGGCAACTAGGCGATCAGCTTAAGCCACTAAAAGGCTTTAGGTAGATTTGCCGTTTTCAGCTTAGTGGGTAGCGGCGCCCTGGTCGCCCTGCCCAAAGTTTTCAATGAGCTCCTCAGCGAGTTCAGTGGGGACTTCGCCGAGAATCGCCGTCATCCCGGCCTGGGCACGCGTATCTCCCTGAGCTGCGGCGAGGCTGAATAACTCGTAAGCGCAGGATAAATCCTTACGCAAGCCCTGCCCCTGGTAAAACAGCAAGCCCAGATTGAATTGTGCCGGTGCATCATTCTGATCTGCCGCCGCACTGTACCAGCGCGCGGCTTCCTGGTAATCCTGAGGGACCTCAGACCCTTCGGCGTATTTCACGCCCATATTGAACTGGGCTACGGGATCTCCTGCCTGGGCACGGGCGCGGAGATCATCCAGATCATTGCGGATTCCAGCCAGAGCCATGAGATCAAGGGTTTCACCATTTTTTGCCATGGGGTTATTGTCCTGCCTGATTGATCAAGTCTTGATCGTCACTCTCCACACCCCAGGCCGTCAAGCGTTCCCGGTCATTCATGGACCAGACGGCCCGGTGTAGAGACAGCATGGAGTTGCGATCACTCAAGAGGATATTGCGCTCGCGATTGCTGAGTTGCTGCGGGCCTTCTTCCAGAGCCTTATGGCAAAGATTGGCGGCACGAGGCCATAATCCGGTGCGATTGCGCTGCAAGGCGCTGTGAATGGCATTAAAACGAGGATCTACCACAACCTGCACAAAAGCATCACCCTCAATGTGTGGGAGATAGGCCACACTGTCACTATCCAGCGCCTGTAATTCTTCCGGAACGATGACCTCCTCGGGAATCACAAACAGGCGCTGCTGGCGTGCCCAGCGTCCCAGTCCAGGGCGACTGGTCCATGCGCCCAAAGGCACAGCGGCAACCAGGCCACCCAAAATTGGAACCAACCAGACAAAATGCCAGAATCCCAAAAAGGGGTACAGAGCGACTGCCAGCACCAAACCCAGTGCCGAACACCAGCCAAAAAAACGCAGGGCTACTGACCAGCTGGTTTCCTGGTCACCACGCACCTGAGATCCCCAACGTACGCCCTTCCCCATGAGGGTTTGAATGACAAACTGACTATGAAAAGCCATCCGGATAGGGGCCATCAAAACCGAAAACAAACTCTCGACCAGCATGCTCAGAATAAGATGAAACAATCCTCCAAATTGCTGACGGCGACCAGGCTGACGGGCCACCCAGAGAACCGCCATCCACTTGGGCGAAAGCAGTAAAACAGCCGTCACTCCAAACAACCAGAACGGCAAGGGATCAATGCCACTTCCCCAATGAAATGGTGTCACCGTATCATCATTCCCTCCACCAGCCCAATGCAGTGAACCCAACGCGCCAAGAATCAAAAACAGTCCCCAGAGCGGTGCCGCCAGAAAAGACATGGCCCCGTTGATGAACAGGAAACGGTGGGCAGAACGCAAGCCCTCCCCGGCCAATAAACGCAGATGTTGCAGATTGCCCTGCGCCCAGCGCCTATCCCGTTTCAAATCATCTATCAGGGTGGGGGGGACTTCTTCATAACTACCGGACAGACTGGGTACAAACCACACTTCCCAGCCATTTCTGGCCATCAGGGCCGCTTCGACAAAATCATGACTGAGTAAGGGCCCACCCAGAGGGGGCCGACCGGGTAGTACGGGCAAGGCGCAATATTCGGTGAACGGTGCAGTTCGTAAAATGGCATTATGACCAATGTAATGCCCGTCACCCAACTGCCAGAAACGCAATCCTGCGCTAAAAATCGGGCCATACAGATGCTGCGCAAATTGTTGCAGGCGGGCATACAAGGTTTCCCGATTGACGGCCACCGGCTGGGTCTGAATGATACCCACATGCGGATTACCTTCCATCATTTCCAGCATGCGATAGAGGGTTTCACCGTTCATGACACTATCAGCATCCAGCACTACCATATATTCGTAAGCGCGACCCCAGCGTCTGCAAAAATCAGCGACATTGCCACTTTTGGCCTTATTGTTAACCGGACGTCGTCGATAATGAATTTTGCCAAAAGCATCCAAAGACTCACAAAGCGCCGACCAGACCAGTTCTTCCCGTAACCAGACATCAGGATTGCGGGTATCACTGAGCAGAAAAAATTCAAAATGGGCCAAGGCACCAGCCCGCTGCAAGGATTTGAAAGTGGCCTGTAGGCCAGCAGCCACCCGCTCCACTTCTTCATTATAAATGGGCATGAGGATCGCCACTTTATTCTGTGGGAGGGGCTCAGCCAGGCGGAGTTCGGGACTACCGGGGGCGGTATCAGTGCGCCCGCTCATCAGCAGGATAAAGCCAACCAGCGCCGTCCAGAAGCCTGCAGAAATCCAGGCAAACAACATGGAAAATATGATGAGAGTAGGAATTTCCAGCCAGAGCGGTAAGCGATCGGCAAGAACCTGATCCAGCATCAGGCCCGCACTACAGGCCGGCAAAATAATAAAGGCACTTAACCAGTAACGTCGGTAGCGGCTGATGGTTTCCCACTGCCGGGCCATAGCCCGTGCCAATTCAGACTTCTCCGGTCAAAATACGGCGGCTCGTCAATACCTTGCTGCGGCTAAACAATGCCTGCCACAGGCGCGATGCAGCAGCCAGCCAGGAACGATTCATGGGAAGAGAGGCCATGTTGCTGCGCTGAATAGCAGGCGCTACCTGCTGCTGTAACCAACGGCATGACCGGGCATCCTGTGCCGCATTTGCGGTCATGCGCAGGGAAAGATCCAGGCGGGCATCCAGTTCATCGCCATTACCCAGAGTCGCCAGTGCCTGATGCAGGCTCGCAAAAGCCCGGGCATAAAGCGCATCCTGATGGGTTTCCACGCCTTGCAACTGGCTGATCACCTGACCACGTATCCATAAACGCTGGGCATCAGTTAACGCCAGGCGCGCCATATACCGCTCCATACGAACAAGAACGGGTGCGCTATTTGCGACGACCAGGGCCTCTGCTGTACAACCTGCCAGCCACTCACCCGCAGGATTGACGCTGTAGCTTGATTCATCTTTAAACATTACACCTACTCCTTTGCCGCATGAAGAAGATAAGTCCAGGTATTGGTCATAACCTGCTTATCGAGGGTTAAATAACAACGCACATTACTGGGTGAAGCCGTTTGCGGATGTATGACCGCAATCACCCGCCAAAAATGATCCTTAGCCTCCCATTCCAGCTTTTGGCTCAAAATCTGAGCCCCATTTTCAGCTGCGAGATGGGCTTTAATAGGCATATTCCCGGGCAATTTCGTCAGTGCACCACCGCCAAAATCAATAACGACGGTACGCGCTCCGGCGGTTTTCGGGTCATCGCCAAGATAGGTTCCGACTGGATGTGCCAAAGGAATCAGGCCATGGTTATCCAGAAAGAAACGCAAGTTGTAGGCAAAATGCAGGGGCGTTTTCGGGGCGGGTTCCTGATCAGGAACCCAGAAAACATCAATATTGTCCATGTCCCGGTTATTGGTGGGCAGCTCAACAAGGCGTACCTGCCCCTTCCCCCAGTCGCCTACCGGTTGCACCCAAACACTGGGACGGCGCTGGTATTGGGTTTCGATACCCTGATAAGCAGAAAAATCACGATCTTCCTGAATCAGACCGAAGCCTACCGGGTGATCCATGTTGTAGGTCGTAGTCTGAATCTGCAGGGGATTATCAATCGGGCGGGTCAACCATTCGCCATTACCATTGGCCATGACCAGATCGCTGGAATCATGCTGTGCGGGATGCCAGTCCCCGGCGGTGATACCACGACCATGACCGTGCCAGTACATGCTGGTCAAAGGCGCGAGTTCAAGCACCTGAACGGGTTTACGCAAATATATGGTGGCCTGCACCTGTACAGTCGTACTGTCACCGGTCTGGATGGTGAAGCGATAAGCACCTGTGGCTACTGGACTGTCCATAAGCGCATAAACCACCATATCCTGCGCACCGGCCTGTGGCTTTTCCAACCAGATCTCTTTGAAATAAGGAAATATTTCCCCAGATGGTTGGGCCGTATCAATACCCAGACCGCGTGCTGAAGTACCATAAACGGCATGTTTACCCACCGCACGAAAGTACGTTGCGCCCAGAAAGGAAATAAATTCGTTATAGTTCGGCGGAGTGTTCAGGGGCGCCAACAAGCGGAATCCGGCATAACCCAGGTCACTCGGCAGATCAGCGGGTACCTTTAAATGACCAAAACTGAAGTCCCCGAGATTAAAGGGGATGGGACGCACCTTGCCATTGATCACTTCGCGAATGACTTCAGGCTGATGAAACCAGGAACCGGGCAGATAAAATTGTGCCTGAAAAGGCGTATTCTCGTTCTGCCACAAAGGCGTTGTGTCCTGAATCTGGCTGTACTGTTCAGGACTTAGATTTTTGAGAAAGGAAGGAATCGGCAAAGGCTTGGGATTATAATGCGCATCTACCAGTGCCTGGGCCTTGGACTCTACGGTCTGCATGTTAAAATCATCCGCCGACGCCGCAATGCTGAAGGCCCAGCCTGTCAGGCTGAGCAGAATGGCAGAAGCAAGCTTCAAGGAGGAATGATTCCGATATAAATAGTTCATGACGATGGTTAAGCAATTCTCGTACCAAAATATTAACTATTTGTTTAAATTATATTTTTTTTAAATAACCTGATTTTTTTGTCGCTTCTGCCCGACGCGCTAAACCGAAGTTAACCATAAAAAATGCTATGGAAAATGCTGTCATTCATCAATAATTTTGCGGATAAAATGTAACGTACTGAAAGTATTAATTTATCGCAATTTCCTGTTAAACTGATACAACTCTGCGCGACGGCAAACCGGAACCATAACAAAAATCATCTCGTCGCCGAAAAACAACAGGGAATTTTATCACTGTAAAATGCTTCATAAACTACTTTTGAAATATTTTTCAACCGAATGATAAGGATGGACTTATGAGTAATTATCAAGTAGACATCACCATTATTGGCAGCGGACCGGGCGGCTATCGTGCTGCGGTTTTAGCGGCTTTACGTGGCCAAAAAGTAGCGATTATAGAAAGTGCCACCTGGGGCGGAACCTGCCTCAATCGTGGCTGTGTTCCCAAAAAAGACTGGCACGAAACCGCTAAATGGATTGAACAAAGTCGGCATTTTGCCAAACGCGGCGTTATTGGCACAAAACTGAAGGGAGACATGGCTCAAGCCTGGGAACACCAGCACCAGGTAGTCGAGTCCGTACGCAAAAGTTATGTGGATTACCTCAAACGTCTGGGGGTGCAACTGTTGGAAGGAACCGGCAGCTTTGTAGATGCCCAGCATATTAGCATTGACAGCTCAACTGGCAGCAGCCAGATCCAAACCCAGTACACAATTATCGCAACAGGATCCACCCCTACCCTTCCCGAGGGCATCCAGACCATTTCTGGGAAAGTGCTCACCAGCGACATGCTTTATGACGACGGGGCTCCGGCAGGCAAGCGCGTTATATTGATTGGCGGCGGTGTAATCGGCACCGAGTTTGCCTATATTTTCGATCAGTTGGATAAAGAAGTGCAGTGGCTGGTGAACTCCGCCTCACTGGCCCATACCCAATATTCACCACAGGCCAAGGATACCCTGAAAGCCGCCCTCAAAGCCCTGGATATTCAGGCCGTCGAGCATTTTCGCGTAGCACGCATTGCCGAGGATGGTCAGGGCGTAACGGTTTTTGCAGAAGACGGGCAATCCGTACAGGGCGACTGGGTACTGCTGGCCACCGGGCGTCAGGCTTTTACCCAGGGCTTGGGTCTGGAAAATACGGCTGTGGAACTTGATGAAAAAGGCTTTGTACAGACAGATGAACACCTGGAAACAGCAGAACCGGGCATTTTTGCCCTGGGGGATGTAGTGGGCCCTATCATGAACGCCAACCAGGCCCTGAGCGACGCCCAAATCATCATTCACAACCTGCTCAGTGAAGAAAAACAGGAGCGGAATCCGGCCTGGGTACCAGAACTGGTTTATTCGGCAGTCGAACTGGCGCGCATTGGTCTGGATGATGACACGGCGGAAGATGAAGGCTATGAACCGGCCGTAGGATTCGCAGCGTTTGAGACCTCTCCAAGAGCAATGGGTCAGGATGACACGGCAGGTTTCGTACGGCTGCTCGCTGATATGGATAGTGGTGAGTTACTGGGCGGCGAAATTGTCGGCCGGGATGCTGGAGAGCTGATTCATCTGCTCGCCAATAGTGGCAATCGCGAAGAAGCGCTGCGCCGCATTGCCGAAATTCGTGTCAACCATCCATCCCGAGCCGAAGAACTGGTTAATGCGACCGAAACACTGGCAGCCCGCTGGGGATTGGAAGCACAGATTTTCGGGTCTGCGGAGTCATCTGATTAGGTTTCAAAAATCGGTCATTATCACCAGGGCGTGCCAAACACGCCCCATATACCCACCAGGATGACAATGAAGGACAGCACAAGATTGGTGCTAGCCAGCATCCTGACTTGACCCAAGGCCTTGGAACCCGCCTGCCAGTCCTGATCGCGCACTGCCCGGCGCAGTCGTTTGAGGGGTGCAAAATAGGTATGCAGAACTATCATCACCATGATCGTGCCCAAAACTACCATGACCCATTCGGGGATGGTAAGAGCGGCAAATCCTCCGTAGAACACGAACACCATGCTGTAACCGGTCAGCAGTAACAGGAAAGCCGCGAGCAACATCCAGAAAAAGAAACGGCGCAGCAATACATGCATTAATGCAATACGCGTGCTGTTCTGAGTGATTTCTTTTTTCAGGGTCGGGGCCAGCACCATCGTCACAAAAAACAGGCCGCCAATCCAGACAATCACCGAGAGAATATGTACAAACTGCTCAATCCAGAGGGTATTCATGATTTTTTTAAATTTCCTTGCATGACCATGCGGTCCAAAAATTTCCGTGCTTCCACGAGCTCTTCCGCACAAATACTATGATCCATGGGATAAATATGGGTACTAAGGGCGTACCCTCGGGATTCCATGATGTCCCGGGCAATTTCCATATATTCCAGAGGCAGAACGGCATCGGAATGACCATGCCCCCAGAAAATCGGAGTCACCTGAGTGGCCTGCGGAAGCGTCTGGCGAAGCGGTAAATAGGCGCTCAGAGCCAGCACGGCTGCCGCCGGGCACGCGTGATGAAACGCTAAATAAAGGGCCATCGCCCCGCCCTGGGAAAACCCGCCCAGGATCAAGGGATGATTACCCGCCTGCTGCTGTTCATGATCGATCAGTGCAGCGAGGCGTGTCGCCATTTGTTCCATACCCGCTGCATCTTCGCCAGAATCCCGACCCAGCCCATAAATATCATACCAGGCCCGCATTGGACGCCCGCCATTGAGGGTTACCGGACGTACTGGTGCATCAGGGAGAACCCAGCGAAACTGCTTTTCTGGATCCACAAAGTCTGCGAGGGGAGCAAGGTCTTCTTTGGATGCACCCAGGCCATGCATCAACATAATGCAGGGAGCAACTTGCTGCGCTGCAGGTCGAACCCACAAGCCTTCCGGCCAGATGTTTTCATTCAAGACCATGTGCCTCCTTCAAGGCATCCAGTTTGCGATAAAGAGTGCGCTCACTGACACCCAGTCGGACGGCCAAACTGCGTCGATCACCGCCAAAAGTACTCCGCGCCCAGCGTAAATACTGGGCCTCAAGATCCGCCAAGGGGACAATGGCATCCACGCCGGAAATTTTTTCATGCTTGTCCTGTTTGGGTGGCATGCCTTGCTGTTGCAGGGCCGGTGGCAGATGCTGGGGGAGTATCCAATGTTCATCGGCCAACAGCGCCGCACGTTCGAGAATATTGCGCAACTCCCGGATGTTGCCCGGAAAAGCGTACTGACCCAGCAACTGTAAGGTATCGGCGTGCAGTTGCAACCCCTTGGCTACCGGGATGCGCTGAAGAATGGCTGCAGCCAGCAAGGGAACATCATCCAGACGATCCCGCAACGCCGGCAAAGCGATGGGGAATGTGTTGATGCGATAATAAAGGTCCTGACGAAAGCGCTCCTCCGCCACCATTTTTTCCAGATGACGGTGCGTTGCTGAAATCAGTCGAAACCGGGAACGAATCGGTTCAACCCCCCCTACCCTGCGAAACGTGCCGGTTTCCAGAAGTCGCAGCAATTTCACCTGCAGGTTAAGGGGAATGTCACCCACTTCGTCCAGAAACAAAGTACCCCCGGTGGCCGCTTCCACCAAACCAGTTTTTCGGGAATGCGCACCCGTAAATGCACCTTTTTCATGACCAAACAATTCGCTTTCAAAAAGCGTTTCCGGTAAGCCGGAGCAATCGACGGTGATGAAGGGCCCGTGACTGAGGTGACTGGCCTGGTGTACCGCCGCTGCAGCCAGTTCCTTGCCAGTTCCCGATTCGCCCAGCAAGAGGACCGCCGCATCTCCGGGACCCACCCGTCGAATCAAGCGCACCACCTCTCGCCAGGCTTCCGATTGGCCGACCATAGCTGGTGTCGCATGAGTTGCGTCTGCGGGGATGGTATTGAGCAATTCGAGAAAATAAACCACTTCGGCGCGCTCATTACGAATGGGGTACAAATCAATTTGGGTATTACCCGAGGTATGGGTATGGACCACATGTTGATCCTCTCCCGTTTGCTGGCAGGTATCCAGAGGACAGTGATTGCCACTTTGCTGGCAGGAAAAACCAGCCTCGGCCATGATTTCCGCACAACGTCGACCCTGAAGGGGTTTGCCATCGCCAAAAGCGCGCCGGTAGGCCTGATTGGCAGCCAACACCGTATAATCCCCGCACAAAAGCACAGCCGGAGTACTAAAACAATCCAGTAATGAAGTCATTTCCGGTCGCAATTGTTTCAGTAAATCAGTCATACCCCCCCGCTGCACTATCTACGCACTGACAATTGTAGCAGTCTCTGCCAGATCGTCTATGTCATTTTTGACAGTTTACCGGTGTGTGGCTGCAGGGCCAATGCCTCTTCAGAAAAACATGCCGCTCAAGAAAACAAGTAACACATTGAAATAATAATATTTTTTAATTAAAAAAGATATCTGCATACAACCTCCTGAAAATGGCACGGAGTTTGCTGATGCTCTGACGTCCGGTGGCAACTGACGGTGGAGCAGATGATTTTTAGACAACTATGTTATTCCCAAAAAGGCGCACTCAGTTATTTGCTGGGTGATCCTGTCACTCGGGAAGCCGTCATTATAGATCCGATGCCTGCGCTACTGGAAAGTTTTGCATTATTTATTCAGGAACGGGGCCTCATCCTGACGTACATATTGCAGACCCACCATGATGCCGAACAAATGAGTGCGGCAGAACAGCTGAAGACGGCCACCGGGGCGCGGGTGCTGGCCCACGAAAGCAATACGCATAGTCAAATTGATCTGCGTTTGCGCCATGGCGATAGCCTTTATTTTGGCGAAGAAAGTTTGCAGGTTTTGCATACCCCCGGACAAAGTCCCTGCGCACTGACTTACCATTGGGAGGATCGCCTGTTTACTGGAAAAACCTTATTGGTCAACAGCACCCTGCCCTGCTCCAGCACAGATGATGCGCAAGTACTGTATCAAAGCATTACCCAACGGTTAATGACATTTCCAGGGGAAACCCTGGTCTACCCCGGTCTCGAAACCGAGGGACGACGCCTGACCAGCATTGAAGAAATCCGCCGCAAAGACAACTGGTTTCATAATCAACGTGGACATCGGGAAATTTTTCAAAAGTACTCTCGCCTGTTCACCA
This sequence comes from Acidithiobacillus sulfurivorans, assembly GCF_018853815.1. GTDB lineage: Bacteria > Pseudomonadota > Gammaproteobacteria > Acidithiobacillales > Acidithiobacillaceae > Acidithiobacillus > Acidithiobacillus sulfurivorans. Next base: position 36,466 of record NZ_JAAOMP010000073.1, on the reverse strand, counting down.
ATAGCAGCAAAAAAACCAGTAACGCAGTAAAAAAACTCGGAACACCTGATGAAGAGGTGCACCGTTACACGCCGGACCGGAACAACCCGGTTTCTTTGTAGGAGGAAGTTCATGGATATGCTAATTAATCCCACAGTGGTCGAGTTGTCGCGCCTGCAATTTGCGCTGACAGCCTTGTATCACTTTCTGTTTGTACCCCTGACTCTGGGCCTGTCATTTCTGCTGGCCACCATGGAGTCGGTTTATGTCATCACGGGGAAGCCCATCTATAAGGAAATGACCCAGTTCTGGGGCAAGCTTTTCGCTATCAATTTTGCATTGGGTGTGGCCACGGGTCTGACGATGGAATTTGAGTTTGGTACAAACTGGTCCATGTACTCCCATTTCGTAGGGGATATTTTTGGTACGCCTCTGGCTATTGAAGGCTTGATGGCGTTTTTCATGGAATCCACCTTTGTGGGGGTCATGTTTTTTGGCTGGGACCGGATCAGTGCCAAAGCCCATCTGGTCGTTACCTATCTGGTAGCGCTGGGTTCCAACCTTTCCGCATTATGGATTCTGATAGCCAATGGCTTCATGCAGGACCCCAGGGGGGGAACCTTTGATCCCAACACCATGCGCCTCGAATTCAGCAGCTTTGTCCAACTGATTTTCAATGAAGACGCTCAGGCGAAATTTGTCCACACCTCCATTGCGGGTTTTGTAACCGGTTCCATGTTTGTCATGGGGATCAGCGCCTTCTATTTGCTCACCAACAAACGCAAGGATATTGCCCTGCGTTCATTTCGTATTGCTGCCGTTTTCGGAGTGATTTCCACCATTGGTGTGGTGACTCTGGGTGACGCGCTCGGCTTCATTGACGCCAAGGCCCAACCCATGAAAGTGGCGGCCATGGAAGCCATCTGGAATACGGACTACAACACCGCTTCTGCACCCTGGAATCTGATCGCCTTCCCGGATAAGGCTGCAGGTAAAAATCTTTTTGAAATTGGTATTCCCTATGTGTTGACGCCTCTGCTGACCCACTCGGAAGACACGGTCATCCCCGGTATTCATCAGTTGGTAGATGAAGCCAAGCCCAAGGTAGTCAGTGGCATCAAGGCCATGATTGCCCTGAAAGAATATAATCATGACCACAGTAACGTGCAGGCTTTGGCGACCTTCAAACAATATCAGGCAGACATGGGCTATGGCTTTCTGGCCATGCAATACGCTCCTGATCAGGATCTGAAAAAGGTGGATGCCAGCAACCTCGCCAGCGTCGTGGATAAAACTGCCCACGAGACCGTCCCCAATGTCTGGGTAGAGTTTTGGGCATTCCGTATCATGGTGGCTTTCGGCTTTATCATGCTCGCCATTTTTGCCTTTGCCGCCTATTTCAGCCTCAAGAACGAAATCGAAAAGCATCCCTTGCTCCTGAAAGTCGCATTGTGGAGTATTCCATTACCCTGGTTTGCCTGTGAATTTGGCTGGATTACGGCAGAAAATGGTCGGCAACCCTGGACGGTTTATAATATGTTGCCCACCTTTGTGTCGGCTTCCAGTCACAGCGTCGGCTACATGATTTTCTCCCTGATCGGTTTTGTACTGCTCTACAGCTCGTTCATCGCTGCAGAAATGTACCTGATGTTCAAATACGCGCGTCTTGGCCCACAATCCAGCCATCATGGTCATGACAATGCTCCTGCCGGGGGTGGTATGGCCGGGCAGCCCGCTTTTGCCAAGCCCAGCCTAGCCAAGAAATAAGGAGTCAACATAATGGATCTCTATATTGGACTTAAAGTATTGTGGTGGGTGCTACTGGGCGTTCTGCTCATGGGCCTTGCCATCATGGTGGGCATGGATATGGGTGTCGGCACCCTGTTGCGCTTCGTCGGCAAAAATGATGGCGAGCGCCGTCAGGCCCTGAATGTGGTGGGTCCCCATTGGGACGGTAATCAGGTCTGGTTTATTCTGGGCGGCGGGGCTATTTTCGCGGCCTGGCCGACCCTGTACGCCACTTCTTTTTCAGTTTTTTACATTGTCATGATCCTGCTGCTGTTCAGCATGATTTTACGTCCGGTGGCATTTGAATATCGCTCTAAAGTGGCAGCCAGCAAATGGCGGGAGTCCTGGGACTGGGTTTTTCTGGTCTCCGGCTTTTTGCCCATGTTTATCTACGGGGCAGCTATCGGTAATATTCTCGAAGGTGTCGGCTTTCACTTCGGTTGGGATGGCCAGTATTACCAGACGGAGTCATTCATCTGGTATTTGCTGAACCCCTTTGCCATTCTTAGCGGCTTATTGGCGGTCAGCATGTCGGTATATCAGGGCGGGGCCATGTTGATGCTGCGCGGTACCGATCCTATTGCTTCCCGCGCCCGGAATTACGCCAGCACTGCTGGAATCATTGCCATTGTACTGTTTATCATTGGTGGCTTCATGATTTCCGGCATGACGGGGTATACCCTCATCAGCGGGGATCCGGGAATGCCCGCCAACGCCGTCAGTGGCCAAGTGGTGCATGCGGTTTCTGGCGCCTGGCTGGATAATTATGCGGCCCATCCTATTTTATGGATTATCCCCTTGCTCGCTATCGCTGGCATGTTGCTCGGTGCATTGATGTTGCGCGCCAACAAACCCATCCTCGGCTGGTGGCTGGGAGCCGTTGCCTGGATTGGTATTTTAGGTACGGTTGCCGCTTCCATGTTCCCGTTCCTGATGCCTTCGTCTGAAAATCTCAACCAGAGTCTGACTATTTGGAATGCTTCGGGAAGTCGTTATAACCTGATCTGGATGACCATTTTCACCGCCATTTTCGTACCTACGATTTTGGCTTATACCACCTGGTGTTTTCGGGTCATGCGCGGCAAGGTCAACCCGCCAAACCCCGCCGATGACCATGCTTATTAAGGGAGCAACCCAGTCATGAAAAATCTTTTCACTTTTGTCGGGATGGCCCTCATCATGGCGTTATCCCTGTTTCTGGCGGTCATTACTGGTGACTATGGTCCCTGGTATTTCGCCTGGTTGGTGGGTACGACCATGATTGTGCTGATCGCCGTCGCCGGTGCTGTCATGTATGAAAAACAGGATGCGGAAAATCAGGACAAAACCGGACGCTCACATTAAAGGAGTAAGACCATGCATCTGGAAGATTATATTTTCTTTTTACCCATTGTGTATTTTTTCATCACCGTTATTGCGTATTTTTATACACGCAAGCGGTTCTGAGTCCAGCCAGTGACTGGGACGTTGTCCCAGTCAAAAAAACAGATCATCACCTAAAAACGGCAGTTGCCGTGGGTGCTTTGCAGCGACTTTTGGTCCGAGCCGTTGTTGTTCTTGGTGAAATCCTGCGCCCGTCAGGAGAGCTGTCTGAGCCCAAAGGGCGAGTTCTCTCCTGACAGCAGGATGAGCCTTAGAACAACAGGCAAGGGACAATGGAGCAAAAAGCACCCACGGCAACTGCCGTTTTTATTATTCAACGCAAATAAATGTTTTTACCCAAACGCCGGAAGTCCTCGGCTTTTTCCTGCAACCCCTGGGCGCGCGCTGCCTCCAGATCTTCTGCGCCTTGATTCTGGGCGTATTCCTGCAAATCCTGGGAGATTTTCATGGAGCAGAAATGCGGTCCACACATGGAACAGAAATGTGCGGCCTTGGCCCCTTCCTGGGGAAGGGTTTCATCGTGATATTCCCGGGCTTTTTCCGGGTCCAGACCCAGGTGAAACTGGTCTTCCCAACGAAATTCAAAGCGCGCCTTGGACAAGGCATTATCCCGCATCTGAGCACCCGGATGGCCCTTGGCAAGATCCGCCGCATGAGCAGCGATCTTGTAGGTAATAGCCCCTTCCCGAACATCATTTTTATCGGGCAAACCCAGATGCTCCTTGGGGGTCACATAGCAGAGCATGGCGGTACCATACCAACCGATCTGTGCTGCACCGATGGCACTGGTGATATGGTCATAGCCTGGAGCAATATCCGTGGTCAAGGGTCCCAAAGTATAAAACGGGGCTTCAAAACAGTGCTGCAACTCTTCGTCCATATTGGCGCGTATCATCTGCATGGGAACATGGCCGGGACCTTCGATCATCACCTGCACGTCATGCTTCCAGGCAATCTGGGTGAGTTCACCCAAGGTATGCAACTCAGCAAACTGCGCTTCATCGTTGGCATCTGCCAGACAACCGGGACGCAAGCCATCACCCAGTGAAAAGCTGACATCATAAGCTTTCATGATTTCACAGATTTCTTCGAAATGGGTGTAGAGGAAACTCTCCTGATGATGCGCCAGACACCATTTGGCCATGATGGAACCACCCCGGGAAACAATACCCGTAAGCCGCCGCGCAGTCAGGGGCACATAGCGCAGCAATACTCCGGCATGAATGGTGAAGTAATCCACGCCCTGTTCGGCTTGTTCAATCAGCGTATCGCGGTATAAGTCCCAGGTTAGATCTTCGGCTTTGCCGTCGACTTTTTCGAGGGCCTGATAAATGGGTACCGTACCAATGGGAACCGGGCTGTTGCGAATAATCCATTCACGGGTTTCATGAATATGCTTTCCGGTGGATAAATCCATCACAGTGTCGGCGCCCCAGCGGATGGACCAGACCATTTTTTCGACCTCTTCGGAAATGGAAGAAGTGACCGCTGAATTACCGATGTTCGCATTGATCTTGACCAGAAAATTGCGGCCGATGATCATCGGTTCCAGTTCGGGATGGTTGATATTGGCAGGGATGATGGCACGACCCCGGGCAATCTCCTCGCGGACGAATTCCGGGGTGACCACATCCGGAATCTGCGCCCCGAAGGATTCGCCACGATGCGCGCGAAACAGTTCGGGATGGGTGGCGCGCAATTTTTCCAGGCCCTGATTTTCACGAATGGCCACATATTCCATTTCCGGAGTGATGATTCCACGTCGTGCATAATGCATTTGGGAGACATTTGCGCCTTCTGCGGCCCGCCGGATTTCGCGGCGCTGTTGAAAACGCAAATCTGCAGTCCTGGCGTCAGCGAGGCGGGCCCGACCATAAGCCGAACTGGGTTCAGGACGATGCTCCAGAGGCGTCTCCATGGCAGTCCACTGCCAACGGGTAGCAGGGAGACCCGCATGAATATCAATAGGGGTGTCAGGATCGGTGAAGGGACCACTGCAGTCATACACGGGAATATTCGGATTATGCTCCACCGAACCATCGCGGTTGCGGGAGTCGGTCTGCTGGATTTCACGCAGGGGAATGCGTAATTCAGGATACATTTCACCGCTGAGGTACGCCTTGCGGGAACCCGGTATGGATCCCGTGGTGACCGTGGCTTCCTGCATGTTATGGGTGATATCGGTGGGACGTGTCGCCATTGTGCTTCCTCCAAACTCCAGTGCATTGCGAAAAACATGATCGGGGCACGGAAGAAGGACGCAGACAGTTGATCCTGGAGCGCTTCCCTACGCCGGCATGACCCGGATCAGGTTCCAAGGGTTCCTCTCAGCCTGCCCCCTGGCAGACGCCCCCAGCGATGTTCAATGTGAGAAGTTAAGGGATAGGCTTGATTGCTGTCAAGTTGATCCTTTGTTCAGTATGTCCACAAGCAAGGACACTTATTCCCATTCAGTGCTATCATCGCGCCCATTCATTATCGCGTATTGGAGTGTGCCGTGCTCAGTACCCATCAACTGACCATGCAGTTTGGTTCAAAGCCCTTGTTCGAGAACGTGTCCGTGGATTTCGGGGACGGCAACCGCTACGGCCTGATTGGTGCCAATGGCAGCGGCAAGACCACCCTCATGAAAATCCTGGGCGGCGATCTGGAACCCAGCGCCGGGGATGTCAGTCTGAGCAGCGGCGAACGACTGGGCAAATTGCGTCAGGACCAGTTTGCCTTTGAAGAATACTCGGTACTGGATACGGTCATGATGGGACACGCAGAATTCTGGAAGGTGAAACTGGAGCGCGATCGCCTCTATTCCCTGACGGAAATGAATGAAGAAGATGGCATGGCGGTAGCCCACATTGAAAGTGATTTTGCCGAACTGGGTGGTTACTCCGCAGAAGCCCGAGCCGGGGAACTGCTCATTGGCGTGGGCATTCCTCTGGAGCAGCATGACGGCCTGATGTCGGGAGTGGCGCCAGGCTGGAAACTGCGCGTGCTTTTGGCCCAGGCCTTATTTGCCGATCCTGACATCCTCCTCCTGGATGAACCTACCAACAATCTGGATATACATACCATTCAGTGGCTGGAAGAATTGCTGAGCACCATCAACAGCACCATCATCATCATTTCTCATGACCGGCATTTTTTAAATAGTGTTTGCACCCACATGGCCGACCTGGATTACGGCGAACTGCGTGTTTATCCCGGTAATTATGATGAGTACATGCGCGCATCGACGCTGGTCAAGGATCAATTACTGGCCGATAACGACAAGAAAAAAGAAAAAATGGCAGAACTGCAAAGTTTTGTCAGTCGGTTTTCGGCAAATGCCTCCAAAGCCAAACAGGCAACTTCCCGCGCCCGTCAGCTTGAAAAAATCCAGTTGGAAGAAGTCAAACCTTCCAGCCGCCAGAATCCCTATCTGGTTTTTCAGCAGGAACGCAAGTTGTATCGATATGCCCTGGATGCCAAGGATGTCTCCAAATCTTTTGGAGAATTGCGCCTTTTTCAGAAGCTGCGACTGCATATTGAAGCCGGTGAACGTATTGCGATTATTGGTGCCAATGGTCTGGGAAAAACGACTTTATTGCGCTGCCTGATGAGTGAAATTGAACCGGATGCCGGGGTAATCAAGTGGGCGGAAAATGTGAAGATCGGGTATTTTGCCCAGGATTATGCGCCGGAATTTGCGGAAGATCTGACCCTTTTCGACTGGATGTGCCAATGGCGCAGCGAAAAAGATGATGATCAGGCCATTCGTGGGGTCCTCGGCCGTCTGCTCTTCGGTCAGGATCAGGTCGGGCGCTCCGTCAAGGTGCTGTCGGGTGGCGAAAAAGGCCGGATGTTATTCGGCAAGCTTACCCTGCAAAAACCTAATGTCCTGATTCTGGATGAACCCACCAACCATTTGGACATGGAATCCATCGAATCCCTGAACAACGGGCTGGAAAAATTCGATGGAACCCTGATTTTTGTCAGCCATGATCGCGAGTTTGTCTCTTCCCTGGCGACCCGCATTATTGAATTCACCGCTCAGGGCATTGAAGATTTTAAAGGCAGTTATGAGGATTATCTGCTCAGCCAGATCAGCGTCAGCGACGCCGGGAAAAAGAGCGCCAAAAACCGATAAGCAGGAGGAGGACACCCAGCACAAGAATTCCTGCGATCCATTTCCAGCGCACCATGTTCAAAATATTGGCCAGATGCAGGAGGCTCCCGGCTTGCGCATCTACCCCATGATGAACCGCCAGCACCGCTACGGCGTTGGTTTTGAAAACCACCCCCAGATATCGCAGCACCATCAGGAGCAGGTCGAGAATGATCAGACCTATTCCTGCATATATCCACCATGCTCGGGAAAGGCGCGGCAACAAATTAATGCCGCCAGCCATGCATAATCTGCAAAGTAGCCCGCAACATGCGCTCGGCCTCCTCAGGCGAATCCGCTTCGGTGTAACACCGCAATTCCGGCGCATTTCCCGAAGGCCTCAGGTGAATGATGGTGCCATTTTCAAGAGTTACACGAACCCCGTCGGTGTGATCCAGACTGCCTGCCGGGCCTGCCACTTTTCCAAAAGTTTGGCTGAATGCTATCAGATTCAGGACATCGTCGGTTCCCCTGAAAGCATCCAGATGCTGCTGGCTCAACCTGGTAGGAAAATCCTGCAGCCGGTCACTGGCGGTAAAACGCGGGGGTAAATGGTCCATCAGTGCTGCAAGTCTGTTCCCTTGCTGTTTTGCCGCTGTCAAAACGGTGAGCATGGGTAGGATTGCATCCCGGGTTGGGAGCGGCTGCAAGCTTTGTCCATGCCGCTGCAGGGGACTGCCCAGCAAGAATCCGCCGTTGGCTTCATAACCCACTACGGGCCCCTCACCCGCAGCCAGAGCAGCCTGCATGGCTTCAATGACATAAGGAGAACCAATGCGGGTACGGTGAATCCGGGCAAATAATCCCGATAACTCCAGCGCCGTATTACTGCTGACCGGAGTCACGACACTGTGCGCACCCAAAGCTTGGGCTGTAAGCACACCCAGCACATCGCCGCGCCACCAGCGACCCGTGGTGTCGGCAATCATGGGGCGATCAGCGTCTCCATCTGTCGTCAGTAAGGCATCCAGTTGATGCTCGGCCACGGCCTGTTGGGCAAACTTGGTATCTTCAGGGCGCAACGCTTCCGTATCCAAAGAAACAAATTCTGCAGAACGGCCCAGTGGCAATACTTCCGCGCCCATAGCGACCAAAATATCGACCAGCAGATCCCGGGCCACTCCGGAATGCTGATACACGCCGAGCCGCAAGCCTGACAGACTTTCCTTGCCAAAAAAATCCAGATAACGATTCTGGTAGCTTTGCAGATAACGCGGGTCGGCATCAGGCAACAGCGGCAGGTGCAGCAGGGCACCCTGTTTTGTAAATAAATCCGATGCAACTTGCATGTCCTGGGCGAGAATACCGGCTTCGTCGGCCTTCATCAGTTCGCCGTGCGGACGATTGAATTTGATACCGTTACGATCAAAAGGAATATGGCTGCCGGTTACCATCAGCGCAGGGACTCCCACCGAGATTCCGGCAAAAGCCAGTGCCGGCGAGGGCAGATAACCGGCAAATTGAGGCTTGCCCTCCTCTGCTAGCACTGCAGCCCAACTGGCAGCCAATATGCGCGGGGTGCTGGGTCTTAAATCGCCGCCGAGAATCACTTTCTCGCCGCTCTGATATTCGCCGATGTCGCGGAGATAACGAAGAAATGCCCGCACATGGGTAAAAACCAGCTGATCGGTTAAATCGCTGACCAGGCCTCTTAACCCACTGGTTCCAAATGCTGCCATATTCCTACTCCTCCGATCCTATTCTGGGTTTACGCCATGATAACCAGATAAATTCCAAAAAGGCAGTTGGTATGGATAATTTGCGCACTTTCCCAGAGGGCTACAGGCTGTGTATGATTGGCGATTAGTATTCACCATGGATATCCAAGCAAAGCAATGCCCAACAATGACGACTGGATGAACTGGCATCGCAGCAACCAAGCGCTACCCAGTCTGGACACCTATGACTACGACATGCTCCGCCAGTGGCTGGGCGACCTGGAAATCCGCAAAGCTCAGCCTTATCGGCAGGCGGTCAGTCATCTCGAACGACCAACCGACACGGAGCTCAGTGCATGGGTGCAAGGTAGCATCCGCAATCCTTATCATGTGGATATTCATCTCAGTCAGGGACAGCTCATCAGTTTGTGCACCTGCCCCGTTGGGAGCCGCTGCAAACATGTCGCCGCCGTGTTACTGGCTTATCTGGCCCAACGTGGTAACCCACAGCCGGTCAACAGCCCCAGGCCTCATGTGATGCAATGGCTGGGTGAACTGCGCTCACATCTGAATCCGCCACCACGCAGAATCCCCACCACCACCTATCGACTCCACTGGATTCTGGAAATTCGTGGACATCAGCAACGTGTGCCCACCTTGCATTGTCTCAAAGCGCGCCTGAATAAACAGGGTATTTGCAGCGAACTCACGCCCTGGAGCAATTTTGAAGCGGCCCTACGCCGTCCACCCGGTTTTCTGGATGAAACGGATCAGATGGTCATCCGCCGTCTGCTTATTGAAGATGTTTACGCCCCCCGAAGCGGATATTTTGCTCTGGGCCCACGCCATGGTGGCGCCGCTTTGGGCATGTTGGCTGCCAGTGAACGCCTGTTCCTGAATAAACCCGGTTCCTCACCATTGCGGATGGGGGATATTCGTGCGGGTAAATTACTCTGGAAAACGCTCAAGGGTACGGAACAACATCCTATTCTGGAAACCGAACCACCCACCCAGACCTTGCTGACCCTGGACGTTCCCTGGTATCTGGATGCGGAAAATCTTGAAATCGGCCCGATTGACATTCCCATCAAACCCTCCCTGGTAAAGGATCTTCTCCAGGCACCACCCCTCAACATTCAGGAGGCTGCATTATTAAGAAATATTCTGGAAGAATCGGCCCCCGACCTGCCTGCTCCAGTGGCCGATCCGGTGAAGGATCTTCGGCTCATTGCCGAGCCACTCCAGCCGTCTCTATGGTGCGATACCCTGGCGTTAATGGGGATGCAAGCCTACCGGGATTATCCCGGCCAATGGAGTCCTAACTGCCGTTTTGATTACGGACAGCCCAGTTTTATCTATGGGCCCGCGCATATTGCCATTGATGATGACAGCGAAACACAAACTCTCGCCAATGGCGAAACCGTGCATGTCCAACGTGATCGAAAAGCAGAAAGGAAGGCGCTGAAAATTTTGGCTGATACCGGCATGAAAATCGCCAAAGCCAGTCTATTCCATAGTCTCTCCTTGCTACCACAGCCCATTTATGGACTGGCCAGCGAGAAAGACTGGAATACCTTCATGAATGAAGGCGTGGAGGCTTTGCGCGGCGCCGGTTGGGAAGTCCACTGGCCAGAGGGCTTCCGCCATCATTTTTTGCATATTGATGCCTGGGATATGCAGGTGGACGGGGAAGAAGAAGGCTGGCTCGGCCTTGATGTCGGCATTGTGGTAGAAGGCGAAAGACTGGCGCTGGCTCCACTTTTGGGTACGCTGTTTGCCCGCGACCCACGCTGGTTGAGTCCCGGAGGCTTAACCCGTATCCCCGATGAGGAAGCCATCCATTTGCATACCCCGTCGGGGGTTCCCATTCAAACCGCTGCCCACCGCCTCAAACCACTGGTAGGTACCCTTATTGACTTGTTCAGCCTCGGCGCTTCGGGTCCCATGCGTGTTTCCGCCTATGACGTCACGCGACTGGCCGAAATTACCGATAGTCAGCAATGGCGAAGTGAGGGCATGGATGCTATTCGGCGACTGAGTAAACGCCTCCCGCAAAGTGGCGAAATACCCCCTGTAGAGCCTCCCCGGGGTTTTGCCTTGCCGCTGCGCCCCTATCAGCAGGAAGGTTTGGCCTGGCTGCAATTTCTCCGCGAGCACAACCTGGGTGGTATTCTTGCAGATGACATGGGGCTCGGCAAAACCGCGCAGACCCTCGCGCACTTGTTGCTGGAAAAAGAAAACGGTCGCCTGCAGAATCCTGCTCTGATTATTATGCCGACTTCGCTGATTCATAACTGGCGGGAAGAAGCAGAACGCTTCGCCCCCGAGTTGAGGGTGCTATCGCTCCATGGCAAGGAGCGACTGGATCAATTTTCAGAAATACCCCGTCATGATCTGATACTGACCACTTACCCTCTGGTCTGGCGGGATATCGAACTACTCAAGAACCAGCAATTTCATTTGCTGATTCTCGATGAAGCGCAGATGGTTAAAAATGCCCAAAGTCGCGCTGCCGAGGCTATTCGGGAAATACCCACCGCCCATCGCCTGGCACTCACTGGAACCCCTCTGGAAAACCATCTGGGGGAGCTCTGGGCACAGTTTGATTTTCTCCTGCCCGGTTTTATGGGTGATTTGCGCACGTTTCAAAAAATCTGGCGGGGTCCCATCGAGCGCCATGGTGATGTTGAGCGCCTGAATCTATTGGCCAAACGCGTCCGCCCCTTTATTCTGCGGCGCAAAAAAGAAGAAGTAGCACAAGAGCTTCCGGAAAAAACCATCATTATTCGTTCGGTGGATATTGAAGGGGCGCAACGTGATCTGTATGAAACCGTACGCAGCGCCATGGACGAAAGAATTCGCCAGGAAATTGCCGCCAAGGGCTTTCAGCGCAGTCAGATTGTGATACTCGACGCCATGCTCAAATTGCGTCAGGTATGCTGCGATCCGCGACTATTGAAAAGTGAAAAGGCCCGCAAGGTTCAGGAAAGTGCCAAACTCGCCATGCTGATGGAGATGATCCCCGAACTCCTTGCTGAAGGTCGCCAGATTTTATTGTTCTCCCAATTTACGGAAATGCTGGCCTTGATCAGTGTACGTCTGGATAAAATACATATTCCCTATGTGCAACTCACGGGGAGCACCCAGGACCGGAAAACACCCATTGACCGCTTTCAAAAAGGTGAGGTCCCGTTGTTTCTGATCAGCCTCAAGGCCGGCGGCGTTGGCCTGAATCTCACTGCAGCCGATACGGTCATCCATTATGATCCGTGGTGGAATCCCGCCGCCGAAAACCAGGCTACGGACCGCGCTCATCGCATTGGTCAGCAGCGTCGCGTATTTGTCTACAAAATGATTGTAGCGGGCAGTATTGAAGAAAAAATTCTGGCGCTGCAGGAGAGGAAAGCCATATTAGCTTCCGGGGTGCTCGATAAGGCGCGCACGGACAAGCTGCAATTTGGTCCGGATGATCTGGCTTCCCTGCTCGCCCCGCTTCCAGAAAGTCGGCGCTGATGGCACTATACTGGGGTGCATGTAGATTATTTCCGGGACATTCATGCTGAATGGTCTCTAACAAAGCAGGAAAAAAGCATGAAACAGCAAGAAGAACAGCGTCGCGACCGCTTCATCATCAGTGGGGCCCTGCATGGGGTGACCGACTCGGCATTGGCAGAACTCAAAGTCTTTGAAGAAATGGGCGGGCATGTAGAAGTGCTACCGGAGAAACACCTCGTCCTGATCCAGTATGATGGTCGCTGTGGAGCAGAAGCAGAGGCTAAAATGGTGCAGATTTTGAAAAAAGCCGGTGAAAATTGTGATTCCCATGGAGTTATCTGCCACGGCAAAGATCACTGCGAACCCCTGAATTTGCATGTTGGACCTCTGGCGAAAGATCATCCGCAACGTTCACACTCCCTGGCAAAACACCTCGGCCGATGGCTTCACCTCAAAAAACAATCGTGAATAAAAAATTATGGCTGTGGGCAATCTGCATTTTTGCCGTAGCGGGCAGTGCTTATGCAGACAATATTCCCCTTAGTTCAGCGCAGGAATCCTTGTTGCAGACGGCCGCAGAGGCTTTTTCTCAAGGTAATTACAGGCCGGCTGCAGCGGCCCTTCCCGAGCTGGAAAATACATATATGGGTTCCTGGGTAGGCTACTGGTCTTTACAACCCCGCCTTAATACCTTGTCCCAACAGCAGTATCTCCAGTATTCCACACACTTTCCCCAAGGCGTCGCTCACCATTTGCTGCGTCGGCAATGGTTGATCCAACTGGCGCATCGTCAGGACTGGAATAACTTCACCAGCGTCTATCAATCCGGGCAAAAGCCGGATCTCATCCAGTTACGCTGTGACGCCCTGCGTGATCCCGACTTACAAAATGAAAATGTTGTTTCTCCCTTTTTTTTGTGGAGCAGCGCACCGGCTAATAATCATTCGTGTAATGCCATGGCCCGCGACAGCCTGCAGCAAGGTCTGATTACCCAGGATCAACTCTGGCAGCGACTGCAGCAGATGTTTGAAGCATCCGCTTTTTCTGCAGCGCGCCACTTTGCGCCTTACCTGAATGGTCAGGCTGGAACTCAGCTGGCTGCCACCATTGATCATCCCGATAACTGGATACAAACACATATCCAGCAAAACGGCACGGGATTATGGCCTGAGATGCAAACCCGCCTTCTTGAACTCGCCTTGTTGCGTCTGGCAACTATTCATCCACTGCAGACTGTACAATTTGTGCAGCAAATCCATACGCTGAACGCGGCACAAAAAGCGCGGGTATTGTATCACTGCGCTTTTCAGGCAACCCAGACTTTTCGTCCCGAATCCGGTCGCTGGTATCAGTTGGCCTATTACACCGACCCACAGTTTCATCCTCAGCCGGAAATGCTGGCCTGGATGGTACGGACCGCTATTCGGGTGGGGCGCTGGACCATGGTGAACGATGCCGTCACCCTCATGAATCCTCCGCAAAGCCAGCAGCGGCAGTGGCAATTCTGGAAGGCCATAGCCATGCTGCAACTGGGGCATACGGTGCAGGCGAAAACAGAACTCGGCGCTCTCGCTTCCCCCTGGACCTATTATGGGCAGTTAGCCATGGCAGCGTTGGGACAATCTCTGGACCTGAATAATAATACCGCCGCTGAACCAGAAGATGTTGCCTTACCCGTCCTACAAGAAAACGCTTCTGAGCGAGCGGCCATCAAGCTCTATCAACTGGGCTTGTATTATGATGCCTTGAGTGAATGGGATCATGACCTGAGTACCCTCTCCACTCCCAGCCAGATCAAGGCGGCAGCCCGCATGGCCTTTCAGCAACAGGCCTGGTTACTGGGTATTCATGCCAGCAGCCTGATCCCTCATGGCGGTGACTGGCGTCAGGGCTATGTCCTCCCCTATGCTCAGGAAATCACCGGTGCCGCCAACCAGACGGGATTGCGCCGGGCTTTTCTGGCAGGCCTCATTCGTCAGGAATCGGGGTTTGCTTTTGGAATTCGTTCGGATGTTGGCGCGCAAGGACTGATGCAGGTCATGCCCGCCACTGCTGAATGGTTGCAATCACACGTTCCCGCCGCCGCCAATGCCGATCTGCACAGCATTCAGGGGAATCTGGTGCTGGGTTCCAATTATCTCAGCCTGCAACAGCAAAGTTTTGGCGGATCAGAGTTACTCGCGGCAGCCGCCTACAATGCTGGTCCGGGAGCACCCAAGCGCTGGCTGAGTCGTTGGGATGGTCCCACCCAGGGGCCTTGGGCAGGACCCATTTTTACTGCCAACATTCCTTACCGCCAAACACGGCATTATGTCCAGAGCGTACTGACCAATACGATTATTTATGCAGCCATACTGGATCACCAGGCTCAGAACATCTGGCCGCAATGGCAGTTAAAACCGACCAAGCCTGGCTGACAGCACCCATCAATCAGCGCAGAAAATGGGTTTATAATTCTTTACCCAATTCGAGATTTTCTCGGCTGGCATAGGCTCTGCTATAGCAAAACCCTGTAATACATTCACGCCGAGGTCTGCGAGCTTGCGCGCATGTCCCAGGCTTTCTACACCTTCGGCCACAATTTCCAGGCCCAATGCCTGCGCAGTGGAAGTAACCCCGGCAACAATGGCTAAATCTTTGTTATCAACAAGAATGTCGCGCACAAAACTCTGATCAATTTTAATGGTTTGTGCTGGCAATCTCTGAAGATAGGTTAAAGACGCATTTCCAGTGCCGAAATCATCCAGGGCAATATGAATTCCCAAAGCATTAATCGCCTGCAAGGTACTAATGGCTGAGGGAAAATCAAGCATCGGCGCACTTTCTGTTACTTCCAGTTCAATCAGCTCCCGAGGAAAATCTGGATACCGGGCTAAAATAGCATGAATATCCTGCATAAATTCGGAGTCCAGAAGATGCCGGGCACTAATATTGATACCGACCCGCAGGGAAAAACCTTGATTAAGCCAAAGCATCCCTTGATGCACTGCCGTATTCAGCACAAAACGCCCGATTTTGCGCGCCAGTAAGGGGTGATCCAGTGCACTAAAAAAATGACCGGGATTGAGCAGACCTTCTGCTCTACCCGTGTCCAAACGTAACAGAGCCTCCACACCCAGTACATGCCCATGCAAAGCAACCAGCGGTTGATACCAAAGGACAAAACGATTATCCGCTAACGCCTGCTCAGCCATATGTATTCCTTCGGCGATAAGCTGCTGTTTCGCTTCTAATGCTTCATTGTAAAACACATAACCATTTCGTCCTGCGGCCTTGGCGGCGTACATCGCGAGGTCTGCCAAGCGTAATAACTGTCCTGGATTATCAGCATCCGAGGGGAAAGAAGAGATACCAATAGTTGCCGAAACCGTCACAAGGCTACCCAGAACTTCTACCGGCTCACTGATTTTCCCCAAGGCCTGCGTGAGCAAAACATCAATCTCTTTTATTTGAGAAGGCTTGTACAGGATCAAACCAAACTCATCGCCACCCAAACGCGCGATAATATTTTGCTTACCAAAAATGTGCTCCATACGTTTCGCCAGAGCACAAAGCAGCACGTCACCACTATCATGACCAAAGAGATCATTGATTTGCTTAAACCCGTCCAGATCCAAAATAGCTACAAAAAAGGGATTTACTCCCGGACTCATTTGACAGGCTGCGTCCAAATGTTGCTGAAACAAGCGTCTATTCGGCAATTGCGTGAGAGCATCATGTCCGGCCTGATGGGCAAGCTGATCGGCTAATTGCCGCCTTTGAGAAACGTCATGAAAAACCAGAACCACACCCAGTATTTGCCCAGTACGAGAACGAATAGGAGCTGCCGAGTCTTCAATAGCATATTCGTGACCATCTGCGCTGATCAGCGTGGTATGATTGGCAAGGCCGATGATTCGGCCCTCTTCAAGCACCCGATGAACGGGATTGGCAACCTTTTCTCGGGTAGTTTCATTGATGATTTTAAATACATTATCCAGTGACTCTCCACGAATCTCGGAAATATTTTTCCCCAATAAATTTTCGGCCGCTGAATTAGCGCCCGTCACGCGGGCCTCAGTATCTGTGGTAATCACCGCATCACCAATAGAGGATAAAGTAACCTCGGCCCGCTCCTTGGCTTCCCAGATGGCCGTTTCAGCATCAATGCGGAGCTTTTCCTGAAGTTCCGTGTAATGCCTAACGTAACGATAAACCAGCAATCCCAATAAAGCCAAGAAGACAATCACCAATGAAGGACCAATCATACTGCGCGCCCACATATCCCATAATGTGCTGCGCAAGGTACTGGCTCCGGCCACTAACGGATAATTCGGTACATCTTCAACCGCCCCGAGACGCCATTGGCCTACCGCTTTTGAATAACCCATATAAACGCCACCCATCGAATGCGTATGAGCAGCTACGTAGCGAGCGGCAATTCCAGTTTGGCGAATACCAAATGAGGTCTTGTCCGGTGGCGGATCACGGGCCTCCAGGTATCCATCCCGCCTTAGTAAAAACAACCCGGTATGTGCCTGCAAAGGGTAGCCCATCCAGCATTTGAAGGCTCCATCAACCAAGGGCAGCAAAACAACAATAGTTATCACCTGATGATTCTTTAATGGTACGAGACGTTTGAATGGAATATACCAGAGCTTTTTCTGGATATCCGGAAACAAAGAGCCAATATAAAAACCGCTTTTTAGAAAATAATAACGGACATTTTTCATGGCCAACGAGTGCGTACTGAGATAATCTTTGTGGGATGCTTCTGAGAGAACCCGCCCCTTGCTATCCGTCACGGTGATATTCTGTATTTCTGGCTGTGCCTGCAGATAGTTTTTTAACCGGTGAGACAAATTCAAATCTCGACCAGGCGAGATATTGCGAAGACTGTCCGCAAGCAAATCCAGGGAGGACTGAACATTAAAAACACTTTGCGAAGTACTATGGGCAAGAGCAACTGACAATATCCGTAGATTACTGATCTCCTGGGTCTTAACCCGATCCCAGGTATAAAAGCCAACCAAAACCCAGGAAAGACCCATCAGCAAAAAAAAGCTCCAAACAGAGAACCCTAATAATCTTCTGCTGTAATTTTTCGATACATCAATTTTTTTTCCGTGGTGCGGCATGGGCATAATTATGAACCATTGGAATGATTCAATACTTTTAGCCAAATTTCAGATTAATTTCAAGGCGTGTAGAAAACCTGCATCACTGTGCAAGCGATGCAGGCTGCTGCGATGTGGCTATGTAACTTTAACTGGGCATGGCGGAGATAAAAGCCGCTGGCACGGGGAATTCTCCAAGAGCACTGCGCAACACCGCAAAATGCATGGCTTCATCCCCTTCAATATTGGCTGCTGCATGGGCCAGTTCCGGATTACTGAACTCGGGTACCGTTCCCAGATAGGCCTTGGCAGCACCAACTTCCAGACCGGCAGCAAAATGCAAAACATCATTCTGGGTTTTCAGCTTATCCAGAGGAAATCCCCACTTACTGGCCAGTTCGGTCATCGGCGCTTTTAGAGAAACTTTCGGAGCAACCGGAGTCCCACCCAGCTTCTTAATAGTTTCGGCAAGAATAGCCGCATGGGCTTCATGATCTGCCTGAAATGACAGGGCTACTTTAAGCAAAGCCGGATCCAGCAGCTTGCTTTCGGCCCCGACCTGATAAGCAGCAATAGCCTGATGTTCCGCATTCAGGGCAAAGTTCAGCAAATATAAATCATGCTTCGGGCCTTTGGGCATGACAGCCGCTTCCGCCAGAGCGGGCATGGTTAAACTACTGACCGCAGCCAGTCCCAGCCCAAACAATGCACTTTTTTTGAAAAAATCCCGACGATCCAAACCTTGATTTTCCATTTCTTTCATGACGTTCTCCTGAGCACGTGACAGCAATATTGCCATCCTCAAACTAAATACGCATTCGCTCCATACTTGGATGCAATATGATGATTATTGCAGACTCAACTACTTAAATGCGTCGATAGAATGTCTGCCTTATATAATACGGTCGTAGTCGGCTGGCCCGTTGGCGAACCACCTTCTGGCTCCATAGTCACCGCAATCAGGGCAACCGAACGCATATCCAGATGGTCTGGAGTCACCAGTATCGGTGTGCGCCCTGGATGGGTCGGCAACAACCCCATGGATATGGGCTTTTTGCCCGGAATAATGGCCCAGAGCTGCAAGGATTTATCGGCAGGCAAAGACATTTTGCGCATGGTCACCAAGGCCATGTGATGATCATTGGCTCGCAGCATCCACACGGCCTGACCCGATGTATTGTTCAGCACCGCCATATAGGGCATACGCGGCGGTGCTGGCCAGAGAAGCAGAAGAACCAGTGCCAGCGCCAGGCCGGCCGACATGGCGCGCCAAAGCCCCAGCTTCTGCCACCAGGAAACAGGACGGCCTGCAACGGCAGTAGAGGAGCGTGACGGCAACTCTGCTGCAACCCCCTGCCAGACTGAACGCGGAGGAGCAATGGGTTGCTCTTGCAAACTGTAGGGCATCAAGGTGTCTTCCCACTCTGCCACCCGGGTTGCCAGCCACGGGCGAGAGCGGAGCATGTGGGCAAAACGCAGCCGTGCCCGCCCGCGCAAGGTCCCCAGTACGTAGGAACCCGCGAGCAGGTCCGCAAGCTTTGGCCACTTATTCAGATTCATGATGCAAACAGTCTCTCAAGCTTAAAAGTCCCCGACGAATCCAGCTTTTGACCGTACCCAAAGCTTCACCAGCAAAACGCGCCACTTCGTCGTAACTGGCTGCGCGATAAAAAGCCTGGGAAATAGCCTGCCTTTGATCACTGGGAAGTTGTTCCAGACAATCCAATAAAAGTTGCTTTTCCGAAACCATCCGGGGGTCAGCAGATAATTCCTGTTCTCCCCACTGCTCCCAGTTTTCGTCTTCCCAACCTGGCTGATCTTTGGGAAGTCGTCTTAATTCATCAATAGCCTGATAGCGGACAATAGCCGCTGCCCAAGCCATGGGAGCGCCTCGGCCTGCCTGGTATTCTCCCGCTTTTAACCAGATTTTCACAAACGCATCCTGTAAACAATCGGCAGCACGGCCCTGCTCTCTTAAAATACGCAAAGCAACGGGAAACAGATGCGCAGCCGTAGCATCGTAAAAATCACGGAAGGCTTGCTGATCAGCAAGCGCCACTTTCTGCAAAAGTTTTTCCAGTTCGGCGACTTCAGGCACCGGTTATCACCGTAACCTGATAAACAAAAATTTACATTTTACATCTCGATTCATGGGACAACACACCTTAATCTGTATTTCACAGGCGAAAGCATAGCGCAAAAAACTTTCTCCTGTAACATGTAGTCGCATTTGAATATTTTTCGGAGAGGATGATAATCATGAAAAAATTGTGGATAAAAAGTCTTTTGACCAGCACCGTGCTGGCGGGACTGGGATTGAGTAGTGCCGCCTTTGCTGGCCCCGTGGATATACAGCTCAATGTAGGAACCCAGCCAGTGTATGCTGCACCAGGGTACCCCCCAGCCATTCTCACGGCGCCGCCCTTGATGGTCTGGCTGAGCAATCTGGGTGTTTATGCGGCCTATGGTGCTTCGCAACCCATTTTTTATCAGGGTTCCAACTACTACTATTATTACGGCAACCGCTGGTGGTCGGGTCCGGGCTATCGTGGCCCATGGCGCCCCATAGCGGCTCCGCCGCCCGCATTGCGACGCTGGAATCATCGCGACTGGCAGCGCGTCCAAAGAGATGCTGGCCGCTATTCCCGAGACCCGCATTGGCGGCATTTCCGTCCGGCCCCCGGACGTCCAGAGTTCAATCGCCCGGGAGGCAGGCCCGAACATGGTCGCCCCGATAATAGTCCGGGGCAGCCAGGTTCAAAACCGAACCGTGGACATCAGCATCAGGACAACGGCCAGCCCTGGCAGCGCAACAACTAGGCCAGCTTGCTTTTGACCCAATCGCGGGCGGCCTGGAGAGCATCATCCAGTGCCGCCGGATTACCGGCACCAGCCTGGGCCATGTCGGGTCGGCCGCCACCTTTACCACCCAGCGGCAAAGCTACCACATTCACCAGATCACCGGCGTGAATACGGCCTGCCAAGCTTTTCGCAACAGCAGCGATTAGGGCCACTTTTTCTCCTTCAACCCCGGCCAGGACAATCACGGCTTCGGGAAGCTGACTGCGCAGACGATCCAGCGCATCACGCAAGGCCTTGCCATCCATACCCTCCAGACGGCTGATGAGAACCGGCACGCCAGCCACTTCCTCACTCTGGGCAGCGAGATCCGCACCCGCCCGCGCTGCTTCATCCCGCTTGATTTTCTCTAATTCTTTTTCGAGCTGACGCAAACGCTCGAGGGTCTGAGCCAGACGCTGATCCAGATCTGCTGGTGCCACTTTGAGCAAGCTGGCTGCGCTCTGCAGACGTTGTTCATCGCGCTGGATAAGCTCCAGAGCCGCCGCTCCGACTACGGCTTCAATACGACGAATACCCGCCGCTACGCCGCTTTCGCTGAGAATCTTGAAAACCCCCATATCCCCAAGCGCCTGCACATGCGTGCCACCACAGAGTTCCAGTGAAAAGTCGCCCATGCGCACCACGCGGACTTCATCGCCGTACTTTTCACCGAACAGCGCCATGGCGCCCAGAGACTGGGCTTCGGCAATGGGCAGAACCTGCGTATCGGCAGCGTAATTTTCACGAATCACCGCATTAACGCTGCGCTCTATCTCCTGCAACTGTGCGGAAGTCAAGGGTTCGGAATGACTGAAATCAAAGCGCAGTCGCTCCGGATTGACCAGCGAACCTTTCTGCTGGACATGAGAACCAAGAATATTGCGCAAAGCTGCATGGAGCAGATGGGTGGCGGAATGATGGGCAGCGGTCGCCCGTCGGGCCAGTTCATCCACACTGGCCAGCAAGGTATCTCCTGTCTGGAGACGACCCGACTGCAGCACACCCACATGCACATGCAAACTACCCATGGGTTTTTGGGTGTCATTCACCAGAAATACGGCATTTTCCGACTGCAATTCGCCGCGATCACCCGACTGTCCGCCCGATTCTCCATAAAACGGCGTCTGATCCAGAATGACGACGCCCTTGTCCCCGGCGTCAAGAAAAGCCACTTCTTCGCCATCACGCAACAAGGCCAGCACTTTTCCCTCACCCACACATTGGGTATAACCCGTAAATTGTGTGGCGGAAAAACGCATGGCGAGGTCATGATAAATCCGCTCGGTTTTGACTTCGCCACTGCCACTCCAGGCGGCGCGGGAACGATTGCGCTGCTCACTCATGGCCACTTCATAGCCTTCCATGTCCATACGCAACTTTCTTTCCCGTGCAATGTCTGCGGTTAAATCCACCGGAAAACCATAGGTATCGGCTAATCGGAAGATAATCTCACCGGGGATAGCCGCATCGGCGGGCAGTCCGGAAATGGCGTCTTCCAGCAGGCTCAGGCCACGTTCCAGGGTTTCCCGGAAACGGGTTTCCTCACGCTCCAAAGCACGTTCTACATCACGCTGTGCATGGGCCAGTTCAGGAAAGGCCGTCCCCATTTCGCGTACCAGTGGCGCAACCAGTTTATGAAAAAACACGCTTTCCATGCCCAGCTTGCGACCATGCCTGACCGCGCGCCGAATAATGCGCCGCAAAACATAACCTCTTCCTTCATTGGCCGGCAGTACACCGTCCGTAATCAGAAAACTGCAGGCACGAATATGGTCGGCGAGTACCCGCAGACTGGTATCTGTTGCGGCATCCTGACCATAGGTTTTGCCGGAAATTTCGGCCGCTGCCGCAATCAAGGGCTTGAATAGATCCGTGTCGTAATTATTGTGGACACCCTGCAGAACGGCCGCGAGACGTTCCAGACCCATGCCGGTATCCACGGAAGGTTTGGGGAGCGGGGTCAGTTTCCCACTGCTGTCGCGGTCATACTGCATGAAAACCAGATTCCAGATTTCAATATAACGATCCCCGTCTTCTTCAGGGCTACCGGGAGGGCCTCCCGGAACATCCGGGCCGTGGTCATAAAAAATTTCCGAGCAAGGACCGCAAGGACCCGTATCTCCCATACTCCAGAAATTGTCTTTCGCGCCACAACGGGAAATGCGCGCTGGATCAATACCCATTTCATTGATCCAGATCTCAGCGGCTTCGTCGTCTTCTTCATAAACCGTAATCCAGAGCTTAGCCGCCGGAAGCTCCAGTTTTTCCGTCAGAAATCGCCAGGCAAAAGCGATGACCTCGCGCTTGAAATAATCCCCGAAGGAAAAATTGCCGAGCATTTCGAAAAAGGTGTGATGGCGGGCCGTATAACCCACGTTTTCCAGGTCATTGTGTTTTCCGCCCGCCCGCATGCAGCGCTGGGAAGATACGGCGCGCTGGTAGGGACGTTGCTCCAGACCCAGGAACACGTCCTTGAAAGGAACCATACCGGCATTGGTAAACAGTAGGGTCGGATCATTGCGGGGAATCAGCGAACTGGAGGGCACAATCTGATGGCCCTGTTCCACAAAATAATCCAGAAAAGCTTGGCGAATGGCTTGCGCTTGCATCGGTCTTCCGTCATCCATAAAAAAATCTAGTCGTTAAAATCATCCGCATTTTTGCCCAAGTCCGCCAGTACGCGTCGTATCTGTTCGGGCAAAAATCCTCGTCCCGCCAAAAAACGTGCACGCCGGGCATATTCCCGGGCATCTTCTGGGGCTGTGTTACCAAAACGTTTTCGGTAAGCGGCCTGCGCCTGTACCTGCCAGTTGACGCTTTGTGCTGCCGCACCATCTTGCTCTTTAACGTCAACCCCCGCCCGCTGTAAATCCTGACGCAGGCGTAAGGGGCCATGCCCCTGTCGCAGTCGGGTTCGGGTCAGCATTTCCATGTAACGCTGGTCATCCTGATAACCGGATGATTTCAAGCTGTCGAGCACCATCTGTACCTGCAAATCATCAAAACCTGCGTGGAGCAGCTTGTCCTGCAACTCCTTACGACTGTATTCCCTGCGCGCCAGCAGGCGCAGGGCGATGGTCATGGGATCGGCAGGAGAATGGCTGGCCAATTATTCGGCTGCCGCAGGCTCCACGACATCATCCGTAAATGCCAGCGGACTACCGGCCGCAGCAGCACGGACCTGTTGCTCGATTCTGGCCGCCAGTTCCTTGTGCTCCTTCAGATACTGACGGGCATTATCCTTACCCTGACCAATACGTTCACCCTGATAGGAGTACCAGGCGCCACTTTTTTCCACAATTTCAAACTTGACGCCCAGGTCTACCAACTCCGAAAAGCGGGAAATCCCCTCGCCGTAATAAATGGCAAACTCGGCTTCGCGGAACGGCGGTGCCACTTTGTTTTTGACGACCTTGACCCGGGTATCATTCCCCATGACCTCGTCGCCTTTTTTGATGGCACCAATCCGGCGAATATCGAGGCGTACGGAAGCATAGAATTTCAGGGCATTACCCCCAGTCGTGGTTTCCGGGCTGCCATACATGACCCCGATTTTCATGCGGATCTGATTGATGAAAATGACCAGAGTATTGGTTCGGGAGATATTGGCCGTGAGCTTGCGCAGGGCCTGACTCATCAAACGAGCCTGCAGGCCAACGTGCGAGTCGCCCATATCGCCTTCAATTTCCGCCTTGGGCGTCAGGGCAGCTACCGAGTCCACCACAATCAGGTCCACGGCTCCAGAACGCACCAGCATGTCGGCAATTTCCAGTGCCTGCTCACCTGTATCCGGCTGGGAAACCAGCAGATTTTCCAGATCAACCCCAAGCTTGTGGGCATAGCCGGGATCCAGGGCATGTTCTGCATCAATAAAGGCCGCAGTGCCCCCGGCCTGCTGACAACTGGCAATGGCATGCAGGGTCAGCGTGGTTTTACCGGAAGATTCCGGTCCATAAATTTCGACCACCCGACCTCTTGGCAGCCCCCCAACACCCAAAGCCAAGTCCAGACCCAGAGAGCCGGTGGAGTAAACGGCAATGTCCTTGATGGCATCGTGATCACCCAGGCGCATCACCGCGCCTTTTCCAAACTGCTTGTCAATCTGCGACAAAGCGGCCGCAAGGGCCTTGCTGCGTTGATCATCCATCATGTTGTCCTTTTCTGAATTGAGAAGAGTATTCCACTCGGGCATAACCCGTTTTTGCAGCGGCCTGCTCCGGGCATCCGGGTATTGACCGACCCGGTTATCAAATCCACATTTTCGGGCATTCTACCTGAGCAACCGGAATGGGCAAAGACGCCCAGGATAAATCTTTCATCCACCCAGCAAACTCAGCAAACCACCCAACGCCACCGATCCGGATGCATACTGTACGTTCCAGCGATCGCCACGAAAATGGCAGGTTCGTACCTGTTGTTGGCCATTGCGCTGCCCCCAGGCAATACAGACCGTACCTACCGGCTTGCCCGACACGGCCCCGCCAGGCCCGGCGATACCTGTAATCGCCGCGCCCAAATCGGCTTCCCGCAAGAGACCATTGAGCATTTCCAGAGCCGTTTCTTCGGATACCGCTCCATAGCGCATCAGGGTTTTTGCCTGCACCCCAAGAAAGTGGCGCTTGGCGGTGTTGCTGTAGGTCACTATACCGTGCTGCAAAAGCGCCGATGATCCGGATAAAGCGGTAATCCGGGCTGCGAGGCCGCCACCGGTGCAGGATTCGGCCAGGGCTAATCGCGGCCCACCCGCTTTGGGGCAATGTTGCAGCAGCGCCCATTCTGGTGGTGCCATGGATAAATCAAAAGCTTCCGGCGTTTTTTCCTGGAGCCAGAATTCACCGGGTAAAATTTCTGTGCCCTGACTCTGATCGGTAAAGCGACTGAAACTTTGTGGACAAGGCGGCAAAAAATGCTCCGCCCAATCGCGCAGACCCTGCCAGTCGCCAGCCGGGACCAAGGCACGCTGCGGAATGACTTTCCAGGCATCGGCGTTGGCAAAAGCACCGATGCCCAGTGCCACGCCCTTTATATCAGGCAGAACTGCTGTCAGCTCGATGCGCGCACGCACTCCACTCCTTAAGGCCCAGGCTTCCAGGCGCTGAGCGTCGGGTAGCACCGCTGGTCGCATGGGTAGAAAAATATGAAGTAAATCGCCACTGTTCATAACCAGCCCATCGCTCGCAGCCCCTGTAAAATCAGCCAAGCAGGAATCGCTGCCGCCATGTCATCCAGCATAATGCCCGTTCCTCCATGAATATGTCGATCCAACCAGGAAATAGGCCAGGGTTTGAGCATATCGAAAAAACGGAACAGCAAAAAACCTGTGCCCAAGGCTACCCAACTGAACGGTATCCAGTACAGGGTCATCAACAGCCCCACCCACTCATCCCAGACAATGGCGGGTGGGTCAAGGGCACGCTTGCCGGCTGCACCCCGACGCAGGTCTTCGGCAGTCTGACCACAAAGCCAGGGGCCCACAGCGATCATAATCAAAAGGACAGCAGCGTAAATCCAGAGATTGTGCAGCACCAAAACCAGCAGCAAGTAAAGCGGAACAGCCGCAATGGTACCCATGGTTCCCGGAAGAAGGGGTGCAAGACCACTGCCGCCACCAAAGGCCAGCCAGTGATACCAGGGCCTAGAAAACATGCTGATGACCCCGTATATCCGGTAGCACCATGAGCTGCTCCTGCCAGCAAACATCTACAGGCTCAGTGGCTTGCGGGTCTGCCGGCAAAATCTGTCCCACTACCGTTATTGGCAAAGCACAGCTATGCGCGATATTCATCAATGATGGGGTCAGCGACGGTGGAGCACAGAAAATAAGTTCATAATCATCTCCTCCGGTCAGGGGCCAGCGTTGCAGACGCGACAAGTCCTGATCAATGCAATCACGCAAAGCCGGACTGAGGGGCAGATGTTCCAGATCAACCCGGGCTCGCAGCCCGGAGGCCTTAACAATATGGCTGAGATCCGCCAGAAAACCATCAGAACAATCCAGAGCGCAGGCCACCCCGGCAGCCTGTGCCGCCCGGCCAAAGTCCAGACGCGGGACCGGACGCAAGCGCCGGGCTTCCAGCGCCTCGGACTGTGCCGCCGAACAGGCAAAATCCCAGCCCGGCAGACTGCGAGCCACAAATGCCAGATCCAGGGCTGCTGCTGCATCTCCCAGTGTCCCGGTCACCCAAATCAGATCATCGGGACGGGCTGCATCGCGCCGCATGATGCCCTGCTCCGCCACGCCCAATACGGTAACAGTCAAAGTCAGCGGACCATCTGTTGCTACCGTATCGCCACCTACCAGCGCCACGCCGGAGCTTTCAGCCAGCGTACGCCAGCCCTCGGCAAATGCTTGCAACCAGTGCGAATAGCCTTCAGTACGCACTGGCAAAGCCAGACTGAGCAGGCACCAACGCGGCTGTGCACCCATGGCGGCCAGATCGCTGAGATTCACGGCCAGGGCTTTCCAGCCCAAATCAGTGGGATCCACATCAGCGAAAAAATGGCGTCCGGCAACCAGCGTATCCATACTGGTCACCAGAGACTGTCCAGCCGGATCCAGCCAGGCTGCATCATCTCCCATTCCCAGTAGTACACCCTTCCCGCCGCCACCCAGCCTGCCTTGCAACTGCTCGATGAGTGCAAACTCTCCAACCGCCATGGAATACTCCGTTTTTAAACTGTTCGCGCTTAAGCAGCGCTTTCGTGATGCCGGGTCTGATCACCAATGCCCGCAAGTAATCCCTCCACTAAAATATCTTCATCCAGTTCCGGCCAGTGCAGCCCGCTACCTCCACCACTAATTTCGTAAATCATCCGCTGCTCAGGGCTGGCCCTTAACAAACGTGGGAAATAGGCCAGCGGCACACCCAAAGTACGCCCATCCAACAAATCTACCCAGAGCATTTCCCTCTTGAAATATACAGATTTAGCTAAAGAATTCATGCCATGCCTCCTCAATTTCCTTCCGGTGACTGGCTACAATTGTGGCAAGCCAGCCCTGCTCCTGACTATTCAAACCATAACTCTCCGCAAGACACAGCTCGGGATCAAACCAGAATTTGGCAACCGCTGCACCTTTACGCACATGAATGTGTAGAGGCTCCCTTGGGTTTCCCTCATTGGAATAGAAAAAGAAGGCATATCCTTCTACGCGGAAAATCACCGGCATACCTGACTATTCATTCCTGTGTTACATTTGCTTGGATTGTACAGCAAACCGAAATAAACCATAGTCAGCAGAAATGCTTTAAACCTTTTGGGATCTGCGCGTATTCATCAAGCCATGTCCAGTCTTTCGCCCCCGACAATGCCCCAAGCACAGGCCCGGCAAAAGCCGGTCGTGGGGCGCTTTGCGCCCTCCCCCAGTGGTCCACTGCATGCCGGTTCACTGATTGCGGCCATTGGCAGCTATCTCAGCGCGCGCAGTCAGGGTGGGCTTTGGCTGCTGCGGATTGAAGATGTGGACGAGGACCGGGTGCGGCCCGGAGCTGCAGACACGATTTTGCGTCAGCTGGAAGTACTCGGCCTTGATTGGGATGGCCCAATCTGCTGGCAGTCTCAACGTCATGATTATTATCAACAAGCCTTGGACCAGTTGATAAATGAAGGTGATGCCTACCCCTGCGCCTGTACGCGTCAGGAAATCCGCCAACACGGCGGCAATTATCCCGGCACCTGCCGCCATGGACTGGCGGCGGGTCGAACAGCACGCTCCTGGCGACTGCGCGTTCCCAAACAGTTTCCCGTCTGGGAAGATCGCTTTCACGGTCCTCAGAACACGCCTCCCGAACAGGGGGATCCCGTTCTGCTCCGAGCCGATAATTATTTTGCTTATCTACTGGCTTGCGTGGTCGATGACGGTGCACAGGGCGTGAGCGAGGTCATCCGTGGTGGCGACTTACGCACGTTTACTGGAGTCCAGCGCTATTTGCAAAGCCTCCTGCACCTGCCCCGGACAGAATATGGGCACCTTCCGATACTCTGTAATGCCGATAGCAGCAAGCTTTCCAAAAGCAGTCAAAGCCCGGCCTGGACAGGAAACCCCGGACAAGGCTGGGAAACAACCCTGGGCTTGTTGGGCTGGGACACCCCCGCCGAACTCCATGGGGCATCTGCTGAACAATGGCGCAACTGGGCGCTGGCAGAGGCGCGGGGCAAGACACCATTCTGGCATCCAACGGCCACAAGCGTTACGCTGCCCTTATGAATCTTGATCCGATAGTTGTCTTGGAGGCTTTTCAGCGACTTTGGCCTGCGCCGTTAGGACGGCTGTCGGAGCAACGATGAATCTTCCGGAACTGGTCCCCGCCACCCTGATTCGTCGCTACAAACGTTTCCTGGCGGACTGCGAACTCGAAACGGGTGAGCAAATCACCGCTCATTGTCCCAACTCGGGAAGCATGCGCAGTTGCGCAGAACCCGGGCAACCCATTCTCATTTCCCGTAGCCATAACCCCAAACGCAAACTCGCCTGGACCTGGGAGCTTTACTGGAGTGGCAACAGTTGGGTGTGCATCAATACGCAGCGACCCAACCACATTGTTGCCGAAGCCATTGCCACCGGGCAGATTCCCGCCTTGCAGAATTACGGTGAGCTGCGGCGCGAGGTGCCCTATGGCAGCCATGAACGAGTGGACATCCTCTTGCAGAACCCCCAGCGTCCACCCTGCTATGTCGAAGTCAAATCCTGCACCCTGCTGGACCCGGATGGCGTCATCCGTTTTCCTGATGCGGTCAGCACCCGCGCCCTGCGCCACCTGCATGCGCTCCGCGAGGTCGTAACCAACGGCGGACGCGCAGTCATGCTTTTTTTGATTGGCCGCGAAGATGGTCAGGGTTTTGCCCCGGCCGACCGCGTAGATCCGGCTTATGGACAGGCGCTCAGGGAAGCGCGCAGCGCGGGTGTGGAAATACTGGCCTACCGAACCCGGGTCAGTCCTGATAAAATAGTCATTGATGCGGCAGAGCAGCTACTTTTTTAGCCGCTTTGAGTCGCCCCAGGAGAATCTCATGTTACAACGTCAAAAAAATCCCCCTCAGGGCAACATCAAAACCCCTGAAGAAGTCGTAAAAATGCGTACTGCCGGGCATTTGACCGCCATGGTGCTCAACATGATTCGGCCTCATGTCAAAGCCGGAATCACTACCGGAGAATTGGACCGGATTTGTCACGATTATATTGTCAATGATTTACAGGGAATTCCTGCCCCGCTGAATTATCAGCCCAGTCCGGAATATCCGCCCTTCCCCAAATCGGTCTGTATTTCCCTCAACCACGTCATCTGCCACGGTATTCCTGGCGATCGGGTGCTGAAAGATGGGGATATGCTGAACATTGATGTGACGGTCATCAAGGATGGCTACCACGGTGACAGCAGCAAAATGTTTACGGTTGGCGAAGTGCCGTTGCGCTCCAGAAGGGTGATGGAAGTTGCCCACGAGGCCATGGTGCGCGGCATTGAGCAAGTCCGACCGGGCGCCACCCTGGGCGATGTCGGCCATGCGATTCAGGTATATGCTGAAGCTCAGCATTGCTCGGTGGTGCGGGAATTTTGCGGGCACGGCATTGGCCGGGTATTTCACGATGAACCTCAGGTGCTGCACTATGGTAACCCCGGCGAAGGCGTGGAGTTGGTGGCGGGAATGACGTTTACCATTGAACCCATGATCAATGCTGGCAAACGACACATCAAGGCGTTGCCCGACGGCTGGACCATTGTCACCAAGGATCACAGTGCTTCAGCGCAATGGGAACATACCATTCTGGTCACCGACGACAGCTACGAGGTGTTGACCCAACTCCCCGGCGATCCCATCTGAACATGCCCGAATTCATGGCAGGCGAGAACCTGCCGGGCGTGCCGGAAACCCTGCGTAATGAACGGTCTGAATTACAGAACCGTTTCTCCCCGCGCCAAAGTAGTCGCTCGCTCTTGCGCCAGCACTGTGCTTTGCTGGATAAATCCTTGCGTAAAATCTGGCGTCAGGCTGCAGCGCAGCAGGAGCAGAGCATAACCAGACTCAGCCTGATTGCAGTGGGTGGTTATGGGCGCGGGGCCCTGTTTCCCGGCTCGGACCTTGACCTGCTGATTCTCACTCCACCCACGCTTTCGGAAGCTGAAGAGCAGTTCATTCATTTCTTTCTGACGGCGCTGTGGAATTTGCAAATGGAAGTGGGCTCCAGTGTTCGGTCGGTTCAGGAATGCCTGGAAAAGGCGCGAGAAGATCTCAGCATTGCCAGCACGTTTCTGGAGGCCCGTTATCTTTACGGTTCACGGAAATTATTTAATCAACTGGAAGAAACCCTCCGAGCCAATCCGCCCTGGAAACCGGAAGTTTTTTTTGCTGCCAAACTCGCCGAACAGGAAAACCGCCACGCCCGCTGTAGCGATACGGCTTTTCATCTGGAACCCAACCTGAAAGAAGGTCCTGGCGGGCTTCGCGATATTCATCAACTGCAATGGCTGACTGGTAGCATTTTTGGAGACAGCAGCCTGCTGTGCCTGCGCCAGAAAAACCTGGTCACCCCGGAAGAATATCGGCAACTTCTCCGGGCTCAGTCTTTTCTGACGCGCCTGCGCATCACCCTGCACTATGCCAGCGGCCGCCATGAAGACCGCTTGCGCCTGGAGCAGCAACGCCAACTCGCCGAGGTACTGGGTTACCAGGAGCGTCCTGGCCGCAGCCCGGTTGAACAGCTCATGCAAAAGCTTTATCG
The DNA here is from genome assembly GCF_018853815.1 of Acidithiobacillus sulfurivorans. Taxonomy (GTDB): domain Bacteria; phylum Pseudomonadota; class Gammaproteobacteria; order Acidithiobacillales; family Acidithiobacillaceae; genus Acidithiobacillus; species Acidithiobacillus sulfurivorans. The sequence goes on along the minus strand of NZ_JAAOMP010000073.1, from coordinate 5,368 downwards.
CGCTTTCGCCGACATTATGCGCATCGCTGCTATTGCTCAGGAAAATATTGCCCTTTACCTGGCTGATCAAGGCAGCCTGAGCGGAGATTCAGCACAACCGGTCCGGAACACAGTGCCTCTTCCCCAGGCAGATGATCCGCAATTATTGCAGAAAATATTACGCTTGTTTCGCGAGCTGGCCGAAAACCCGCAGATCATTTCTCTGGATGCCTTGACCCAACGCGCGCTTTATAAGTTGCGAAGTAAAATCCAGCCCCGCAATCTTGAACTAGATCCCATCGCCAGAAATGAATTCCTGGCCCTGCTGGCGCAAGCAGATGGCGCTTATGACAGCCTGAAAATCATGCATCAATGTGGCATCCTCGGGCGGCTGATTCCGGCTTTTGAACGCATTACCGGCCGCATTCAGCATGATCTGTTTCACGTATACACCGTCGATCAGCACACCCTGTTTCTGCTGCGGAATATTGGACTGCTTCATAAGCAGGAAGAAACCCGGATGTCTGTACTCAAACAGGCCTGGGCACAAGTGGATAAACCGGAACTGCTGGTTCTGGCCGGGTTATTTCATGATATTGGCAAGGGCCGGGGCGGCGATCATTCCCAAATTGGTGCACAGGAAGCACGACGTTTTGCCCGACGCCTACAGCTGTCAGCAAGAGACACAGAACTCATCATCTGGCTGGTGGAACAGCACCTGCAGATGAGTACAGTCTCCCAACGTCGTGACCTGGAAGATCCTCAGGTCATCCAGGATTTTGCCAGAATGGTCGGCGATGAACGGCATCTGGCCTACTTGCTGTTACTGACCGTAGCAGACATGCGAGCCACCAATCCGGACCTTTGGAATGACTGGAAAGGCTTGTTGCTCAGTACCCTGTATCGCGCTACGGCTATCGAATTGCAGCAGGAAGATCGCAGCCGTCAAGACCTGCCTCACATTGTCCGGGATCGTCAGGAAAACGCGTTGCAATGCCTGACGCAGGAAGAGCAAATCCGCGCCAGAGTATTCTGGCAGCATTTATCGGGGGCCTATTTTTCACGTTACAGCGAAAATGAACTGCTGTGGCACATTCAACAGATTCTTGCCCATAAAAGTCGTAAAACCCTGGTAGCAGTACGCGCCCACCAGCCTGAGGGCAGTGAAATCCTGATTTACGGACCTGACCGTCCCGGTCTTTTTCAGCAAATTACCGGTGCTCTGGATCGCCAGTCCCTCAACATCATCGACGCGCGCATTGATACCAGTGAAGATGGTCGAGCCATTGATACCTTTCTGGTCATTGACAACAGCCACGCCTTTGCGCGAACCGAACAGGCCGACCATGATCTGGCGGCGCGGCTGCGCGCCATCATCGAAGGAGAAACCGAAAGTAAACCACATTTTGGTCTGCGCCACCGCGACCCACGTCATCGCTTTTTTGCCCAGCGTCCCGCAGAAATCCGTGTGGATAACCACGCCCTTTCCCGCTATACCTTGCTGGAAGTGCGTGCGGCCGATCATCTTGGACTGCTTTATCGGGTGGGTGAGGTATTACGCACCTTACAGCTGAATATTCATGGCGCCAAAGTGTCTACATTTGGTGAACGGGTTGAAGATACCTTTTTTATTCTCAATGAAAGAGGTCGACAATTAACGGAAACCCAAAGCAAAACACTTACTGGCACGCTGGATGAAATGCTCAACGGGCAAGCACATTAAATGATTTTTTCAAATAATAAAGGCAGATTTACATGTGGGATTTTCTGATTCCCAAAGCAGAGCGCCGCCGTGATCGTACTTTGGCGCTGGCCGGAATTATCCGTAGCGCCCTGCTGGTACAGAACATTGCCCGCAGTGGTGAACAACCGGGGCTAATATTGGCCACCTGTATTCACAGCATTCTGTCCCTGGATAGTGCCAATACTCGTCAGGCACTGGGAGACATCCAGAGTTTACGGCAGGCATTGGCCCTGCTCTGCCCGCTCCTGCAACGCGGTCCGGCCAATGCCCAGGAAGCTGAACTGCTGCGCTATGCCATGGCGATGAGCAGCCTGAGTAAACGCCTGTTAAAAAATCAGAGCGCTTCCCAGCGCGTGCATGAAGGTATTCAGCAGGCCCAGCGACAAATTCAGCATTTTGGTGATCCGCTGCAGAGCAGTATCATTGCCGGTCTGGCACAAACATACACAGAAGCTATAGGCACCTTGCGCCCGCGCATTATCGTCAGCGGTGATAGCCGCTATCTAAGTGACGCTGATGATGCTGCACGTATCCGCACGCTCCTACTCAGCGGTATTCGCGCTGCCGTACTCTGGCGGCAGGCGGGTGGTCACATTCCTGGAAGCCTGCTCGAACGTCGGGGCATTTGTCAGGAAGCGGAAGAGTTGCTTTCTACGAATAATTCATGCTGAAAACGGCCGATGGCCTGTGGGCTTTGCAGCGACTTTGGCCCGCGCCTTAGAACAACAGGCAAGGGACGTTGGAGCAAAAAGCCCACAGGCCATCGGCCGTTTTCAGCATGAACCCTGCAACTCGCAGCAGCGGTCGGGTTCAGAGCATCCGAATTAATTTTGGAAACTATCGAGGCCCGAAGCATCAGTATTTTGCCTCTGTGCCGGCATCGCATTGCTAACGACGGATGCAGTAGCTGCACTGCTCAGCGGCGCAATGGTAAAGGATTTGATGCGGGTGGTAGGTAGTGGAGATTGGGTCTGGGGTTGAACCGCGACAGAGCGCGCGGGAGCAGTCGCCGGCTGCGTACTTGTTGTAATTGCTGTACTGGATTTAAGTGGCTTGGTGGCAACCAGATGCGCTAGACCTGATTGAACAGACTGCGCATGAGCAACCGGCTGAGGTTGTTGATAACCCATGGTGTACAACTTTCCAAGCATTGCATTCACCAGGGCTTGGGCGCCGTCCCAGGTCAAATGGACCTGATCAGGATCAAAGTAATTATATTGATCATGGCTGATACGATTCCAATGCAACAAATAAACATTGGGATATTGTGCCTTGGCGCGGAGATACTGTGCTTTAACTTCATTTTCCCAGACTCTGGGAACATTGGGAATAATCAGCAATATTTTGCGATTTCCGGCTTCGCGCATGACCCGATCCAGATCCTGGGTAAAGACATCGCCATTACTGCCCAGCTCCAGAACGATATAGCGAATATCTGCATTTTGAGGTTGCGTCAACTCTGCCTGCAGGACGGATGGGGCACGCGAAAATTGTCGACCCACTTTACCGTCCAGTATGGCATTGGGAACCTGATGAATCACAAAACCTGACCATCCCAGAAGAATGGAATCCGTAACAACCAATACCTGCTTATCCGGGTAAGCCGGATTCTGACGCATTTCCTGTCCGTTATAGAGATAACCGGGTTGTGGATTGGGCTGCCAGGCAAAGGAGCCAGCCGCTATAGCTGACGACCCATCCGCAGCACTGAGGGTGTTTGCCACCGGCCCCGCCAAAGCCGCAGCACCTGATTGATGGATAGACAGCAACTGCTTTTGCAACTGGGCAATTTTCAGCGCCTGATAATGCTTGTATAACAGCAGATGGAGATTTTTTTCGCGTTCATGAATAAATTGCTGATTAACCACCACTGAATCATACCAACCGGCAATGCCCAAACCCAGAATCAAAGCCACAGTAAAAGCTGTTTGCAGGGAAAAATGATGCCGCGCTTTCTTGCCAAAAGCATTCTGTATACTGACTTCAACCAAGGCATAGGTAAGCACCGACAACAACAGGATAATCAACACAGAAAGTATCACTAAAACGTAATGAGTCGCGCCATGATAAAAATAATAGAGGAAAGAAATAACTGGAACATTCCATAAATATAAGGAGTATGACATCTCTCCCAAAGCCCCGCCCAACTGCCATTTTATCTGTGCAAAGACTGTGGATCGTTCCGCAGCATAAATATAAATTGCAGTAAGCAATAATACTGGTAAAGAATATATGACATAATTCTGATAAGGAGCCAGCAGTAACAGGACAATAATACCCAGCACTGCCATGACCACCAACAAATCAAAAACGACGGGAATTTTTTTAGCCTCACGACCACTCAGAACCATGAAACCCAGAATCCCGGCAATATAGGAAAAACCATGCCAAGGTAAAACATAAGCAGCATTAAGCTGATGATGTACACCCAACCAGTATGCTCCCCCTGCCGTAACCATCAGCAATAGCAACATCAGCACAAAATAAAAATACTGGTTACGAATTATTTTACGCAGCAAAAAATGCAAAACATACAACTGCACCAATAATGAAATAAACCACATTCCAATAAAGGGGTGCGGCATCGCAAAGGTCTGAAAATAAGGTATATGATGAAATATCAGATAAAAGTTATAGACAAAAAGCGATGAATAAACAGCCGGTTCCCAACTGGTCAGATGAAAGTAATAACCAAACAGAGCAACTACCCAGGTTACCACCAGCATGGGAATGACAATACGAGAAAGGCGTCTTCTGAAGAAAGTGCGCACACTGTTCAGAAAGCCAGCATCCGGCGCATGGCGCATGGATCTCTCTATTAAGTATCCGGAAACAAAGAGAAATACATCAACACCCAGATAACCACCAGAAAACCATGCGCTGCCAAAAGTAATGGTTTCATGCACATGAAACCCAATGACGCCGACCATGGCGAGAAATTTCAGATAATCCAGATAGAGCATACCGTCATCCCGCAAAATTTTATGAATTAGTTTTTGTCTTCAGTTTTTTTAATATCACGGGCAATGGCATGTACCATGACCTGAATTCCCTGCCAATTGGGATGAACCAGGTCCGTCCAGAAATATTGCGGATGATTTTTGCTGAGCAGATCCCAACGTACCAGATGCACATTCGGGTGTGTGGCGGCGGTTTGCAGATAAAGCTGTTGTACTTCATGTTCCCAGGATCGGGGCATTTCCGGCATCACCAGAAATATTTGGCGGTGGCCAAGCATTTTGAGTAGTTGCTGCAGGTCCGCAGGATACACTTCACCATTCGTACCCAATTCGATGACGACATCACCTACCCCTTGGGTCATCCCGGTTTGTTGCATGGTCTTCCAGATGGGCAACGCGCTGGAAAACTGTCTGCCCACCCGCCCGCTGATGAGCGCATTGGGAAACACATGCGCAAAATATCCCGACCAGCCGGTCAAAATACTGTCACCAATGATAATGACACCGACTGGATAAGTTTTAGGGAAACGCAGCACCGAACGGGCATCCAATACATAGTCCGGATCGGGTGATTCGGAAAAGTCCTTATGCGCATCAATAATCGCCATCTGATCCAGATAACGTTCGGGTTTCTGCGGGGCGGGTGCCATACCCGCCGCGACGGGGGCAGGCAGAGTCTCGTGGA
>NZ_JAAOMP010000072.1 GCF_018853815.1 Acidithiobacillus sulfurivorans | reverse complement strand
GCCTTGGCCACCGTACCGCAAGCGGCACGCTTTTCCTGAATCCAGGCGATTTCCTGCGCACTGAGTTGACGCCGGGCAGAGGGCTGGGATACGGAAAACAGCTGGTTGTAGTCTTTCGTGAGCTGACTGTTTTCATAGTCATAGACTTTCTGCAATGTTTGCAATCCAGATGATGTTGGCACGACCGGTGCTCCCCAAGCGATACCGAGAGAGGATAGCACTGCTGCAGTGACCCAGGCAGTCCTGCGCGG
>NZ_JAAOMP010000071.1 GCF_018853815.1 Acidithiobacillus sulfurivorans | reverse complement strand
GTCGGGATGGTGCTCTTCTCTGGCCACGGCAATGAATGGGGTGATCCCCAGTGCTTCGCAGGCTTCCACATTCTTTTCGCTGCAGTAACCCGTATCGGCCACCAGCGCTTCTATCGGTCCCAGTTGCGCTGTTTGCGCCTGGAGGGTTTCCAGCATGGGGATGACCTGTTCCTTGTCATTGGGGGCCTGACTGACCCCGGTGGCTACCACCAGCATCGTC
>NZ_JAAOMP010000070.1 GCF_018853815.1 Acidithiobacillus sulfurivorans | reverse complement strand
CAGTTGGCAGCCCGGTAACAGGCGCCGGTAAAACGGGGGGATTCTACGAAGGTCTCGGCCAGCACGATGGGATGCCCATAGACGAATTGCTAATCTGCAGAGAGTCTGTGCAGATTCAACGCCAGAATACGGGATGCCAGATTCGGGAAAGATTCTCCGGGCAGAATCAGAAAACGGGCGTTATTGGGTAACCGGTAACTGAGCGGCGTTATATCCTGAAATTTTCAGAGGTGCAGAATAGTCTCCCAGGATAGGACTGAGGAGAAAATACATGGTGCCATCAAAACTACGCAGGAAAGCCCCGCGCCGCAGCGCCCAAGCCTGG
>NZ_JAAOMP010000007.1 GCF_018853815.1 Acidithiobacillus sulfurivorans | reverse complement strand
GGGGGTGTAAGCCCAAACCCTCGAAAATTTTGTTTGGCCTCGTAATTCCCTATTCCAAGAGCAAATCGGCCACCAACGCATCGAGATCGACCGCCTTGCCCTCGCCCCGGAACGTGTAGTGGCCGCCCATGTGGATGTGCCGCCATGCCACGGGCGATATCTTCTTGATCAGGGACAGGACTCTGTGGCTTGGGTTGGCTCCATACTTGGCGAGTAGCCGTGACAGGATGGCGGAGTTGTAATAGATAATCGCGTTGGCAACCAGCCGGGCGCACTGGTTGCTTATTTCAACCTCGATATCCGTCCTGCCAGTCAGTTCCTTCTTGCCTCCGACTTGGGCTATCGCCGAGCGCATCTGGTGGTAGGACTCGATTCGGTTCTGGGAGCGGTGGATGTTGCGCTGTAACTGGGGATCGCGGGCGTAGCGCAAGGTGTAGGTACTGCGGATCAACTTGTCAAACTCGAATAGCGCATAGCGTGTCGGATTTGGCTGCGTGTAGGTGCATAGTTTCCGGATTAATGTGCCCTGGCTCATCTCCTTGAGACCCAGGGTCGCCACGATCTGGTCGATGTTGGATTTCTCGTTGATGACGGCTTGAAGGTCAATCTGCCCAGTCGGCTGGATAAGGAATTTTTCGTACCGCGCGGGATCACCGGCGCAGTAGATTTGCTGTATCTGTTCGTGAAGCCTGGTGAGGCGCGGTTCGAAACGCAAGCCGAAGCAATGCAGGATGGCAAAATTAGCCTTGTTAATGCTGTGCATGTCGCCGGTGATCACCGTCGGTACGATATCCGAGGTGTTGTGGTACCAGAGATCGAAAACATGGTGGCCCTCAAGCTCGTGCGCGCCGATCAGCCAGCCCTGAAGCGGAACATGGTTGCACAGCAGGGTGTAGGCGACGACACCTTTGCCCCGGCCGAAATATTTGCGGGAAAACCGCGCTTTCACCGTCGGCCGTTCGACCCCGAATTTCTGTCCATCGACGCTACCGTAGAGCGCCTCCAAGCCAAAGGAATAGTGTGGAAAAATGGCAAGGTCTGCGGTGGCATTGCTGATGACATCATTGGCCGCCTGCAAGCTGGCCAGCCGCAGGTACTGCAGATACGTCGCATCCAGAACGTGATAGGGAATATCGCTGGTCTGCGCCATGGTGAGATTGCCATGATTCATTGCCTGGGCCATGATGACTGCCATCAGGCTGTCGGTATCGGCAACCTGCTTGGCGTAGCGCGGCTGCAGCGGCGTTAGTGCCGACAGAAAATGGCATTGCTCATTAACAAATCGAAGAACATCGGCGATATCGCGAAACGACAGCTTGCCGTAAAAAGCATCCTGTTTCGCTTCGTCGTCTCCGACCTTGGGCCGCCGCCAGACCAGCGTCTTGGTCTGGCTGTCATACTCCAGATTTTTCAGTTTTCCCTGGCGCAGGTCTTTGTCGAACGCCAGCCACAGGCGGTGCAGTTCCTCCGTCAAGGCATTGATCTGGGTCTCAATGGGCTGCCGCAGCCAGGGAATATCCAGTTGGCCGAGGGCGGCCGCTTTTTCCTCCAGGGAAACCAGTTCATCGCTGAGGCTGCGGTGCTGGACGCTGTCGTCCAGGTAGACTTCGCCTGACTTGCAGCGTTTCCTAATTTGCCGGTACACCCAAAACTCGTAGCGATCAGCACGAACGCCTGATGCATTGCCTTTCACATCAAATTCGAGCAGATAGGGGCGCAGGCGTTTGGGAATCGTTGCTGCCGGGCATTCGCTAAGTGGTCGCTGCGCCAGTCGCTGTTGTTTGGAGAAAACCCCCTTCATCCAACCCAGTGCCACCAGCCACGGGTTGTCTGGCACTGTGCTGGAAAAATTGAGCGTCACGTACAGTGAGCGCAGGTGGTGTCGGGCACGTTCCGCCAGCTCTTCCACGATCTGCCAGCGCAATTCCAGTTTATTTACCGGTGCCCCGCACAAGCGCTGGCCAGTGAGACGCAATTCGTCTTTGGGCATGATGGTAAAGGCGCTCTCGCGGATTGAACCGAAGGGCGTGGTATCAGCCAGGTTGTCGTCAACATACATCAGCAGCAAACGGCCAACACCAGGCGACTCCTGTCGCCTGGTGGACTGTAGTAGAAAGAATCGCTTTTTCGCCCGGATTTTAGTTTCGTCCTCAAGTTGCTTCATGTGGTAGTCCATCGCATCCATCAGGTTGTCGGTAAGCTGGCGGTAGCGCTGCCATGCGAAGCACAGTAGGTACAGGTAGGTTTGTTTCGGGCGCAGACGGCGCAAATCATAAATCGTGTAAAAATTGGCAAGGCTCGCGTAGTAATTCAGGTTTTGCCGAGAAATTGACAGGATGGGCAACATCGCTTTCGCCGTCTGATAAAGAGGTTCCAGCAAGGTGCGCTTCTTCCGCTCCGACACCATCTGGCGGTAGCCAAAATCCTTGGCATCCTGCTTTAGGGCGGCCAATCCCAACAAAGTGTCATCGTGCACCAGGAGTTGCTGCAACGCCTCCTTGGCAGGTTCATCCAGCAAATTGTCCAATAGGTCACTCAGGCGATTGCGCTCTGTAGTCAGTGTGTCGCTGATGAGTGTCTGCAGGGTCGTGTGTCCCGGTCTGACAATCTTCTGTTCGTGGAGAAAGGCAACCAGTTCGGCGACAATAAAGCCGGGGGTGACGTCGCGATGTACGACTTGCGCCGCACGCTCGGCCAGCAACAGCAGAAATTCAGCAGACCACGGACGATAGTCGAATAGGCCCAAGATCGCGGTGCGCTGCACATAATGCTCGTACTCGGTCACTGGCTGCGGAGCAAACGCCTGACCATGGAAGTAGCGGGTCAGGATAAAGGCGCAGTCCTCTTCCGTTTCTTCCCAGAAAAACGAGAAGAAGGCATATTTGGCTTTGAAATACCCGATCTGCAAGGCGCAATGGACCTGGGCATGAAGACTTTGCCGACTCATCACAAGCCCGAGTTCGCATTCGCTGAAGCTGAGGTACTGCTGCCGCTGACCGTCATCGAAGTCGGGGAGCCCGTATAGGGCGAATCGTTCCGCGTCGGATAATATGGTCAGTCTTTTGTTGTTTTCTGTCATTTTTACTATACATTCTGTATATGCCAAAACGAGCGTTAATATAGCACCACGGCAAGCATGTGAAATAGATTGAAAAATACATACAAGACGTATTACTTTACGGCCTAATTGATGTTAAGACACAACGAGGCTGTTTTCATGGGTAAAATTGTCGCCTATTTGCGCGCATCCACCGACAAGCAGGACCTGAGTCACCAGAAGCTGGAGATACTGGAGTTTGCCCGGAAACGGGAGCTGCGCGTCGACGACTTTATGGAAGTCACAGTCTCATCGCGCAAGACCAGCAAGCAGCGGCGTATCGACGATCTGGTCCAGATGCTGGGCGAAACGGACACCCTCATCGTGACCGAGCTAAGCCGGCTGGGCCGCAGCACGGCCGAAGTGATCTCACTGGTGAATGCCCTGGCGAAGCGCAATATCCGCGTGATCACCATCAAGCAGAACCTCGATATCTCCCAGCAGGACATGAACTCCAAGATTGTCCTCACCCTGTTCTCGCTGTTTGCCGAACTGGAGCGGGATCTGATTGGCATGCGCACAAAGGAAGCGCTGGCGGCCAAGAAGGCACAGGGCAAACAGCTTGGGAAGCCCAAGGGCACGCTGCAGAAGAGTAAGTTCGACAAGGATGTGGAGCGGATCAAGGAGCTGCTGGGTTATGGACTGTCGGTGCGCAAGATCGCCACGCTCCTGGGCCAAACCAGCCACATCGCTCTGAATACCTATATCAACAAGCGGGGGCTTCAGCCGACGCCGAAGGTCTGATTGGGGGCCATCTGTAGCCCCGTGGTCGGGTTACGAGGGCAGACAAAATTTTCGAGGGTTTGGGCTTACACCCCC
>NZ_JAAOMP010000069.1 GCF_018853815.1 Acidithiobacillus sulfurivorans | reverse complement strand
TCGATGCGTTGGTGGCCGATTTGCTCTTGGAATAGGGAATTACGAGGCCAAACAAAATTTTCGAGGGTTTGGGCTTACACCCCCTGCTCGCGTCGGCGCTGGTGGAGGGACTTCGCCAACAAAAAGTGTTGTTACCCACGCCGGAGGTCATCGACCGCATTTGTGCTGAGTCGATAACCCGGGCCAACCGGCGGATCTATGCGGCGCTCACGGACGTACTGTTGGCCGACCATCGCCAACGACTCGATGCGCTCCTCAAGCGCAAGGAGGGCAGCCAGAAGACAGTGCTGGCCTGGCTGCGGGAGGCGCCGGCCAAGCCGAACTCGCGGCACATGCGCCGGCACATTGAGCGTTTGCAGGCCCTGCAGGCGATAGACCTGCCCGCCGGCATGGAACTCCTGGTTCACCAGAATCGTCTGCTCAAGCTGGCCCGCGAGGGCGGCCAAATGACGCCGGCGGATCTCGCCAAGTTCGAGACCCAGCGCCGCTATGCGACCCTGGCGGCACTAGTCATCGAAGCCACCGCCACGGTAACGGATGAGATCATCGACCTGCACGACCGCATCCTGGGGAAGTTATTCAACGCCGCCAAACAAAAACATCAGGAGCAATTCCAGCGCTCTGGGAAGGCCATCAACGACAAGGTTCGTCTGTACGGGCGGATCGGCGATGCCTTGCTGGAAGCCCGCAAGAGCGGTGCGGATCCTTTTGCGGCCATTGAATCGGTTCTTTCCTGGGAGGCATTCACCGCCAGCGTCACCGAAGCCAAAGATCTCGCCCGGCCCGCCGACTTCGATTTCCTCCATCACATCGGTGACAGCTACACCACCGTCCGACTTTATGCCGCACCTTTTCTGGCCGTTCTCAAATTACGGGCGGCACCGGCGGCCCAGGACCTGCTTGACGCCATTGCGGTGATCCGCGGTCTGTATGACAGCAATACCCGCAAGATGCCTGCGGACGTACCGACCCGATTCATCAAGCCGCGCTGGAAAAAGCTGGTGGTCACCGGGGACGGTATCGACCGGCGCTACTACGAGCTGTGCGCCCTGTCCGAACTCAAAAATGCCCTGCGCTCCGGCGATATCTGGGTGCAGGGCTCACGCCAGTTCAAGGATTTTGACACGTATCTGATCCCTGCCTGGCGTTTCGATGATCTCACTCAAGCCGGCGCCCTGCCGCTGGCTATAAACACCGACTGTGAGACTTATTTGCAGGAGCGCATGGCACTGCTGGAACAGCAACTCGCCAGTGCCAATCATCTCGCGGCCGCCGATGACCTACCGGATGCCATCATCACGGATTCCGGTCTGAAAATTACCCCGCTGGATGCGGTGGCACCCGACACGGCGCAAGCGTTGATCGACCAGACAGCGGCGCTACTGCCGCACATCAAAATCACCGAACTGCTGATGGAGGTGGACGCCTGGACCGGATTCACCCGTCACTTCACGCACCTCAAGAGTGGCGATGAAGCCCGGGACAAGACCCTGCTGTTGACGGCGATTCTGGCCGACGGCATCAATCTGGGATTGAGCAAAATGGCGGAATCGAGCCCCGGCATGACCTATGCCAAGCTGTCCTGGCTGCAGGCCTGGCACATCCGCGATGAGACCTACTCGGTGGCTCTGACCGAACTGGTCAACGCGCAGATGCGCAACCCCTTTGCTGGGCATTGGGGAGACGGCAGCACGTCATCCTCAGATGGACAGCGTTTTCGTGCTGGCGGCAAGGCCGAGAGCACTGGACACGTCAATCCGAAGTATGGGGCGGAGCCGGGGCGGTTGGTCTACACCCACATCTCCGACCAATATGCGCCGTTCAGCAGCAAGCTGGTCAATGTCGGGGTGCGCGAGTCAACCTATGTGCTTGATGGGCTGCTGTACCACGAGTCAGATCTGCGGATCGAAGAGCACTACACGGACACGGCCGGCTTCACGGATCACGTCTTTGCTCTGACACATTTGTTGGGGTTCCGGTTTGCACCCCGGATCCGGGATCTGGGGGAAACCAAACTGTTTCTGCCCAAGGACAGTCCCGGATATGACGCCCTCAAACCGATGATTGGCGGCACCCTGAACCTCCAGCTCATCCGCACCCCTTGGGCAGATATCCTGCGTCTGGCGGCTTCCATCAAGCAGGGGACGGTGACGGCCTCACTCATGCTCCGGAAGCTCGGCAGCTATCCGCGTCAAAACGGTCTGGCGGTGGCCCTGCGCGAGCTGGGGCGCATCGAGCGTACGCTGTTCATCCTCGATTGGCTGCAAAGCGTGGAACTGCGCCGGCGGGTACAGGCGGGGCTGAACAAGGGAGAGGCCCGCAATGCGTTGGCTCGGGCAGTATTCTTCAACCGGCTGGGGGAGATCCGGGATCGGGGCTTTGAGCAGCAACGCTACCGAGCCAGTGGCTTGAATCTGGTGACGGCGGCTATCGTGCTGTGGAATACCGTGTACCTGGAGCGGGCAGTCAGCGCCCTGCAGGAGCATGGGCAAGTGGTCGACGAAACGCTGCTGCAGTACCTGTCTCCCTTAGGTTGGGAACACATCAATCTGACGGGGGATTACCTGTGGCGGCGTAGCGCCAGGCTCAAGCAGGGGAAATATCGGCCGCTGCGGCCCTTCACGGGTGCTTAACGTACTTTAAATTCCGTTTTCTGAAGGGACCCCTTCGTGTAAGGCTTTCTCGATGGCCGCGATGTAGTGCCGATAGTCCCAACCTGCAGCCAGAGTCTGCGCGGCACGTTGGAAGCGCTTCTCTCGTTCCCGGTTTGCTTTCCGAACAGCAGGGGTTTCCAGGATTTTCTTTTTGGCTTCTTCAAGCTTGGCAAGAGCCGCCCGCTGACGTTCCATGATCTCGGCCTGTTTCCTTTCAAAATCCGCCAGGCGCTGCTCGGCGGCCCGACGAATCCGCCTTTTCGTTGCTTCCATGAGATATCCTTCAGCTATTCACTGTGTCCGTAAACTCTTTCCCTGCCTTGATCTTGATCGTCTTCTTCGCGGGAATGTCGATCTCTTGCCCTGTGGCGGGATTCCGACCCTTGCGGGCGGGTTTTTCTACAACCTCAAACGTACAAAAGCCCGGAAAGACGATCTTTCCGGCGGTCGGCAAAGCCCTTTCCAGGGTCTGCCGGAAGGCCTGAAATACCCTCTCAGCCTCCGCTTTGGACATCGCTCCGTGCTGTGCCATAGCGGTAACGAACTCAGATTTTGTCATGGAACCAGCCTTATGGGAGAAAAACAAACACCAAGGTAGGCGAAAAAGTGTGGTCTGCAAGCCATCAATCGACACCATCAGGCAGAAAGACCTCTTTGCCTTCCTGCGGGAAACCCCTCCAAAACCCCATTCCCTTCTCATCCAGTACTACCAAACCTAGGCCTACAATCGTCGCAATGCTCGATACTCACACGCCACAGCCCCTCTATCGCCATTCTTCCACCAACAGGGATGGCTGATCACGGATTCGGGTCAGGAGAATGTGTATTTGTAACAACAGGAATAACAGGATACTCTTTTTTCTTCCTCTTCCGAAACAAAATCACAAAAATGATAATACCGAAAAGAATCGTTGTTACTGTATAAAAAAGAAATAAAAAAAGATCTTGAGAAAGTAAATAAAAGAATACGAGAAAGAAATTGAGCAAGGCGCTCGTTCCCCAAAAAATCAAGGAAGAACCTTCTGGATACTGCCAAGATTTCCGAATCTGAAAGAATGTAGCAACCCATATGATGATAAAATTGAAAATCAGAAAAAAGAAATACAGATGATTTTTCTGTAAAAGAAATTTTTGATGTTTTTTATAATTTTCCGAACTTCCGTAGCCTTGATACATTTGAAATTCGTTGGACGCATTGGTGAACTTTCGTCCCAGTCCCTTTTCTGGTATGAAATGTTCCCAATGATCGGCAAGCTTCTGATTATATAGAGGGCTGTGTGGATTCTTATAGATTTCCGCCAACTCTTCTGCAGCCAAAATACTCCCATCATGCGCTGCGGATTCATACAAGGGTATGGCGGCTTGCACATTTTTCGGAAAACCGCCTTTCCCATGTTGGTGAAGACGGGCCAAAAAATATTCGACAGCATAATCATGTTGGCTTGCGGCCTTTTCCAACCAGTAAATGGCCTTTTTCTGATTTTTTGCTACTCCATCTCCATGGTAATACGCAAGACCCAGAAAACTCTCGGCATGTGGATTTCCTGCATGGGCACTTTTTCTCGCCCAAAACAAGGCTTTTTGCGGTTGGTGGATATTCTGGTAATAGATTGAAAGCCCCATCATGGCCTTGGCATTCCCTTCTTGGGCGCTCTTTTTCAATATCAAGAATCGGTTATATCCATCATACGCGCTCAACGCTAATACCTTGGACTCTGCATACGTCAAATTGGGGCCTGCAGGCCACGGAGAACCTGGATTACCAAATGCATATACGGGAGAATAAAAGGATGACAAAAGCTGAAAGATCAGAAAGATTGTCGCAAAAAGAAGAAATTTTACTCTAGGCAAGACGATCATGATGCTATCTCTCTGGCAGAGGTTCGACGGTATCCAAATTAAAGACTGAACGCTTCCAAGTTTAGCTGAATACCCAAAAGCATTTAGTCGAATTCTGAGGGGACCCCTTCTTGGTCGAAAAAGTGACACTCCCCCAACAGGCGCGTTTGTTCAAGTTCTTCGAGGGGGTTTACCCCCAGCCCCTCACGCTACGTGACCGTCAGCGTATCCAAAGCCATCAATATCTCTGACCGTACTCACTCAAACTCGTGTAATCCAACCCAATATGTTTGTCATTGTGCCCTCAGCATCTTCTTATCAGAAGATGCCACCCCAGCCAGTCATGCCTAACCCCGCTCGACAAGTTTGATATTATATTGTGCCATTCTTCCTGCCTGCCCGCCTTGTGCGGCCGCTTTCTTCCACCACGTTATGGCGGTCATCGTATTCTTCGGCACACCACGGCCGTGGTAGTAGGCATTCCCCAGGTTATATTCCGCCGGGGCATATCCCTGAGCGGCGGCTTTCTCGTACCAGTAGACCGCCTTCGCGTAATCCCGCGGCACACAATAGCCGTTGACGTAGACTACCCCCAGGTTATATTCCGCCGGGGCATATCCCTGAGCGGCGGCTTTCTCGAACCAATAGTCCGCCTTAGCGTAATCCAGCAGCACTCCTTGGCCGTGGGCGTAGACTGCTCCCAGGTTATATTCCGCCTTGGCATATCCCTGATCGGCGGCCTTCTCGAACCAATAGTTCGCCTTCACGTGGTTTTTTTTGCACTCCAGTAGACACCCAACCACAATTGGGCTGCAGCATCCCCAGACTTCGCCGCAGATTCCAATTTGGCTAGGCCCGTAGTGTTTCCCTTGGCTGCGGCCATCTCCAAGTCTTTCGCCTGCGTGTTGGTCATCGCATAGGCACTACCTACAGAAAACAGTCCCATAAGCGCCAACGGGATAACGATACGAGCCTTCATCCTATTCTCCTTTGCGGATATAAATTCTCTGATTTTCACAAAAGCTTACATAAGGATTGGCTTTCAGCCTAGCGTGGGGGCATCGGCGGACACGAAAAACTCCCGCAGCAATCGTTACCGTAACAGATATTTTCCAGACCATCAGATTGATAATCCGCTGTTCTGACCGGTCCAATCATGAGTAAATACAGGCGTTGCAGCAGGTATCGTGCCGTGAAATGGGGCGCTTTGCCCAAAATACGCCCAAGTTCACCGCTTCGCAGCTGCTCCGCCGCTTTCTCTACTTGAAGGGCAGGGCTTCCTGCTGGATATGGACGCTGCTGAACTCCGGGTCTTTATGGACTAAAACCCCGTTGTGCAGGAGGGTCGTCGCCGCAATCCAGGCGTCTGCTAACGATAAGCGGTGCTTTGCCTTGATTTCGGCGGCAGCCTCCAGCAATTCCGGACTCTCGTGTATCCAGACAATGGGTAACGACTGCGCCTGTTCGTAGGCCAGTCGTGCCGCAGGTTCTCCTTCGTCCTTCCAGACGCGGTAGAGTGTTAATCAGCGTTATTTTTTTGCCATCTGTCAGCATCAGGTGTTTTCCACCCCATATCGCGGAATATGAATCATTAGTCCGTTGAAACATTTGGTGCATTAGCGAAATGCTGAGGCTCTCAATGGCGAACCATCCAAACGCTGATTTCTGCTGAAAACTGGATAATCACCAGCGCTGTTTGACACAAATGAGCGGAGAAATGCCCCCTTTCCCGCGATAATTCACATCGGCGCCAGAGTGAACCAGATGCACAATTTCAGAAGCATCTCCCTTGCAGGCGGCGTTAGCCAGCGCGGCAGCTTTTGCATTAGAAAAAATCTCTTGCGCGGTCATGCCATGCAGACGAAACAAAGCCGCATCGGATGCAGTATTGAGTAGGAAAAGAAGCGATAGAACCGCAACAGCAACGATATAAATTTGTTTATGGATCGTCATGAGCTTTACCTTAGCACCGAGTTCATAGAATCCTACATCTTTGGGGCGACTCTATCCTTACCGAGGGGGCATTTTGCCATCGTGTTCTAAGTGATGGTTTTGGCATTGATCAGTCTTTGGGTTGATCTTACAGAGGAAAAAGGCATCTCCATTTCCCATATCTAAGCTCATAGTAAAATTAGGAGTTTTATAGTTTGATCACACTTCAAAAGCTGTATAGATATTTTTTTTCTCCGTTTTTGACATGCGGCCCACTTTAAAATAAACAATGGTTTTATGGTTATCGTTGTAGGGATACTTAATCCATAAAGTATCAGGATAAGCTGTATCTGGGAGCAGATCTTTATATTCTACAGAGTAAATTGGGTTTTTAATGTAATTTGGTAGAACATACAAGAAGGTATCCTTGATGGATTTATTTCCAAAATGAATTTTTTTTCCAATCATGCCATCATTCTGAGCTTTGACTATAGGCAAAAAATCGCCCCCCATAGATGTTCGCGCAAAAATTTTCCACGTTCCCATAAAATCCGCAATGGTCAGACGGGGCGTAGTGCTGGCAGTCGGGGTGGGAGTTGTAGCGGCATCCACCGGCACACCGGAAATAAGAAGACTTAGCGCGCAGCCAGTCAATACCACATGCAGAGAACGCAAGATTTGCATCATCGTCATGGAATAGAATCCTTTTAAGCCGCTTTGAGCGGCTCACGAACTAAAGCTCCCGGCTTTGCCGGGAGATATTTACCTAACCACACAGATTGGGAGATTTTCTACCATGATTCGGAAAATTAACCGTATCATGTTTACAACAAAAACGACTTGTCACACCACCCTGGCATTCTCGCGTAACTCTATCCTGCATAAGAGAGACAGGAAAGCCGTAATATGTAGAGAATTGATAAAATGTATTTATCGGGGGTGTGCACTTCTTTCTGATCCAAGTGTAAAAATTATTTTTTTCCAATCTGTTGATATTTTTCTCTCCTATTGAAGGATATGCAGTACTATTTTTTTGCCCAATAGCGCCGTAAAATCTATTTTTGTCAATTTTTTTTGCAAGAATATATACTAAAAAATGTTTTGATTCTACATATGTCCGACCAGTTTTAGGCGTCGGTATTTTGGCGGTTCGTACCACACAAGAGAAACCTGCCTCATACCCCGTTCTGTTTTTAAATACAAAATGCCCAATGTTACATTCCGTAGACTGTTCTGAACCAGTTCCAGACATTTCCACTTCTAGCCTGAGATAAGCAAGTGAAGGAATGGAATTATTCTGAGCAACGCACACATGCCCAGTTTTGTTAGAATTTATCCATAAACCCGGTTTTAGGAAATCTGTAGAATATGCACACCCAGAAAAAATTGTACAGAAAGCTATGATATATTTAGTTATGTGTCTCATGTTTATTCTCCTATTATGGGCCATATACGTTGCTGCTATTTAATGCACAGTTCCCCGATGCACATTGCCCTTTTGGCACGGCTGTCCATACAGATAATCCTTTCTTGGCGCGGGCAGCATCACCAATTGTTTTCGGATTTGCGTCGTAGTAATTAATGAATTTATTATATGCGTTATCTATGTATGCGTAGTTGCCAGTGTTTAATGAATTCTGCGCTGAAGAAAAGAACCCCTGTTTTTGGGCACCAGAACAACCAGAATTGTATGACCTGTCTGTCAGGGCATCAAACTCACAAGAAGACATATTATATCCCTTCATATTTTGACGAACGCAGGCTTCAGCCTGGTCCAAATTCTTTTGCAATACTGAATCCACTTGGGACAATGAATAGTGTTGGCCTAACTGTTGTTTAGTGCAAGGTTTGTGATCTATTAAATGACCAATACCAACCGTACAGTTACCTAGGCTGTCGGTATAAGGTGTTAAACGAACACTTTCAGCAGCTGGTAGAAAATTGGTTTTGTAACCTCTAGTTACCTGTGTGCTTGATTTAACGTTAATACAAGCACTTTGGGATTTTGTCGAAGCCGTAGGCGCAGCAGCGGGAGTGCACTGTGTTTGCGCGGCCTGCTGTTCGGGCAGTGCGGAGGTTTTGACGCAGCAGCTGCCTGCGGGGCAGGCTGCTGATGCGGGATGGGGTGCGGCTGTCTCGTGCGTCTTGAAG
>NZ_JAAOMP010000068.1 GCF_018853815.1 Acidithiobacillus sulfurivorans | reverse complement strand
CGGAGCGCCCTGCCCGCCACGCCCACAAAGACGAGGAATGGCAGGAATCGGTCCCTGGGGTGTTCGGCCTTCGTAGAAAATCTTCTGCAACGGGAGCCCAGCAAGGCAGGCGGTCCCTCTCCAGTCTACGAACGCGCCCGGCGTTTGTGGATCAGCCGCCGCCGGATCCGGACGTCGTTGCGCAATGCCATGTCATTGTTCAGGAGGCCGCCCGGATTTATCAGCGCGAGCTCTCTGCGCCCGTGGCTCAGGCATACCTCAAAAAACGGCAGATCACCGAAGCCGCCGTTGAGCGCTTCGCTTTGGGGTATGCCGACGGAAGCAGTCCTGTTTACAAAGCTTGCGTCTCCAGGGGCTCTACGCAAGGTGAACAGCAAGAGTCTTTGTACGAAACGGCCGGCGTCATCACGCAAAAGCCATCCCGTTCTTCACCAGGCGTCAAGGAATGGGCAGACCGGTTTCGCAATCGGTTGATCTTCCCCATCCGTGACGAAGGCGGTTCTTATTGTGGCATGGGAGGGCGATATCTATCGTCACCATCCTCTTTTGGAAAGAAAGATGTCCGTCCAAAGTACATTAACACGCCAGAAACGCCGGTCTATCACAAGAGCCAGATGCTGTACGGCCTGTACGAAAACCAGTCGGCGATCCGCTCCACAGGGAAAGCGGTGCTGGTCGAAGGTTATATGGATGTCATCGGGCTTTTTCAGGGCGGCATTGAAAATACGGTGGCGTCCTGCGGTACGGCGCTGACGGATGCGCAGTTGACCCTGTTGTTACAGTTCACCTCGGATATTCTGTTGTGCTTCGATGGGGATGCCCCTGGGCGGGCTGCCGCCTTGAAGGCTGCCGAGAAGTGCCTGGAATACCTGCAGGACACGGTGAGGATTCGGGTTTTGTTTCTGCCGGAGGGTATGGACCCCTATGATTTAATGCAGACCCCGGATGGTCCGGCAGTGTTCGACCGCCTGGCGATGAACGCTGTACCTGTACTGGATGTGCTGATGCAGACCTTGCAGTCGGAATCGCCGGTGCTCGACCGGGAAAGCGCGGATCGTTTTCTGGAGGAGTTCGGATATAGGCTGGAAAAGGTTCCCGGCGAAACGACCCGTGACGCATGGAGAGGTTCGGCAGAAGCGCTGGTAGCGAAGTATCGCCCGGACCTTTCACGGTTAACGCCATTGATGCCCGGCTTGGGCAATGCAAAGACAACGGCGCCCGTAACGGTTGCGCGTCCGTCTGTATCCCGTCCGCCGGACAGAAAAACAAAGGCGCTGTCAGAGTCGTTCATGGAACGTGCGGTCTGGTGGTTATTTCGTTTACCTTGGGAAATCGCTGCCCCGATATGGAGCGCCCTGCCCGTCGCTTATCTGGTGTATGACGAGCGGGAAAGCCCTGCGACCAAGCAGTTAGCTATGGTGTTGCGGAGCTTGTGTACACCTATTCATACGTCGTCCCAGGCGTCAGAGGAAACCTTGGATATGAGGTGCTTCCAGACTTCTGGCGCTCGTGCCATTCTGGAAAAAGTGGATCGGCAAGTGGACTTTGTGCAGGTGTTCAACACAATGAGCGCGGAAAACCAAAAAATGGAATTGGCGGCCATTGTGCAAAAAATCACCGAGCAGGCCCAGCGCCGACGCCTGGCATTCATCGCAGGCATTGCGGAACGGGATGGTTTCGGCGCGCTCACCGACGAAGAGCAGACGTTTCTGCGTCGCGGTGGGGTCAAGATCGAAAAAATAGAGGGAATGGACACAATCGGAGATGAAGTGCGCCGGATGGAGATTTGACTTTGTAAGTTAATAACGCTATTATGTGTCTTATAGCGTTTTAACTAAGGAGGCGCAAGATGCGTACATTGTCAGATTCTGTGTTTAATCCGTCTACTTTGCCGGCGAAGCGTTCGCCACAAGTCCTTTTGGACGTGCTGGACGAAATCGTCTCGTCCACCATGGACCAACGATGCAACGCTCGCAAGCAGGCCCGGCAGGCATCCAGTGCCAAGACGATGGATGTTCAGACAAAAAACACCCGGGCTTTGATCCGTGATGCAACCGCGTCACGGGACGCGCAGAATGCCGCCGTCGCAAAACTGGTGGCGCTTTGCGGCAGTGAAAACCGGGCGGCGAGACTTTTGGGGAAAGCTAAACATTTTGTTCAGGTTCGAGTTTTCGAGACTTCCGAAGTGTTCGCCGATCTGCGCGGATTGTGGCCGAATACGGAAAGCTCGGTGTTGATGAGCCTGGTAGCCAAGGCCAAAAGGCACCCGCAGCGTTTCGAACAATACATGCGGCCTTTTCTCAATAGCCGTGTCAGGCAGCAAATCTTGCGTAGCGAATTCGCGGCGGCATGGGCGTTAGCCATGAATGATGGGGTGCTTCCTGCTGACCGGGTTCTTTCTGAAAAACGGGAGGCCGAGGAGATCGCCGATATGGCCTTGAATGAAACGGCGGCGATGGAGAGCGAGTTAAAAAGCATACGGGAGGTGCGCGCCATACTGGAAGCCAAGGTCGCGGCGTTGGAAAGCGCTCTGGAGCATGCAAACCTTGCGCCCGACACGGCAGGCGTTTTGACTGATGAACTGGTACAGGATATGGGAAACCTGCTGCGCGGCAAGTACACCCCGTCTCTAAAAGGGTTACTGTGCTACGCGGAGCACGTGTTCGCTGATCGGGTGTTGATCTTGCCTTCTGCATGGAAATCTGCAGCGGAGTCAGACAAAGCGGGGTTCTCACCGGTGGAGCCCGTGGCCGACCTGTTGTTTAAGCTGGCACGCGAGTGTGTGGACCAATATCGCCAAGGCGGTCATTTTCTGCCAGGGACCATTCTGGGTTCGGCTTATGCAGACTCCGAGGGGCATAGTCCTATGACAGAAGGCGGATTCAAACGCAGAACATTTTCTTACAACGGGAAAATGGTACCGATGATGCCCCATTTGAAGATCGGTACCGGTTGGAACAAGGGCACTACTTTTCGGGCGCATTTTTGTTATGACACGGAAATTGGCAAGGTGGTGATTGGACACTTTGGGAAGCATTTGGATCGTTGAAACGCCAGATATAAAGATCGCCCCCTAAACCACTGTGCGGGTTATAGGCGGAGCACTACGGCAACCCTATGATAGAGGTGGATTCTGGTGCCGTTGGCGGATCATTGACGCAGTGTTGGTATCAATGAGCAGCGAAAAGTAATTTGACGGGTCTTTATAATACCGCTATCATACGCACATGTTCATAAGCCATCACGACTGATCAGGTTGTCTGAGCGCAAACCGAAGGAGTTTTCTTTTGAGACGATTTAAGGTGGAATTTCAAGTGGCTTCACCTGTCATCCTGCGAGGCAGGCTTTACCTGGATGCCGTGCTGTTGTCCCTGGCCGTCCAGGCGGGTATCCCTTATGAGGTGGCTGCTTCCGAATTGCCGATTACGCAACAGGACGGTATTTACCGCTGTTCTCAGTTGCTCTGGGATGGCTTGCCGGACACGGTTATCGCCAAAAAACAGATGAACATCTGGACGCCACGCGAATTGGACGATCACGCGAGAACGACGCAAAAAGGGTTCACCAAAAGTGATCAGAACAAGAACTACAAGCCGCTGATGGATGAATATCCCGCGATGGATATCCCGCAAGTATTTTTCATTGTGGAAACCGATGATCCGGAAAGCTTGCTTGCAGCCGTTCAAAACATCCCTGCGTTGGGCAAATGGTCTCGCAAGGGGTACGGAAACATCGCCAGTGTTGACATGACCTCAACCGAGGACGACCCGTGGGTCATGGCGGATGGACGCCCCGCCCGCGCCCTGCCCGTCGATCTGTGGAAACGCCTGTATGGCGGCCCCCATGCTCTAGCTATGGAAGGGGTCCATCCGCCCTACTGGGCAACCAATCTGGCGCAGTTGTGCGCCGTGGAGAAGATCGCATGAGTCGTATATTGGAGTGCTTGAGAGACGCGTTGACGCCGAATATGGAAAACATGCTGGGGCGTGGAGAGGTTCTTCCTGCCATGAGCCGTGCTACCAAAAAGACCGCAGCGTCGCCACTCGCCTGTGTCGTGTGTGGGCATCCCGTTGCGTTCATCAAGGGGAAAACAGGTAAGCCGCTTTGCGCTGCTTGCCTCACATTTTCCGCCAAGATGCCGTGCGTGTCAGACCCCGGCAAACCGGAGAAGAGTCGTGGTTTGTCTCCCTGCAATCCCAAGGGTGGCGGCATGGGACTTTTGGTGACGCCTTCGCAGGGGGTACAGTTTTTTGTAAAGGAAGACAAATTTGATTTGGTATTCCTGAATACCGTTCAGCACACTCTGATTCCTTTTGCCTCCGTGGATCATGTTTTGACGGCCTCCGTTGAGGCGGTTATGCGTTTGCCGGACGGCGCCCTCTATTGGTGGGGGATGGCGCAGGAAAACGATATTTACCCTTTGTTGGCGCGGTTGCGGGATGCGCCTTGGGACATCGCCCAGGACATGATGCGGTTCCATACGGGTTTGAGTTCGCCGGCGCGGATAGACACCGGTGCAAGCTGGATCGCCGTGGCGAGTCTTAAAAAACGACCGGAGTCTGTGCAGTTTGTGAAGTCCGTCCGGAGAGCGATGTCCGAAAAAGACGAAAAAAAGCGGCAGGACAAGCTGGTCGCGCTGAATGAAGAATGCCCGGAAGCCATGGCTTTGGTGTCCGATTTGACCGAATACGCCCTGGCGGCGTCTTTCTAAAGGAGCGGTAAAATATGAACGTTGTTACTCTGAAGTTGAAAGGTCGCATTTTGATTCCCGGCGGATATACCACGAAGTGGCCTGGGAAAGAGGCTGGTTTGCCCAGCATGGGTGGTACGCCGATCATCCCGTCGGCACAAATCAAGGGTGGGCTGCGGCGCGCGGCACTGCGGACCATCGTGGAAAAGAGCGGCAAGAAGATCCCGGACGTCGACAGCTATTACTTCAATGCTGTGGGTGGCGTGAAGGCCAAGAAAACCGAAGCCGAGGCGAAGGCGGACACGGCTTTGACGGCTTATCAGTCCATGCGTCTGAAAAACCCCATCAACGGATTGTTCGGCAGCGGTGACGTGATGGGCGGCATGTATGCGGGACACCTCTATGTGGGCAACGGCATGCCTGAAGGGGATTTGACGTATGGTACGTTCGGTGGGGTGCGTGGCGACGATTCCATCCGGGATCCGGAAGGCATGATGGCCCTGCTGTCTGGCGAGGGTGTCGATGCGGACATTGCGGAGAAGCGCCGCGTCAACCGGGAGCGCACCGCGATCAAGCGCGATATTAGGGTGCTCAAGCGTGGTTTTGCGGACAAGTCGTTGAGTGCCGAAGGGCGCAAGGCGCTGAACGACGCTCTTCGGGAAAAGGAGAGGGAGAAGGACGCCTTGGGTGGCAATCCCGTTTCGATGCCTTTGGACGGATTTCAGTACGTCGTCGCCCCTGGCGGATTTCTCAGCAGTTTGACTTTGATGAGCGTCACGATGGAGGAGCTGGGTTTGCTGCTGGCGGCCATGGAAGAGCAGATGCGTACCGCGCCGTTCATGGGAGCCCATCGTGCTTCTGGCTTCGGGGAATTCTCGGCGTTCTGGGAGTGTAGCGAGGGGACGGTTACCCTGAATCCTTTTGAGAATGCCGTTATTCAGGGCGACCTGTTTCTTGAGGCTCGCGAAGCGTTTCTTGCGGGGGTGACCCGGTTTGATTTGAGCAAGGGAATTTCTATGGAGGTGGCCAATGACGATGATTGAGGACTATTTCAACCAGGGTGGACGATTGAATCAGGTGCGGCCCAAGGGCTATGCGATCCGTCGTGAACAGGTGGCGATGGCGGAACAGATTCATGCTTGCATGGAAAAGGCCGATGCGCTGCGTGGCGAACGCTGCGCTATCCTGCCGATTCAGGGGGATACGGGTATTGGCAAAACCTTGGCCGCACTGGTGCCCATGTTGCACAAGGTAGCCCTGCACCGGAAGGCGGGGGAGATGGCGCGTTGCGGGTATGCCACCTTTACCACTCAGTTGCGCCGCCAGGTAGCGGAGCGGGATTTGCCTCTGGCGCTTGAGGTTGTGGCGAAAGAGACGGGCGTTCGCCTGACGGCGGCCGAGTATTGGGGGTCCGGGCAATACCTTTCCATCAACGCGCTGGAAGCGGCGGGTAAGGAATTGTCTACCGATGCCCCTACCATGGATCGCATTCAAGCGGTTCTGGACTGGCTGCGGAAAGCGGGCGCGGATTCCGGTTTGATGGTGGACGCGAAAGCCGCACTGGGCATTCCTGAGCATGAACCTTTGGTTCCCCAGTACCATGACAGTGCATGGGCTTGCACCTGGCGCGAGGCGCGCACCTTGTCTGCGTATCAGGCGATGCGGGGACGGGTTCAAAACGCCGATATTCTGCTGTTGAGCCATGCGGCCGCGCTGGTCAACGCGCATCACTGGTTTTCCCTGCTGAATGGCGGCAAGCCGAAAGAGGAGAGCGATAGTGATGATCCGGAAGATGGTGTTCGGTACATGGTGTTCGACGAAGCCCATCGTCTTCCGGATGCCGCCGCCAGTCTGACGGATCGTACGGTATCCTTGCGGCGGTTGGCCAGAGTGCTGGAAGTGGCCCACGAGCAGAAAGTGGGGGCTGTGGATGAGGATCTGGTGAATCAGGCGCAGGCTTTTCGCGATATCATCCAGAAGGCGGGAGGAGACGGCCCCGACGATCAGCAGAATGATGAAGTGGTTCTGGCGAGCCAGCCCGTCCCTCATGGCGATGGCGCCACGGCACGGGAGGTATTGAGAAAGGCGGGTATCCGTGCGCTGTATCTGAATATCCTGAAGAGCGTCAAGGGTGTCCGTGTGAAATCCCTGAGCGAATCCGCTCGCGATGCGCTGATGGACGTCCACGACATTTGCGACATGCTGGACGATTATTTGAGTGTGCTGGATGTTAAGGACGGCGGCAAAGGGAATCCGTATCAGTTGGTTACAGGCCTGTCCTGGTCCCCTGTGCAGCGGTATCCGTCGCTGAACATGTCTTCCGTGTCTCCTGGGCGGATGGTGGCCCGTTATTGGCGGCATTACCCGGGTAGCGTGGTGCCCCATGAGGCGAAACCTAGCGCGTTGTGGGGTGCGGTCATTCTGTCTGCCACTCTGCCGGACTTGCCGGAAATCGGGATTTTTGATCCGGTGGAAGAAGAGAAGATTAAATGGGCCTGGCAGAAATCGCCGTATCTGATGATCCCGAATGTTCGGAGCTACCTCCGCTTTGAGCCGGAGCGGGCCTTCGGCACCATGGACTTCGTGTTGTCCGCAGCGACCGCCCCCGCCACTATGAGCGATACACAACAGGCGTCGGGAAGTTGGAACAATCCTGAATGGGAACAGAATCACTTGTTGCCCATGATCGATGCCATGATGGAAGCGGCGGACGAGAACGATGGGGTTGCGCCCCGGCATGGGGATGCGCCCCGGCATGGGGTGCTGATTCTGGTGCCGTCCTCCATCGACGTGGACATGATCGTCGCCTATGGCGCCACTCGGCCTTGGGGCGAACGCATCATCGCGCAGCGTAAGGGTGATAGCCTGGCGGCTAAAGCGGCGCACTTCCGGCAATCTTCTGGCGCGGTGCTGGTTTCTGCCGGTGGTTGGGAGGGATTGAACCTGCCCGGTCAAATTCGGCATTTGATGATTGCCCGCTTGCCTAAGTCGCCGGTAAATATGGTCTGGAAAGAAATTCTTCGGGAAAAATATGACGAAGAGAAGGTGCAGAAGATTATGCGATTGCGGAATCGTCACCATTTCTTGGCCAAGCTTAAGCAGGGCATTGGTCGCGGTATCCGGAGCACGGATGATCGTGTGACGGTGTGGGTGGCGGATAGCCGGTTCGGTATTCCGAAAGCGGTTCGCATGTTGCGTGATCCGCGCGTCGGGGGTAGCGACGAGGAGACTGTGTTTGAGGTGATTCCCGCTCGTTTCCGGCCGGCGTTGAACCAGGCCCGTATTTTCAGCGCAGGTGATGGCGTTTTTGCTCCCAAGGCACCCGCCGATCTGGGTAAGCCGAAATCTCTTGGGGACGGCATGCTGAAGTTTTTGAAAGATTTGCCGACCGCTGCGCAGGCAGGAAGGCATTCTGAAAACCGGCTGTCAGTTTGACTTATAACGCTATGTTGGTTATTGTTGCGTTATAAGTACATAGGCCTCGGCAACGGGGCTCTCTCGAATAGGAAAGGAGAATCTTGTGATAACCAGCGAGTATTGTGAAACCGGTATTTCTTTTGCCGCCAAAGACGTGCCTGATCTGTACGCCATCCACCAGCGGGTGATGGTGGTTACTGATGGCGACAAGGCGATCAGTTATGCTCCGGTGGGCCTGGATCGGGAGGGCTTTATGGTGGTGAAGCTTCGGGCGCTGCCGGGCGTAGAAATGCCTGATGGCATCGCGGTGGAACGGAAACCCGTTAAGAACGGTATGTCCTTCACGATCCAGGCAGGCGTCCGCCTGGTGAAGCGGTCTGACTGTGGCGAGCGGATGCCGACCGAGGACGAGGCGCTGGAGAAGTGGACCCGCGCAGTGACGGCAGGTGGTTTCCAGGTGGAGCATACCCGCATGGTGGAATCTGCCATGTCGTTCTATCACCGGCGGTTGGACAGCCATACGAGGCTGCCGTTTTGGTTGGTAACCAGCGCTTTGACGGTGGTGGATGCGGAAAAAGCAGCGGAAACCATGGTCAGAGGGGTTGGCCGGAGTCGGGGGTTGGGGTTTGGGATGTTGATGGTAACGGGGTGAGGCGAACGTTCCCCATTAGATTTGGTCGTCGCCAATAATGATTATATTGGTCTAAATTTATCAAGACCATGTGAAAACCCTCGCTATTCATGGCGAGTGGGAATGCGAATAAGGACGACTTTATTGATCAGAGTATTCCGAGCGATTAACGGCCATGCGCAAAATCTGTCTCAGAATTAAAAAATCGGTGGCTTTTGATAGCCGTAAAAATCCGTTGTGAAACGGTATGTTGGAAGAAGGGTTTGCCCCGTGTATGCGGGGATGAAAGGCATTGGCAGGCATCAGCGCCCACATTTCCGCCGTTTGCCCCGTGTATGCGGGGATGAAAGGTGACCAATGCGGGTTTTACGCTGGCCGCCGCAGTTTGCCCCGTGTATGCGGGGATGAAAGGCGGTTGCAATCTGCTCCGGTGTCAGTTTTACCGTTTGCCCCGTGTATGCGGGGATGAAAGGACCCGGTTCCGCCACTCACCAGTATGTTTTTCGTTTGCCCCGTGTATGCGGGGATGAAAGGAAAATCCGGGAATGGGGGCTGTCTTTAGATCAGTTTGCCCCGTGTATGCGGGGATGAAAGGGGGATGAAAGATGCAATGACAGCAACTACGATGTTTGCCCCGTGTATGCGGGGATGAAAGGTTGTAGGGCATTGCGAAGCGGTGCCCGTCTGCGTTTGCCCCGTGTATGCGGGGATGAAAGGGATGGCTCGATAGTAGAAGCGAAAGGGTTCCAGTTTGCCCCGTGTATGCGGGGATGAAAGGCAGCTTGTGCATCTGGTAGTCGCTCCTGACCGGTTTGCCCCGTATACGCGGGGGTGAAAGGTGCTACGGGAATCCCGCTGATATTTTCCGCTATCTCAGGTTTGCCCCGTGTACGCGTTCGTGCGAAATAAGAGGTGAATAAATTCAATGCTGCCCGTGTCTGGACGTATCTCCTTTTTGATGATGGACCATTGCAAAATCCGCATGGGAGGTTCCGTGCCAATACAGATTGACATGGGGCTTGCTGATGGTAACGCCGAAGAAACCGTACAGGAAACACCTATTCCCATAGATCGTCTGGCCTGCCTGATGTTGGGGCCAGGCACATCCATCAGCCAGGACGCCATCAAGGCGTGCGCGGACGCCGGTTGTCTGGTGTTATGGACTGGTGAACACGGCGTCCGGGTGTACTCGGCAGGTCAACCGAGCGGCGCGTCCGGCGCGCATATTCTGCGGCAGGCTGGAATGATTTTGGACCCGCAAAAACGGTTACAAGCGGCGCGGCGGTTATATGCCCGCATGATGGGAACGGAGCCTCCGGCTAATCGTTCTATCGAACAATTGCGCGGACTGGAAGGCGTCTGGGTGCGTAACCGGTATGCGGAACTGGCGAAACTGCATCAAGTGGACTGGCGAGGCCGCAGCCAGAAATTCTCTGATTCGGCTAATCGTGCCATCAGTATGGCGACTTCGACGCTTTACGGCATCACGGAAGCGGCGATCCTGGCGTTGGGGTACAGCCCGGCGTTGGGTATCGTGCATACGGGCGATGCACGTTCGCTGGTGTTCGACATGGCAGATACGGTGAAATTCCGAACGGTGGTGCCGCTGGCCTTTGAGATCGCTGCAGCCCACGGCAACGCGAAAGATTTGTCCGGGCTGGTGCGGCGCGGCTGCCGTGATTGGTTCGTCAAAGAAAGGTTGCTGGATCTGCTGGTGGATATCATTCAGGAGGTGATCGGTGCCCAAGAGGTCTAGCGCATGGATGGTGATCTCGCTTATCAAGCCGGAAGCCGCGTTGCGTGGCGCATTGTCGCGTTATTTTGTAGAAATTCCAGTACATACTTTTGCAGGAAAAATAAATCGCCGCCATGCGGATATAGTGCTCGAAAAAGTGAGGGCAACCAAAGGGAAAGCCGCCATCATTACGGCGAAGAATAACGAGATTGGATTTGACATAGAGTTGATCAATCACGATAATCATACAGTGGAAGACTTTGACGGTTTAATGCTAATCAGCACAAAACGCCGACGAATTAAAAAATCGGTGACTTCCGAAGGTGGTTAAAACCTGTTGTGAAATAGCGGGTTAGAAGAAGTGTCTGCCCCGTGTATGCGGGGATGAAAGGGCACCGGCACAGGGATTTGAACCCCG
Organism: Acidithiobacillus sulfurivorans; assembly: GCF_018853815.1. Classification (GTDB taxonomy): domain Bacteria; phylum Pseudomonadota; class Gammaproteobacteria; order Acidithiobacillales; family Acidithiobacillaceae; genus Acidithiobacillus; species Acidithiobacillus sulfurivorans. The sequence goes on along the minus strand of NZ_JAAOMP010000068.1, from coordinate 9,732 downwards.
ATATCGTCTGCCCCGTGTATGCGGGGATGAAAGGGACAGATTCAACAGGATTATCCAGTCCTTCCAGTCTGCCCCGTGTATGCGGGGATGAAAGGGAAAGGATACCTGCACATCGCGGTGCCGACCTGTCTGCCCCGTGTATGCGGGGATGAAAGGGATGTGTGGATCGCTTGGGAGAGGATACTTACGTCTGCCCCGTGTATGCGGGGATGAAAGGGTGTACCAAACGAACATTTCCGGCTCCTTTTCGTCTGCCCCGTGTATGCGGGGATGAAAGGCATAAACGGCCTTCTTGGCATCGACCCGTCCCGTCTGCCCCGTGTATGCGGGGATGAAAGGGCAAGGCTGTCGGCCACGGCGGTGCTGATCGCGTCTGCCCCGTGTATGCGGGGATGAAAGGCGGGACAATGGCGTAAACGTGATGGGATTTTCGTCTACCCCGTGTATGCGGGGATTCACCTCACTATTTTTTTGAATGATCGCAGTAGGTATTGAGGAAGTCACTCACCACTTACATTCAAAGGAAAACGCCATGTCACAAGAGGTCATCACTCGTACCCCATCCACAGAGGCCGACGTATCTTATCGCAATGGCAACCGACCTTCTGAGCAGTATGCCCGTATCAGCCTGACCTTGCCGGAGATGGCGCGGCGGGTGAGCACCCAGGCCGATCTTGATCTTTTGAAAGCCAGGATTAACCAGATACCTGGGCATGACCAGATTCGTCGGTCTGGTGCCTACCATCGGGCGATGGCAATTGCACAAACGCGGATCCGAACGGCAAGCCTTTTCGGTTTTGATAAAGTCGGCGGCATCAAAGCGCTGGCTTATGGTTCTGGTATGGCGCTGTATTTTGATCGCCGTTTTGGGTTTTTCTTTTGCGAACCGAATCTGTATACGATGGGTGACGATAACTTTTCTGTGACCATCGCCATATCGACGTTCATCCTGTTCGCGCCAGACAGCATGACGGAAAAGGAAGCCAAAAAGCGTATCAAGGAATTCCTGCCTATCGGCAAGGCATTGGCGGAAGATATCCAGCGTAATTATATGTCCATGGACGTTTTTTGCGACTTGAAAAAACCTTGCGAGTACATGGTGAAGGTCATGAAGTTTGGCTACGATGAAGTGGACCACGAGATGGGGACCGATGAGAACGGGGATGTCGCGATGCGATATCAAGATGAATTTTATACCTGGTATGGAGCTTTTCGTGATCGTCGTGACCAATGGTCTTTTTCGGTCTGGGAAAAGGAGGAATTACTCTCCTGGAGCGTTCATGAATTCATCGATAACATTTCTGAAGGCCCTATAAAAAGACAATATGCTGGATTCCTGAAAGATATTCAGTACCTGCAGCGCGACCTGTTTTTGTCTCACGATCAGGACACTGAATCAAGAACGCATCATTGAACACGTATTCGTTGATGGGTGGTGAGCAGAAAGCCGCCATCATTACGGCGAAGAATAACGAGATTGGATTTGACATAGAGTTGATCAATCACGATAATCATACAGTGGAAGATTTTGACGGTTTAATGCTAATCAGCACAAAACGCCGACGAATTAAAAAATCGGTGACTTCCGAAGGTGGTTAAAACCTGTTGTGAAATAGCGGGTTAGAAGAAGTGTCTGCCCCGTGTATGCGGGGATGAAAGGTAAAAATGGAAAAAATTGGCGGACGCGTAGTGGTCTGCCCCGTGTATGCGGGGATGAAAGGTAACCGTCGCACGTCGCGGCAATGCGGCTGGGGTCTGCCCCGTGTATGCGGGGATGAAAGGTATGGATGAAAAGACTGCATGACGGCATCAAGGTCTGCCCCGTGTATGCGGGGATGAAAGGTTACGTAGTAACGAGCCGTCCACAGGTTGTGGGTCTGCCCCGTGTATGCGGGGATGAAAGGGCCACACGGAGAGAGGGTATCCCTTGGGTCACGTCTGCCCCGTGTATGCGGGGATGAAAGGTACCTGGAACAATAAAGAGCATCAGCAATCAGGTCTGCCCCGTGTATGCGGGGATGAAAGGTTCCTTTCCGTGGGGCCACTGATAGTCCATTGTCATTTTTTTATAATACCGCTATCATAGCCAACATGTTTTATGTTGCGGGAAAGGGGCCGGCGAAGCCTTCTACCCCTGGGCTGCCTCGGGTTTTCCTGCGCAATCGAGGGACGTCAAAGGAGTGGCTTTCAATGAAAAACCGGGACAAAGTAGAAGCTTTCAAGTCGTTATTGATAACCATGGCAAGGCTTAATGCCCCTCTAACTGGGGGTAGCATTTTTGCCATCAATGGAAAAACGATGATAACCAGCCTGATGATGGGGCTTGGTGATTTGTGTGATCTGAATAAAGTGTCGTTAACATGGGCCACGGTGATGGAATACATCCATCCTGACAAGTTTGTCGAGTTAGCTGGTCGCGCGGATATTTCTATGAAGGCTCGCGAAGCCATGCAATCCTTTTTGATGTCCACGGGCTGGAAAGAAGGCGTATCCGATCACAGCAAGTGGGGCGATTTCGACCGGCAGTATTCGTATGCCCAAAATTACTTTTTGGAAATGCTTTCCGTTCTTTCAAAAGATACACTAACGGATGATGACCGGTTGATGTTTGCTAAGTGTACAGGCATTCCTGAATTGGCTATGGCGTATGGCATTCTGTTCACATTGCAAGCCATGGGCCGCGCTGATAGCGACTCTGTGGATTGGCCAAAGATGACCATTTTCATTGATCATGCACATGCAGAAAGCCGGAAAGAGCTTATTGCGGCTTAACTATGGTTTTACTTGCCCCGTGTATGCGGGGATGAAAGTTATGAGAGCGGTATCAACGCCCCGCGTATGCGGGGATATTTTCTTCCAGGACAGGACTATTTTTGACGACTGCCCAGATCTGATGGGCGGAACTTGAAAGCGGATCACAGTCAATTTTGACAGGGTATTGTTGTAACGCTATGATACATACTATAAGGGTTTTATAGCGAGCAAGGATATCCATATGTCAAAGCAGTCTAATTCGTCAGTCAAACAGCAGACTAAGGCTTTTCAGGAACAAGTGTTATCTTTATTGGCTGAAAAGCCGATGAGTACAAGAGAAATCATGGCGACGACGGGTGCCCGTCAGGGGGCCGTCCGTTCAGCATTGTCGGCTTTATTACACGGCGACCGGGTAATGGCGTTGGGTGGGAAGCCTGTTCTGTACAAAAAACTTCCGGACAAGCCGTGCGCCCAATTTGTGTCCAATGTCTCGACGGGGTACACCGGCAACCGTCATCCGTATTTCCGCCCCGGCAGTTATACAGCACCCAATTTCACGCGTGTGCCGATGTTTATGGCCGCTGGAATGGATAGGGCGGCGCGAGATTTCGACACGATAACTTACGAATAAAGGAGACTGTTTTGGCTTTTGGATTGCGGAATCCCTCAGAAAACATAGAAAGCGAAGAAGCTGCGGATACTTCGCCATCATGTGACTCTACGCTCTCCGCTTCCGAGGCTGTGGCGCACTTCATGGAGCGCTTATACGCGGCTCGTGGTGGCGACTTTGCCCTGGAGCGGGAAACCTTTGCGGATATTCGTGAGGGCATTCGACGACTGGAAAAGCCGGTAGGTCCATTGGGCCTTCTGGGTATATTGCCGGCCGTCCATCTCTTGCAGGACGCCTTGACGACGAAAACCCCTATCGCTGTTGTGGGCGACTTCGACGTCGATGGGGTAAACGCAACCACGATTTTAGTGCGCGCGCTGTCGCCATTTACGGAAGTGACGCCTATCATCCCCGACCGGAAAACGGAAGGGTATGGGTTGTCACCGGTGTTGGCGCAGCGCATTCCATTATGGGCGGGACTGGTGATCACCGTGGATAACGGCATCAGCGCACTGGAAGGCGCGAGGATCTTGCGGGAGCGCGGTCAGAAGCTGCTGATTACCGATCACCATCTTTCCGGCGATGTCCTTCCCGAAGCGGACGCCATTGTGAACCCCAACCAGCCAGGCTGCCCCTTTCCGTGGAAATCCACGTGTGGAGCGGGGGTTGCATGGTATCTGCTGTGGGCGCTGCAAGGCGTTTACCCGGAATGGAAGGGGCGCATGCCGATCCGCGATCTATTGAGCCTGGTAGCGGTGGCAACCGTGGCGGATGTCGTCCCTTTGGAGCAAAACAACCGAATTCTCGTGCGGATCGGCTTGAATATCATTCGGCAAGGCCTTGGGCCCATGGGTTTACAGGCCTTGTTTCGCGTTGCCGGGAAAGACCCCACGCAAGCGACATCCACCGATTGCGGGTTTATCGTGGGGCCTCGATTGAACGCTGTGGGTCGTATGGCGAACATGATGACCGGGTTGGAACTGTTATTGACGGAGGAGGACGCGACCGCGCAAACCCTGGCCCGTGAACTGGATGCCACCAATCGGGAGCGACGGGCGGTAGAAAGTTCATCCATGGTAGAAGCGGTGGACCGTGCGCTGCTGTCTTTGTCGAGCGATATGGAAGGGAATCCCGCCACCCATCGCGAACTGCTCGTGTTGTCGGACACCACCTGGCACGAGGGCATCGTAGGGTTGATGGCTGGGCGTCTTCGGGAGCGGTTCGGCGTGCCGGTGTTCGTGTTTACCCGGGCGCAGGAAGGCGGCTGGAAGGGGTCAGGTCGGTCGATACCGGGGTTCCATCTACGGGACGCCCTGGCTTGGGTGGACGCCCAATATCCGGGCAGCATTGGCCGCTTCGGAGGCCACGCCATGGCGGCGGGACTGACCTTACCTGATGATCAGATGGATACCTTTCGCAACGCGATCCAGCAATATCCTGGATGGTTGTCCTTGCGAGACGGTCCACTGAAAGTTTCTATGGAGACGGACGGTGCCCTGCCCGCTTCGCTGCTGAATGTGCAGACGGCCGCCGTCTTGCGGGATGCCGGCCCTTGGGGTGCCGGGTTTGCCGAACCGGTCTTTGAGGGCGTCTTTCGCGTGGTAGAGTCTACCGTGATGAAAGGCGGACATTGGCGGCTGCAGTTGTCTCCCCAGTCCGGTAAGGCGTTTCTGGAGGATGTTACGGTAACGGCTGTACGTTTTCTGCGGGATACTCAGGGAGTCGAGGTAGTCATTCCTGCAGAGAACGACGTACTGGCTATTCGGTACACCCTGCAAGTGAATCGTTGGAGAGATCGGGACGGTTTGCAGATGCTCATTCAGACCGTGGATTTATTGACAGTTACTGATTGATTGAAAAATCGAAAAGTGCAACACGATTTGACATGGCGGTCATTCAGAACGGATAATAGTCTTGCGGTTAATCTCGATTCTTTAACGATCAACAGCGCAAAACATCTGAACGGCTTATCTCCACCAAAACGGTAGGATTTCCCTGCGGCACGTTTTCCTTTGATAAGGGGCATTTTAATGAAATTGGGTGACAGAATTTTCTATCTGGAGCGTTCCTATTATGGGGAACTCCAGGAATCCTCTGGCATGGTTATTCGGGTGCAAGGGAATGGTTTTAACAAAACGGTTACATTCGTGGACAATGCTGCCCAGATCAAGACCATCAAAATGATTGATATTTCTGATCATGAATCAGGGCATGAAGTTTTTTTTGCAGAGGTTTCCGAATTTTATGCAGAAAATTTCAAAACATATCCTGCTGGACTAAGGCTCCAAGTTATTGCTTTGGTGTATAGCAAAAACCGGCGTTCGAGTGACGCTGATCTGCTTGTTTTAAGCCCAAACGAAACCATCAAAACACATATTTTGTCCTCTCATCTGCTTTGCTGTGACGGAGAAGATCACTCTATGGTTTTTAATCGCGCTATGCGAGTTTTGCCTGGTTATGAATCCGGCATGAATAGGCGCGGTTCCCATGTCGGGAAAGAGCGTGACGCCGTGTGGCGAATGGCTAAAAGAACTGCGCTGCAATTCCGTGATGGTAAACTAAAAAAGATGGATCCTCGTTTGGGTCTTCTCTAACCTATTCCTTTCTTGCAGGGGTCTGTCCTGATGTATCTTTTGTGTTCAGTGACAAAATAGTATCATCCTGAAAGCCCTGTAACCAATTGATTATGCATTTCCGTTTTGTCGGCCTAGCGGGTAGCATCATCTTGAGTTATCCGCCCAACGTGCCCCTGTGTACGCGGGGATGAAATGGCGGTGCATCATGCCCGCCAATCACATCAAACGATGACGACCTTGCCGGCTGTCTTGCGTTAGGTGCTCGTCTACATCCTCTAAAGCTGCTGCTTCATTAGGTAGCGCGTCTTCTTTTGCTTCTTGCACAAAAGAATCTTCCTGCAGCATGTTCACCGAACGCTCTATGACTTCCCGCAAATGCTGTAGTTCTGTGACATCCGGATATTTTGCCTGCAAGTCCTCCAGCAAACTGTTCGAGTTGCGCAAAGCGTCCAGCGTGTCTGTGAACACGCGCGTAACCGCTTCATCATCCAGGTAGCAGAAGGTCTTTCCGAAATCTCGCAGCGCATCGGCGTCTGGCCAATCACGCAAGCCATTCATGGGTAATGCTGGCTGATCATGCGGTATCCAGGCGGTTGTGCAGACGATGTCGTAGGCGGGGGCTAACATCCGCTCTTTCGTCGGATCCTCGTACAGTAGCCCGAAGTTTTTCAAGTGTGCGTCGCCATTACGCAGCGCGGTGTTCATGACGGTGGTCTGGAAGAATTGTAGAAGATTGGCTTGCCGGGTTTCAGGCTCCTGACTATAAAACACGATAATTTGCGCGATGCTTTTTAGGTCTCCTGTATATTTCGCGGTGCGTGCCATGTCCAACAATCCGCAGAAGTCCTCAAAACCAAGTCGATTTCCATTTTCCATGATGTCAAATCGTTTCACCAGTAATGCTTCACCATTTTCCGATAGTTGTGATTCGACTGTGGGGATGTGAGCGGCGCGGCAGACAGATAGGCACGCATGTTCCACAACGGCTATCCCAAGATATTCGTCAGTCTCCATTTTCACAATCGCATCGCCATAAGCGAAAGACAAGGTACCGCCATGCGGCGAGGACAACTTTTCTGCCGCCCCTTTTGGAAACATGCCAGACAGTCCGGTTTGTGCGGCGAACCGCTCAACGGCGGCTCCTAGTACCTTTGCGCCATTGGGGTCTTTTAACAGGTGTTCGGCATTCAATATGACCGGCAATTCGTTATGCGTAACATCCAGAGGTTCACCAGAAGGGACCATCTGAACGCGTCCTACCATGTTCCTGCCGACCAACGCCAAAATATCAATGTCTTCGTCCAGTTTGAGTGGTTTCGCTGCTACACGATAAATGGTTTCGAGCAGAACGCCTTCTGGAAACCCTACTTGTAAAGGCGGCGGGACCATCATGTATTGAACGTCGGAGTAATCTTCTGTAACTGGTAAGCCTATGGCTACAGCATGTGTTTCAGGTGTCCCAGGAAGATACTCGAAACGATATTCACCATTGTCGCAAGTCAGTATGGCGACCCTTTTTCTGTCCACATAAATGTCTAGCGATCTCATTAAAAACCTTCTTTGCGTCGTCGCGATTGGTTAAATTCCAGAAACGCTTTTTTCACAATAGCCCTTGTTCCCGCATCGCTCTGATTTGCATCAGCGTTGGGCCACCTCTTGGAAACTGTCCATCTTTTGGCAAGCGCACCACCTTCTTGCTCTCCAGTGTCATATCCAGAAAATCCATCACCTTCAGCAGTGTCCCCATAGTCACCCCGTCCTCTCCACGCTCGATGCTGGACAGCGTCGTTCTGGAGATGCCCAGCTTCTCGGACAGGGCCCGTTGTGAAAATCCGCGAGCGGTGCGTTGTTTCGTGACACGTTCGGCGATGGTTTGCATAGCATTCATGATGGTTGCCTCCTGATTTGATGGAAGCATGGTACAATATACTGTGCCACCCGTCAAAATAGGGCTATTCTGCAGCACCTGGTGTCAACGTTTCTAGGGTTTCCGGGGTTCCCAGCGCTTTTGGGGCTTCATCCTTTTTGTCGGACAGCATCTTCCAGTCTCGCGACAATCGCTCGTCGGCAGACCATGATAGCCGATATTTGCTTCGCAACGCTTTGGGCAATGTGCTTTGGAATGGGCTAAACTCGCCTTGCAGCGTGATGAGATAATCCGGCGCGCCCGCATATTCCAGAATTTCCCGTTTTTCTTCGAGCGGCGAGATGATTTCTGCGATAATTTCTTCAGAAGTCGTTTTCATGACCTATATGATACGCAATATGGCGTTTTTAATCTAGGAATCATCTCATATCATCCACCTCGGATTTGCCACGTATCGGTTCTTCTTGGTCCTGATTTCCTGTATTCAGAGCCAAGCCTTCCATTCGGCTTTCCATGACTTCATTTATGGACACCTGCGGGAGCGCATCCAGATGAACCCCCATGTACCGTGCCCTTTCGCGGGTAACGGTTGCGGCGCGGTCCAATAGCCGGGAGACGGATTGGGCATATTCGCCATCCAGCCCCCATTGCGCGGGATGTACAGTGGCGAACGCGGCAAACCCCAGGGCCACTTTTTCCGAGAGACATGCGACGCGGTTTCCGGCGTCCTTGATGCCGATCTGTCCGCCGAATTTTTCCCAGGCGGACAGTGACAATCCATCGTCCTTTCCGTTTATTTTCAGCGCCATGCGGTCATCCCCAAACCCGGGGATAGCGCGCGTACACACCGTGTCATAAGCCGGGGACAGGGTCATCTTCCACGGCGTGGACTTTATCGATTTGGGAGAGGGTGCGGACGGATCACAGGTAAACAGAACAGAGACATTTTTGGCATGTAAATCGCCGTCTGCCATAGCCCAGGCGAGGGCAAACCGATCGAAAAATTGCTCGGCCATTTTCTGCCGATCGTCATCACTCATGCCTTTGGACTGGCGGGCGATTTCATCCATGCGCCGCCACAATTGTATCGGGTTGGCTTTGTACTTGTCGCTGGTGGGCAATCCCATTAAAGCGGCACCGTCCATGGCAAACAGCCAGCGCGAATCCTGGCCACAGGGCACATCAAACCGCTCCGACAATAAAGCGGCACGGCTGCCGTCACCGTCGACCATCAGTGCCGTATCCGGTGTTTCAATGCCCGCATATCGGCTCACTTGTTGGGCGGCCCATTCCAGCACGGGAAGGCCGGCTTTCGAGCCGCGCTGATCGTAATTAAACTTCATCAATAGGGTAAAGGGGTCCCGTTCGGAACTGAAGTTTACGTTACCCTGCCTGTCGATAAACACCGGCGCTTTAGGTTGCATACCGGAAAGTTTAGGTTCAGCGGGATGCGGATCAAAATCCTGGGTGTCAGATGCAGTAGGGGGTACCATTGTGCCGACAAATAACCCTCGGGTAGTGTGTCGTGCGACACGGGATTCTGCGTCGATGTGATTTCGGACGGGTACCGTTTTATCCCCTTCCGGACGGATCAAGAGGTTCATCAATCGGCGCGGCTCACTCAGAAACAGGCTGGCAACCTGGTGTTTGTCGCCTTCTGTTTCTGGGAAAAGGGATTGCAGGAAGCGATGGATATCTGCGTCCGCCACAGGGAACGCGGGAGCATCGGGCCTTTCTTCCATTTTCCAGGAGAGGCCATTGTCATAAAAGCGACCCCACGGAATCTCTTGGTAAAACACGTCCACGAACTGTTTGCCAGGCAAAGGTTGGGGGGTGTCATCTATTGTCCGGCTGTTTTCCCAAGCGGCGATGATGGACAATCCGCCCATGTTTTGCGCTTTAGGGTGCGTTCGTAATGTATCCTG